>CAZYIF010000001.1:0-125806 GCA_964646995.1 uncultured Gammaproteobacteria bacterium
GCACTAACAACACGCTGCCATTGCGCTGAGATGCTTTGTTGTACTCGGCATGACAGTGTTTTTAGTGCGTTGCCATATCACCGTCAACCCAAACGCCTGCTGGAGAGCTGGCTGGATGCGCCAGCAGCAGTTTGCGTTTTCTGCGCCGCTGCCAAACCTGCCGCATTGCTTTCGATGGCGGATAATATGTGTTGTACCTCGGATCCAGATCCACACTGGGATGAAGCGCTAGAGGAAGCTGTGTTTTTAAAATCTGCTTCGACTGTCACCATGAAAATTTTCACATCTTCTTTAACCTGCTGTCGAGTAACACCCGCAGCGGGTTTATCTGGATGGCATTCTATGTTGAAATCATAGCCGTTGTACTTGGTCGGATCTGCTTTCAGTTCAGCCCGAATCAACTCAGCAAATGCCTTACCCACTGCCACCATGTGTGGATCGCCGCGCAATTCTAATTTTTCCGGGCAGGTATTGAGTACCGTCATCACCATCTCTAACATCGTTGCCATACGCATATCAGGAGTATTGTTTGCTTGTGGATCATAGACCGCTTTACCATAACCTGCGTTATCCATGCTGATATTAAATGTTTGCCCGGTGTGACTTTCTAAGGTTTTACCATCACCTTGGTATTCTGTTAGCTTTGTAGCGTTCACATGACTACCGCTAAAGCTGATCTCGCAACCATTAAGTGTAGAGATGAGTAAGCCAGACGGTGACGTACTGTTAGTTGATGTTGTGGTGCTGGATGCCGGAGAAGGTGCCGATGCAGGGACAGACGTGACGCTAGTCACCTTGGATGCAGTGGGGGCAGACTGTTCTTGGGCGAAGAGATGCCATTTCATATTCGCCAGTGCCTGCAAGCGTGCTAGATATTGTTGGTCGAAATGATCGGCCATGGCCTTTTTAAGTGTGTCATCATCCGTTGCGCTGGCGGCTTGCTGCGCTGTTTTTTCTACCTCTTTTTTAAATTTTTCGCGTGCAGCATCGGATGCACCGGTGAAATTTATTTCTGTGGCGACTTGTATCACTTGTCGCTTCCAACCCGCTTCCCGTTGCATCAACGCGCCAGCGTCATTTGTAGTCGCCATTTCGGTAAATATTTGTTGGTATTGCGGCAACCGCACCATCGCGCGCTGGTAGGCGATTTCGTCGGTTAGTGTGTCGAGCTGTTGTTTTATTCCGGCAACTTGTTGCAGCAAGCCTGAGAATGGGTTGGGTTGGGTGAAAATTTTTGGTGCATTGGTTTGGTAAGCAGTGCTATCGGCGTGTAAGCGGTTTTCTAAATCGGCTAACTGTTCAGCGAGCCAAGCAACTTGTTCTTGCTGTGCAGTTAATGTTGCAAACTTAGTGCTTGTGGGTTCGGTACTACTGCTGATGCTCGATATTTGTGGCAACATTTTCTGTGCCTCAGCACCCAGGAAAGTAATTTCAGATTGATGATTTATAGCTATAAATGGCACTGTGCTTTGCGCATTTTCTTTGGCTTTTTCTGTGAATTTTTCTGCATTTACCTCAGTTCTCGGTCCGAATTTATCAAAATTAGCAGGCGTAGAATTAAATCCTTGTTTGACACCTTGCCTAAATGATTCACCGCATTCTGTCGCAGAGGCATCGATTTGATTTAATTTAGATATGGATTGATGGTACGCATTTACCACTGCAGCCACTGTAGAGGGTGATGCTGCAAAACCAGCAAAGTCACCGGCAATGGCTTTGCCTAATGTCTCACCTTCAGCAAACGCATTTGATTTGAGTTGTTCTAGTCTTTGCTCAGCTACCCATTGGGCGTGTTGTTCTAAATGCTGTTTTACGGTTTCATCACGGGTTAGCGCTGTTACGTCAAATTCTTCGTCGTGACTTTGCGTTAAATCAATTCCAGCATGTTGTAAATTCCTATCAATCATTTTCGCAACGTAAGGTGTCTCTCCTGCGGCAACTGGCGTATCTGCAAATAATCGCGCTTGATCAGGGAAAATGTTTGGCAAAATACTTGCCATCAGGTCTGTTTTCGTTTTTAATTCATTTAACTGTTGTTCATTATCCGCCTGTGGTATTTGTCTAACAGCCTCAACATAATCTTGCAAAGCAGTAGCGATATGCTCTTGCAGAACATTCTCTCTGGCTTCGTATTTATTCGTAATAGCCAGCTGCAATTGGCGCTGTATTTCTGCAACTAATACAGTGGGGTCCTGTGCCGCAACCTCTGGTGATATGGCTGCCTCATCTGTGGAAGCCGTTCGGTTAAACCAATCGACAAACCACTCGCGTACGGTTGAGTCTTGTAGATGTTGGGTTAATTCACCCATTCTGTTTGGTAAGTCGGTGCTTAATGCCTCCAAAGTATGTAAATGTTGCGCGTTACGGATGTCTGCCAATATATCGGTAACGCAACGCTTGGCTTGCTCGTATTCTGCAGATAAGCGATAGGCAGGGGACTCACGCAAGGTTTGCAACTGGCTTTTTAGTTGTTGTCTATCTGCTTGAATCTCTTGTTGTGCCGCTTCATATCCTTTTCGTAGCCCATCAAATTCCGACGTGTTAGGTAGTCCTTTAAATAGTTGATCTACGCGTTCGACTGCTTGTTTACGTCTGAGGGGATCAGTTCCCCCAGTTAACTCATGCTTGTTGTTTAGCTGGGCTTTTAATTCTTTTTCTAGGTCTCTGGTAGTAGAGAACAACAGGTCGGGTTTCTCTGCACTGATGACCTCTTGCAAACGCTCGCCATACTTGCCGTCAGTAACCTGTTGCCTTGACCACGTTGCATAGGCTTGCACCTGTTGCAAAGAATCCGTATGTGCTTGGGTATAACGGTGTTGTGCGTCTGTTTTTTGTTGTGGCAACGCCAGCGCATGCTGCTGTAACTGTTTCTTTTGTTGTTCTAAGCTTTGTAACGTTTGTTGTAATGCTTGTTGTGCTTCCCTAAACGGCTGTTTATTCGCTTCATTGATATCTGACTTACTCAACACCTCATCGCATTGCGCCAGTTGCTTTTGTACTTGCTCGATGAGTTGCTCTGCTTCATCCAACAGCCGTGTGATTTCCTCTTGACACGTAGCTAAATCTTTTTGTAACTGCGGATAATCCGTGTGTACGTCTATTGCCGCTACGCGCTGGGTTAATTCCAATATTTTATTTGTTATAGCGGTGCTTTGTTCATTTAATTCTGTTGTTTGTTGTGCATAACCCGTAACAAGCTCAATAAGTTGCTTACTTAATGCTTGGCGTTGTGTAGTCAATGCTTCATCTACTTTATCCAGTTGTTTCCGTAACGAATGTTCTTTTAAGAAGTTGATTAAATCAGTAATTTTTTGTATTTGACCCTGGTAAAGTTCGCTACGGTTTGTATCCAACTGATGTTGCAAACGCTGAATCAATGCTGCAGTGCCACCGTCTAAATTCTCATTGGTTTGTTTCATTAATGCGAGTAGTTGTTTATTATCAGCTGCTAAGATATCCCGACAAGCCTCTAGCGCACTGATTTGTTGACCGTGGTGTTGTTGCAGACCTGCAACACTCAATGGCTGTACTACTACACTTAAAGATTGTTCTGCTTCATCTAGTAATTGGCGTAACGGTGCAGCATGTTGCTGTTCAATGATTTCTGGCAAGCGTTGTAAACGCGCGACGTGCAATGCACGCATCGACGTCTTGGCCACAGCGTCTATACCATCTTGCGCACGGCATCTGATATCATTTGGCTTGTGTAATGCCTCAATGACGCCATCGCCTACCTGATCTTTCTTTTCGCTAGTACTAAAATGAGCGTGCGGATTATGCAGTAGTGTACTGGTTACTGTTGCGATATGCGCTAATTTATTCGATGCATCTGTATCGGTTTTCAATGCTTGCAATTGCGCATTAACCCTAGCAACATCAGCTGCGGCCAGTTGCTCTATGGTACTGGCTTGTAACATTTCGGCATACACTGTTTCGAATACCGGCGCATTTTCACGTTGAAAGCGCAGGGTTAGCGCTTTGTTCACTTCGGTATAGGCCGCATCAAACTGCGTATTCACTCCCGTTTTAAAGTCGTCCTTTTCAGCGAGTGGCGTGGTCAAAGCGACAACCGCTTTTGCCATGTGCTGCGCTTCTTGCACGCGCATGTGGTTTGTTGTATCGCTTAAACTGACTAGGCTACCTCCAGCTTCTAACAGCCCGGCTTGTTGTAGCCCTTCTTGTAATTGCTGCCATTCTTGTTGCAACTGCTCTCTTGTAACTGAGTCCTTGATAAAATTTTGTAAAGGTTGCATTGCCTCTGTTAATACTTGCGCGCTGGCCTGTGCTTTTTCCAGCTTTACTAACGCTTGTATCGGGGTAGTTACTTTTCCCACTAATTTCTCTTTTGCTTCCTTGAATTGTTTTTTTACTTGCTTGAGTTCTTCTTTTGCTTCCTCGAATTGTTTTTTTGCTTGCGCGAGTTCTTTTTTTGCTTCCTTGAATTGTTTTTTTGCCTGCGCGAGTTCTTTTTTTGCTTGCGCGAATTCTCCTGTTGCTCCCATGAATTCTTTTGTTACTTCCACGAATTTTTTTATTTTATGAATTGCGTCAGCATTTGTAATTGCGCCAGCGCTAGGAACATTTCCCTGGGCTACCATCTCATAAAAAAATTCAATATGCGCTGGCAACTTATCTTGTTTGAAATTATCTATATCCAACGTAACGCATTGCTGAATAGTTTGAATAAAGGTAGTCAACTCACGTAAAAAATTGCCATCCACTGTTGTGGGAGTGCGTTGCAAACTTGCTGGGAAGTCAATGTGGTATTTGGTGGCGAGCTCACGAAACTGTTGTATATTCGTCTGGTTCCATTTGGGTTGAATGTGGTTTTGCCATGTTTGTTGTGCTTGCTCAGATTCTCCCACTCCCAAGGCGACTAAGTGATTATTGGCATGTGCGGCAAACTTCACTGCCTTACTGCGTAGACGTTCTTGCTCTGGATGAGCATAGGCGGCTTTTAATGGTGCAGCGACTAAATTTTTATCATGCAAAGGTTCAAATGAGGCGTCAGTTTCTGCAGATAACTGTTTTAAATGAGTGCGTGGAAAATCCTGGCCTAACTGCTTGCCATCCACACAGCCTAACATGCCGCGGAAAAATACTTTGGTCTTAGTCGCCGCCTGTTGCGCTAATTGCTGAGCCTGCTGTATATCCTCGCGACGTTGGGCATAGGCTTGGCTAAACGCCTGTTCTATGCTTGCTTGCATGGGTTCAGCAGTGTTGATAGCTGTAAAATAACGATTGCCGCTGCATTCAGCGTTGATCTTCTGGATTAAATCCGTAGTGATAGGTACATTCTTGAGGATATGCTGAACTTCCTCTGCTATGCCCTGTGCAGCTTTCCCGGTGGTTTCTTGTTTGATGGCATCAGCCAGCACGCGCAAACGGGTTGCGATTACGTTGTGATATGCGGCTTCTACGCGTTGCTGTGCGCTGGACCATTGCGTGACTGTCGCCAAATGTATGTCTGGAAAATCCGTTGCAAGTTGCGCGGCTAACTGTTCTCCTTGCTGTACGTGGTTTAGGTAAGCGTGTTTGGCTTGTTCGGCTGCCTCATGATCTCCAGTCTGCAACTGTGTTAACTGATTTTCTAACTGTGCGGACTCATCCAGTCTTTGCTTGATGCGTGGATTTCTAGCCAACTTAGCAAAATTCAAGGTGTCGCGTATAGCCGTGGGCAAATCGGCCATAGTACGATCGGCTGACAAGGGTGGGATCAGCAAAGCAAAATCGCCACTATGGCGTTCGAGTTTTTTATTGAGTCGCTCTACTAGGTATTGCACTGCACCTTGCTGTTGTGCGGGAGATAAATTTGTTGCATCTAGTTGTTGCGTCAATTGCCTGACAAAATTACTGTCCAAGCTGACGTCACGACCTTGAACTAGCTTTTCTACATTATCTTCTAGGGTCTCACACAACGGATTAATTTTACTCTGTATATCTGCCGTTTGCTGATGACAATCCTTATAGCATTGCTGTAATTGAATGCGCAAATCTTGACCTGCGACTAGCGGTGTAAATTGATAGCCCACACGATGCGCGCTGTCTATAAATAGCCGATTGAATTGCTGGATAAATGCTTCTTCGCTGATTCCTTGATCTGCTAGTTGTTGTATCAGGGTGTTATTTTCCCTGAAGATATCAGCTGGTTTGAGTGGTTCTCTCACCCATTGTTGCATGTTGTTGGCGACACCGTTAACCAGCGCATTAATCGTTAATAAACGTTGGGCATGCGCGACTAGTCCACCTTCTGGATTGAGTTCGTTTAACTGTTGCCGCACGGCGGTGGAAATGCCGCTGTGTGTCTTGCCGTTTAACTGCACTTGAGTATAAGGTGTCTGATCCGGTGTGGTAAGCCGCGTAGTCAGTGTGATTTTGATGTGTTGCTGTAATTCTGCGATGGATGTTATCTGCGTTGCAGCAACGCCCGTTATCGCTGTTAAGCGTTGTTGTAGATCACAGATGAAGGGCTGTACATGGACTTCAGCAACGTGTAGCTTATCTAAATTTTTCAACAGACTAACCAGCGTGTCGATATTCAATGTGTGTTGTTGGGTGAGGTTATTATTGAAATCCGTGAGTAGTCCGCCTAGTTCTTTTGCTTGTCTTTGCGCTTGCTCGCTTTTGTCTGGCCACAGTGCTGCCTTGGATCTAGCTTTCAGTATGATCTCGTTAGTGACCAGGGGGGAAATGGCGCGCGCCATATCTGTGTGTTTCCCACGATAATGATTTTGTATTTGCTGCAAGGTTTCTTGACTGATGGGATGCTGAGGCGCTGTCAGCAGCTGTTTAATGATTCTATCGGCAGCAGGATGCTGCGTTGTCAACAGTTTACAGATCAAGGCGTCTTCTGCCATAGGGCCGCGTTGTTGCCCTAAACACGCTGCAATGATCTTGTCGAAGGCAAGTACGTTGGTATGCTTGCCATGTACTTCAGCGCCTTGCCACGATGAAGGGGCCACATAAATATCGGCTTGTTGCCAATTTAATTTCTTAGCCAGTTGCGCGTAAAACACGGCAGATTCCGGTGTGATATCCGCCGCCAACGCATCGTAAATTCGCGATAGATGAGTGGCAGTTGCGTCAGTGTCTGGCATGGTTTGCATTGCCGAGATCACAGCATTGGCATTTTGCAATACTTGTTCTGCCTTTTTCTGTTGCTTGGCTACAGAAAATTGCATGTCTCCTATGGCGGCCAAAGCGGTTTCTGGCGTCTGCGCTGTGGATGCTATTTGCATGTGTGTGATCAGTTCTGGATATTCGGCATATGCCTTTTTCATACTAGCATTGTGTTGTTCCTGCATTTTCTCGGCTAAGGATAGCAACCAATCTTTATTCTCTGTGCGAGTGGCATCCATCAATAAACGCGTCATCACTTGTTGTTTCTCTGGTAATGATTGCGCTGAATTAAATGCCTTTAAATAATACTGTGCCATGTCAGCGATGGCATAATCAGCATTTTGCCATTGCGTAGGTAAATGAGTATCGATTTGCTCAGCCATGTGTTGCACATACATCTTAGACCAGTCGTCAAATGGCATTGCGTTTGCCGGTACTAGTTGTCGTAGCCAAAGTAGCACAGGTTCAACTTTTTGTGGTTCGGGTTGAGAACCCAACACCGTCGTTATCGCCGTGGTTAATGCAGCGAAGCGTTCGAGTCTAGCTACTTCTTCCGCCGGCAAATTAATACCTGCACGCTTTGCTAAGTCTAATGCTGCTTGTGCATGGACATTGTTTTGTTGCGCTTGGGGTAATGCCGCAACGATTTGGCTTGCCAGCACTTGATTGGGATCAGTCAAAAAACCGGCTTTAACCAAGGCACTGCGGTAGGGTGTTGGGTCTTCCCCTTCAACGAAATTTTTTCTTTGCCACTGCTTATCCAAGTTTGCTGCTTGCGTCTCTAGTATCGCGGCTACCATCTCTGCTGGTGTGTGGACTATATCCAGCGCGGAAGTCACCAATGCTTGGTGTTGCTCAGCTGACATACTTTGGGCAAATTGGTGATACAGCTGTAACGTTAACGCAGCATCCAGGGCGTGATCGGCTAATATCATGTTTGGAAATTGACGCGACAGCTTACTCGCATGCAGCGACTTTGTTACGGCTGTTGATAACTCGTCGGCTGTTGCGGTTAACACCCCGGCCATTGAGGACAGTAGTGTGGAAGATGTCTGTTGGTTGGCCATTCCGCCATGCATAATCTTTATGTTACTGTGCAATTGGGCTAGTGCGTCAGGTACGCCATTAGCTGCTAATATCTGTCCTGCTTGATGATAGTGATGGGCAATCAGTGGTGTTACTGTTAGGCTAGCGTGTAACTTTTCTTTTATTTGTTGTGTCGGTAGGCCTGCAAGAGAGGGAATCGGGTCCTGCGCATTTGCAGAGAGACCTAATGCGGCAGGCACTTCTGTGATCGACGCTGCTTGCATTGTTTCGTTGAAAAATTCATGTAGATAGACCTGATGCCCCTCTTGCAAGGTTTGCTCGAACGTTTGGCAAAATGAGGCATCGGGTGCCTTCCGTATTTTCGTGGCAATGACATCGACTAGCTCAATTGATTGTAATTCCAAGTCGTTAACCGTTTCCTGTATCTCTGCTACCTGCTGATCAAACTGGTCTATTTGCTGTGCTAGCTCCTGCATTTGCCGCATAATTTTTTGATATTCTTCCACCTGATGCTCATTTAGATGCTGCAGTACTGTGGGGTTTTGCTGTGTAAATGCAACTAGCTGTTTCCTAATCTGTTCTACTATCTGAGAATCGATGACCTCTTGTTGGTCACCTTGCAGTAACTCTTTTAATTTATTATAGGAAAGAATCTCGTCTTTTATAGCTAAAGCAGTATTAGGATCTGACGCATCCAGCATCCACACTAATACTCCCGCATGGAATAGGGCATCTAATTTTTCTACTTGTTGCCATACTAAGGCTTGCCTGCCATCCTGTGCTTTGTCTTGCAGTAGCGTACGCAAATAGATTTGTTGTCGCGTTTTTATAAATTCTTGCGCATAGATTTGCGCCTTTTCTGCGGTATAATCAATCTTTGCTTGCGCTGCTTTAACAATCGCTTTAGCTTCTTGGCTACTTATCTTTTCATAATCGGCGATTATTTTCTTTAATTGCTGTTCGCTGATCGGGCCGCGCAACTGTTGCTGGACTTGTTGCAACTTTTTTTCTTGTGCTTCTTGAACAATCGCTTTAGCCTCTGGGCTACTTATGTCTTTATAATCGGCGATTATTTTATTTAGCTGTCGTTCGTCGAGTGTGTCTTGTTGCAACTGTTGCTGTACAGCTGCAATTCCTGCCGTGGCTAATGCTGCTTTATGGGCGTTGAATAGTTGTGTTACCACCCCTTTATAAGGTTCTTCGAATGTTGAACTAGTCGGTTTTAGATTTGATTCTAAAGAGGAAAAGTCAGAGGGCTTCGCTGTGTCTAAGCGTGGTTGTATCCAGGTTTGTAATAAACACGCGAAACCAAAGGGTGGTTCTCCCTCTTGATGTTGGTATAGCTGTTTCTGTCCAGGGTTCTTTTCTTGCATTTGCTGCAAAAAATATTGATAAGCCTCTTCCTTCTCTTCGGTTTTGATTTCTGTTCCTATGTGCCCATAATAAAAGTCCAATGATTCAATAATGTCTACTAAAAACGGGGTAAGTTCGTATTTATTTGCCTGGCTAGGTATAGCAGCAAAGCCGGCTCTTGCTGAGTCAGTAGAGTTCTCTGTTACCCACTTATCAATTTTTTCTTTTATATCATCTGACAACATCAATCATGTCCACTGGCTACAGCCTACTGATCGCGTGACTGCCCTTATCGCATGGGTTAGTCACACCCTGTCGCATCTTTTTAATAGAATGACTGTCTATTCACGTGGTACAGTCTGTGGCTACAGAATATCGTCTGGAATACTCCGATAACAGTATTCGTTCTCTATCTCCAACAAAAACCACGGCGCCGTCACCCAAGCGTCCTAGCAGTAGGGCGACCCACTGTTTGGCCCGCACCCACTCACAGTCATTTGCTCTATAGTTATCGTCCACAGGGGAGGAACCTTGAGTCATACGGTTCACGCCAGCGCGAACGTTCATTCCAGTTGTAACAGATGATTCTTAAGGTTTGCTTAACAGCGGGCCATGTCGGGTATTATTCCGCGCGGAGTGCAATAATCCCACAGGATTTGATCGTGTTTTTTGTTGAATGGCTACGACTTTATTTTATGTCTAGCAATCCCTTCCCCCGTTGCCACTCATGAAAATTGAGTGTGGCGCACTCAATTTTCATGATGAGTAGATTATGCTGCAACGACAATCTGCCCCACAAGCTCATATGGGTTTGAAGTGGGTATGGATTTAAGGTCCAAGGTAAGCCGGCATGGGCGCACAGGTGCCGCTGCACATAGCATCCTGGCGTGCTTTGACGTTATGTAATATGTCTGCTTGCGGGAATATATAAAAGAGGTTCTCCTCTACTTGCTTAAAAATAGTTTGCGCGACGTGCAGCGGATCTGCGCCTTGTTGCAAGCCGGATAAACACGCGTTTAACCACTGTTGACTGACGCTGTGACGATTTTGTTGTTGCAATTTTTCGCGTAAGACCTGCGGATAATTGCGTGACGATTCGCCTATGCGTGTCGCAACCAGGCCGGGGCAAACGACAGATGCCTTCACTTTGCCGGTTAGGAGTGCTAATTCGTGGTGTAAGCTTTCCGTCAAGGTGACGACGCTATGCTTAGAGATTTGATATTGCCCGAAGCACGGTAGGGTGGTAACCCCTGCAGTAGAGGACATATTGATGAGGTGCGCGGGGCGGTCAAGCGCCAGTATGCGCGGCACAAACGCCTGCAGACAATGCATGATGCCTATCACGTTGACTTCGAACACATGGCGCAGCAAGTCCAGCGGGGTTTCCCATATAAATCCCAACGCGCCTGCAATGCCGGCGTTATTGAATAGATAATCCACGTGGCCCGTCTCATTAAATACCGTGTCAGCAAAGGCATGCACACGCAGCGTATCGGTCACGTCCAGCGTTGTCCCCACGACATCACCTAGCGCAGCCAATTCACACAGCGCGCGCTTGAGCGCGTCTTGTTCTATATCGGCGATAAACACCACGTGATTTTTTTGTAAGGCAACTTTTGCCAGTGCAAAGCCAATACCACTGGCACCACCGGTGATGACCGTGGTTTTCTTATCTAGGTGACAACGCATGGAACACTCCTATATTTTCTAATGCATACCGGTAACGTGAATAAAACACACGAGGAAATAAAGGTGATAGCCGCTACGCCCATAGGGGTTTGCACATGAAATAGGGCAAGGCATAAGGTACCGATGATAGGCGGGAAGAGTTGTAAAAACCCAAGCAATGAAGTGGTTTCTGCCGCTACGTCAGCCCCGGCGCGCATGGCTTGGTACGTCGCGGCGGGGATGAGTAGCCCATTGGCGAAGGTCATCACACACACGGCGACAATGGTCCAATAGGCTTGAACGGGTGCCGCGGCAATGCCAACCAGCAACAGGTTACCCAGCATAAACAGGGCTAGTCCATAACGTATGAGTGTGGTTATGCCTAACTTTTTGACTAGGCGACTGTGCCAGAGTGAAGCGATGACATAGGCCACAGATACCGGCAAAAATAACAATCCCGTTGCGGTGACCGACCACCCCAGGGCATGGAGTACAAACGGTGCCTGACATAAGAAGGTGAAATAAACCAAAAAGGATGCGCCAATGATCAGTGCATGCCGCACGAAGGCATCACGCTGTAACAGGAGTCCGTAATTATTTAGCATAGTGCGCAGCGTGAAATGGCTGGATTTTTTTGCAGGTTCGCGAATCGCAAAAATACATGAAAACAGGACCATCCCTAGAATGGCGAGGAATAAAAAAATAAAGCGCCAATTAAAGTAAGCGGCAATGAGGCTACCTATCATGGGTGAAATAATCGGTGCAATACCCAGCGATAGATACACTTTGGCAAAATAACTGGATTGTTTATTTTCGCGCAGTGAATAGTCGCTGACTAAGATGCGCGAGGTTGCGGTGATGATGCCTGCACCGAATGCTTGCACGAAACGGCAAAGATACAGCAGGGCGGCACCCTCACACAGGATGATGCACAACGACGCCACACTGAAAATAAGTGTTGCGCTTAAGGCAAGTCGGTATCTATCAAATTGATTTAACAGGTATCCCACGCACAATTGACACGAACACAGGCCTAGCAAATAGATCGTCAGTGAAAGCTTTACCTCATCTTGGCTTATGTGCAAATGCTCGGCTATCAGTGGGAATGAAGTCAAGTAAATATCCGATGCAAACACCCCTAAGGATAGCATGAGACAAAACGTAATGAATGTGGTGAGTGTGGCTGGTTTCATGTTTTTTCCTATTGAAGGGTGGGCACGGTACGTCGTGTCTCTGGATGAATGAGTGTCTTAGTGTCTTTATAAAAACGCGGGGTCGCATACACTTTGTGTAAGGCCACGTGTAACGGCAAACACGCGTATTTTTCCGGGTACATGGCCTTGACGATTTTTTGAATGTCAGGGTAATAATGCGAACTCACGTAAGGGAACAAGTGATGCTCCACATGATAGCTGATGTTGAAATGCAGGAAGTTCATCCACTGCGGTACTGTGACACTGAGCGTATTGAGTAAGGTATCGTTAGGACCATCCATCGCGTTAATTCGCGAGATGAAATGGTTGGTTGCAATATACATCATGATGGTGAAATTGCTGCAAGCCAGCGGAATCACCAACAGCCATAGGACATTATAACCACCGAGATGAATAACGGCTGCGATCCAGGCGACATAAACACCCACAAAAAACAGACGATGGATGATTTTATCTTTCACGCGCACTAATACGTTAGGGTGCATGAACGTTGCCATAAACGCTTGCCAGGTAAAGTAAAAAAACAAGAAGAAAAAACTAAAATGCTTGCCAGAGCCTGGCGATAGCCTGAAGATGAAGCGGAAGTAGCGACTGTATTGGTATAATTTTTCATACCCCCAACTGTCGGGATCTTCAAACGGAACTTGGGTATGCACATGGTGCAGACGATTATGCCAACGATCCCACACGGTAGCCGTCATGCCGTGTTGCATGAGACACAGCGTTGCTAAAGGCCAGATTAAGTGTTTGGACTTTACCACGGACTTATGTGCAATTTCATGGCCTAGCATCATCAATCCACCCAGCAAGAAGCCAGAGCAAATCGACAACGCTAATTTAAGCGGCCAAGGTGTTGTATCCGCCACAATGAAGAATACACACAAAAAAATAGCCGGCAAATATAATAAGAACCAGCACAAATACAGCGGATGGCGCTTATGCATGAAATCGGTTAGATGCGGTGCAATCGTGGCGTAATACTCCTTACGATCAAGCAGTTTCATGTGCACACTCCTGGGTTGTGATGAGTTTCGCTAAATCGTGTATTTTTTCTACCTTGGCCATGTGTTCTACGGAGATTTCTTGCCCGAAATATTCTTCTAAGCGCATCGTGAGTTGAACCATTTGCATGGAACTTAGTCCCAGACTAGAGAGTGACTCACTTGCATGAATAGGACGGGTTAGTTTCGCCGTTTTTTGTATAATGCTCACAATGATTGCAGTGACTGCATTGTTCATAAGATACTCCTGTTACTTTATGTTTATGTGGTGGATGGCAACAAAGTTTTTCGTCTGGTATTTGTGGCGCGCGGAAAAATAACGTTTCTTACCGCTAGAGGTAAGCTCAATAAAGCCGCGCTTGACGATAGTCAGTTTATTCACGATGGTATTATTTTTAAGATGCAAAAAGATATCATGGATGGCTGGCGTGAGCGGTTGTGCGTTTTTTATTTCAACTACCGCCACAATTTCTTTTTGGGCGGCGTTGATTTCGCTCTCAAACACAATCACGTCACGTTTTTTTATGCCAAATTGCTGTGAGATAGTGGCTTCCACTTCATTGGCAATATAATTGACGCCATTGACGATGATGACGTTTTTATCGCGATCGATGATATACACTTCACCTTGATACACAAAGCCAATGTCGCCCGTGTTTAATCGTTGCTGAGGTAGGTACTTTATTTTTTTGTCTGCCAGCATATACCCCGGTGTAATGGAGGGACCTTGCAAGCAAATCTCGCCACACAGCAGATCGTCTTGCAGGATTTTTCCCTGATATTCAATGTGTCCTTGTAATCCTTGAACTAGCTTACCAACCGAAGTGATTTCAATGGCATGCGCTGCCTGTGGACTGACGCGCTCGACGTGTTTGCCTTGCACAATAGACAATTGATTGATCCACAGCGAGTGGGGTTGTTGTCGTGCTGGCTTGAATGTCGCAGCGAGTGTTGATTCGGCTAAACCGTAACAGGGCACAAACGCCGCGCTGTGCAGACCCTGCGGTGAAAAATGCTGAGTAAAGCGCCGTATGCTATCCATCCTCACCGGCTCGGCGCCAATGCAAATCGAGTGTAGCGACGATAAGTCTACATCCATTGCGTCTGCAGCATGGATTGTTTCCATGACATAATCAATGGCAAAGGCGGGTATAGCGGTGATCGAACCACGGTATTGGGAAATCGCTTTTAGCCACGACAGCGGATCACGACTAAAATCAAAGGGTGATTGCAACACGAGATCGTAGTCTTGCAACACAGGAAACCACTGTGCACCGACCAGACCCATGTCATGATACAACGGCAACCAAGACACAAATGTTTCATGGGGTGTTGCCGCAAGACCTTGGGTAATTTGCATGACGTTGGTGCGTATGTTGTCTGCGGTAATGACGATGGCTTTGGGGTTGCCCGTGGTCGCACTGGAAGATTGTAAATACAGCGCATCCTCTTCACGCTGCGTAAAGGGATGACACGGCATGGTGGATTCATTGTGCGGTGTCATGGGGTTTAGCGCAATAACATCTTTTGCGTTAGGCGTGTCATCGGCTATATCGGTGATGACCTTACATTTTTCGCCAAACAGTGTTTCCCAATAGTTTATCTTTTCGTGCACGTCTTGTTGCGCGCCAAATTTAGGTAAATAAGCGCCGATCATGGGTACAGCGCCCGTGGCTATGGCGGCGTAGAATCCCAGTAGCTGTTGGTAGGGGTCCACCGAAATAATATAAGCGATGTCGCCGACAGACAGCCCTTGTTCGCGCAATTGCCAAGACAAACCAAAGGCCCGGCGCATTAAGCTAGCGTGCGTCACGACACGGATAGCCTGACCCTGACGCGCCAGAAAAATATGCTTGCCTTTGCTTGCTCCAGAGGCATGCCAAGCTAAGCGCTCAAATAGCGTCATGTCATTTGTCATCGATCACCACCAAGGGTTTTTTTCCGGTTGTAGCAGCACGTATATTGGTTTCCGTTTTTTCTACCTTAAAGTGCGTGTGTGTCAGTGCTGCTTGCGCACTTAATAGCTTAGAAAATTCTTGCCTGATCACATCAGATAGATCGTCGTGTGCTTGGTAGCGCAGCGTGATCAAGCCAGGATGGTGCGAAATAAATTGCATGTCTTCAACCGCTGGCACAAAAAAACAAGAAAGAGAAATGGCATGGATAAAAGAAACCGTGCCACTGTCGTTAATCACGGGCAGGTGAACATTTTCACGGCCGTCGATTTTTTCTATAGAAGGAAAGCCATGTGCATCGACTCCTTTTACCACTAAATCCTGTAATTTGTAGCGAATTAGCGGCATGGCTGTGTTATACAGGTTAGTCATCACTACTGTGCCGGATTCATGCATGCCAACAGGTTGGTTGTTTCCCCCCAAGATTTCTATAGTCGTCAAATCATCAAATAAAATAAACGGTTGATCATCGGTATATTGCACACCGATGCCAGCCAGGGATTCGGAACACGCATAGATGTTGTAAACGGAACACCGCCATGCTTGCTTGATGCGGCGATAAGCGGCTGGGGACAAGGGATCACCGCCACAGTTGATGTGATAGGGGTGAATATCGATCTCCCCCTTGAGTTGTGCTGTGGCTAATTCAGCAATTGAACTGGCATAACCGCCAATGATATCCGGTTGAAATTGCTGTAATGCACGGCAAATCGCGTGAGGCTCATCCAATACGGATAGCAATAGTTTGTCGTATGTCTCATCCGGGGTGCGTCGTGCTAAGGTTTCTCCGGCGAGATTGCCATTAATGGTACCCAAGTAACAATAGCGAATTTTTTGTTGTGATTTATTTATGCCAGGATACATGCGTTGCACAATGGTGTGCTGAATGACCGACAGCGCTTTGCGGTCATACACGAATATGCCTTGTATATTTGAGCTGCCAGAAGAACGTATTACCAAGTATTCGTCGTTGCATAATGTCGGAGGTTTTCCGATGGAGGCCTCTAAAAAATCGTTAGCCTGTTTATACGTGAGATCAGATACCGTCAAGACTTCATCAAAATTATCCATAATGATCTTTTTATCGATAATGGGTAGATCGGTAAGTGCGAGGCTAGGTAAATCTGCTTGCCTTATACCATGCGTTGTCCACAACTGACGATAGAAGGGACTTCTCCCCCACGCCGTCATGATTAATTGTTGCAAGCGCGCGTGCTGCACATTCTTTACCTTTGGTTTATCCATCGTTAATTCTAATAAGTCATGCATAACTACTCCGCTGCTGTTTGTTGTAATAAATAGCGCGACATACCTTCGTGCTCAGGTCTCTCATTAAAGGCTGCGATGCATTTCCTCCTTTTACGCATCGCAGCAGGACTCCGTTAAATCGGCATGTTTTACTCTTCGTTGTTGCATGAAGCGTGTGATTAAGTGAGAGACTTCGTCGAGTTTTTCGTGCAATACAGCATGTCCTGCCTCGACAAATTTCAATACGCTGGAGGCAATACCTTGCTGCAGTTCTTTTGCGCCAAATAGCGGAAATAAACTGTCGTCAGTTGCTTGAATAATGAGTGTTGGCAGCTTGATTTTCTCAATTGGCTGAACCTCGGTGTAGTTAATGGCCAGTTCGATTTGATCGGTATAAATAAATTTTTCGATAGTATGGGCTCTTAGCGACTCTAAAAGGTAATCAAACAGTAGGGGTTGTTGCAGCAAAAATTCCCCCGAAAAATTCCACAAGATTAATTCTTTTAAGAAAAAATCAAGAGGTTCTGTCAGCAATAAGCTGCGCCAATGCCGCATGATCTGCTCACCTTTTGGATGGACGCGTGCGGAGGTGGCTAACAAGATAAGCGCCTCATGCTGTGGATGTGGTTGCATGGCTAACTGCTGGGCCACAAAGCCACCCAGTGAATATCCAACCAGTACGGTTGGTTTTCGCGGTAATGTGGCAATGCGTTGTTGCAGTAAACTCGCATACTCTGCAATAGAATGGATTTTAAAATAAGGTTCGCCCAATATGCCTGGATAATCATATGTCACAATTTCATACCCATGCTGAAGCTTCTGCGTTAACCCATCCCAAATTCGGCTGCTTGTACCCAATGGATTGAAGAAGATAATTCTTTGCTTATGTTCGTGATGCCTCACGTTTAACATCATGCCGGACACCTGTTTATTTTCCATGGCTTGAATCATTTTTTTAACCCTCTTGTTGTTAGCGAGAGGATATACATACCTTCGTTGTAATGCATTGCATCTTATTGCAAGCTTAGTTTATGCTTTTTGCGGCAAAGTAATATCGGTGATTTTTGCTGATTTTTAACGGACAAAACGGAGCGGTTATTGTCGGGGGGGATACGAAGCGTCGCTTGCATGAGATTCTTCGCTACGCTCTGAATGACAAAGAAAGGTATCATCCCGAACGGTGTGAGGGATCTCAGGAAGGTTTGCACGGTGTTGTTAATGATACGCGTCACTTGCATGAGATTCTTCGCTACGCTCTGAATGACAAAGAAAGGTGTCATCCCGAACGGTGTGAGGGATCTCAGGAAGGTTTGCACGGTGTTGTTAATGATACGCGTCGCTTGCATGAGATTCTTCGCTACGCTCTGAATGACAGTTCAGGGTCCCCTCGTTGCACTGAGATGACATGCGTTAGTCCGAATAATCATATATCTTTTTGTGTGTCACATTTTCTAATACTTGCGCTATCGTATGGAATACGGATTTTTCAACAATATGGTTGATGTGCGATTGTACGGTTTTTACGGAAATATGCATTTGCTGGGCTAAAAATTTATACGATCGGTTTTCCATCATGTGAAATAAACAGAAGAGCTCTTTAACCGATAAGATCTCTTTAAAAAATTTGATTATTCCCAAATGATTCATGGTTGCGATGCATGCTTTTTTTTTGGCGGGATGGATCTCCATATATTGCTTCAAAATAAAAAAGACACTCATGTTTTTCGTCACATCAATGCTAACCGTTAGTATGAGTACGCGACGCGATACATCACTGACGATGGGTACTTTCGTGGTATTTAATAGGTGTAAGCGATTATTTTTGTCGATTAATAGTTGCGTTCTATTGGATATTGCCGCACGTGTTGCGACGGTTTCTTTGTCGAGTTCTGTGACTTGCGTGGCAAAACCTGCGACCCAATAGGGTTTCATGGTTTGATCTAAATCGTCTATGGTGAGACCGATGATTTCTTGGGGGCTGCTTGCTCCAAAACAAGGTAAAACGTTGGGGTTGATGTGAAGATAACTGCGTGTAGTACCATCCTTTATGTGCGCGAGGCCTGGGAAAGCGTCAACGAACTCAAACCAGGCATCGTTTTTCGGCTTAAATGCATAATTGCTCTTCATGTTAAACCACCTTGTTTTTACATTATTACTGTCTTGTGATTCGCTAGATAACCGCTATCCCTTATTCAAATAACACCCATTAACTCGCTGCCTATCTCAAATATTTCGCAGCGGTTTCCAAAACATTGCCATAGTACAACATGAATTATCAATGTCAATTACTTTTTGAATTTCTGCGCTGGTGTAGTATAAGCCGGCGTTATGTGCATTTATATGCGCTAAATTGGGGTTTTTATGGCGATCGGGCAATGTAGCCTTGCCACAGAGATGGCGTAATGGTGGCTTAGAAAACGCTTTGAGAACCCAGCAGGGTATGTAACAATTACTAAAGTAAATAACTTATAGGTGGCCAATAATGCTAGCTGCGAAATCTCATAGTGAACAACACGACAGCGACTCATTGCTGATACGTAACATGCAGGCCCTCATGCAACACCACAACTTGAATGAAGCAAAGCTGGCTAGAATAGCCGACATTCCACAGCCCACCTTACATAAAATTTTAGCCGGAAAAACAACGGACCCCAGAATTTCCACGTTAAAAATTCTCGCCGATTATTTCAATACATCCGTGGATGACCTGTATATGGGTGTCAGCAAAACTAGCCTGGCCCGGACTACGGCGCACGTGCAATCGATACCGGTTATTTCATGGCAGGATTGTGGCAAAGGATTACATTTCATTCATCGACTTACGCCCGCGCAGTGGCATCAGTGGCTCGTGGTTGAGTTTTTAGAAAAGCATCTTTATGCTCTTACTACTAAACCTTCTATGGAATCCGCATTTCATATTGGAACTACGCTGATCATTGATCCACTGAAAACTCCCAAGGATGGTGATCTGGTTATTATTCATTATCCCAACTCACAAGAAGCGACGCTGAGAAAATTAACCATTGACGGGCCCAATCAACTGCTAGCCGCCATCCATCCTAATTTGCGGTCAGACGAATTAACGCCTGAGATTAAGCTGTTGGGTATTGTTATCCAAGCAAGGTATACCTATAGCTAAGTGCTAGCGGTTTACAACAACGGTACGTATGCCGCAACACCTTTGGGTATGATACCAACACCCAGTGCCATGGCTTCTTCCCTGACACACGCATCGTCATAATGACTGGTGACGAGAATAGAACTTGCGTTAAGATTCAAGCCATCAATGACGGATAAACCATTCACGCTCTGTCCCACAAATTCATAATCAATAAGACATAAGACATGGGCAAACGGACACGTTAAGTTGTGAACCACGAAGTGCTCAAATTCTTGTATGGATGCAAAATGATGGATGGCAACCGCGACCGGTTGTTTAGCCAACCGTTCGCGCCATAAGTTATGTATAGAGTCATCATCATCTAAAATAAGGACTAATTTAACGTGTGCTAATTCAATGCCCTTAACAAACCAGGCTGGGGAGGCGGACGGCGGAAGTTTTATCACGATAGAAGTACCTACATCCAGTGTGGAGTGAACCGTCAAGGTTCCGCCAAACCAATCGATGGTTTTTATGGCATGGTACAGGCCAATGCCGCTGCCGGATGATTTTAAATGGTCTTTGCCATAGCTAAAACCATACGTACCCATCTTATCTAATAGATGTGCAGGGATCCCTTTCCCATCATCTTCAATACGAATAATGATTTCATTAACAGCATAGTCAACCACAATCAAAATATGATGTGGCGTATCATCAAACGCTTCTAGGCTATTATCCAGCAAATTTGACAGAACCCGTTCAAACTCAGTGACATTGATTTTAGCAAATAAGCCATACGCCTTATCTATATTCAAATCAATGCAAACAGTGGTGGACAATCCAAGTTGGATTCGCTTCTCTGTCACTAATAATTCAAGTAACGACGAAATCATAATCGTTTTGGGTTGTGGTTCCAGTTCAATGAGCGTATTAATTTTTTTGGCCTTACTCTGTAGCACGTTTGCAACATCGGTTATCCGTTGAATCGAAGCACGCATTAATACTCTGTGATTTTCTGGTAAATCTGTCACATAAGACAGTAATAAGTTTAAGCAAGCCAATGGGCTTCTAATGTCATGAGCTACTTGCTTTGCCGTTATCGATTCTGCTTCGTACTGTGCTTTTTTACGGACATCAACATTCATTTTTTGCAAGGTGATACACAGTTGTTTCAGTTCGATCACCGTTCCTACGGTGGGTGAAAATTTTTCGATATTCCCCGTGCCTAAGCTTAACACCAGGTTATTAAGTGGGTTCATCAGTTTGCGCTTTATACTTGCCAATAGTAATAAAAAACCAAAACAAAGGATGAGCATTTCCAATGCTAAAGGAATAAGGATGGTGTCCATCCACTTGAACATCTGTAAGTTTTTCAAGGGGTAAAGTTGTATCTCCTCAAATTGCTCATTACCCAGATTCAATTTATACGTGAGCAGCGGCAATTGTGTAGCGTAGCCGGCAGTACGTAAGATTTTTTTATCATGAATCAATATAGAGCCAACGCCACGCGTGCTCGCAATATCATTTAATAAAGATAATAGGATGTTGTCGTTCCCAATTAAAATATCACCAATAATTTCATTTTTATAAATTTCAAAGGTGGCATTTAAATATTGCGTTTGCAGGTGTTCTAAGCTTTTTGCGGCATTACGGTAAACTTGAAAACTATTAATAGTAACAACGGCCAAGGTTATGAATGTTAATATGGCGGCGGTTTCAAAAAATAATTTTTTAATTCCCATTATGAAACTCGCGTTAAAAAGTCAATGAGATGAATATCTCGATTAGGAAAGGATGATTTTTTTTCAAATTTTAAATGGCCGGAAATGCCATGGTATTTATTGTGTTCGACACAGTGTGAAAAAGCGGCGTTATTGTAGTTGCCGTGACGTAAGGTGTCTTGATAACATTGCACCGACAAACGCGTCATATCATACGTGAGCACTTCGACCAGATCCGGATCTCGCGCATAACGCTGCAAAAAGACATGCGCAAAATGCGATGTGCTCATTTTTCCTTGAACGACTAAGCTTGGGGTAACCACACGCTTCAGCTGCCTTAATATCGGCTTAATGGGCTTGAGTACTGAAACATCAAATATCCAAGAAGAGTCACCTACCACCGTTGTTGTATGCGTAAGAAGATGATGAGATTTTAAATTTAATAAAATCTGTACCGAAGGTAGCGGGTAGGTAAAAAACACCAGGGTGAAGGGCTGCTTACCTTGCAGCATTTTTACGTTAAAATTTGCGTTGGAATCAATGGGTATGCTAGCGAATGGTTTTTTAATCGTTTGTTTGAAACTATCAAATTCAGTCTGGCTGTATACGTTTGCAGGATGATAGAACGCATAAATTGTTCCCGCGTTCTGGAGGTGATTGACATAATCCGCCACCTGTTGTGAAAAACCACTTGATTTGGGCGCCGCCGTATAGAGATAGGGATAAAATTTAGCAATCTTATCATCAGAACAACTTGAGGATAGACCCATTTTTTTATTTCTTTTTAACAGCGGGCCCGCAATCAAACAGTCTTGGCTGACAAACAAACCTAATAGGAGATCACAGTGATCTTTCTGCATGTTTTGGGTTTGCTCAACAAGCTGAGTATAGTTGCTTGCATAAAACATTTTATAATCTGTAAAATGTTCGTCTTGGAATGCCATCATAAATGGATTTCTTAAGACATCCGCGCGCAATACCGAGCCAAACATTTTATAATCGGAAGTTGCATTGATACAAATACATCCGCATGCATTATGAAAAATAATACAGGTGCTAAATACTAAGATACTTTGCCAGAAATTCATAAGATTTTTCACCACGTATAGCGCTCATTCGCTAGCGGCATATTCATGTCTCATGACCGAATTTCGCAGCGGTATATTCTTCTATATCCATTTCACTTCAAAATGCGATTTTTGTATTTTGAAGTGTTCTTCTCCCCTTGGATGACCGTGCACACATACTTTGTGCCGGTCATCGAAACAGGATATACCGCACGACTTACCCATCAAAATTCGCATCTTCAAGTGCGAGCGGTATATTATTATTTACAGCGGAACTAATGCCCAATAATACGTTTCGCGGCCTTGCCAGACAGTTGGCGTATAAAAATGATTTGACCACGTTGTTGTCTCTAGGTTCCACATTTCTTTACCCACACCAAAAAAGGGGATTTTCCTTCGATCACGAATGCTCTTTACAAAAAAAATGACTTCATTGTTTATTGCATTCAACTCAACAAAATTATTCAGTGTTCTGTCTGTATGAATAACCAGATAATGCGATCGTCCTTGTGCATCGAGCATTAAAATGCCACCATTTTTATCTGATAGGTAATATTCTTTTATGTTTTGTTTTTTGCATAATGCAGTGAAGGCATGCGTAAATACCGGATCACTCTGAGGTATGTGATAGTCAGATTCTATGTGGTACAGCAGGGGGTTGGTACGCTCAATGAAATATTCTCTGCTGAGTCTAGCCACATTTTCAGAGAGAATAGTATCGATACGGGGATCGTCTTTGCATACAAAGTAATGAATGATGCCATCAT
The DNA here is from genome assembly GCA_964646995.1 of uncultured Gammaproteobacteria bacterium. Taxonomy (GTDB): domain Bacteria; phylum Pseudomonadota; class Gammaproteobacteria; order CAZYIF01; family CAZYIF01; genus CAZYIF01. The sequence goes on from CAZYIF010000001.1 coordinate 23,264, forward strand.
TAAACGCATTGATAGCATCGGGGAAATCAGCGTCACCGGTTAACAATATTTTTTTCGTTGCGGTAGCAGAAAGCTGTTTACATAATTCAATACCCGACATTTGCGGCATGCGGTAGTCTACAATCATAACGGCCATTTCCTGGATTTTTTCCGCGTTATTTTGTACTTGTCTTACTTTGCTAAAATCAAGATCCACAGGCAAGTGATCCGTTAAATCGTAATCCTCATGTTCTTCACAACCGCGTAGAAACGTTAAAGGATTAATAGACGACTGGTAGTTTGCAAAGAAATCGATGGTTTCTTGCGGGGAACATGAGGTTTTTAGCGTGAAATCCGCTTTAAATCGCTCCGCCGCAATCGTTAAAAATAAACCGTCGTCATCAATCCAGTACAGTGTTGTTGGATAATAAAACAACGGCAGCTGCGGCATAATTCGTCCCTGTGAAGCATCACTTATCTCATTTGATCTGTGGAAAAACCTGTGGGTTTAAACACACAATACACCATGCTTTTAATCGTATTTCCTCAGCATGAGCCTCATCGGCTAATTCATTCGTTGGCGGTATATCAGTGGTGACGTGTTAGCACTCACCGCCGCGATCCTACCAAATACAATTCTTTTTGGAAAGCACTAAGCCATGCATGCCTATTTTGCGTAAACGCGGATCGCGCATCACGTCCGATGGTTGTGCAGTTTTGTCGCCTGCGTGCGCCTACACTAGAAACACGCAGTATCGCGTGTCGAATACCCCCGGCGTTTTTACCGCCTTAGCGCGGACTAAAAGCGCTGTCCTTCCGAAAACGACAGTGAGGAATGTTTCTAATAGGTGTTGTCCCCAACATCGCAGCGCGATGGAGGGATCTCGAGACGATTGCACGGTGTGTTAGTGAGAAAGTGCCGTCTGCACGAGATCTCGTTACGCTCGGGATCTGATACATTCCCACGCATTCGTTCGTCCCGTCTCGACGTGTAAACGGCTGTTATCACAAGCGAAAAGATAAAAAATGTTATGCAACAACTAAACTGCAAAAGACAAAAACAGGCTGAAAATTAGTGTTGCCGTTCACACTCTTGAGGTGCTCGAAGGACGAGACGATCGCTGCGCGATCTCCTCAGGGCGAACGGCAAAAATCAGATTTATCAACCTGTTACATGAAAAATTCGTGGGGATGTATCAGCTCGGGATGACACCCACTTATATGGGGTAAGTGTTGAGAAAGGTGAAATGCCGAGAAGTGGAGTCGAACCACCGACCTACTGATTACGAATCAGTTGCTCTACCAACTGAGCTATCCCGGCAAATCTTTTTAGTGCGAAGTTTATATAGAAAACCTCGCATTCGCCAACAGACGTATTTTCTAAAAAATACACCACCCGATAAGGGTGGTATTACAACAGTAAAGAAGACGCGTTACTAACGACAAACCGCCGGTAGAAACCTGGCTGCTACGGTAGTACCAGCCGCCGCATTACACGTCCAACGCACAGAACCTGGCGACGTCGTGGTATCTGGTCTGAAAACAACGAGGTTACTTGCTGCGGGTTGAACACCAGAGGCGGCTGTATACTGCACTGTTATTATGCCTCCGGCTCCTACCGTCACACTGGCTACGTTGACACTGGAAATTTGCGTATTGACCGCTAAACCAGCTTCCACGTTGGTTGTCGGCATTCTGCCCATGCTGGCATTGAACTCAGCTACGGCCGTTTTCGCTGCACTGGCAAGCCCAATTCCCTCGCTCACTCTAGCGCGGGTGACATAATCTTGATATGCGGGTATAGCCACTGCGGCTAACACACCAATAATTGCTATTACTATCATTAATTCAATGAGCGTAAATGCCTTGCTCCATAATCTGTTCATAGAATCGCGCTGTCTCATACGGTTATCTCTCCTGTTGTATGCATACCTAATGCCGGGAGCGCGCCACTTTCGCCGCACTGCCACGCCTAAAATTTAACGTTTCAACTCCCTAAAACGCCAAGCCATTTCCACACGGCCACAAACGCCCTATTTATAGCCGCATCCCTGCGACTATGCAAGACTAAGGCCGTAGTTTTTTAGCAACAAGCTAACACAGTAATGCGATAATGTACCGCCTAGTCGCATGTTGTGCATAAATAAGGGTCATAATGGGTGTCTATCTTTAGAAAAGTTGCCAGCGTTGAAAATTTGTTAGAAAAAATGCAACTATTCAGCAAAGTTGCAAGGCATTACGATTTTGCTTAAAAATACGGTGTTTTTTACGTGATGGGGATTCTTCTCTGAGAATGTCGTTATGCCCAGTTTTACTGGGTTAGGCGCAGTCTTTTTGCGAAAGAGTGATGCTAACGGATTACTCACGTATCCTTATCGTCGCAAACATACAGTGTTGTCTTTTGGTAAATTCATGTGCCAATCACTGCGCTTTTTTAATCGTTGGCTTTCCGGCTCAGTTACCCTATAGTTAGCGATACGCGACTATTCCTTAATTGCATGGGTTTACTCGATGATGTCCTCTGAATTTTTTCATGGAATGGTGGGACAATGGCGGCACTAAAACAAAAACTGGATGGTTTGGCACGTATACTCGTCTCCTATGATTTGCTGGACGAAGATCTCGCTAGAAAAATTACCGACACGATAAAAACAGAAAAAATTCCTTTTATCAGCTATGTAGTTAGGGAGAAAATTCATACGGCTACAACCATCGCTCATCATTTAGCAGATGGTTTTGGTCTGCCTCTGATCGATCTCGCACAATACGATCTGGATTGCTTCGCGCAATCTTTGTTTAATGAACGTTTCGGCCAGAAGCACCATGCGTTGCCGCTGTTTAAGCGCGGCAATCAATTGTTTGTTGCTATATCTGATCCGACGAATCAAGCGGCTTTAGATGAAATTAAATTTAGTACCGGGCTTAATACGCATAGCGTGCTGGTGGAAGAAGATAAGCTCAATGCTTTGCTGGAAAAATTGTCCTCTGCCAGTAATTCGTTAAATCACAATGAGGTTAGCAATGAAGAGCTAGAAGCGATTGATATCAGAAACGATAGCACGAATCAGTCGGCGGAATCTGATCCCAAAGTGGATGATGCCCCCATCGTGCGTTTCGTGAATAAGCTATTACTTGACGCCATTACGAAAGGGGCTTCCGATATTCATTTTGAACCGTATGAACACAGTTACCGTGTGCGCTTTAGACAAGATGGCATACTCTATCTGGCGGCAGCACCGCCTTTTGCGTTGGGTTCACGCATTGCTTCACGTTTAAAAGTCATGTCGCAGCTGGATATCTCGGAGCGACGCATTCCACAAGACGGTCGTTTTAAAATGAATCTTAGTGCCAAACGTTCGATTGATTTTCGTGTCAGCACGTGCCCAACGGTAGGAGGTGAAAAGGTGGTGATGCGTTTATTGGACCCGGCCAGTGCAACACTGGGGATTGATAATCTGGGGTATTTCCCTGTGCAAAAAGATTTATTTTTGCATGCCATACACAAACCACAAGGCATGGTGTTAGTCACAGGTCCCACGGGTAGTGGTAAAACAGTCTCTTTATATACGGCACTCAATATTTTAAATACGACTGAACGCAATATTTCCACTGCAGAAGATCCGGTGGAAATCAAATTAGAAGGTGTTAATCAGGTACAGATCAATCCTAAGACTGGCTTAACCTTTGCGGCATCGTTAAAATCGTTTTTACGCCAAGATCCCGATATCATCATGGTTGGTGAGATACGTGACTTAGAAACAGCTGAAATTGCGATTAAAGCATCACAAACGGGGCACTTGGTATTATCCACCTTGCATACCAATAGCGCGTCTGAAACTCTGACGCGTTTGATCAACATGGGTGTTGCCAGCTTTAACATTGCCACATCAGTTTCGCTGGTTATTGCCCAACGTTTAGCACGTCGTCTGTGTGCGCACTGTAAAAAAGAATCGTCCATCCCTAATGAAGTGTTAATAAAAGAAGGCTATACCGAAGCAGAGGCAGTACACGTTAAAATTTACGAAGCCGTAGGTTGCGAACAATGTACCGAAGGGTATAAGGGGCGCATTGGCTTATACGAAGTATTGCCAGTCACTGCTGCCGTTGCTGAATTAATTATGTCGGGTGGTACCTCATTGGATATCGCACAACAAGCCATTCAGGAAGGCATGTTTACGTTGCGTCGCTCTGGCTTGGTGCGCATCCAAGAAGGATTAACCACACTCAATGAAGTTAATCGAATCTGTGCAGGATAGCCATGGCCAAGAAAATCAGTAAAAAAAGCAGTATTTATGTGTGGGAAGCCACCACGGCACGCGGTGAACGCGTTGTTGGTGAATTTACCGGCACCAGCTTAGCCTTGGCGAAAGCGAATATACGCAGCCAAGGATTGGTGCTGCAAAATATTCGCAAGAAGTCAAAAAAAATTGACAAAAGAGGCACTAAAATAAAACCCGTCGATATCATGATTTTTACGCGTCAAATGTGCACGATGCTTAACGCGGGTATCCCACTGGTACAAGCATTTGATATAGTCAGTAAAAGTCTCACGAATATCGCTATGGCTGATTTAGTACTCACCTTAAAAAGTTATATAGAAGAGGGTAATACCTTTGCCCAAGCGTTAGAGAAATTCCCCCAGTATTTTTCTACCTTATTTTGCAACTTGATTAGAGCGGGTGAACAATCCGGTGCGTTAGAAATCATGCTAGACCGTGTGGCAACGCACCAAGAAAAGATGGCATCGATCAAGGGTAAAATTAAAAAAGCGCTCATTTATCCTGTGGTTATCTTGAGTTTTGCCTTTATTGTCACGACGGCACTGTTGGTGTTTATCGTCCCACAGTTTCAATCTCTGTTCAGTGGATTTGGTGCCGACTTACCGGTATTAACCCAATGGGTCATTGGACTATCTCAATTTTTTCAAACGTATTGGTCTGTGGTTTCATTTTTTATTGCCGTTACTATTTCAAGTGTGATATCAGCACGCAAGAAATCAGTCAGATTTGCGTTGTTTTTTGATCGGTGTTTATTGCGTTTACCGGTGGTCGGTGAGATTTGCAAAAATGCAATTTATGCGCGTTTTGCGCGTACGCTGGGCGTGACATTTGCGGCGGGATTGCCTTTGGTAGAGGCGTTGGGTTTAGTCGCCTACGCCATGGGTAATCTCGCCTATACCCAAACCATACTGCAAATTCGTGATGAAGTTGCAACCGGTAAACATTTGCAAGAGACCATGAAGAAAAGCAATATTTTTCCCAATATGATGCTACAAATGGTGGGGATTGGTGAAGAATCCGGGTCACTGGAAAAAATGCTGAATAAAGTCGCGGCTTTCTACGAAGAAAAAGTAGAACTTGCGGTGGATAGTCTCAGTATCTTGTTAGAACCGTTTATTTTATTATTTCTCGCGGCAATTATCGGCGTACTTGTGGTCGCTATGTATTTGCCGATTATCAAATTAGGTAGTGCCGTATAATGCAAGACATGGCGGCGTTTGTGCAACTTTATCCTGTGCTGAGTTTAATTTTATTGGTGTTATTGAGTCTGTGCGTAGGCAGTTGTTTGAATGTCATCATTCATCGTTTACCGCAGATGTTATACCGCCAATGGGCGACGGAATGCCGCGAATTTCTTGCCACAATGGCTGACATGCCGGCGTTGCCTACACCTTATACACTATCGCGTCCGCGCTCGCATTGCCCGCATTGCAAACACGCATTACGTATTTGGCACAACATTCCCCTCGTGAGTTATGTGCTCTTACGCGGTCGTTGTGGATATTGCCAACATGCCGTCAGTTGGCGTTATCCGTTTGTCGAGTTATTAGCGGGTGTCTGTGCCATCGCCGTTGTCATGCAATTCGGCTGTAGCGTGGCGGCAGGTGCTGCGTTAGGTTTTTCTTGGTTATTGATCGCGATGAGTTGCATCGACATAGATAAGCAAATCCTACCGGATAACCTGAACTATCTTTTACTGTGGTCGGGGTTACTGGTGAATCTAGCGTCTTGTTTTGCTACCCCGCAAGACGCGATATTGGGTGCGGTCATTGGTTATGTGAGCTTGTGGAGTATTACCGCATGCTTTAATCGGAGCACTGGCAAACAAGCGATGGGGCACGGTGATTTTAAATTATGTGCGGCATTGGGTGCATGGGTAGGCTGGCACATGTTACCTTGTCTTATTCTATTGGCTTCGGTGTTTGGCTCGATCTTAGGAATCATCCAATTGCGCTTACAAAAAAAAGATCATCACACGCCGATTCCCTTTGGGCCTTACCTAGCGAGTGCGGGTTGGTTGTGTTTACTTTATGGCAACGTAATGACACAGTACGGCTTTCCGTTATTGAGATGGTAAATATGTTTAGAGTAGGCCTGACAGGCGGCATTGGCAGTGGCAAGTCTACCGTTGCACAGCGGTTTGCGCAGCACGGCGTGACCGTTATCGATGCCGATCAGATAGCCAACGCACTGCTTAGTGCATCTACGCCCCTGACGCAGCACATCATTCAACACTTTGGCTCGGGCATTTTGCACCAAGACGGCACGCTAGATCGCCGTCAATTACGTCAACTTATCTTTGCTGCACCGCAACAAAAGGCATGGCTAGAAAATATCATGCATCCTGCCATCACGCAGCGCATGTTGGCCCTAAGCCAACAAGCCACGAGTAGCTACTGCGTGTTAGTCATCCCACTGTTGGTGGAAACACACGCCGCCTCACCCTTCGCGTTACAACGTATATTACTCGTAGATAGTCCTGTTGCTCTGCAAGTAGCGCGCACGGTCGCGCGCGATCACTGTAGCCTGGCACATGTACAAAACATTATCGCTCAACAAGCCACACGCGAGCAGCGCCTTGCCTTGGCCGATGACGTAATAATGAATGATAAAGACTGCACATACTTGCAACAAGAAACAGACACATTACATCGTAGCTATTTGAGCTTAAGTCAAAAAACTCGCCACTCTAGCAACGACCTGTTATGATGCCCACACAGTAGTAAAGGTATAGATTATCAACTAGATTTGAGAATTCTCATGGAACAAGTGGCAACGATCCATTACGAGCAGCCGTTAAACGAACACACCCGTGTGTGCCTGCGCTTAGAACAGCTCTTTCAACAAATTGATTACACGCTAATGCACCACACGTCTTGGGATAGCCATGTGGCTCTGGCCGCTATCATGGATATTGTTAATATCATCGATAGGCCCGATTTAAAAGCGAAACTCACGCAAGAGTGCAAACGCCACTACATCAATCTGCAACGCCTAAAAACGACGGTTTATGCCCATGAACTCAATGCCAATAAGTTAGACGCCATTTGTGATGAGTTAAGCTATCTCACCGAACAACTTTGCCGTGTGACCGGCAAGCTGGGACAAGCATTGCGTGATGATCCCTTCCTGAACCAAGTGCGTCAGCATTTATTGAATCCAGGCACGGTCTGTAGTTTTGATATACCGGCTTGTTATTATTGGTTGCAAGAGCCGGCGCAACAGCGCCAACACGACCTACACACGTGGTTGCAAAAATTACTGATTGTGCAACAAACCACGGCGTTGTTATTACGCCTGACGCGTGAGAGTCAAACGCCGGTACTCACCACCGCACATCAAGGCTTTTATCAAGCCACCTTAGATCAACAAACACAATGTCAAATGATTCGGGTGACGCTACCACGCGCCCTGGCCATCATTCCTGAAATCAGCGCAGGTCGGCACCGTTTTAGTATTCGTTTTTATATTCCCAGCATCCAACAGCGATCCGAGCCTTACAAAGAAGACATCACGTTTGCACTCACGTGTTGCATTCTATGATGCGTTGAGAAAACAGGGTTGTTTGTGGGCCATAACGCTCAGGTTGTGATTTACCACATGCGTAATAATTCCCTTCCGGACGACGCTGTGTGTCTCCTCAGGGTGAACGGCATACGTTGAGACGAATACGTGCTGTCATTTCAAATATCGCAATGCGATGGAGGCATATCGTGAGGATGTACCGGTGTTTGTTGTGTATGCAGTGTGATCGGGATTAGGTTTTTGTGCTACGCTCTCGCGAGAGGCGTATTAGAACCTTCCGTTCGCCCTGAGGAGGTGCGAAGCAACGTCTCGAAGGGGTGAACATTGTATTTAGCGTTTTTATAAGGAGAAATCCCATGACCATACTGGTGTGTCAATTACTGTTTATGTTAGGTGTTATTCTGGTCGCCGCCGAAGTATTTACCAATGCCTTAGAACATTTAGGCGAAAGGTTGGCAATCTCAGAAGGTGTCACGGGATCCTTATTCGCCGCCGTAGGCACTGCGTTACCGGAAACGCTTATCCCCTTGTTGGCATTGTTTGCCGGTACCAACAGTGTCGCCGTGAATGAAGAAATTGGCGTGGGTGCGATTTTGGGTGCGCCGTTGATGTTGTCTACGCTCGCGTTTGCACTGATGGCGCTCTCAGCCATGCGCAGCCGTGGTATACGCGGCACTTTACAACCAGAACGCAGTGGCTTAGTACGTGATCTCAATTTTTTTCTGTTTGCTTTCATGTTGGCAACGTTAGCCATGTTTGTCCCCAAAACCATGCCATACGCACTTGCCCTGATCAGTGCACTTCTGTTACTGACCTATTTCATTTATGTCTTATTAACCCTACAAGCCTCAAAAAAATTAGTCGAAGCAGGACACGCAACCGAAGCGGATAAGTCTATGTTGTTGCATAAGTTAGGCTTGCCCATGCATTTGTTGACGATCCTTTTGCAGCTAGGTGTAGGCTTGGTATTACTCGTGCTAGGTGCAAAAGGCTTCATTCACTACGTCGCTCAATTTTCCGATTTGCTGCACATCTCAGCGTTGTTATTGTCATTGCTCATTATTCCTATTGCCACGGAACTACCGGAAAAAATCAATAGCTTTCTGTGGATAGGGCGTAACAAAGACACCTTAGCGTTTGGCAATCTCACCGGTGCCATGGTGTTTCAAGGCACGCTATTGCCTGCCATAGGTATCATGCTCACCCCGTGGCAACCGCGCACAGAAGTCGCGGCGTGTATCATCATCACCTTAATTGCTACGTTTTGGTTGCGCCTACACGCGCGTAACGACGGCATCCCGATATGGGTCTTGCTCGTGAACGGTGCACTGTATGTCACGTATCTTACTATCACGTTGTGGTTAGCCCATTAGTAGGCACCATCATTAGGGGCGTCCTCCCGTCCTCGGGCATGGTGGCGTAGTTTGAGTGGAAGATTCATACGAATTTGAATCTTCCTCAGCATCTTTTGCCAACACTAGTGATATACCGCTCGTACTTTAAGATGCGAACTTTGATGGGTAAGTCGCGCGGTATATCCTGTTTCTAGACCTATACAAAGGATGTGTGTACGGCCACCAAAGGGGAGAATCGTGCTTCGCCCCTTTGGAAACCCCATCGCGTAGAGAACACTGCAAAATGCAAAAAGCGCATTTTGAAGTGGAATGGGTATAGCTAGGCTAGCGTTGTTGGTAGGCTTGCCAGGCTTGGGTGCGGTAGATTTCTGCGGCGGCTTTGGGGTCAGCGGTTTGGTAGATACCACGACCGACGATGATGACGTCACTGCCGTGTTCGCATATGGCCTGAGAGGGAGTAATGTATTGTTGGCCCAGTGCATCGCCGGTTGCGGCCAGTTGTACGCCGGGGGTGAAGTGTAATAGGTGTGTGGATAGTCGGGTTTGGCAAATGAAACCGATGACAAAGTCGGGGTAGCGTGCTGCCATAGCCACTGCCTGTTGGGTGTAAGCCGCGGTAATCAGATTGCTGGCGCTGCTCATCTGCGCTAGCAACAATAAACCGTGGCCGCGGGACAGACCAATGTCTTGTAAACCTTGCACTACGCCGTCACCCGGTAACGGGTGAGCGTCGGTGATTGATGCCCAATCCGCAATGCGATGTATACCTTGGCTGTATTGCAGGCGCACGGTGTGGCCTATGTCGGCGAATTTACGATCTTCGAATAACAGAAAATTATGTTGTGCGGCTAAGGCGGTGAGTTGGGTGATGCAATGATCATCGAAATCACGGACGATATCGGCATGGGTCTTGAGTACGCAAATGGATGGACCCACTTGTTGCGCCAATTGCAGTAGTTCATGTTGCGTGGTGACGTCGGCGGACACGGCCAAGTTACTCTGCTTTTGTTCGATGATGGTCAGCAAGCGTCGCGCTGTGGGATTGCGCGTGTGCGCTAAGTATTGGGCGTAGGTCAACATAGCGGATTCCTTAGGTAATCACCGGTTCTTCTACTACGGACTCTAACAGTGTGCTGTGGTTTTCTAACCACTGTTTGCGATCACCGCTGCGTTTTTTACTCAGTAGCATATCGAGTAATTGGTCGGTGTCGTCGCCTTTGTGCACGGTTAGTTGCACCAAGCGGCGCGTATCCGGCAGCATGGTGGTTTCACGCAGTTGCAGCGGATTCATTTCACCTAAGCCTTTGAAGCGTTGCACATTGATCACAGATTTTTTGTTTTCTGCTTGAATTCGTTGCAGGTAATCGTGTTTCTCTTCGTCATCTAATGCGTAATAAACGTTTTTGCCCACGTCGATACGGTACAGCGGTGGCATGGCAACAAATAAGTGTCCAGCGGCGACCAAGGGTTTGAAGTGACGCAAGAATAGTGCGCAGAGTAGGGTGGCTATGTGTAAGCCGTCGGAGTCGGCGTCGGCGAGTATACAGACTTTATGGTAACGCAAGCCATGTAACTGTGGGTTACCCGGATCAACACCGATGGCGGTAGCTATATTTTGAATTTCTTGTGAGGCCAAGGCAGTATGTACGTCGACTTCCCAGGTATTGAGAATTTTGCCGCGCAGTGGCATGACTGCTTGGAATTCGCGATCACGTGCTTGTTTCGCGGAGCCGCCAGCAGAATCACCTTCGACGAGAAATAATTCGGTACGCGCCGGATCTTGGCAACTGCAGTCAGCCAGTTTGCCCGGTAGTGCAGGACCTCCCGTGAGTTTTTTGCGTGTAATTTTTTGGCTGGCGCGTATGCGCTTTTGCGCCTGGTCGATAGCCAGTGCAGCGATCAATTCACCTTCGGCGACATGTTGATGTAGCCACAGGCTGATGGCATCTTTGATAACGCCAGCGACAAAATTAGCGCACTCACGTGAGGATAAACGTTCTTTGGTTTGCCCTGCGAATTGTGGTTCTTGTAATTTGACCGACAAAATGTAGCTGCAGCGATCCCAGACATCGTCGGGGCTGAGTTTGACGCCGCGCGGTAATAGATTTCTGAAATCGCAAAACTCACGAATGGCATCTAATAATCCGGTGCGTAAGCCATTGACGTGTGTGCCACCTTGCACGGTGGGGATCAAGTTGACGTAGCTCTCGGTGATGAGGGTGTCATCACGCTCCGGTAACCACACTACACCCCAGCTGACCGCTTCGGTTTTTCCATTGAAGTGGCCGGTGAGTATGGCATTAGGCAATAGGGTACAACCGTTGAGCGCAGACGCCAAATAATCGTGTAAGCCATCGACGAAGTACCACTCATCGGTGGTATTGGCTTGTTCGTCAGTGAACGTGATCCGTAATCCTGGGCACAATACTGCTTTGGAGCGTAGGAAATGCTTGATGCGTGGGGCGGCAAATTTATTGGAATCGAAATAACTGCCATTCGGCCAAAAATGTACGGAGGTTCCGGTTTGCCGCTTGGGCACGGTGTCGATGACTTCTAGCTCCGATAATTTGTGTCCGTCCGCAAAACTCATTTGGTAACGTTTGCCGTGTTGTTTGCTCTCTACGACTAAGCGTGTTGATAAGGCATTGACAACCGAAACCCCTACACCGTGCAAGCCTCCCGCGAATTGATAATTTTTATTAGAGAACTTACCGCCCGCATGTAAACGCGTGAGAATCAATTCTACCCCAGAGACTTGGTGTTGCGGGTGTATATCGACAGGCATGCCGCGACCATCGTCTGCCACTTGCATGGAACCATCCGCGTATAACGTGACGTCGATGCGGCTTGCAAAGCCGGCCAGCGCTTCATCGACGCTGTTATCAATGACTTCGTGGGCTAAGTGATTGGGTCGTGTGGTGTCGGTGTACATACCAGGGCGTTTGCGTACCGGATCTAAACCACTTAATACCTCGATGGATTCTGCGTTATATGTTGTTGTGCTCATGCGTTTACCCTATTCAATGCTTTTGTATGTCGGTCGATGAATGTCTTCTTGCATACGGTGCGGCTGCGCTAAGTAAGTGGACGATTGCATCTCGGTCAGTCTACTTTGAGTGCGCACGAATGTACTGCGCATCTTACCATCCGTATACAGTTGTTCTATGGGCACGGCTGCTTGTAAAATCAGTTTAACTTGTGCGTCATAGAATATGTCTACTAATTTAATAAAATTGCAAACCACATCATCCTCAGCAGCGGCTATAGCAGGAACATCGCTGATAAACACTGTATGAAAATCGCGTGCTAATTCTAGGTAATCCCGTTGTGACTGCGGGACGCATACCACTGTTGCAAATTGCAGCCACACAACGCCTTGTGCATAAGCCATGGTTGCCAAAGAACGGCAGTCTATCGTTAATGCCTGGTGCCACACAACTTGTTTTCCCGCTAGCGCGACAAAATGTTGCTTAAAGCGTAGGCGCGTGTCAGCGTTCACAGGACAATAATAGGTACCACTTTGTTGGTGGGTACGCAAACGGTAATCCATTTGGCTAGACAAGTGAACGACATCTGTGTGCTGTTTGAGTAAGGCGATGGCCGGTAAAAAGCGTTCGCGTTGCAAGCCGTGGCGGTATAAATCATCCGGTGCCGTATTAGACGTTGTTACCAGGACAATGGGGTAGGCAAATAATGCAGCCAGCAGATTGCCTAACAGCATGGCATCGACAATGTCAGTGACGTGAAATTCATCAAAGCAAAGGACGTCTACCGCGTTTGCCCAGCGTTTTGCGATGTGGGTTAGTGGGTTAGGCGTGCCCTCTAGTGCGGTGAGTTCGGTGTGGATTTGGCGCATGAAGTGATGAAAATGTAGGCGTGATTTGCGCGTAGTGGGCAATGATTGATAGAAGATATCCATCAAATGGGTTTTGCCGATGCCCACGCCGCCCCACACATATAGGCCTTTTATTTTAGTGGGACGTGTCAGTCGCCACCACGGCCGTGACGCGCGAGCGGACAGGGCGAGGTACAGCGTTTGCAGGCAGGATACCAGGCGCGCCTGCTCGTCATCGGCTTGTAATGTGCCGTTTTTAAGCGATTGTTGGTACTGTTCTTGGGGGCTCATGCTGTTTCCCATCAAAATGTGCGGGCAACTATTCAGTAAAACGCTGAATAGTTACCCTTGATTTGACGCCTAGCCCAGTAAAACTGGGCTTAACGGCGCTTAAGGGGAGAATCGCGATTCTCCCCTTAAGAATCCTCATCGCGCAAAGAAGAGTCCACATTACCAGCAAAAATAAGTGAGAAATTTGCTGGACTATTACTGTTAATCTTACGTTGACGCGCCTGGCCCAGTAAAACCGGAACGGCATTCTACGGGGAGAATCGCGATTTTCCCCGTGAGAATTTCCATCGCGTAAAGAATACATTGTATTTTCAAGCCAAATCATCCTGTTTTAGTGTTGCTGAATAGTTACATGTGCTAATACTATAGCGAGATGTTGAGGATGGGTAGTTATACCGCTAGCGAATGAGTGGGATTCGCAGCAACCGCTACCAACTGATAGTTTGTGAGGTGTAAGCCACGGACCCTTTGCCTCTTGCTTACGCTCTTCCGAACAGTTACCTGGTTTGCCCCGTAAAACTGGGCGGCGTGGAGGTGATCGCGATTTTCCCCTTGAGAAGCCCCATTGCGTAAAGGAAACAGTGTATTTTCAGGCAAAAGCAGCCTATTTAAGAAATTTTCTGAATAGATCCTCAGTTTTTATTTATGCGCGATCAAAATGCACTCGAAATGTGCAATCATTAATGATAGACTTTCGCGTTAAGGATTTTAGCCGGGACTGCGTAGCAGGGGATAAGTAATCTTAGCGTGAGGAAATGATGGACCTAGAGCAAGCGCACAGTAATATGATTAAGCAGCAAATTCTTACTTGTGAAGTGCAGGAGGAGTCGATTATCGCTGTGTTGTATGCAGTTGCTCGAGAGCAGTTTGTGCCTGCCCATATGAAAAATTTGGCGTATGCAGACATGCCCTTGGCCATTGGCCACGGCCAAAATATGTTTTGCCCCAAAGAAGAGGCGCAGCTGCTACAAAGTCTCGATATCAAAGCAACTGACAGTGTATTAGAAGTGGGGACGGGCACGGGTTATATGACCGCGGTACTTGCGAAATTGGCCAGCAAGGTGGTGAGCGTAGATATTTTTGCCGATTTTACCCGACAAGCACAAGAACGTTTACGTCAATTTGACGTTGATAATGTGACATTAGCCACAGGTAATGCAGCCATGGGTTGGGAAACAGAAGCAGCGTATGATGTGGTCGTGATCACGGGTAGCTTAGCGAAAGTCCCCGCTGTGTTCGATGCGCAAGTGAATATAGGCGGGCGTTTGTTTGCAGTTTTGGGTGAGGCACCTTCCATGCAAGCGTGTGTGTTTACTAAAATCGCCAAACAACAATGGCGTGCGCAGCGTTTATTTGAAACGACGGTCGCTAGGTTGTTGAAAACACATGAAGCGTCGCTTTTTGTGTTTTAAGGAGAGTAAATGCAGCGTTATTTATTAGTTTTAGTCCTGAGTTTGGCGCTACAGGGCGCTTATGCAGCCACAGATTTGTTAACTGTTTATCATCAAGCGCAGAGCAGTGATCCGAGTTTTCAGGCCGCAAGAGCAACGTGGTTAGCTGCTAAAGAAAGTGTGCCACAAGCGTTGGCTGCGTTATTACCTTCTGTTGGCATAGATGCCAGTAAAACACACAATACCGTCAGCTTGAAGCAAACGGACAAAACCTCAGTTTTTCCTACGAAAACATGGCAGTTGAATGTCAGTCAGCCGGTGTTTGACTTTTCTGCGTGGGCGGTGTTGGGCGAAGCCCGTGCGCAAGTGAAACAAGCAGCAGCCAATTACACATTAGCGCAACAAGATTTAGTGTTGCGTGTGGCCACTGCCTATTTTAATGTGCTGCTTGCCGAAGATGTTTTGCGTTTTACTCAGGCCCAGAAAAAAGCGCTGGCACGACAACGTGAACAAGCCGAAGAATTATATAAGGTGGGTTTGGCTACCATTACTGCAACCTATCAAGCGCGTGCCGGTGACGATAAGGTAGCGGCGGATTTAATTACGGCACAAAATAATTTACAGAATGCTAAGGAAGCGTTACGCCAAATCACGGGGGATTATTACACGGCGTTGTTGCCGTTACGCAAAGGCATTGTATTTCCCAAACCGCAACCGTCGCGCGCAGACGATTGGGTGAAGTCGGCATCGGAGCATAACCTTAAAGTCGTTGCGGCGCGCTGCGCTGCAGACGTTGCGCGAGCGACTATACGCCAAATGATGGCTGGCCATTTGCCCACAGTGGCTGTAATAGGAGATATGAATAAAACCAACACATTTAATGCAGGTCTTAATCGAGCGTTAGATACGGACTCGCGTAGCATAGGTGTGAAAATGACTATCCCCATGTATCAAGGTGGTTTGGTGAATTCGAAAATACGCCAGACTAAGCAACAGTACTTAGCCGCACAAGATATCGTGCAGCAAGAATACCGAGCCGCACAACTGCGAGCCCGCCAAAATTATAATAATTTGCTGGCGCAACTCAGTAAAATTCAAGCGGATAGGCAAATGATCCTGTCGAATGGCAGTGCAGTAAATAGCACAGCATCCGGTTATAGCCTGGGTGCGAATACAATTATCGAAGTATTGCAAACACAGCAAAATTTATTTCAGTCTCAAGTCTCGTTGGCAACCGATCAATATGCATTTATCAACAGCCTGCTTAATTTAAAGCAGGCTGCGGGTAATTTATCAGTCGTGGATTTGCAAGCAATCAATGCGTGGTTAACATCTACCATAGGTTAAAAGCATGCGTAACTAACCCCGAACGTTTTTCGGGGTCCTATTGATTTTGCACCGATATATAGCGCTCGTACTTCAAGATGCGAACTTTGATGGGTAAGTCGCGCGGTATACTTTGTTTTGATGACCGGCACAAAGTAAATTTGTGCACGGTCCCCTTGGGAAACCCCATCGCGTAGAGAGCGGTTCAAAATGCAAAAATTGCATTTTGAACTGCAATGGGTATATAGCGCTCGTACTTCAAGATGCGAACTTTTATGGGTAAGTCGCGCGGTATACTTTATTTTGATGACCGGCACAAAGTAAATTTGTGCACGGTCCCCCAAGGGGAAAATCGCGATTCTCCCCTTGGGTGACTTCATCGCGTAGAAAACACTTCAAAATGCAAAAATCGCATTTTGAAGTGGAATGGGTATCGCTAGTTACTCATGGTGTGGCTGCGCCAATGGCGGATTACGCCTTCCCTATCCATGGGCGAGAGTTCACCTACCGTACGCTTTACCAAACGCGCATCTACGGTGAATACTTTCTGTCGAATGATAGTAGGCGTGCTGAGTCCCGCCACTTGCAAGTCGACCAGCATGTGATCTCCACGCCACGGACTGTGCCGCGCGCTAGTGGCCATCAACAAGGTGATATGTCCGGTTTGTTGCTGGTGATTTTCCGTGCTTAATACCACGGCGGGACGAGATTTAGTATCTGGCCCGGTGTTAAAAGGAAATGGTATAGAAACCACACTGAATTGTTTATAGGTCATGGTAAGCCTCCTCGTCTTCATGTGAATCCCATTCCGATAAGGTGCCCGTGAGCGCTTGGTGATACGCATAATCAAACGGTTGTATTTTGGTTAAGATCACCTGTTCGTTTTGAATATCAAAGCCTATTTTATCCCCTGCTTCCAAACCTAATGCTTTACGCACATCAGCAGGGATAGTGGCTTGCCCTTTCTGTGTAATCGTAGCTAAATTCATGATGGTATATCCTTATGCAATGCCTACGGTAATGTTCCATTACTAAGTGTAGTCAAGGATTTTGAGTTTGCCAGGTGATATATCGCTAGCGCATGAGTTAAAGACGGTAATACTGAGGCACTGCATGGAGTCTAGCCAATTCTATATCTCTAACGCATTTGCTAGCGGCATTTATTTGCTAGGGGAGCACGCTCAAGGTGCCGTTTCTATCTACGATTTGTACGGTATAGATTCTAATGCATAAAAATAGTGTTTTCATTACTGCTCGGTTGTGTTTTTATTGCAAGCGTTGCGGCTGATCGTAAGACATGCCGCGAGCGGTACATATTAAGTGTACTTGAAATAACACACTAAACTGGTGTTATCGGCGCAATAGCTTGGCAGCATAACAACGGTTTTTAGCAGTAAGGAGAATGCATTATGTCAGCACTACATCGCGTTTTTTTCTAGGTTTATTTCCTTCTGTTGTAACGCTTACGGTTTGCCGCGGGGTAATTCCCACTGGATACTGTTGGTAAAGACACTAGGAGGGCATCATGAGAGTACAAATTTCCCCTCGGTAGGCGCAGATTGATGTCACGGCAGTCCCCGAGGAACGGCTGTACTTCAGCAACCCGATTGCAACCGTGTGTTTTTGTGTATGCGATCGATTGATAAAAATAAAAAGGAAAAATATGTTAATTTTAACGAGGAATATTGGGCAACGTATCATTTTAGGTGATGATGCTGCGATTAAAATAGTAATTTTGGGAGTACGGGGCAATCAGGTACGTGTTGGCGTTGAGGCGCCTCAGGATTTTGCTGTTAACAGGGAAGAAGTCTATGAGCGTATGCGTGCGGAACAGCAATCAAATCACGCATAGAGAGTACGGTGCTACCGTGGTGAACCTGTTCTCCCAATTGGGGGAACAGGTTCATCTTTATTGAGCGAATGGATAAATTACACTAAAAGCAGTAAAGGTTAATCTAACCTGCGATGTTAGTATTAGGACTTATTGCGGGTATTTACGCAAAAGGTGGTTTCCTATGGACTCTAACAACACCTAAATTTTATGTGTTTAAGGTGTGTTATTGCCGAGTAGTGATTGCCACCATGTATTTAATTCCTCACACATATTTTCCAGGTAAGTATCTTGGTCAGTGATGCGCTGCATCATGATAGCACCTTGTATGCGGCAGAGGCTCAGTTGCGCAATGGTATTTGCTTCTTCGGCTGAGCAAAAGTGTCGTAGCAGATCGGTAACGGCCCGCATCCAATCGCTGAAATAATCGAGTATGTATTTGGTAAGGTTATTGACGACGCTCAGGGAGTGCGCGGCTAAAAAGGTGGATAGCGCATAGTCTGGGCGCGTTGCAAAGAGATTTTTTAATGCATCTGTAAACAGGAGGATACGTTGTTGGTGCGACAACTCTGCGTTGTGCGCAACGGAGAACAGGTGTGTCTTGCAATATCCGTGCAAATTTTGCACTGCCGCAATGGCAATGGCCTCTTTCGAGGGGAAATGTCCGTAAAAACTAGGTTTCTGTATATGACAGGCATTGGCGATTTCGTCTATGGATGTTGCATTGTAGCCTTTAAAGGCAAATAAGCGAGCAGCTGCTTGTATCAAACGATCTTTCGTTGGGGCTTGTGAACCTACCGTCCGATTGTGTAGACTTGCCTCAGGCATGCTTGGTCTCCTCTGTAAAGTTGTACTAAGTATGTTTAGTGGTATGCAAACATCTCGTTGTTTGCATACCACGTCTATTGTATTTACGTCTCTATTCCCTGTGACCCCTACACTTCTCGCGCAGTGCAGCTTTGCAGAAGTGCTATTTTCTCCGTTTTTCTCCCCGTCCTGGTTTACATTGTTACCTATTGCAGAAGAGGGGGCATTTCGCATAAGACTACGATAGCGCTCGCTTCCGTAAAAATATCCTCACGGCCATTTATCTTAACCCAACATCATCTTAAGCAAAATAGACGGGATTAATTTAGGCCGCAAACAAACAGCCGCGATTATCGCGTGTTTATCCGTTATGTGAAGGGCTGTGTTGCGTATTGAAAGCAAACCACCAAATTTTTATTATGTACATCTTATTATTAGGGTGGTTTGGCTTGAAGTGCTTTGCCAATGATCCACGTTTATACTTTTCTTCATCCTAAGCGGCAGCGAAGGCTAGCTTACCATTAATTTGAATCATATGCCCGATATACCTGCATTACGACTCTTCGCTATCCTTATCTTGCTGTTGGATCAAATCAAATACTTCTTCGCGATGAATGAGTATATCTTTGGGAGCCTCAATGCCTAGTTTGACCTGATTACCCTGTACGCTAATAATTCTAATGGTTACCATGCGCTCTTTGCCAATGACTATACTTTCGTCAACCCTTCTTGTGAGTACTAACATAATTGCATCTCCTTGTAGTCGTTTCGCATTCTCTCACAGCTTCCTATGGGTTATGTCTTGTCATTTTTTTTACCTCTTGGTCTACTTGGATCTCGCCATAGGTTATATTCTTATTTCGTTCACCCCTTTAAATGCTTGCCTAATGAACAGCGGGTGCCGTGCAGAACTATTTCTTAAATCCGTTATAGATGCTTTTACTACCGCCTGTGTAGTAAAATTTCGGCAGAGGCATTTGTGACCTAACCGGAAACTATTTGAGCAAAAGGCGAAGTATAAGTCAATGCTTTTTAATCCATAAATAATTAAAAAATGTAACTATTCAGCAACATTAAAACAGGATGTTTTCTTTACGCGATGGGGATTCTCAAGGGGAGAATCGCGTATCGATCCTAGGAATGCCGTTACGCCCAGTTTTACTGGGTTAGGCGTCAAATCAAGGGTAATTATTCAGCATTTTGCTGAATAGTCACAAAAAAATATGACTTATATTTCTTTATCTATGCAACAATGGTTCAGTTTGAATTTGAGGGATTAGACAAGTATGTCAACAGAAAATAGCGTCAGTTTAGCCCCCGGGGTGGGCGTGGTCCATGCGTCTGATTCTCCTGCTGTGCGTGGTGTGCGCTTAAAGCGTCTACGTTATATGGCGAACCTATCGCGAGATGAGATGCATAGTAAATATGCATTAAACAAAAACACCTTGAAAGGTTGGGAGCTGGGGCGTCACAGCGGTATAACAGAAAAAAAAGCGTATCGCTTAGTCGAGATATTTTTGCTGGAAGGGGTACATACTACGATTGATTGGTTACTGTATGGTATTGGAAGTGGACCTACGTTAGTCGATCAGGAACAGTCTTCCTTGCTGGATTTATCCGCCGTGTTTTCTCGAGTGGTGGCAGACAAGCAAGTCGTCAAAGAATTATTGTTTTTTCGTAAGAGTCATCCAGACGCGATCGATTTTATCGTGGAAGATGATGGCATGGAACCTTGCTACAGTTTCGGTGAGGTGGTGGCAGGACGCAAGCGATTTGGCAGTGCTTGTCGGAAACTTATTGGGTTGGATTGCATTGTGCAAACCCAGGAAGGCAAAGTAATGCTGCGGCGTTTGCATCACTGTACCGCGCAGGGTACTTATACGTTGTTGTGCAGTAACAATCGCACGACCGTGCTGGAACCCGCGTTATATAACGTGGCGTTAGTCAGCGCGGCGCCCGTGATGTGGCGACGTAGCAAAGACAATTGCAGTGCACAATCATCGCTTGCTGCAGCACAGCAGGTAGAGCGGATGCAGGCGTTTTAAAGTACGGGGTCGGCGGTTAACGGCAAGAAGCCACCTGCTTGTAAATGCCATAAAGTGGCGTAATGGCCTTGCTGGTTGAGCAGTGTATGGTGTGAGCCATCTTCGATAATTTTTCCTGCGGAAAACACTAAAATACGGTCTAATTGCGCGAGCGTTGCCAAACGGTGTGCGATAACGATCGTAGTTGTCTGTCGCATGAAGGATTGTAATGTGTGTTGAATTGCTTTTTCAGTGACAGAGTCGAGCGCAGAGGTTGCTTCGTCTAGGATAAGTAATTTGGCTTTTTTCAACAGGCAACGTGCGATCGCAATACGTTGACGTTGTCCTCCTGATAATTTGACCCCACGTTCGCCCACCAAGGTGTGATAGCCTTCGGGCAGCGCTGTGATGAAGTCGTGGCAATAGGCTTGTTTAGCAGCGAGAATAACCTCCGCATCACTGGCGTGTACGTTACCGTAACGGATGTTATCCATTAAAGAACGGTGAAACAGTGAAGGATCTTGCGGGATCATACTGATTGATCGGTGTAAAGAATCCATGGTGCAAGTGCGAATGTCTTGGCCATCGAGAAAAATAGCGCCTTGTTGTGGCTCATAAAACCGCATGATTAAATTAGCAAACGTGGTTTTTCCACTGCCGGAGAAACCCACCAGTCCTACGGTGCTACCTGCTTCTAGTGTGACATTTAAGGCGTTAAATAAGGGATGTTTGTCTGCGTAGGCAAACGTAACATTACTAAATGCGAGTTGGCCGTGGGTAACCTGCAGCTTTTTGGCGTGTTCTGTGTCGGTGATGTCGTGTGGGTGGGTGATGATGCTCAGTGCTTGCTGACAAATGCCAATTTCTTTGAAAAGATTAGGCAGCTCCAAGCCAGATAGCCAAGCGATTAGGATCATGTTATTTGATGCGGTGATCACAAGAATAAGGTCACCTATTTGAATTAAACCTTGTTGCCAACTGCGAATTTCCAACCAAGTGAGCAGCAGGCCTGGCCCTAAAAAACAAGCGATGCCTAACGCTACTTTGATTTTTTCTATGGCCACCAGGGAGGCGCGATGTTTGCGTTGCGTTGTTTTTTGATAGTGTTGCAGACGATAGTATTCAAAACGGTGCCGTGCAAACAAGTGAACGTGCATTATATTCGTGAATGCATCAACGATTTGGCCGCTTAACACGCTGCGACTCGTGGCATAGTCATCAGCGACGTTGCTGCAGCGCCTACCACCGATAAAGCAAATCAGCATGTGTATACATAGCCAGCTGACCAAGAGCGCGGCAAACACGGGTGCAATAGTAAAAAAAATGCAACTGGCAATCAGCAAAGAAACGAAAGCGGGAATAAATAGCGTTAATAGCAGTTGCATGATGCGCAGGATACTTTGCGTCATGTCACTGATCTGGTTGGCGAGAGCACCTGAAAAATGATTGCTGAAATAATCGTAAGAGTGGCGTGTGGCATAACGAAACATGGCCATACGCACATTTTTTTCGAAGGCGGGGAACGTGTTGGCAATACACCAACCTTGGCCACGGAACATCAACTCGATGGTGAGCCATGTACTCCCCCAAAACCATAGCACGGGTGTGAGATAAGCCCAAATCAGTTGCTTATCACCATGGTATAGCATCAGCTTATCGATTAATAATTTGAAGGCATACGGCCACACGGTATTATCTAATGCCCAGGCCAGCGATAACACCTGTATTGCCAAAAAAGCATAGGGTTGTTGTTTAACAAAATGGCAGATAAACCTGCCCAGTGTGTGTGGTAGTGACGACATGACACGTATGATTCTCAATAAGTTGTCACCCAGTGTACAAGAATTTTTGTAAAAAGGCACGCGGTGCCGCGGCAATAACGCTTGCTT
The DNA here is from genome assembly GCA_964646995.1 of uncultured Gammaproteobacteria bacterium. GTDB lineage: Bacteria > Pseudomonadota > Gammaproteobacteria > CAZYIF01 > CAZYIF01 > CAZYIF01. The sequence goes on from CAZYIF010000001.1 coordinate 45,797, forward strand.
ACAGTCGGTTACGTTGGTTGTGCGTCTGCGTATCTTCCATTTTGTAAGTCACTACATGCTCGTTTGTGTTATTGTCCGCATCGATAACGCGTGCGGTGTCATCGGGAATATAGCGTATACGTAAGTCACGTCTAGGTTGTTTGAAAAATATATGGTTAGAGTCTTTATCGTATTTGAAGCCCTTTTTGCCTTCACTTGTTCTCGCCCAACATGAGCTGCTAATAATCTCTTTTTCATGCAGTGTAGCATCAGATGGGCAGTGCTCCTTTAAGCGCTCTTGATCGGTTATTAATACGTATCTTCGGGTGTCTGTTTTACTTGCTGTTTGCTCTGTCATGCTGCTTAAGCACGTTAGCAGCATGTCGTCGATCATCACCGTTGTATCACTGTAGTCAGGTAAGTGATAACGTTTTCCGTTTAACGCTAGGACCAAGTAGAGAAAAACGAGCGGTTGCGGTACGCTGGTGGCGTACGCATTTTCTTTTTCAGGGCCGGCAGAATGGCTCTGTTCTTTGGTTTTCCGCGAACGTTGGGATATTTGCGTTTCGCGACGGTGTTGAGCCTGCGTTGGAGTAGCGACGCGCAATGACGAATGTAGGGGTTCTTTGCTTACTGTTTGGATCGGTAAATCCATTTTTTCCGGTCTGTTGGATTCGCAGTATGTGATAATATCATCCAAGTCTTGTGTGATATAGGCGCGTAATACGGAAAGGGTGTCGCTATGGGTCTGCGTAGTTAGCCAAGAGGTTTTATTAGGATAAATAAATGTATCCGAACACCGTTCAAATAAGTAAAAGCCTAGCATGATGGCAAGTCCTAAGCGGGAAAAAGTAGAAGGGTATTGCAGCATTGAGCTGATTAACCAGAGACAAAGGCCACTGATTAATCTACCAATTGAGTGGGCAATGATGGAGGGAATGTTGATAAGGGGTGAGGGCAATGTGATTGCTCTGCCGGATCTTCCCGGTATTTGATGAAAACGAGGCATAGGGCCGTATTTCATATAGGCAGTTAAGCAAAATAGGCTAAAGGCATTGTCTCTTAAAAAAAACATATTTTCTGCCATCATGAATACCAAGAACATGCCAGCAAACATTAAGCGGAATAAAAAATAAAGTCCCATGTCACATGCTAAATTGACGTTGCACACAATCTCTTGGGGCAAATGTAAATACTTTTTATTCCATTTTAACAGGGGGATTTCTGCAGAATAATAATCAAATAAAGCGCGATTTGTCCTGATGCTGCCTATCAAATGCTTTAATAGGTTGGGTAATGATGAGAAGTTAAAGTGGTTTGCTAATGTGGGCACTCCTAGCTTGTTTTCTTGTAGTATTCTGAGTAAATCGTCAATGGGGTTATGGTAACGAAAGTGTGCAAACGGCTCCGCACAATAATAACGAAACATAAGAATGCTTACGTGAACCGAAAAAAAGTCTTCTGTACGTAAAGACAAGGGATTTTCTTTGAAGATGAAGTTACGTAACAAATGGTTACTGATTCTTTCTGCTATCTTTGCAGATGTGTCTCTTCCCGTCATATTAAATTTGCTGGCATGTAGGTTAGCTGAGATCATGCGTTCAGTAAGTGTTTGTAGTTGTTCTTTTGCTTGCTGCATTAATTGGTCTAACTCAGATTGAGGGTGTGATCCTTGGTTCTTTTTGCAGTGATATTTTATGAGTAGATACTCAAAGAGGAGTGGCGCTACTTTATCTAAGAGTTGCTGGCCGTATACCGCTGCTGTTAGGTTTTGTGGGGTGACCCTGGGTTTCTCATCCGCACTGAGCTGAATGTGGTTGCCGATTAATTTCATGCGCTTATCTCCTGATTATTTTTTCGGGTACCTTAAGGAAGAAGCACTGACACGGGAGTCAATTTCGTGACCATACCAAACATTTCCCCATCAGGGAAGATAAGCGTTGGGTAAGGTATTTGCTACGGGACCATTACCCGGTTGGGCGTTATGGGAAGTGGCATAACCTTATTTTTTGTTCCTGCATCATGGCAGCCTTGGGGAAATGGGTGTGCGTTTTTTTTACCCGATAAGAAAAATGAAGGCGGTGGTGTCTTAGGCATAAATGGGGATTGTAGCGGTGTAGAGGGTGACGATGTAACGCTTGACACGGGTGTCGTTTCAGTTGGCGTTGAGCATGGGTTTGGTTGGCTTATAGGGGATACATCAAATACTGCGGCGTGGAGTGGCAAAGGTGTGTGGCAGGGTACGGCTGTCGTCTGTTGTTCTCGCGCCGCTTTTTCACGCAGTTCTGGCCCTATCATGGCAGCAAATGAATTCATTAAACCACCCACGAAGGCTAGCCCAATGAGTGCTATGCGCAAGATGCCGCTACTCATTTGAGAGGCGCCGTTTGCGGCTATGGCCGCATTGCCTATCGCGTTGAGCATAGTGCCAGTGAATATTTTGGATGCGAACCACCATCCTCTGCTATTTTCATCTTCGATCACATCAGCTCGATAGTCTGCACGCAATTCTCGGAGGGTGTCATAGGTGGTACGAAACACGAAGGGGGCATCCGCCAACGCACCCCAAACAGTAGCCACCACGGCGACGATGTGTTGCGTTGCTTGATTGGCCTGTATACCGAAGTTTGTCAAGTGTTGTGAAAGATCGATGCCGGATTGCCAGTACGCCATCACCAAACCAATACCAGCTAACGCATACAACAGGACTTTACCCTTGTTTTGCCACAATAGCTGCGCGCCTTGGTGGAAGGAGTGTTGTTTTAGCCGTGCCATGTAACTTTCGCTTTGACAGATCAATTTGTAAAAAGCTTCGTGTAACAGAAAAGTTTGTGCGACAGCCGTGGCGATGGCTATCACCACCGCGATGACGGGGGAGGCAGAGACCAACAGCAGGCCCAGTCCACCCAGCGTGGTGGCGAGTGCGGTGAGCATTGCCAAGGTGAAGACGTAGGTTAAAAAGCCCATGAGTACGCCATTGCCAATGGCAAGGATAAGGCTGAGCAAGATTCCTACTTGCTTGCCTTTACCCACAGGGTCGCCTTTGCGATGCAGCAGTTCATCGCCCATTTGTACGTCTTCTAGGTAGGTGAAATGGCGCGGATTACGTTTAAAGAGATCCCAGCAGCAGCGCAACAGGAAAATAATTTGCGAGCCGGTTTGCTCGCAGAGCTGTAGATTTTTATACGCTGCGGCTATGCCAATGCCGCTTGCAAGGACGACAACAACAATCAAAGGTATGCTAACGTATGCTGTAGTGATGCTAAACAGCACCGTCGCGAGGGTAATAAGCGCGCCTGAGGTTGTTAAGCCACAACCTACGGCGTAGAGGATAGCGGACAAGCCTCCGATAAATTTCCACAGGTGATTAAACGCATTGAAGATGGGGTTATCGCTGGTTTCATCGGGCGTTACCAGCAACTTTTCAGCAAGCCATTTTTTCTTATTATTTTGCATGACGACCTCGCTTATTATTCAACGTCCAACGAAACACTCCTTTTCGATAGCCATAACAAAAGCATGCACAAGCCAATGTAGCACAGCCATGCATAAAAACACAACACAACGCCCAGCGCTGTATCTGGGTCACACATAGGGCCATTTGCCATCCGGCGGACGTTGCGTTATGCTCCCGGCTTTTCACTGCATGGGTGCCAGATTATGCTTATCGCTGTATTGAAGTCTAAAATTGCCTATGCCACCGTTTCACAAAAGGATTTGTTTTATGTCGGCAGTATCACGATAGATTCTACGTGGATGGCGCGTGCGCAACTGCGTGAGAATGAAAAAGTGCACGTAGTGAACCTGAATAACGGCGAACGCTTGGAGACTTACGTTATTCCGGGTGCGCCAGGCAGTGGCGTGATCGGCTTAAACGGTCCTGCGGCCCGTTGTGCCGAGATCGGCGATGAGGTTTTCATCTTGTCTTATGCGTTTATCGAACATGCGGAACATTTGACGCCCGTCGTCATCGATTTAAAGCACGACGACCTCCAGAATTGACGTTTGTCTGCACGACAGGGTATCTCTTTAGCCGGGTTTAGGTGAAGAAGCCACAGTCGATTGCGTGTGCGCCGCAAAGTAGTCCTTTACGCGTTGTTGTGCTTTGCTGATTGCGGCTTTGGTCATTTGCTGGGTGAGTACCGGTAGGATTTTATCTGCAGCAACTACGCCTTGTTTACGTGCGATACTCAGCCACGTGTATCCCTGAATGAAATTCTTTTTTACCCCGGTGCCTTGGCTGTAGAGTATGCCTAATAAATACTGTGCGCCGGGGTGGTCTTGTTGTGCCGCTTGATTTAACCAAGAAAACGCTTGGCTTGGGTTTTTCTTTACCCCCAGACCTTGTAAATACATGATGGCGAGGTTGTATTGCGAGGTCACTTGGCCTTGTTGTGACGCTTTCGTTAACCAGTCAACGGCTCGTGTATAGCTGCGATGTACGCCTACGCCCCTGGCGTATAGCATGCCTAGGTTGTGTTGTGCTTCGGCTAGACCCTGGATGGCGGCGCGATGGAACCATTGTGCTGCACGCTGGTAATCTTTAGGTACGCCGTCTCCTTGATAGTAGTAAGTACCCAAACGATTTTGCGCAACGGCATTATTCTCGTGTTCGGCGAAAAACAGTAGTTTCTGCAATTTATTATTATTTTTGTCAGCCAGTGGTGTGTTATCTGGTGTTGGTGTGGGTTGCGGCAATGCGGCTTTTTGTACGCTGCTTGTTTGCGCTGGCGTGGCGGCTAAAGCGATACTCAAGGTCGCGGTATTGCCGGTACGTTGTGTGGGTAGTGGTATAGGATGGTGTAATTCCAACACCATGCGCACTTTATTGGGTGTATGCTGTTGGACGCGTAGTTGCTTGATCACGGTATTCTCTACCGCCATTTTTTTGGGATCTGTAGCTAGTGTGGCGTCAGTCAGATCGATCACTAAGCGTTGCGGATCCGATAAGGCAAACAGTTGATAGGCTATCGCGCGATCACTGGTGATGACGAAACGAGGTTGTTGATCGACGGTTACTACTTGTAAATTGTGGATGCGTGCAGGCGCCGCATCCACGGTGCTGACTGATAGCGACAATAGGATGATAAACCAGAGCCAGCCTCGTGCTGCGCATGAACTATGACGAGTCGACATACTTCCTCCTTGTGTTGTACCTCTCACTCATTCGCTAGCGGTATACCTCTAGCGTCCGTTATATACCCATAGCGCTGCGGGTTGTTCATTCTTATGCGGTGATTAAATCTCTTTAATCGCTTGTATTAATTGACTTACCACCGCTTGGCCATCGCCATACAACATGCGGGTATTATCATGGTAAAACAAGCTATTTTCTACACCCGAAAAGCCAGTGCCTTGCCCGCGTTTGATAACCAAGATTTGCTTAGCGTGGTCCACATTTAAAATCGGCATGCCGTAAATAGGGCTGTTGGGGTCGTTGCGTGCACTGGGATTGACGACGTCATTGGCGCCAATCACTAAGACTACGTCGGTATTGTTGAATTCTGCATTTACCTCTTCTAAATCTGCGATCAGATCGTAAGGCACACCTGCTTCGGCCAGTAACACATTCATGTGACCGGGCATGCGTCCGGCTACGGGGTGAATCGCAAACTTAACGTGGATATGACGTTTTTCTAATTGTTGGGTCAGTTCCCAGACTTTATGTTGCGCTTGCGCAACCGCCATGCCATATCCGGGTACGATGATGACGCGGTTGGCGTAGGCTAATAAGACGCTGGCATCGCTGCATTCTATGGGTTTGAGCATGCCTTGTATGTCGTGGGCTGTTGTCTGTGATGCCGTGTGGTGCGTAGTGAATAAGATGTGCAGCAGTGATTGGTTCATCGCCTTGGCCATGAGTTGTGTGAGCAATGCACCCGCTGCGCCTACCACCGTACCGGCTATCATCATGGCGGGATTGGCTAGCGCGAAACCCTCTAAGCCGACGGCTAATCCGGTCATGGCGTTAAATAGAGAAATGACCACCGGCATGTTGGCTCCACCAATAGGTAGCGTTAAGGTGACGCCTAAGGTGAGCAATACGATAAATAGCAACAGCAACACAGCGTGTGCTTGACGTGCATGCGTACATGCAATGGCGAGGATGACAATCAATAAGACCAAACCTATGTTGAGCCATTGTTGTTTTTGTAATGCGTAAATGCGTTGGATCCAACCTTGCAATTTGGCGAACGCGATTAAGCTACCACTGAAAGAGACGGTACCGATGATCGCACTGGCCAGGGTTAAGCTGAGTACGGGCCAGTTAAAGTTGGTTGCATGATTCAACCATTCCATGCCAGCGATAATTCCTGCTGCTCCGCCGCCCATTCCATTGTAAAGGGCAATCATTTGCGGCATATCTGTCATTGCAACCTTGTAGCCTGAGTACCATGCAACGCCGCTACCCAGCGCTAAGGCGATGAGGATCAACAATAAGTTGCTGTTAAGATGACGCATTTCGGGTAAGGCAAAGGTTGCTGCCACGGCCAAACACATACCTACACCGGCCCACGCGATACCACTGTGCGCGGAGCGCGGACTACTCATGCGCTTTAGCCCCAAGATGAAGACCAGCGCCGCGAAGCCATAACAACTTTGTACTAAATACTGACTCACGGTGTGGTTCCTTTGCGAGTTTGAAACATTTCCAACATGCGTGCTGTGACGATATATCCACCGACGACATTAATGGTTGCGACTAAAACGGCGATGAAGCCCAACATTTGTTGCAGCCCTGTGGTAGCTTGTCCTAACGCCAAGATAGCACCCACGAGAATAATGCCGTGAATGAAGTTTGATCCAGACATCAAGGGTGTGTGTAAGATCACGGGTACGCGTGCGATGACTTCATACCCGGTGAGTGCCGCTAACATAAAAATATATAATGCGCTAATGCCTGTCATGCTTAGGTGTTCCCCGTGATGAGACGATCCATTTTAGAACTCACTTGCCCAGCGTGTGTCACCTGCGTTTCAGCCAAAATGGGGTCTTGCCAATCGCAAGTCAGTTGCCCATCTGCATACAATAGTTGCATGAATTGACAGACATTGCGGCTGTACATATCACTGGCGTGTTGTGCCAGTTGACTGGCTAAATTCAGCGGACCACAAATAGTAACGCCACGGTAGACAATGGTTTTGTCGGCTTCAGTTAACACACAATTACCACCGGTTTCTGCCGCGAGATCGACAATGACGCTGCCGGCTTGCATAGTGTCTAACATGGTCTGGGTGATAATACGCGGTGCTGCACGGCCGGGCACTGCCGCTGTGGTAATGATCACATTAGATTTAGCCACATACTCAGCGAGTACCGCTTGCTGTTGTTGTTGCTCTTCACTGCTGAGGATTCTCGCATAGCCACCGCTGCCTTCGGCGCAAATCCCGGTGTCTATCATCTGCGCGCCCAGTGAGGCAACTTGTTCGCGTACATGACTGCGTACGTCGTAGGCATAGACGATAGCGCCTAGGCGTTTTGCGGTAGCAATGGCTTGTAACCCGGCAACTCCCGCACCGACGACCAACACAATAGCGGGTTTGATGGTGCCCGCTGCCGTAGTGAGCATGGGAAAAAAGCGCGTGCTGAGTTGTGCGGCCAGCAACGCGGCTTTGTAGCCGGCTGCTGTTGCCTGCGAAGATAATACATCCATGCTTTGCGCGCGCGTGATCCGCGGCAACCATTCCAACGCAAAACTGGTGACGTGTGCAGTGGTGAGCGCGGGTATCACATCCACGCAGCGTTCGGGGGTAAGTAGACCGACAAGTAACGCGCCTTTTTTGTAATGATTTATTTCTGCGGTAGATGGCATGTGCAGCGTCACGATGATGTCGGCCTGTGCCAGTGTTGCCGTGCGTTGTGACGCAGCAAAGAAACTGACATCCGTGTAGCAGTTGTCGGGATACCCTGCGTTGTCTCCCGCGTGTTGTTGGAGCTGAATGCAAAGACCCAAACGACGCAGACTGGCCACGCTGCTGGGCACTAAGGCAACGCGATTTTCAGGGGCGTTGGTTGCTTGGCAAACCACTACATTAATAGTCATAACGATAAAATCCATTGTTGATGTGTCATCACGCACCGCCTGCATACATTGCTTAAGCCATTACAACTTTTTGCGTGACAGATACGATGGTGCTGCGAGTATATAATCTTTTATGTTGATGTGCAAAAGGCCGGGGTGCATGGCTGTGTGTGCGACGTATCTATTCAGTAGATTTGAGGGTGCTGTTTATTTGCAAGGTAAAACAGCAATTTTTCTACGCGGTGAGGGATTCTCAAGGGGGAGAATCGTGATTCTTCCCCTTGAGCGCTAAAGTCACTTCTTGGCTTTAGCGTCAAAGCAAGGGTATCTATTCAGCATTTTGCTGAATAGATACTGTGCAGCTAATAAGCTATGGGATGTGCTTGTTTACGTGCATGCGCGCAGCCAGGGGTTGCTTTGCGTTGTATTACAGGTACTATGTACCGCATTGTTCAACCGGTTGCGGGGCTAAGAGTAATGACTGAAAGTATCAGTGAGTTGGAAATCACACAATGGGAAGACGGCGTAGAGGTCGTCAAGCAAGTAGCGAAGCAAGTGCTAACGCAAGGCGCGTGGAGCACGATTGTTTACCAATACCAAGAGTGGGATGCGAAAAAAAATGCATACAGCCCCATGCGTTTTACCATCAGGCGTTACCAGAAGCGTAATGGACTTTATAAGCAACGTTCTAAATTCAACATCTCTAGCACAGACCAAGCCAATAAACTCATCGATATCTTGCAGCAGTGGGTAAAATCCGATACCCAGGATGTAGACGCGTAGAACGCGTCGGTACGCCGAGCCGGAATGTCATCCCGAGTGTAACGAGGGATCTCGTGCAAGTGACGCCCTTCTTTGTCATTCAGAGCGCAGCGAAGAATCTCGCGCCAAAAAACACACCATCACCCCGAGATGCCGCGTTACTCTCGGCATGACACTGTTTTTGTGATTTTCTCGCAACTACTCGACATTTTACTCACATAGCTCAAGGTTTTATGCCCTGCGGACGATAACTATAGGCAGCGTTGCGAATAAGGCAGCAACGCCAACTAAGCAGGGTCATGGCATGCGTCGAGAACAACAGCAAGAGGCGGCGGCATTTGTCGCCACCTTGCAAGACGATATTTCGTTTAAAGCACGAGTCACCCATCCCGACGATTTGATTAAACTCGCTAAGGATTTCCCTGCGCATGTGGCTGACATCGTCGCAAAATGCATGCGCTTGCGCCATGTCATCACCGATCACTCCAACTTAGTAGCGGTATTAGCTGCTTGTTGGGACGCAGAAAAATACGAACTGACTTGGAAAAGGCAGGCGCCCCTGTGTCAGGCATTAATCCATTATGCTGTGCGGGATATGCCACATTGGGTACCGAATAATGATGCCTTACTGATGTTGTTGTGCGATCCCAGCGTACAGTATCCTTATACCGAAGATCGCGTGCCGTCGTTGCAACATGCTTTACTGAATGCAGCATTACAACCCGATGCGGTAGATTATTTTTCCACGATGGCTGCATTCTGTGACGCGATGCAGGCAGTCCCCTGTGCAGTGGATACTGATTTGCAAGCGGCACTGTTAGAGCGTTGCGAACAATTGCTGGATGTTAACGATGAGCGCTCTTTGAATTTCCTTGCATGTGTACCACCAGCCGTGCATCAAGCCTTGGTCGAACAGCGCTGGGTTGATAATCCTGATTTTTTCACCGCCAACATTAATAATCCGCGACAACTAGCCGCATTGGCCGATGCCATGCCCAGTCAAGCGTATAATTTGTTTTGTGAGTATATGCGCTCTCATGATTATCAATATCCTACTTTGGCGCTGGTAGGCCATTTCCAACAATATCAGAAAAACAATTTATTGGGTTTTATGCTGAATGATCCAGCAAGGTATCTCTGTGACGAACACAAGCTTGCGGCGGCGAAGGCTGCCTTTCCCGGCCATGATCAGGATTTTGATCAGGCTTTGCAACGTGATACATCGACTTACTTAAGCTATCTTGCTGATACAAATGAACATGAATTTCTACGCTTAGTACCTGACTCATTTGCATTATTGACAGTGGCCAAGCAGGCTGAACCACAACACGCAGACGATATTGTGATTGCAACGCTACTCAATCTGCCTGCTTATGCCCCTGATCTTGCTGCGTTGGAAAAATTGTTTGTGCAATTTCGTGAATCTCAAGTACGGATCCTTGATCATTATTTTAATGAAAGAGTGTATTTCAGTCGTTATGGCAGTTGTTTATTTACGCTAGAACAGTGGGCTGCTTTATCAAATGACACGTTAAAACAAGCACTCATGCAGCGTGCCTTGCAAACAATGACGGTAGTAGAAGAAGAGCGGTTTGGTCTTGACGAAGTACAGCGACCTTATTTCGATTCTCATAATGAGGTTTATAATTACGTTGACAGTACTAGAGCCAATCTTTCCTCCCGCGCCACACCACAAGCAACCACCACCTTTGTACACGAAGATTTAATCCAACCGCTTATTCCCGATGCAGACAGTTGGGTGGCATGCTTCGCAAGCGTGGATGCTAGCAACCAACAGCGATTATTAGAATTAGTGGATGAACAAGTGCTATTGCCTGAGTTTGTACCGAACCATGTACAGTTGATTCAGCTGGTCGACGCTTGCCATCCAGACGCATTTACACGCTTGCTGCCGTGGTTAGAACGCCTTGTGCGTGCCGCCGCAGCAGATACGACGCAATGGCTGGAATTAACCACGGTGTTAGCGCGTCCGGCATTGCAACAGGATCCGATAAAAACGCAACTAGAGCAACGACTCAACACCATAGTTAACGAACGCGTATTTGATGACATTACTGTCGCAGACTTGGGTAAGGTACTAGAACACGCGAGTCAACACCCAGATGCAAGCGTCGTGCATGGATTTTATCGTGATGTATTGGCTAGGGTTATTGCCAGGGATAAGCCGGATATTGATGCCGCATGGCAAGCGTATCTTGTGGAGCAGCAAGACTACCCGCCAGCACTCGAGCAATTCAAGCGGGATTCGCAGAACTACCCAGCGCGTCTCCAGGATTACACTATCGCTATAAAAAGATGGCAGCGACACATTGGGACTGATGTCATCAATCCATTACCACCTACGCCTGTTCAAGCAGGTGCAAGACCGGTAAAACCAATTAAACCCACTAAACCTACGGTACCGATTGTCCCGGTTGCGCCATCCCCAACGGTGTTGCATGAGGTAGTGGCTCAGATGTCGGCAGCGCAAGCGACTGCATTATTCGAGTACCTGCTGCCTGATGGTGCACACCATGGATTGCATATTCTGTCAGAGGAAAATGAATGGTACTACCAGGAAGTGCCGTTGTATGCGTTAGGGATAAGTTCTTATGCAAATTTAAACGACCTGTTAATGATATTAAATCACAAAGGAGATGAGGGTAAGACCCTCGCACGCCGCATCGCGATCGCCGTGGGTGAAGATTTGCGTCAAGCTAACTTGACGGATGTAACGGTGGGAAAATGGTTTTATACGCTAGCTGCATGCTTGGAGCAGCCGGTAGCCACAACCGCTTACGTCGCTTACGCTAAAGCTGCCTTAGCACAAGGCATGGATATCGAAAATATATTAGGTCGCGATGAAGCGATAACTACAGCACGTAACTGGCAATTCATGCGTGCATTGTTTAGCGATGCTGATTTTGACGGTAATAGAGAATCCTTAGCCAATAAGTATGGTGAAACCCTGTTATCTAATTCCCAATTAAACTGGATTACTGATGCGGATTGGGTGGTTGTGCTGATCAATAGCGCAGGGAGGGAAAAGGGACGTTTATTAAGTCGCGTTATTCAACATACACCAGCGCGAACGGTTTTAGAAAATCTTATACCAGATAACCCCGCGCTTATCAGCGTGGCTCAGTGCATCCAAGACAAGGCTACAGCAATACAAGCGCTGACATCGTGGTTAGTGAACGATGAAGATCGATTTCAGCGTTTGCTGCCGGATGAAACAGCACTGAACAACTTAATGACGCAATGGCCTAGTGCTGCAGCGGAGTTGGCGGCCACGTTTCAGTGTATTGTAGCCAAGCGCTGGTTTACTGCTGTCGTGGCAGAGATTAAGGGCGCACAACAATTAGATCAGTTAACGGTGCTGCACGAACGTTTGACCGGCAGTACTGACACATTAATAATGCAGTTACAAAATCCAAGCGTACGCGAGCGGTTTATTGCTTGGTTTAACAGCGAATTTGCCAATACCCCGCGCGGACACGTGATCGATGTGTCTGTGGCGGCGCAGGAGCCAGACGTAGTCGTGGCGCAAGTACAGGGACAGCTGGAAGCGCTTATTGCTGCTAAAGCACATGTACGAACCCAACAACTGCAAGAGCATGTTGCTACTGTGCTGCACGCCTATATTGCAGTCCTTACACAAATACCAAAAGCGACCGATGCGCAACAGTTAGAGATGTTGCGCGGACAAGCAGGGCAGCGACTGCGTGAATTACCCACTATTTTCCCTGAGGCGCCGCATTTAAATAATCCCGTGACAGCGGCAGAAGCTCCTGCGGTGGGCGTGATGATCATGCAGCACCTGGATGCAAAGAACATTTTTTTAGGCGACAGTCATGATCGTTTTAATACGGAAAACTTGCAGAGTGGCACTGCATTGCAACTAACATTACACCAACATGCCGACTGGCTAACGAAACAGACACGTGCGCAGCTCATGCAAAAAGCGTTGGTTGACGGTGAAGGCTTAGGCCAGGCGATTGCGCAGGACTTTGCTGACTTTACTAGACCATTGGCTACGGTGCCTGCCGTGCGAGACGCCTATACCAAAGCCGTCTCCAAATTAGAGCAAATAGATAACTCTACAACTGCATGCGCTGCAGCATTTAGACGCGGGGTCGCGCAAGGATTTAATCAAGCGCAGGGTACAAACGTGACTGGTTTTACCTTAGGGACACTAGCGAAAATGGCAAGGCGCAATGCCCGTATGGCATTGTCGACGGTAGAAAAAGATCATCGTGCTGCAATCACTGCGCTGCAGCAATCTGTGCAGCACCAACACAGTGCAGTGCAAGCGGTACGGGGCAATACGCAGTCAGCAGCAGACAAACTCAATGTATTCACTACGCAGCAACAACAGACAGCAGATCTGGCTGCGCAACTGGAACAACTATACGAACAACTACAAGCCGAACAAGCGGCCTACCAGACCGAACCCGCTATTTTTATTCCACCCAATCCATTCACCGCATTACTGACAACAGTTAACGAAATAAAACAACAAATAACAACGTTACACGATGACATCGCTTATCAGCGTGCCATGGTCGTATGGGATGCATGCCAGGTGTTGCGTAAAGATATGGAAGGAATATCGGATGCTGCAGCGTTTAAGCAGCAATCTCCCGCGTGGCAGCGAGCAGTGCAGCAGCTGGTTACGCAGATAGACTTTAGTCAGGTTTCACCTGCGGCACGTCAGCGCTTTAAACAGGCTATATCAGCGACGGTGACACAAGCCACGGACGCAGAGGATGATGCGATGCTGCAAGCGGCTGTAATCGCTTATTTTATCCAATATTGCAATAAGCATTTGCATATTTTAGGGCAGTTACACTGGTATCTCTTCGCCAAACCCGCGTCGGTACCATCGGCTACATCCAGCCCGGTTGGGGTTGATTCCGCTACGGCTACGGTGTCTCCTGCCGCATCCGGCAGCACGTCATCGCTGGATGCATCCATTACGCCGACGCCGGGTTGCCAGATTCATTTTAGCGGTAGTCGCGTGATCGCTGATGAGCTATCACCTTATCAAGAAGAGGATGGTAAGGTCCTAGAAAGTAACACCGGACAAGCATTTAAAGTCAGCATGAATGAACAAGGTTATGGTAAAGCGGTTTATGATTTGCAACAGAAAGATACGCCTGATATGCGCATGGCAACGATGTTAGAGATGATGATGACGGTATTGAATACTTGTCCAGAAAAAGTGGAATTGCGCGGTGATCCACACATGGTTGAGGTGGGCAAGGCGTTTGCCGCCTTAATTTTGCTTGAACTTACCACGCACGCCGACCTATACAGCGGCTACCAGTTTAGCATAGTACCCTATCCCAACAAGACAACGGCTACCGTGTCCCAGCAGGTTAAAGCGGATGTGGAGACGTTCATGATAACCGTAAAGGCAGATTTAGAGAAAGCAGTCGGCCCGGATGCTTCCTCCACGTGTGCGTCTGAGGTGCAGCATATATTGGCGGCGATAAAACGCAATGCGGCGAGTTTAGATATGAGCAAATCCGCTTCTGCTGCAACGGGATCATCCGATAACACTGCTTGCCCCAGACGTTTGGGTTAAGCAAGTAAAATAGTTGTCATTCAGAGCGCAGATAGGTATGTCATCCCGAGTGTAACGAGGGATTGCAGGTAGCACGTTCTTACTATTTCTGCATCAGTTGTTGCGTCAGTGCATCTAACGACAGGTCATGCCCGCAGTAGTCGCCTTGTATTGCGCTAGCGTGGTGTTGTTGCGCGAACGCATAGAGCGTGGGTGTGTCGACACCGAGTAAGGTGACCGGATAACCTAATTGATTTGCGAGAGCTAATAGACCCTTCGCCAGTGCCAATGGTTTTGCGCTGGGCGGTGTTTCGTGTAATAGGGTAGCCGCTAGTTTCAGCCCACGCACTGGCAATAAAGGTAGCCAGCGTAACACCGTGCGGCCCAAACCAACCTGATCGATGGCGGTACCGACGCCTAAATTATTTAACTCATGTAGTAACCATAAGCTATGTGCCGGATCACGCATCAGCGCTTCTTCGTGACACTCTAGCTGCAACTGTCCAGGTCGTAGCGCAAATTCGGCGATGAGTTCCGGTAACCACACTAAGATATCGCCTTGTTGCCATACGCTATCTGCGATATCTACGTGGAGTACGATGGGATGATTACGCAGTAGAAGGTGGCATTGACGTAGCGCTTGGCGTAACAACCAGTAGGAAAATTTACTGATTAAGCCAACATTTTCTGCCAACATAAATAAGCCTTGTGTGGTGAGCACGCTACCTGCATTATCTATACGATGCGCAGATGCTTCGATGGCCGTGATGGTCTGGGTATTTAAACTCATTTGACAGTGGTAATGTAAAGAAATCTGTTCTAAGACCAGCGTTTGTTGCAGTAGCGATTTTTTGTTACCAGAGAGGACGTTATCGTCCAACTCCGCGCTAAAAAACACAAAGCGCTGCAGCGCATTTTTTTTAGCGGCATACATGGCTATGTCTGCAGATTTAATTAACGTGCTGGTGTCATGGGTGCCATCAAAGGAGACGGCAATGCCGATGCTCACATTGATGTTAACGCTGTAGTTACCCAGAGAAAAATCTTGGCTCAATGTCGCAATGATTTTGTTGGCGACCACGGTTATTTTTTCTGGGTTAAGGGTTCCTTCTATAACCACGACAAATTCATCGCCACCTAAGCGAAAAATAAAATCGGTACGGCGTAATGTTTTTTGTAAACGGGTGGCGACTTGACGCAATAATTCATCGCCCGCGCTGTGGCCATAGCGATCATTGATTTGTTTAAAGGAATCTAAATCCAAAAATAGCAGCGCTACATGCAATTGGTTGCGCCTATTGCGTTCAACAATTTGCAGCAGCATTTTGTCAAAATAACGGCGATTAGCGAGTCCCGTTAAGCCATCGTATTCGGCCAGGTATTGATGTTGCGCATTCAATTGTTTTAATTCACGCTCATTTTGTTTGCGTGCGATGGCATAACGTACGGTACGTTCTAGTACAGTCGTATCTAGCGCACTTTTCACTAAGTAATCCATGGCGCCGGCTTGCAAGGCATCTTGATCGACTTCATCACTGCCTTGTCCTGTACACATAATCAACGGTAAGTCACAGCCATTGATGATGGCTTCACGCAGCAAGGTAATGCCGCTATCTTGGGTCAGACGATAATCCAAAAAGCATACGTCGTATGCGTTGCTGAGTAATGCCAACAAGCCTTGATCATAATCATTGAGCCAAGTGACATTATACTGATAATGACTACCTTGGGCTAAATAATGCTTGATGATGAGGTAGTCTTCGGCGTCATCATCGATAAGCAATACATTCAGGTTGGCTTTATTCATGGGTAGATGGTTCTCGTGCTGTAGGGAGCATCACTAGCTTGAACCAATACGTCGTGAGCGTGGCCATTGCCTGTAACATGCCGTCGAAGGTAACCGCTTTACTGATGTAGGAGTTGGCGCCTAAACGGTACGCAGCGTCAATATCATCATATAGGGTAGAGGTGGTCAGCACGATGATAGGTAATGCTTGATAACGGGGTAGTGCACGCAGGTGACGCAGTGCTTCACGGCCATCTATCTTGGGCATGTTCAAATCCAACAACAATAAATCGGGTAGTTCGTTGGGGGCGCAGGCAGCGAGACGCGTTAATAAGGCTTCGCCGTTGTGCTCTGTGGTAAAATCAATGTTTCCTGCGTAAGTTTGGCTAAGTGCTTTTTGAGTTAACATGCAGTCTTCCCTGTCGTCGTCTGCGATTAAAATACGTTGCGTTGCAGGCATGATCATGCTCCCGGTTGCGTGACGGGCAAAATCACGGTAAATACGGCGCCGGCATCGGGCACACTGGTCGCGTAAATTTTGCCGCCGTGGCGCTCGACGATGCGTTTGCAGATAGCCAAGCCTATGCCGGTTCCTGCATACGCTTCTGCTGGGTGTAAGCGCTGCAGCATACTAAATATTTTTTCTGCGTAAGCAGGTGCAAAGCCGATACCGTTATCCATAATATCCAGTTGGTAACTGCTGGGTGTTTGTGGCAATGGGTTATCTGCTCCGACTAACAAGCGTCCGCGAATAGTCACTTCGGCGTGTTGTTCTTGGTGCTGAAACTTAAGCGCATTATGCAGTAAATTTTGCAGTAATTGCCGGATCTGTAAGGCATCCCCTTCTATGTTCATTAATGGGGTGTCGATCGTGATATTGGCCTGTTGTTCGTCCGATAAGATCGAAAGGTCTTGCATGATGTCGTTAACCAGCACTTGTAAATCTATACACTGATATTGCGGTTCTTTATTGGTTATTTTTGCGTAATTGAGTAAGGAATCAATCAGTGCGCGCATACGTTCTACCGCATGTACCATGCGGGTTAAAAATTCTTGTCCGGCATCCGGCAAGAGTGGCGTGTAGTCTTTTTGCAGTAGCGAAGCAAAGGTCTGTATCTTACGCAACGGTTCTTTCAAATCATGCGATGCCACGTACGCAAATTGGCTAAGGTCTGCATTGCTTTGTTGTAAAGCCACGTTACGTTGCTCAATGGCACCCAACATTTTTGCTAGGGTGCGTGCCAGCGTTCCTATTTCATCTTGCCGGGCCACGGGTAAATAATCATTGGGTTTGCCTTGGCTGATATCTTCTGCCGTGCGGGTGATGCGGGCTAAACCTTGTGTGAGACGTTTGGCGAGTAGAAAGGAAAGGCCCAGGGCGAGTAGTAGTATACCGGTGATGATCAAGAGGCTACGTTGCGCCAACCACACGGAAAAGGTAGCGACTTTTGCATAAGGGATACGTAACAGCAAGGTGGCAATGGGTTGTTTGTCGTTAGTGTTAAGATAAATTTTTTGTGCATGCAGTAACCAGGCTTGATCGGCGTAGCGAAAGTGAGTTTGCCGCATAGATGCGGGTGATGCTAAAAATTGTGTGATCTGAGTGCGTTGTTGCGTAGACAGTTGCGGGGTCTTTGGGTTGGGCAGCGCCGTAAAAATTTCACCGTGATTATTCACTAGCTGCAGTAGTAAAGGTAAGGTGTTGTTGGTTTGTAGTTGTGCCAAGGTGGGCGATACATTGCGTGTGAGCCTGATTCTGGCTACCGGTTTTTTATGTGCATCATAACTGGTGATGGTGGCGTTAATCACGATCATGGGTGCGTCGCTATGCAGGTTTTTTTGTTGGTGCAGATCAGATATCACGATGTGGGTCGCCATACGCTGTGGCGCGGTACTCGTATGAACAGATGGTGTGGGTAATACACGGTGACTGAGTAACAAGTGGTTATCTGCATCGTATTGCCAGTGTGAGTGCTGGATGGCGGGTTGAGTTAATTGCCAATAATCTAACGCGGTGTAGTGTGGTTTACTGTGCATTAACAAACTGTAAATAGACAGCAGTTGCTCTGGTGGATAGTGTTTGGTGGCGTGTGCTAATAGCTGCAAGTCTTGGCTTAACTCCGTGACAAGCAACAGCAGCTGTTGACCATTGAGTTGCGCTTCGTATTGCAAGTCTTGCATTTCTTGCTGCACCAAGGTGTGGTGGTAGGTTTGATAAACAAAAAAGCCGATGGCGCCACCTGCGACGCAGGATAATGCCATGGCAAGCGTAGCGACTTTGGCGAAGATGGATAAGCGCATGTTATCGTCCGTGATGCTATACGTTGGAGGCTCAAGCATAGCGGTATATAAAAATGAACGCAACTGCGTACTTTATTGGGTACAAGCTATGTAACTATTCAGCAAAATGCTGAATAGTTACCCTTGATTTGACGCCTAGCCCAGTAAAATTGAAACGGCACCCAAGGGGAGAATCGCGATTGTCCCCTTGGGTGAGCGAGCGAAAATTTACTTTCCGTAGGTCTAGAAACAGGATATACCGCGCGACTTAGCTATCAACGTTCGCATCTTGAAGTACGAGCGGTATAGTTACCAAGCTATACCGCTAGCGGTATAAGCAGGCGTTTTGCAATCGTATAAAATGTGCAATGCCTTGGCTTGCAAGGTGATGGCGCCAAATTGCACCTAGCACGGCGACGCCAGAAAATAGGTCCCATTGGTGCAAGCAGACAATTTTATCGACATCGATGCCGCCCAATGCAATAGCAGATAACCCAGCCGCACGCCAGCGTGGCAAGGTCGTGTGCAATGCCTGGGTGGTAAAAGCACGTAAGTGTTCGGGTTTAGAGATGCTGTTGAACACCGGACTCAGCAAGACGTAGTCCAGCTGCGTAGGCAGTGGATCCGGTGTCAGCGTGTGTAACGCGCGACTCTTGCGCCCCTTCCAGTTCGGCATCGGATCGATAGTTACCGCCGACGGATAGTGTACGCCACCTAAACCATAAGTGACGGCCAACTGCCAATGGCTATGCAAGGTAACATAACGGCGGTACGGTTCGGCAATGGCTGTAAGGTACGTTTCCATCTGAGCCACAGAAAAATGCGGTTTACGCAAATGAAAGCGCGTTAACCCTGCAGCAAATAAGCCGTGTAGATAATCGTGTTCATCTTTCAGATCAGTAGGACTGGCAATAACGATTAATTGCATGATATACCTATTACACTTCAAAATACGCTTTTTGCATTTTGAAGTGTCCTCTACGCGATGGGGTTTCCCAAGGGGAGAATCGCGATTTCCCCCTTGGGTGACCGTGCACAAATTTACTTTGTGTAGGTCTAGAAACAAGGTATACCGCGCGACTTACCCACCAAAGTTCGCATCTTGAAGTACGAGCGGTATAGATACCTCATGCTGCGGCATTATACGGTGCTGGCCGTGGCTCCCGCTAGCTTTGATTCGCAGTAGCTGATTTGTACTATTTGTAGTAGACTGCGGGCCTCTTACTGGTGGGGGACAGCGCGCGTGGAAAAGCAAATATACGGGTTCAGCGAATTAGGTCTGGCACATATTGAGCAGGTTGGCGGTAAGAACGCGTCGTTGGGTGAACTCATCAACCATCTCACGCGTGCTGGCGTCAATGTGCCGCAAGGTTTTGCGACGTCTGCACAAGCCTACCGTGATTTTTTGCGTGACAATCAACTCGATACCTACATCAACGGACTACTCAGTAGTTTGCAGGTAGACGACATTCAAGCACTCGTTAGTGTAGGGCATCAGATTCGGCAAGCCATTTTATCAGCGGAGTTCTCTGGCCACTTTGTTGAGGCCATTACGCAAGCGTATCAGCGTCTCGTCGCGGACTATGGCGTTGAGGCGAGTTTTGCTGTGCGTTCTTCTGCTACGGCAGAAGATTTACCGGATGCCTCGTTCGCGGGCCAGCAGGAAACGTTTCTTAATATTCGCGGCATCAGCCAAATTTTATTGGCCATCAAACAAGTATTTGCTTCGTTATTTACGGATCGCGCGATAGCGTATCGCGATCATCAAGGTTTTGCTCACAGTCACGTTGCATTATCGGTTGGGGTGCAACGCATGGTGCGCAGTGATCAAGGTACCAGTGGTGTGATGTTTACGCTAGACACGGAATCGGGTTTTGCGGATGTGGTGTTGATTACCGCTGCGTATGGTTTGGGTGAGAGTGTGGTGCAGGGGGCAGTGAATCCCGATGAATTTTACGTGTATAAGCCTAATGTTGTTGCGCAACGTCCTGCGCTAATACGGCGCAACTTAGGCAGCAAGATGACAAAATTGGTATTCGATGCGCAGGCCAGCTATCAACACAGTGTGGTGACTGTAGACGTAGAACAGGCTGATCAGCAGCGTTTTTGTTTGACAGATGCCGACATAGAACAATTAGCACAACACGCATTGTTGATCGAAGCACACTACGGACAACCCATGGATATAGAATGGGCCAAGGATGGTGTGGATCAGCAACTTTATATTCTACAAGCGCGGCCAGAGACGGTGAAAAGCCAGCAGCAGACTTTGGCAATTACGCGTTATCAGCTTGCCGAGCGCAGTACAGTGCTGACCAGTGGACGCAGTGTGGGTGATGCCATCGGTAAAGGTCGTGCAAAAATCATCGCTAATTTGCAGCAAATGCATGAGATAGGGCCGGATGATGTGCTCGTCACGGACATGACGGATCCGGACTGGGAACCCATCATGAAACGCGCCGCCGCGATCGTCACCAATCGTGGTGGTCGCACCTGTCACGCCGCGATCATTGCGCGTGAACTCGGTATTCCTGCCGTGGTCGGCTGTGGTGATGCAACCAAGACGATTATGCCAGACAGCCCCATTACCGTATCTTGTGCGGAAGGTGACACTGGCTATGTGTATGAGGGGGCATTAGATTTTACGATACAGCGCGCGAATTTGAGCGAGATGCCTAGCTTGCCATTAAAGATAATGGTGAACATTGGTAATCCCGAACGTGCGTTCGCCGTGCAGCGTTTACCGAATGACGGCGTGGGATTAGCACGCTTAGAATTCATCATCAATCAAATGATCGGGATACACCCGCAAGCGGCACTCGATTACCCACACTTAGCTGCACCGCTACGTGATGCAATCGCACAACGCTGCGCAGGTTACGCATCGCCTACCGCGTATTATTGTGCGCGTTTACAAGAGGGCATTGCGACGATTGCTGCCGCGTTTTATCCCAAGCCGGTCATTGTACGCTTATCGGATTTTAAGAGTAATGAGTATGCGCATCTGTTAGGTGGTACACAATACGAGCCACAAGAAGCGAATCCTATGTTGGGTTTTCGAGGTGCTTGTCGTTATCTTTCCGAGCAATTTGGCGCGTGTTTTGCGTTAGAGTGCCAGGCACTGCGCTACGTGCGTGAAACGCAAGGCTTGAGCAACATCGCCATCATGGTACCGTTTGTGCGTACGCCACAAGAAGCCCGCGCGGTGATCGAACTCTTGGCGCAACACGGTTTGCAAAGTGGTAAGCACGATCTGAAAATTTACATGATGTGCGAGTTGCCGAGTAACGCCTTGTTGGCCGATGAATTTTTGCAATATTTTGACGGGTTTTCTATTGGGTCTAACGATTTAACCCAGTTGACATTGGGGTTAGACAGAGATTCAGGCTTAGTTGCTAAACATTTTGATGAACGCGATCCTGCTATCAAGCAACTCTTACACAAGGCAATCAGCAGCTGTAAACGCGCGGGTAAATACGTAGGCTTGTGTGGCCAAGGCCCCTCGGATCACCCTGATTTTGCGTTGTGGTTGATGGAGCAAGGCATAGACAGTCTGTCGCTCAACCCAGACAGTGTGTTAAGTACGTGGTTGATGTTGGCGGGACAGAGTAAGTAAAACCATTATTCGCTTACCCAAAAAACAGGCAAGCCATTTTTAAATACGCCGTTCGCCCTGAGGAAGCGCGCAAGCGCTGTCTCGAAGGGTGGACGGCAACAACCATTCTTTCCTATTTTCACCTGATTTCATGCTGTTTTTTGCAGATAAAATGCTACTTTTTCTTTGGTATCCATTCATCCTTCGAGACGCCCCCTGAGGTTCTCGAAGGGTGTGCGGCCCTCAGGACGAACGGATACTTTTCTGAATGACAAAGAGGGGTGTCATCACCACGGCAGTGGGTTGCGCAAGGTATTTTTGCCGATGCGTAGTTGCTCATCAGCCGCATGTAGTTGCAGTGCATAACGGCCATTCTCCAGCGTCAAATAACCTTGCGTCAGCCATAAATTCAATTGCCCGATGGCAATTTGCTGTGTTTGCTGCGCGTTGAGAGCAGTCTTGGTATCAGGTGGCCATAACGCAAGGTATTTTTCTGCGAGCAAATGGCTTAAGGGGATAGGCATTTGCAGTGTGATATCTAGGGTGCGGGTGGGTGGTGTAGTCGGTCGCGTGGTGTTGGCGAAATATAATTTACTGCTGAAATTGGCGTCGCCAGCCGGCATCTGGGTGGATGCGCGGATGGTTGCCGTCAAGCCTTGCGCCATGAGCTGATTAGCAAGCTCCTTCATGCGTTGTGCATCGTTGTCTGCAGGTGTCTGTTGTTGATTGCGGCGTATGAGTTGGCTTAATTGACGCATGGTCTGGGTATGCAAGTCAGCCAGGGTAACATGCAACTCGGCAGCATTGAGAGAATATGTATTTAGGGTAATGGCTTTGCTCGCATAAATTGCGTCTGTGTAGAGGCGACCATTTTTACTGTCATCGTGTTGAGTGAGACTAAAGCCAGTGATTGCACCGCGGTGCGTATCGGCGAGTTGCCAACTGATGTTAGCAAGATTGGCCTGTGTGTTACCGTTCCATAGGCCATCAACTACGTGCATGCGGTGATATTGCAGCGTAATTTTTTGTAGTTGCAGATTAAATTGATGCAGCGGTTCAGTCAGCGCTATGCTTGCGACGTTGACATTGCCATTCCATAAACCCTGTTTTAAGTCAAATTGTGCTGATAAGGGACTCGTGCTCAGTGTGATGCGACTGTTGGTCGTCTGCGTGGTTGCCGTGATGGGCGATAATGACAGTTGCACGTGGGTTTGCCATAGACCGTCTGCGCGTTGTTGGCCGTGTGCGCTGAGTAAGGTGTCTTGTTGGGTTTGTATGCGTTGTTGCTTGTTGCCAGCGGCGGCAAGATCCAGCGTGAAACCAGGGATTTTCACCTCACTGTCTATGGTGCCAAAGTCATTTGTTAATTTACAGTGGCCGTGTGCGTTTGGCCATGGCGTAGCTGGGTTGCCGTGCACATAGGTGACGGAGTTGCGTTGCAACCAATTAAGTTTAGTTACGCTATGTAACAAGGGAGTGAGTGTGGTGCGTGGCAAGGTGTTATCCACAGACAGTCTTTGCAGTTGTATGTCAGAACGGATACGGCTTAACACAAAGCGTGGGAGATAATGCCCGTTAAATACCATCGGGCCGTGCTCTATGCGGCTGGTAATTAAAAAACTTAAATCAGCGGGAATCCCCGGAACTTGACTTTGCAGTTGTTTGCTTAGCCACGGGTTGATGGCTACGCTAAAGCGTGCGGTGGAGGTAAACCAATGTTGTTGATAGTCTTGCAAGGTGATTTGCGTTTGTAGCAAGTTGTTGACTTTGGGTAGGCTAGCCATCACTTGGGATCTTAAGTAGATACCGACTAACAGGGGTAAGGTAAACGCGACTAAGAGTACGCTGAGGGTGATGACTAATAATTTACGCATCATAAGCTAAGCCTTTTGCCAAAAACCACGCACAACGCGGTGTGTCTTTCCATGAGGGTTGCATTATCGCAAGTTATGCGGTGTTTGGCGAGCATTAGTATCCTGTCTCGAGTAGGTGTAATACCTGCTGCAAGCGTTGATCGCGGGTATCAGCATCGGCACAATTGATATTGATGTGGGCCAACTTGCGCTGGGGTCGTGGCGCTTTTCCATAATGGTGGTAGCTAACATTGGGGATAGCTAAGACGGCAGCCAGTGCGGGTTCGTTACCAATGCAGTTCACCATCGCACTGTAACCTTTGGGCTGCGTGCTCCCCAGTGGTAATTGACAGATAGCACGTAAATGATTTTCAAATTGACAGGTAGCGGCACCCGCGAGGGTCCAATGGCCAGAGTTATGTACGCGCGGCGCTATTTCATTGGCGATCAGTTGCCCCTGTACCACAAAAAATTCTACGGTAAGCGTACCGACGTAATCCAGGGCGTCGAGCAGGGTTTGGGTGTAGTGTTGTGCTTGCGTGCTTAAGTCAGGATCAGCGACGAAGGGGGCGGTAGTGTAACGTAGAATACCGGCACGGTGGTGATTTTTACACAACGGATAAAACACGCTATGGCCTTGCGCATCGCGTACGGCAATTTGTGAGACTTCAAATTCAAACGCTAAGTGATTTTCGAGTAACAGCGGTTGTTGTCCCAATGCGTGCCATGCTGTGGCTATATCAGCAGGACTGCGCAGCGTATGTTGTCCTTTGCCATCGTAACCAAAATGCCGTGTTTTTAGTATTGCAGGATAGCCTATCGTGTCTACTGCAGCACGCAATTCGGCGTGACTTGCTATTGCAACATACTGTGTGGTGGGGATGTGGTGTTGCGTGAAATAACATTTTTCTAGCCAGCGGTCTTGTGCAATGCGCAGCGCATTAGTCTGGGGACGCAGCGGTGTGGCTAGTTCGACTAGGGGTGATACGTTGATGTTTTCATTTTCATAGGTTAATACGTGAGTTTGTGCGGCAAGTTGTTGTAGGGCGCTGAGGTCGTCACTGCTTCCTGCGATAATGGGCGCGACGCAACTGGCAGGGCTGTGTGTCTGTTCGGTCAAGCACACACAGTGTATGCCCAGTGGATATCCGGCTAAAGCGAGCATTTGTGCTAATTGGCCACCGCCAATGATGCCTACTTTCATGGCGTTAAGTCGCGTGGGTCAGCATGTTGCAATACCTGTTCTGTCTGCTGGGTACGGTATGTCACTAACGCGCGTTGGATGTCGGTGTCGTGTTGCGCCAAGATAGCCGCTGCCAATAATGCGGCATTGATCGCACCGGCTTTGCCTATGGCCAAAGTACCCACCGGTATACCCGCAGGCATTTGTACAATAGACAGCAGCGAGTCAACGCCGTGTAGGCTTTGTGACAAGATAGGCACGCCAAGCACGGGGATCCAGGTTTTTGCGGCGATCATACCGGGCAAATGCGCGGCGCCACCGGCGCCGGCGATGATCACGCGCAGGCCGCGGTCGTATGCATTACTGGCATAATTGAATAATTTGTCGGGGGTGCGGTGGGCGGAGACGACCTCTGTTTCGTACGCGATGTGTAGTTGGTCCAGTGTTTCTGCCGCAAACTGCATGGTTTGCCAGTCACTGCGTGAACCCATGATAACGCCTATGCGTAGGGTCATTTAGTGTTCCTTCTAGGTTAGCGTAGTGGGGAGCAGCGCGTGCACGATATCTTCCATGTGCATGAAGCGCGAGCCTTTGATGTAAATGGTAGTGCCTGGGTTCAAGTAATTTTGTAGCACGCGTAGCAGTGCGCTTTTGTCGGTAAAATGTTGTTTATTGCCGACAAAATGTTGATGAGTATGACGACTGAGTTCACCGAGTGTCAGCAACGTGGTGATGTGCTTTTGTGTGGCTAATGTTCCCAGCTGCGCGTGTAAGTGTGCGGCATCTTCACCTAATTCGCCCATATCACCAAACACCCACACGGTTTCGCCCTGACTGCTTGCTAGCACATCTAAACCGGCGCTGACCGATGCTGGATTGGCATTGTAAGTGTCGTCTAGGATATAGGCTCCCTGTGCGCTGATGTGGTGTTGCAAGCGTTGTTTAACCGTGGGCATGTGTTGCAACGCGTGTTGTATGGTTGTCAACGGAATGTCTATGGCTAAGCAAGCGCTCGCTGCAGCTAGGGCATTATACACATTGTGTTTGCCCGGTAGAGGTAGGTGTATGGCCCGTTGGTGGTGTTGATGATGTAAGGTGAAGTCGCTGTGCATAGCGGATCCTGTGTAGTCTGTTGCGTAAACGTCAGCGTGCGGATTATCGAAGGCGAAAGTAAGGTGATGACGTTGTCCCAATTGGGTGAGCCAGGTGGCCGCAAAGGGATCGTCGGCATTGACAATGCAGCAGGCATCGTCGGCCAAGTTTGCAAATAACTCGCCTTTGGCTATGGCCACGCTGGCGACGTTGCCCAAATTTTTCAGATGGGCTGGTCCGGCATTGGTGACGATGCCGACGCTCGGTTGACTGCAACGCGTGAGCGTTGCGATTTCACCGAATTGATTCATGCCCATTTCGATCACGGCAAAGCGGTGTTGTGCGTTTAAGCTGGCTAGCGTGAGTGGTAAGCCGACTAAGGTGTTGAAGTTGGCCGTAGGCGAGAGTACGGCAGAGGGCGAACTGGCAGTTTGCAGTATGTGTGCGATCATCGTGCGTGTAGTGGTTTTACCGTTGCTACCGGTGACGGCCAGTACGGGAAGCGTAAAGCGTTGTCGCCAGGCCGTAGCCAGTTGACCTAGTGCAGTGACGGTGTTCTGGACCTGTAACGTGGGTAATGGTGCATCGGCAACGGTGGTTTCGACCAGTGCCGCGCTGGCGCCACGGGCGGCTGCCATTGCTAAAAAGTGATGGCCATCGGTCTGCTTACCCGGGATCGCAACAAACAATTCGCCGGGCTGTACGTGACGGCTGTCCACGTTTACTCCCTCGTAGACGCAGCTTGGCTGTTCGGTGATGCCTGCAACAATTTTTGCTGCGTGTTGCAGCGTGAACGTCATCATAATAACCCTGCATGATAAGCTTGCTTTTCAGCTGCGTATCATAACATGTGGGAGCCAAGATAAAAGGGCAAATCACTGGTTTTTAGTGTGGCCATATAATAGGTTGGTGCAGCGAGATAATAAAATACGACCAGGTAGTGGCAGCTGCTACCAATGAAGATAAAGGTATGCCAACCCAGGCGCGCATAGGGTTGTTGATTGTAACTGAACAGCAAGGCAGCCAGCGCATAAACGATGCTGCCAGCGAGTAACCACAACAAGCTGGTCATCGGTAAGGCGCTGACAAGTGGGCCGATGATGATTAAGCCTACCCAACCCAATAACAGTTGCAACGGTGTGGCCATCCATTCCGTGTGTTGTTGCCATAGCCACGCGTGCAGCAGTCCTGCACCAGCGATAGTCCATAGCGCTAAACACAACAAGGCATGCGGTATTGGACTGAGTGGGGTGAGGGCAAAGGGAGTAAATGTGCCGGCAATGAGGATATAGATGGTCACGGTTTCTAAGGGGATAGTGTGGCGTCGAGTGAGGATGTATTGAGGAAACAGGCTGGAACTCGCACAACAGACATAGTGTAAGATTAGGCTTATGCCAAACACCGCACAGCCTGCTAAGGTGGCACCATCGGCACAGCAATAGGCGCGTTGTAACAGTAACACGAGACCTGTGATACTCAAACTTACGGCGGTCAGATGACCTATGATCTTCATCAAACTAGGGTTGTTCCAAGCATGGGGTAGCGGATGGGGCAGCAGTTTTAACATAACGTTCATGTCGATTAGCCAAGTTTTTTGGGTTACTTTTGCTGTTTCCCAGTATAAGAGCATTAGCTTAAGGAAATATTAAGAGAAGACGGTGTTTGCTCTGCCGCTAGCACTTCAAGATGCAAACTTTGATGGGTAAATCAAGTGGTATATCTTGTTTCTAGGCCTATACAAAGTATGTGTGCACGGCCACCAAAGGATCGATACGCGATTTTCCCCTTTGGAACCCCCGTCACGTAGCGAACACTGCAAAATGCAAAAAGCCCATGTTGAAGTGTAATGGGTATATCATTCGCCACGGGTATAGAAGCAATAAGCGCGTCGCTCTCCGCTACTGAGTCGCTTGTGCGCCTGTGGCATGTGCAACAGGCGCTCTGAAGATAATCAACCTGAAGTGTGTCGCGCCGCTCCGTATGCGCTTCGGCCGTCGTGCCCCCTTAGCGCCGTTCGCGGGTCGCGACGACTCTATCTTTGCCGCCGTCCTCGTCACTGGCACTCCGTGTACTTCGCACACTCTTCGTACCGGCTCTCAATTGACTTTACGCCGGCATAAAGATTTTCAGCACTCGTTACGCCTTGCTACTCGACTTTGGTCTTCGAACTCTCCGTGTCTCGTAGCGGGGAAGAGTCGACTTGCTGCTCGCAGTAGGGGACCACCTGCACGCTCTTTGTGATGGGGGATTTGAAAAAAGCGAGGGCTTGAGTGTGCACTTGTCGACGTATCGCGGTTATTCAGCAATTGTTCAACAGGGGCGGCTTGGGATGGTGATATTTCCTCGGCTAATTTCTGAAGTTTAGTTTGTAGATGGCCTATTTTTTCTTGCAAATTTTCAATGTCCTTTGCTTTGTCTTCTAGATTTATGCTGCCACTTTCTGAGCTAAGGAGATCTTGCATTTGATCTTGAATCGAATGAATAAGTCCTTTTATTTCATCAGATATCGCTTTGAATTTACATTTTTCTTCGTCACTTAAAAATGAATCTTGGTTTGTTGCGCTATTGAGTAATCTTTCTAAGCGAAACAATCTCTTTTCTATTTCTGCGCAATGTAATAATGCATTAGCGTAGTCTGCGGCATTTGCTAGCACAGGGCTGGCTTCTGCTGCAGTGACCATGAGTCCGCGTGATTGTGGCGGAGTCATGATGGCAGTTAATTGTAGATAAAGACGTTTAACATTGTCTGCTTGATGTGTGTCTGGATCG
Organism: uncultured Gammaproteobacteria bacterium; assembly: GCA_964646995.1. Taxonomy (GTDB): domain Bacteria; phylum Pseudomonadota; class Gammaproteobacteria; order CAZYIF01; family CAZYIF01; genus CAZYIF01. The sequence goes on from CAZYIF010000001.1 coordinate 74,688, forward strand.
AGCAAAGACGCAATTGCCATCTGCACTTCGTGATAACATGATGGCAAAGAAGTTTCTTGCATAGAACCGAACAAGTTGGATATCAATAAGATAGCATCAAAGTTGTCGTTTCGCAGTTTTGCTATTTCTGTAGATTCAATGGCACTGATGAAGCCAGCATAATTTTGTAAAAAACATTGAAATTGCCCAGATAACACTTCTTTGTTTATTCTTTCATTGTCTTCAAAATTTTCGCTCATTTTCACGAGGCCATCCGCAAATAATTCTAATGTGGCTTTAAAATCTAATAGCGCTTTTCCTGGCATGAGGTTCTCGATGAAGTTCTCTCTTAAAAGATGAATGCGATGAATAAATCCGCGTACTTTCGCCTCTAGCTGGATCAAATCGGTTTTTTCTACTTCCGACTTTTGCATTATTTTGTCGAAGATATCTCGAAGCTCTCTGGGCCTTTGCATTAAAAGCATAAGATCATTATAAGTCTGGACTTGTTTTGCTGCGCCGTTGGTTTCTTTCTTATGTGACGCACTGTTAAATAAATTTTTAAACTTGAGGCAGAGCCATTGGAGATCGGATGTTTCTTCGCGGGATTTATTTAGTTGAGATAAAATAATCGCCGCATTTTGTTTTATGTGATAAGCCAATTTTTTATTATTATTTTGTAATACTTTAATATCTTTTTCTAAAGAAAAAGATGCAAAAGATGCGTGTTGAAAACGTTTGTAAAAGTCATATTTTCTCTCCGCATCTGTCGTTTCAGATAATGTCAGGCAATCATTGCCATTTTGTGATAAAGACTGTTGCATGCGCTGTATAAGTGGGTGATGCGCGTCCCAGATATGGTCCGTGAGGTCCAGGTGTGCGTATGTTTCGACGAGGCTGTTAATGGATGAGGTAGATAACGCAGTTACGCTTTTATCAAACAAGTGCTTGTACTTAAGTATGATAGGCAAAAGCATTAAGCTAAATGCTTTATGCTCGCGATTTATGTACGCATAAGCATTGAGTAATGACAACATTTTAGCTAAGCGAAGGTCGTGACATATTCCCGCATTGTCTGCAATGTTAGATAATGCGTTTTGTAGCTTAGCCCAGTGATTCCGCAATTTTGCAGGGACATCAGGACTGATTGTACGGCTGATAAGGTCCTGCAATATACTTTCAGTAAGTAAACTGCTTTCCGGTAACTCCATGTAAGATTGTTGCCACTTTTCAAGTGGTGTTTGCAAAGCGCACATCCCCGATTTGACTTGCTTAGCGAGGGTGCCATTTTCAATGGCGTTTAACTTTGCTCTTGGCAGAAGGAGAGAAAGTAACGCATGTAAGCGAAAGCGAATATTTTGCTGGCTATCAAAAAGGGAGAGGTTATAACGACTTTTCTCGTACAGTTCAGAGAGCATCGTGCGCTCTTCTTGCGTGGCCGTACGTTGTTCTGTTGACATATTTGCTGAAAATTCCTCGAATGCTTTATGCCATACCTCTCTTTTTCTTTCAAGCTCATGCAGTTGTAGCGTGTTTATCCCGCAGAGCATGTCGAGCTCTATAATTAATCCCGGATAATGTGTAAACGCTAAGGCCCGTAGTTCGGGCGCGGTATTGAATGTTTGCGCTAATGCAAGGTGTAGCGTAATCATCCGTGTTTTACTTTCATCATCATGCTCACTTTTGAGATTTACAGCAAGTGTGCGTAATTGATTTAGGTAATTTTGGATTATTTGATACAGCTTTTTATCTGCAGGATTCAACAGACAGATGTTTGCTCGCACAATTTCTTTTTCAACCTTGTCGAGAAACTCAAGCGCATCTGCGTTGTCATAATGCTGCCATGTTGTGCGGTGAAGCTTGCGTATCGCCAATACACTTTTTGTGGGATCAACTGGCATTATTTCACAGTAGGGATTTCCTTTGAAATAATCAATGATGCCTGTTTGTTGCGAGGTGCTGGCAATACCTAATAAGGGAGGGCTGTGCAGCACTGGTAGCTTGTGGTCTTGTAAAAACGTCTTGGTAGTTTGCGAAAGATCACCGCTTTGCGACTGAACTTGAAAAGACGTTAATCTATTAAATCCGTTTCGCACAGATTGTCTGAAGTAATCGTAAGCAGATATGGCAGCGTCTCTAATAGTGTTCATGGCAAAAGAGGTGGCATTATGCAAGCGTTGATAAATTTTATTTGCTAAAAAGCAAACTGCGCCAACAATCAAAACTAACGCTGTTACGCTCGGGGCGAAATAGATGATCGCACCTAGCAAAAGGATAAACGCACTATATTTTATGAACTTGAGGACATTTCTTTTGTGTTCCTTGCTGTATTCTTCAAGGGGCTGTAAATCCAGAGGTCCTGGGATGTTGGTGTTCTGTATAAATTCCTCTAATTCGATTGCTTCGGCATCTATTTCTTCCAGCATTTCATCGAGTTCTTTTTGTGCAAGCAAAGCAGCTTTTTTCTTTGATAATTCTGCGCCAAGTGATTGGGTATCTAGGCTTAAGATGGCGCTGTCAATGCTATCTGCAGATTTTCCAGTTAAAGGAAGGTAGCGTAATTCGATCTGCAATTCCGCAGTATTTATGCTGCTTTGTATGGCTTCTATTTCAATTGCTTTTTGCAGGCATAATGCATGCATGGATTTTAATTTTTTTACACGTTGTGCAATGTCGCGAGTGACTGTGTCGGCGTTGGTTATTTTGGCGTTAATTCCTACATTAATTTCTTTTGCGGTTTTCATCTTTTTCTCCCCGAGATTATACAGGAAGAAAGATTTGGGTAAGTCTTTTATCCAACATCTTTCTTAGCCGATCTAACATAAATCGTCTTAAAGAAATTTGCTTATTGGCTTAGACTTTCCTTACGGAATCAGGGGTAATTTCCTGAATTCTCAGGTGACTTTATAGAATCCTTTAGCCTTGTCTTGTGTCTAATGTCCGTTATTCAGATCGCTATTTCTATCTGAACTTTCACCTAAACATATTCTTTTTATTTTTATTCTTTTTTTATGTTATGAGATTAACCTTAAGGTTTTATTAAATGACGGGTGACTATTTAACATATTGCTGAATAAGTCACAGAAATGGTGTAATCGGTATATATACCGCTCGTACTTCAAGATGCGAATGTTGATGGGTAAGTCACGCGGTATATCCTGTTTTTAGACCTACACAAAGTAGGTGTGCACGGTCACCCAAGGATCGATACGCGATTCTCCCCTTGGGAAACCTCATCACGAGAATAACAGTGCAAAATGCAAAAATTACATTTTGAACTGTAACGGGTATATATCATGAGAGGGTACGTCGTGTCTGCTCCGATGTGTCCGTGGGTGGTGCCGGTAGCCTCGCTTTCACCTGGGGTATAGCTTCGCTAAGGAATGTACGCAACTGCTGGGTTCTTGCTGCTACTTCTCCTGGTGTTGTGTTTTCACCAAGCGCACCGAGTTTGAGGAAGGCAATACTGCTTTCCAACGAAGCGCCTTTTTGACTGGTAGAGGCTGTCAGCAAACTGTCTAATAATTTTAATTCGGCGTGAAGAAACGTCATGGGGTCGGTGATCCTTTTTATTGCTTCAGCGTGCTTGTGCAAGAGCTGGCTGGCAGTTTGATTTTGCGTGAATAGACTTAAACCAAAGGTAGCAGTTATGCTTAGGTTACGGTTGAAGACCATGGAGTCAAGCTCCGCGATGCGTTCGGCACGGCGTGTTGCAAACGCCTCTGGGCTTGCTAATACATAACGTGCCACCAGGCGTTCTGCTTGCGCGGGCAAGCTGTGATGACGTTCCTGCTCTTGTTGTTGTTTTAACTGAAGGTGACTAATACGTTCGTTTACGGGTAGTGTGGGGTTTTCGCATAGTCCTTGTTCGCGCAGCATAACGAGTTGTTGTTTGAGTTGTTCTGCTTGTTGTGTCACGTGGTTTTTAAGGTGTTGCGGTACCGACTCTTGCGCAAAGTTTGCGACGAATGCATCGATCTTCGCATGGATTTCGGCTACGCCATTGTCTTGAAAGAGTGCTTCGCCGATCAATTCCTGTGAGTTACGTACGCTATTCAAGAATGCTGTGCTATATTCCACTATGTTTTGATCATGCAAGTTTTCTAGGGGCGTCATAAAGTTTTTAGCGAGGGCAAAGGCTTCCTGCTGCATGGCGCCGCGCTGTGTGACGAGACTCTGCGCCAATGTGCCTAGCATGGTGTTGGCTGCCACGGTAGCACTGAGTTGGTCCGTGTTTTCTTGTGCTTGTGCAATAGCAACGGTGGGCGCCATGGCTAAGGAAAATGCCAGTGTCAATTCTGCTTGCAGTTGATGATCATTCATATCACCTATATCGCTAGCATTTAACTCGGCTTTTATTTGGGGTAATACCGTGGCTAAGTGCCCACTGACGGCTTGTAAAAATGACATGTTCCACGTCTCACAGCGCTGGAAAAAGGCAGTACCTTCGGGTCCCAATTCTTTACTGATCTTATCCAGGTAGCCGGGAGGCATGTCTAGGGCAAAGCAGGACGCGTGTTGTTCGAGACGTTGCCGTAATGCGGGTGATGCTTGTTTTGCCGGATGTTGCTCAAACAATGCGAGCAATGCGGGCTGAAAATAACGTTCAATGTGTTGTGAGTCGGTGCCGTAATTAGAGAGCAAACGTCCCACGTCCAGCAAACCATCGTGGTCCCTCACCGCTTTATCTTTATTTTCGCGTATAAATTTTATTAGTTCGGCTTGCCAACGTGTGCTTGTTGTCTCGCTGTCGCTGGATGTGACATCGCTGTCGGTGAAGCTGGTGTCTGTGCGACCTGATGCACTACTGGTGGTTATATCAGATGACTCTGTGCGTTGCACGCCAAACGAAGATTCAGCCAGAGTTAAAAACTCTTGTAAAATCATCGCGCGCTGTTGTGGATTGCGGCCCGCCATGGCGGCTAATTCATTAAAGCGCAAAAAATCAATGCTGTCATTGAGTGAGCCACCGTTTTTACTGGCGGAAGCCTCTAATAGTTTAGATAACAGTTGTAGCTCTAGTTTTAGAAATTGCGTGGGGTCGGTGACTTCTTCTAACTTGGTGACGTGTTGTTGCAAGAGCCACGTGCTTTTTTCGTTTTTACTGGAAAACAATCCTAACGTCAATTTTGCAGCAGGGTGGCTTGCTCGTTGCGTTAGCATCTCTTGCAACTGTGCTACTCGTTGGGATTTAATGGTGTCAAAATTGGCGTGGTATGTATTGGTTAAGGTTGCCAAATGCTGGCTGAGTGCTTGCGTGTGTAAGCGTTCTGCGGTGGTTTTTACAAACGTAGCTAAGGCGTCCCTTCGAAACGCCTCATCGGTATAAATAACCTCCGTTTGTGTGGCGTCGAATTTGGCCTTTTTATTGGTTTCAGTGTGGAGGCTGAAATTTTGAAAAGACGCTTGTTCGAGTTCATCATCCATTACCTTCGCGCTGGGTAACAGGGATTGGTTGGGGTTAGATTTTGTTTTTTGTCCGGGAGAACCGGGCGCATAAGCCGTGGCCAAATAGGCTTGGGTCCACGCGTGTGCGCGAATCGCTTGGATTTGTTCTTTGCTGAGTTCGGGCATGTCTTCATGCAGGATGATTTCGCAGGTCAGTTCATCGGTGTTTCCGCTGCGATCCTGGCCGCTGGCGCACATGATGAGTGCAATCTCTTTGCCGTTAATATCCACTAACGAAAAAGTAAACGCAACGGCTGCTGAGATGACTGATGCACTAGAACGATGTGACATTTGATCCCTATCGCCCAAAAAATCTGCGACAGTCGTATTAACTTTTGTTGTATCGTATTCTGCGCTTTGCAGTGCACCTAATTCATTTTGTGGCAGAGAGCTGTAGTTGTGATCGTCGCCTGCGGCAGCCACGGTATGTTTATACATGGTGCTTTCATGATTTATATCGAGTACGCCGGTGCTGGTGGTCAGCACGATAGGATGTGCTTGTTTAGGTTCTGTCGTTTGCAAGATGTATTGTGCATTCATCTCACTTTGCATTAAGTTTTGTTTGGCTTGAGCCGTGAGTCCTTCGCTGACTTCTTTTTCTTTGCCGACGTAAACCAGGGTGGCTGCACGCATGAAATATCTATCGGTCTGAGTGCTATCGGGTTTTACCAGGCGTATATGACGTAAATAACCATTCTTCAAACCGTAGGGATCAGTTTTACGCGCTTGCGCGGGCAAAGCACGCGTGTCATCTAAAGCGAGATCACGAAAGGCTAATTCTATGGCAGTAAACGCCGTGGGTTTATTCGTCAAGTTACCGGCTAGTTGTTCATGGCGGTGATGTAGCGATTGCTTCTGTTCTTCCGTTTTGCGCGTGAGTGGGTGGGCGACGTCGTAGAGTGTGGTGGTGTCCCCTGCTGCGGTGGTGATACCTTGTTGGGTGATGCTTGTCGGCACGGAGTCGAGTAGCCCTGCACTGAAACGTAAGCGCAGTAATAAATTTTGATAGTCTTTCTTGTCTTCACAGCCTTCGGTGAGACCTCTGGATTGCAGGAAATTTAGCAACTTACCGTTGAACTGCGCTTCGATATTTTTGACCGCTTGTTGCTGTGCTTCCAGCATTGTTTCCTCATTACCACCTTCTGCTGTTTTTGGATTCCACACGTCCATCAAATTGTGCACGGTTTCTTGGTACAAGCCGCTTAATAGCGATTGACTGGCCGTATTGGCATCCCCTGCCATTTGTTGCAATAAAAAATCAATGCCACGGTAGGTTTGTAGTGTGCGTTCCATGGCGAGCACCACGTTGAGTTTGGTGCTGCGTTGCGCGGGCGACAATCCAGGCGTGAGTTCTCCCGGTGTTACCACTTGGCGTAATACGGCTTTGCCGGTGGGAAGCCTGTCGCCTAGGTTCAGTGCCTCATACTCGCTGGTACTTAATTCCCGGTAATCAATATCCATCAAGGCATGAAAGGTGCGTTCCAGTTGGAAGAGCAACGCGCTGTGCTTGCCATTTTTGATTTGTGCGATGAATTGTTGGGTTAACTCTTTGGTATCTAAATTAATTGGCGGCATGACAATGGGTTCTCTGCTAAGGACGATATGCAAGTTATCGACTCAGTGCAGAGAAGCTTTAATTGGAGGTAAAGCGCATTGTGTGCGGCTTTGCTTAAGCGCGGTGATAAGGGTGATGTTGGAGTATGCTCCAGGCGCGGTAGAGTTGTTCTATCACGATGATGCGGACTAGGGGATGAGGCAAGGTTAAGGGTGATAGCGACCAGGTGCTGTTTGCTCGCGCTAAACACGCAGGCGCTAAGCCATCGGGTCCGCCTATCAGCAAGACCAACGGCTTAGCGTACTGTTGCCAAGCAGTCAGTTGGGTGGCAAGTTGTGCGGTCGTGTAAGCCTTGCCGGGTATGTCTAATGCAATCACATAGCTTTGTGCGGGGATAGCTGCGAGCATCGTCTCGCCTTCGCGTTGTATGGCTTTGTCGGGTGGCGTTTGTTGACTGCGTTTACCCAGTGGCAACTCTAGTAGCTGCGGTTTGAGTTCTTTAGGGAGACGTTTAGAATAATCGGCGTACGCGCTAGTCACCCAGCTTGGCATGCGTTGGCCTACCGCAATTAATTGTATACTCACTCGTATACCTCTATTTTAGCATCACCCCTAAAATTCATTCGCTAGAGGCCTATTCACCCCAGTGCGGCCAGGCTTTTGGGCGTGTGGCCCCACAGCTTTTCTAAATCGTACAGTTCACGAATGGCGGGTTGCATGACGTGTACCAGTATGGAGTTGAGATCCACGAGCACCCATTCGCTGCTGTCTTTGCCTTCGTGACCTAGCACGGGAAAGTGGTGTTGCTTGGCCTGTTGCATGACGTTATCCGCAATGGCTGCGACGTGGCGCCTGGACGTGCCGCTGCAGATGATCATGGTGTCGGTGATGCAGGTGAGGGCGCGTACATCCAACACGTGAACATCGCGGGCTTTTAATTCGTCTAAGGCGTGGAGCACGAGTGCTTCCAATTGAGATGTGGGTGTCAACTTATCTATTCTCCTGATCGGGCGGTGCATTATCGATATAAACGCTGGGCTCTAATATAGCATAAGACGGTCTCGGGTAGTAAGAACTGTGGGCTATGCCCATGCCTTATTTGTTGACGAATAGCCTGCGAGGAGATAGCGAGTGGCGTCATGTGGTGAACGAAGACCGTTCCCGCCAATTTTTGCTGTACGACATGTGGATCGTAGGTACTGTGTGCGGCTAATAATTCCCCCAAGGTGCCGTCGTGCGGTAAGTCAGCCGTCGGGCGATTAACGAGTACGATATGGGTATAGTCCAAGATTTCTGTCCAGCGGTGCCAGCTGGGTAAGGTAAGAAATGTGTCGCTACCCATGATGAAACACAACGGTGTATGCGGGTGTTCGCTGCGTATGCTTTGCAGTGTTTCCAGGGTATAGGATGGCGTATCGCGGAGTAATTCACGGGGATCTATGCGTAGCATGGTGGCATCGGCAATCGCCAGTCGCAACATGGCAAGCCGATCGTCAGAGGAGGCCACCGTGGTGGTTTTATTCACGGGTGGCGTGTACACCGGAGTTTTGCAGGGAATCAAGCGTACTTCGGCCAGATCTAGGGTTTCGTATACCTCCAGTGCGGTGCGTAGGTGCGCCATGTGCACGGGATCAAAGGTGCCACCTAACAAGCCTATGGGGCGGGTATCTGTCATCGTCTGGGTCCTAGTGTTAAGAGCGTGGCTTGCGTGCTGAAAGCAAGGCAGAGTTGCAATAACAAGTCCCATGGGTTGCCGCTAGCCGCACCCTTACACACGCGATCGATGTATGCAGCATAGCGCAATAACTCATACCAATGGGTGACAGGCTGGGTGGCGAGCACGCGTTGGTATAGCGATTGTTGCTGTTGCCAAATGCCTTGTTTGCGCATAGCAGCTGTCAATTCATGCGTGGTTTGGGCGGTGTGAGTGAGTTGTATGAGTTGACGCAAACAACGACACACGGCCCACAAGACCAACACGTTAGGCTCGCCTGCAGCGCGTAAGTGGTGCAGGATGTGTTGACAGCGTTCCGCATCGCCGAGTAAGCACGCATCGATGAGCGCAAAAATACTAAAATGTGCATTGTCGGTGACAGCGTTGGCGATGTCGGTCGCACTGATTTGGCCTTGCGTATACAGTAACGCGAGTTTTTCTATTTCTTGTGCGGCAGCCAATAAGTTACCTTCGGTGCGTGCGATCAATAGCTCAAGACCTTCGCTGTCGGTGGTTAAGCCTTGTGTGGCTAAACGTCGCGTTATCCACTGGGGTAATTCGTGGGGGGCGATGGGCCATAGCACCAGCGTATTGCCTACCGCGTCGATGCGACTGAACCACCGACTTTTTTGTGCGGCGCTATCTAATCTCGGGGTAGTAATCAGTAATAATTTATCGCTGGGCAATTGTTCCGTATAACGTTGCAGTGCTTGTGCGCCGGCCTGTGCAGGCTTGCCGTCGGCGATATGCAATAATAGCAGTTGTTTATGCCCAAATAGCGAATGGCTTTGCGCAATGGAGAGTAAGTCTTGCCATGCTACTTTACCATCGCGGTCGATAGAGAGGGCATCCAGATAGCCTTGTTGTTGCGCTTGGGTACGGATCGCTGTGACGGCTTCTTGTTGCAGTAATAGTTCGTCGGTGGCGACTAAATAAATTGGCGCTAGCTTGCGTTGTAGTTGATAGTGTAGTTGTTCTAGACGCAGTTTCATGATGCAGCGTGAAACTGTGCAGACTGAATAACAATTTGTGTGATCAGTGCCTGTAGCGCACGTTGTTGCAAATTATTTTTTAGCATCTCAGTTTGACTTTGCGTGCTCACTAACTGATTGTCGCTTTCCGTATTGCTTTGTGACATCACGATTCTTTGTTCGGGCAATAATTCGCGATCATTTGCATCAGTCAACTTATAGCTGAGGGTATAGGTTAATATGATTTGCCGCGCTGAGGTCTGCGCATTGATGCTGATCGCTTGTTTATTGAAAGACTGCGTGAGCAATTGCAGATGTACGGCCGCTTGGCTTGGGTCATCGCGTAGTTGTACACCTTGATTGATTAACAAGGCGCGTAATTGTTTGACGACAGTAGCGTAAGGTGTAGTGCTATCTAGGTATACGGGTTGCAAGGTCGGTGGCCACATTTGTTGGCCACGCAAATGAAATCCGCAGCCACTGATTGTCGCTGTAAGCAGTAACCAGCACAGGAGTTGGCAAGCGCGCTGTCGCGTGGGCATTGGGTACATGCTACGCATCAACAACCAAATTCACTAATTTGCCAGGTACCACAATGCAGCGCTTAATCGGTTGGTGATTCAACCATTGCTGGATCTTTTCATCGTGGATGAGCAGTGCTTCTATTTGTTGCGCTGTGCCACTGGCCTCATGGGGTACCGTGATTTGGCCACGGCGTTTACCGTTGATTTGTACGACCAATTCGACCGTTTCACATTTGAGTACATCCGTGGCTAATTTAGGAAATTTGGCTGACAGTATGTTGTCACCGTAGGCGAGTACGCGCCACAGGTTATGTACGATGTGTGGGGTTATCGGATTGAGTAAACACAGTAAAATCTGCATGCCACTGTGAATGAGGTGTGAGCGCACCGTGTGCGTAAAATCGGCGCTATCTTCTGCTATTTTAATCAGCAAATTCAGTAGCTTCATGCACGCAGAGACGACGGTATTGAATTGTAAACGCTCGTAGTCGTATTTTGCTTGACGTAAAATACTGTGAATTTGCCGACGGTAATCATTGGCACTAGCGGGCGCCTCTGCCCAATTAATTTTTTCGATGCTATGGTGTAGGCAAGCATGATTGGTCGCAACCAGATCCATTTGTTCTTTGTAGGCAAAGTTCCATAAGCGTTTTAAAAAACGATAGGCGCCCTCTACGCCGCTGTCTGACCATTCCAGCGATTGTTCGGGTGGTGCGGCAAAAATAATGAAGAGACGCACCGTGTCAGCACCGTATTTTTCGATTAAGGCTTGCGGATCAACTGTGTTGCCAACGGATTTAGACATTTTACTGCCGTTGTTGAGCACCATGCCTTGCGTGAGCAGGCGGGTGAAGGGTTCATCGCAATTGAAAAATTCCAAATCGCGCAATACTTTATGGAAAAAGCGTGCATAGAGTAAATGCATGACTGCGTGTTCTACTCCGCCAATGTATTGATCGACCGGCGTCCAATAGTTAGCGCGATCATCTAGCATTTTTTTCTGCTGGTTGGCGCAAGCATAACGCGCGTAATACCAGGAAGATTCCACGAAGGTATCAAACGTGTCGGTTTCGCGGGTGGCGGCTTTGCCGCAGCGCGGGCAGGTGGTGTGATAAAACTCCGGTAGAGAGCGGAGCAAATCACCGGAGCCGGTGAAATGGATGTTTTCAGGCAGTATGATGGGCAGATCGGCTAAATTGGCGGGGACGGTGCCGCAATCATCGCAATAGATGATAGGGATGGGTGCGCCCCAATAACGTTGTCTGGAGATACCCCAATCGCGTAGACGATAATTGACGCGTTGCTCGGCACAGCCTTTGGCAATGAGTGCCTTGGTGATGGCGGTGCAGGCGTCTGCAAAATTCAATCCGTTGAATACCCCTGAATTAATCAGCGGTCCTTCTCCCGTATAAGCATTTTCGCTTAAATCCCAGGTACTGTTGTTGTCATGGGGTACCACGACTTGTTTGATCGGCAAGCGGTATTGCTTGGCAAATTCATAGTCGCGTTGATCGTGGGCGGGCACCGCCATGACGGCACCGCTGCCGTATTCCATTAATACAAAGTTGGCGATCCACACCGGTAATGTGGCACCGGTGAGTGGGTGCGTGACGTGGAAAGGCGTGGCTATGCCGCGTTTTTCCAGAGTTGCCATGGCCTCTTCCGCAACCGGTACGTGGCGGCACGCAGCGATAAAGGCAGCAATGTTGGTATCCTGTTGCGCTGCTTGCAGCGCCAACGGGTGTTGCGCTGCGATTGCGACATAGGTGACGCCGAGAAAGGTGTCTGGTCGTGTCGTGAAAATTTCCAATATCGTATCTTGGCCGTTAACGGGAAAGCGAATGGTGAGTCCTTCAGAACGGCCTATCCAATGACGCTGCATGGTTTTCACTTTTTCCGGCCAATCCGTGAGTCTGTCCAGATCAGTGAGCAACTCATCGGCGTATTGGGTGATTTTGAAAAACCATTGTGGCATTTCGCGGCGCTCTACGAGTGCATCAGAACGCCAACCACGACCATTAATGACTTGTTCATTGGCGAGTACCGTCTTATCCACGGGATCCCAGTTCACCACGGCATTTTTCCGGTAGACCAAGCCTCTTTCATAGAGCTGGATAAATAGCCACTGTTCCCAACGGTAGTAATCCGGATCGCAGGTGGTGATCTCGCGTGACCAGTCATAAGAGAAACCCAGGCGCTGTAATTGCCGGCGCATGTGCGCTATGTTTTCATAGGTCCACTTGGCTGGTGCAACCCCGTGCTTGAGCGCCGCATTTTCCGCCGGCAAGCCAAACGCATCCCAACCCATGGGGTGTAGTACGTTTTTACCCTGTAACAATTGGTAACGTGCGATGACGTCGCCTAAGGTGTAGTTGCGGACGTGGCCCATGTGCAAATGGCCACTGGGGTAAGGTAGCATTGCCAGACAAAAGAATTTTTCTCTATGCAGATCTTCCGCAGCCTTAAATGATTCTTGGCTTTCCCAAAAGCCCTGCGCTTCTGCTTCAACCGTTGCGGGAGTGTATTTTTCTTCCATTATTTTGTAATCTTTGTTACAGACAAGGTCGCCCAGCATACACCGGCCTGCTTATGGCGGCAACTCCTCCGATGGGCGGCGTTTAGTAAGTAGCAGCAGCGCAGTCAAACAGGCGATGAGCGCTAACGAGAGGGTGTTGCCAATGTGAGTCCAGGGCGTAGCACCTTGCATGGGGTAAACCTTGGCGGTGAGTACAGCGCGTTGATGTATGGGCAGCCTGTCTTGAATTTGACCTTGCGGATTGATGATGGCAGTGATGCCATCGTTAGTACTAAACAATAGATAGCGTCCTGCTTGACGCGCACGAAATTGTGCGATTTGTACGTGTTGCGCCAGTGCAAACGAATCTTGGAACCAGGCATCGTTACTCACCGTTACCAACAGCTGTGCGGTGGGTAGGTTTTGCCATAGCGTATCCGCGTAAGCGACTTCGTAGCAGACGGCCGCGGCGATGGCTACGTCGTGTAGGCGCAAGAGGGGTTGTTGTGTGGGACCTGGGATGAAGTTAGACATTGGGATATCCAGGAATTGGATCATCCCTCGCAGCCATTTTTCTAACGGGACGTATTCACCAAACGGGACGAGGTGACGTTTACGATAATAACCTTGGGCTGTTCCCAGGGCGAGTAACCCCGTGTAATAGCGTGTTTGTGCCATATTGGCGTAATCTATGCTGCCGAGCAAGAGAGCACTGTGGTGGCGTTGTGCGTCGCGACTTAAGCGTTGTATGAACGTGCGGGCATCGTACAGTGGAATAGGCAACGCTGATTCCGGCCAGACGATGAGATCACTGTCCCAATGTTGAGAGGTTAGCTGTCGATATGTAGCTACGGTGTTGTTGAGTTGTTGTGGATTCCATTTGAGTTCTTGCGCGATATTACCTTGCAGTAAGCTGACTTGCAGGGGGCGGCCCGTGGCGTGGGTCCATGTTATTTTTGCCAACAACCAACCACACCACCACAGGCTTGCGAGCAGTGCTAGTAGTAGGTAACGGTAGGGACGATGCTGTAAGGCGTGCAGTAACAGCGCTGCACTTAAGACCACAATAAAACTCAAACCATGGTCGCCCAGCACCGGGATGAAGCCACCCAGCGGGGTGTGCTGTTGACTGTATCCGAGCAGCAACCAGGGGAAACCTGTCAAGACGGTACTGCGTAGGTATTCGCTTAACACCCACAGACAGGGGAAGCCCAGTACACTAGCGACGTGATTATGGCGAAAAAAACGCACGTAGAGATAGGTTTGTAATGCAGGAAACAGCGCTAAAAACGCGATAAAAAATCCGCTAAATAAGGCGGCGAGTGGGGCGGGGGTATTGCCGTAATAGTGAATGCTGATATATACCCACGACACGCCTACACCAAATAAACCTAAACCAAACAACCAACCGTAGAGCAAGGCCCGTTTAGGTGACGTGCGCAAGCATAAGTACAGCAAGACCATGGGGCTTAAGCTTGCCAACAGCGATAGCTGAAAGGGTGCAAACGCCAAAGCTAATCCCGCGCCGGCGAGTAAGGCAACGCAAGCGTTAAGCCAGGATTTATCGGAATAAACGGTTTTTTGTGCGTGCTTCATGGCGTCATTTTAGGTATGGTGTGCGTTGTTTGTCGTAACCCTAGTAGAGGAAAGATTGCCATGTCGACGATAACCGTTCTTCAGTGCCAGAGTATGAAGGAAAAGGGGGAGAAAATCACCATGTTAACCGCATATGATGCTAGCTTTGCCCAATTGTTGAGTGAAGCCGGTGTGGATGTGCTGTTGGTGGGTGATTCGTTGGGTTCTGCTATTCATGGGCAGAGGACAACGGTTGCTGTCAGTATGGATGACATACTGTACCACGTGCGCTGTGTTGCGGCGGGTAATCGCGGCGCGTTGCTGATCGCTGATATGCCGTTTATGACATACAGCAACCTTACGCAGGCGTTGACGAATGCCGCACGCTTAATGCAAGCGGGCGCGGCGATGGTCAAGCTAGAAGGGGGGGCTTGGTTGTTGGATACGGTGGCGCAGTTAAGCGAACGTGGTATTCCCGTGTGTGGACATTTGGGTTTGACACCGCAGTCGGTGCATAAACTCGGTGGACATCGCGTGCAAGGCCGCGACGCAAAGCAAGCGCAGCAAATTTACGAGGATGCGTTGGCGTTGCAACACGCGGGTGCGAGCCTGTTGGTGTTGGAGTGTGTGCCGGCTGGCTTGGCAACGGAGATCAGCTGTGCTTTGACGATCCCAACGATTGGCATTGGCGCGGGTGTAGAGTGTGACGGACAAGTGTTAGTGAGCTATGATGCCCTAGGCCTTTCGCCCAACAAACTGCGTTTGGCCAAAGACTTTTTGGCCGAACAAACGGGTGGCATACGCGCGGCGGTG
Source organism: uncultured Gammaproteobacteria bacterium (assembly GCA_964646995.1). Taxonomy (GTDB): domain Bacteria; phylum Pseudomonadota; class Gammaproteobacteria; order CAZYIF01; family CAZYIF01; genus CAZYIF01. The sequence continues at coordinate 89,782 of CAZYIF010000001.1, forward strand.
ATGGCTTACGTGGCGCAGGTTAAGGCGAAGCAATTCCCCGCCGCAGAACACAGTTTCTTTTAGCGTGAGAGTAGGAATCATCCATTCGATAAGGAGTAGAGACGATGAAGATAATAGGTTTGATTGGTAGCCTGCGCAAACAATCGTGTAATCGCAGGGTCTTTAATGCGTATAAACAATTAGCCGCAGTGCACTTTGATATAGAGGAAGCGCCTATCGCGGAGATCCCTTTGTATAACCAAGATGTGCAAGAGCAAGGGATGCCTGCCGCAGTCACCGCCTTAGCCCAACAAGTGGCCGCAGCGGAGGGTGTCGTGTTTTTTCTGCCAGAGTACAACTACTCGATCCCGGGTGTGTTAAAAAATACGATTGATTGGTTATCCCGTTGCACGCCGCAGCCGTTATACGGCAAGCCGTGTGCGATCATCGGGGCCACGCCGGGTAAGTTGGGTACGGCGCGTGCGCAGTACCACTTAAGGCAAGTCGGTGTATTTCTGAATATTCACTGGTTAAATACGCCCGAGGTGATGATCGGCCAAGCATATGGCTTATTCGATGCAAACGGCGAGTTACAGGACAGCGGCACGCGCGATTTTTTGCAAACGCACGCCGAGGCATTCACAGCGTTTGTCGGCATGTACCAAGGTAAATAATGGTTACAGATCCTTGGCATATACTGGCGGGGATCGGCGTTTAGTGGACGATTTTGAACCGTACCGCATTATAACTGCATAAATACAAGCCAGCACGCTAGTATCGGCGGGCGTGTGTATTGGTTTGTCCGCCCGCTTGATGCTGGTTTTTGACTTAAGAATAAACAAGGTATCCGCTTGCTATTGCAAAAAACAGTCTGTTTTTTAATGGGTTAGCCATAATGGTTGTTATTTCATACAACGGGGTGTTTAGTTATCCACGTTTTCTGTGGATAACTCTGTGGAAATTAACGCTAAACCCTGTGCTAGCCGGTGATTTTACTGCCTTCCTGTTAAAATGATTGTTTTTTAGGCCTTAAATAAAAGTATTTTAAAATCAACGTGTTACTGTTTTTTGTGCGGCATAAAATGATTGTCAAGCGTTCCATCAACTAAATTGAGGCGGCTATTTATTTTACTGTGCATAACTGTGAATGATTAGTGGCCGCTGTGCTAGGGATGCCGCTGTGAAAACGCAACAAAGGATCGGGCGATAAGATGAGTTGCTGCTCAATTGTGGCAAAAAAAGCGTGGCGCTCGGCGATTTCTGTGGCGCTGGCAATGGTGGAGGCGAGATCTAGGTAGGTTTGGAAATGGCGGGCTTCCGCCGCCACCAAGCGACGGTAAAAAGTCGCTAGCGTATTATCCAGTGCGGGAACCAAGCACGCAAAGCGTTCGCATGAGCGTGCTTCTATGAGTGCGCCAATCAGGAGTAAATCCAGTAAACGTTGCGGTTCTTGTTTGCGGGCCCACTGCTTCAAACCCATGCCATAGCGTCCGGCAGACAGTGCGCGATAGGGTATGTGGCGCGTGTGCAGCAGACGCAAGACTTGCTCGAAATGCAGTATTTCCTCGCGTGCCAGCTGTGACATGGCGCGTAATAGCGGCGGTCGTTCTGGGTAGCAGTGGATCATGCTGAGTGCATTAGCCGCCGCTTTTTTCTCACAATGGGCGTGATCCAGCAGTAACAGGGGTATTTGTTTGACCGCGGATTCAACCCACTGCGCTGGGGTTGCGCAGGGCAAAAACGCCTGTAAGGGGGCAAGATCAGTGAGCATAGGAGATTAAAACCTGTTGCGTTACAAAATCAGGCTATACTTTAACGTAATTGCCTGAAGAAACCTAGGACGTTTGCTATGTCAGAGTCACCTACCTTGTCATCTACTTACACTGCTGCTGCGTTGAGTTTGAATTTTCGTGACCCGTTGCTTGATGCGGTGCGCAATGATCCCAGTAACCCGAATAACAGCATATTGCGTCAAAGCATTGCGTTGACTATAGAGAGTAACGCGGCGTTTGAACAAATCAGCCAGCAGTTACATCAAACAGAGCGCGCCTTGCAGCAACTACAAGACAGAATTGGCAGACCAGAACATGCGGAACGGAGTCCGATGTACGCACCCGATGCGCCTAGACCTGGCGCGTCGCGCACAGACGACGACGCAAAAAAGCAGTTAGATAAACTGCAGGAGGAATTGCAGCGGTTAATGGAACAACGTCAGAAATTGAATGATCAAAAACAACAACTGGAACAAGAACGGAAACCTATTCAGGAGAGGATCAAGCAACTGCAACAAGGGATGCAAGACAATTTGCAAGCGCGCGATATAGCCGTCGTTGGCATCATGGCGCGTGTACTCACTACGCCTGCAAAACCAGAAGGACCGATTGCAGCAGAGAAACAGATCGCACAAGCCCAAGGTTTAGTAAAATTGATACCGCAAGGCGCCTTACAAAAATTAGAGGAAGCGTGGAAGAACGGTGAAGAGGCATATGCGAAAGCGAAAGCGGAGTTGGCAGAAGATAAAGGCTTGCAGGAGCGCGTGAAACAAAATTTGGAGAAAGACGGCCTATTGCCTGCTAATCAAGCTGATTCTAAGGCTAAGGTAGAGCAAGTGACGCGTGAGTTGGTAGACGTGGTGGCAGGCAGTGGCATAAAGCAGACTCAGTTTGCCGGAAAATTGCAGACAGCGAATACGGCATTGCAAGCGAATACGACTGCGTTACAAACGGTTAATGGTAAGGCCACACAAATCAATGAGAAAATAACGCAAGTCGATGCGCAAATAACGCAAGGCAATGGCGATATGGCACTCCGCTCTTATGCTACACCGACACCATCACCCGGGCAGAGTCAACAAACCAAATCTGAGCAAGACCAAACGTCAAGTTCACACTCAGGGCAACGCCCAAGTTCAACCCCAACCCCAATGCGTTGAACCGCGCTATACAAATAATAGTTGATGGCGTATCATCCGACGCAGTTGTCACTGCGTCGTCGGCATTCTGATTTTTGATTAGGGTGCTGTACCTGATATATCTAGGAACTAAATGACTATGCAACAGTACACAGAGATCGCGCCGCTGCGCGCGCAAATCGCCGCGTGGCGCCAACAGGGTTTACGCATTGCGTTGGTAGCGACGATGGGTAATTTGCACCGAGGGCATTTGTCGTTGGTGACGCAAGCCCAAGCCGTTGCAGATAAAGTCATTGTGAGTATTTTTGTGAATCCCCTGCAATTTGCACCGCATGAAGATTACGCACAATACCCACGCACCTGGCAGCAGGATTGTGCGCAGCTAAAAACGGTGGGTGTAGCTGCGGTTTTTTCTCCGGATGCCAGCGTGATGTATCCTGTGGCCGCTGCGACCGTAGTGGATAATGTAGTCTTGTCTACGCTATTGTGCGGCGTGTCGCGCCCGCATTTTTTCCGCGGGGTGGCAACGGTAGTCACGAAATTATTTAACATTGTGCAGCCTGATGTGACCGTATTTGGTGAAAAAGATTATCAGCAGTTGGTGTTGATCCAACAAATGGTGGCGGATTTAAATTTCCCCATCACTGTGTTGGGTGCGCCTATTGTGCGTGAGTCGGATGGCTTGGCGATGAGTTCGCGCAATCAGTATTTAGATAAGGCGCAGCGTCAAGCTGCGCCTGCGTTGTATCACATACTGCAGTCAACGCGCGCGCGCGTGGGCAGTGCGTCCTATGCGGATCTGGAAGAGACGGCTAAGCAGCAGTTGACACAAGCGGGCTTCTTAACGGACTATGTGGCGATTCGGCGTAGTGCCGACTTGCAAGTGCCCGTGGCGGGTGACGAGTCGCTGCGCTTATTGGCCGCGGTGTATTTAGGCAAGACACGTTTGTTAGATAATATTGCGCTCTAATGCTGAGAGCAGGTGTTTAGTCAGGTATAATTATACCCATTACACTTCAACATGCGCTTTTTGCATTTTGAAGTGTTCTCTACGCGATGGGGTTTCCAAAGGGGAGAATCGCGTATCGATCCTTTGGTGACCGTGCACAAATTTACTTTGTGCCGGTCATAAAAACAATATACCGTGCAAACAATTAATTTGAATTCGCATTTTGAAGTACGAGCGGTATATGCATAAGATGACACTACATGTGATCGGTGCCGGCAAAGTCGGTCAGACCTTAGCGTACTGTCTAGCCCGCAGTGCGGCTGTACAGATCGGCAATATCTTTGCGCGTGACAGTGCACGTGGTTATGCGGCGCAACAATTCATTGGGCAAGGTCAGGTTGTCGAGCATTATGCCGAATTAACGCCGGCTGATTTATACATGTTAACGGTGTCTGATGATCACATCGCGGCGGTTGCGCAGCAACTGGCGCAACAACACACGTTACCTGCTCATGCGATTGTGTTTCATTGCAGTGGGGCATTACCGGCACGCGTGTTACAGCCCTTGCTAGAGCAAGGGGCGCGTGGCGTCAGTGTGCATCCGGCCTTGAGTTTTGCCATTCCTGCCCAAGCCGTGCAGGAACTCGCGGGTGCTTACTGCACCTTAGAGGGTGATGCGAGCGCGTGTACGCGGTTAATTGACTTGTTGACAGCAGTCGGCCTACAGTGTCGAGCCATTACGGCTGAGCATAAACTGCTGTATCATGCGGCGGTGGTGTTGGGTAGCAATTATGTGGTGGCGTTGTTAGACAGTGCCACGCTGTTGCTACAACAATTGGGGTTTGAACCCGATGAAGCGTTGGGATTGTTGCGTGGATTGACTACGCCCGTGGTTGAGCGCAGTCTCAGTGAGGGCACGGCGCTGGCGTTGACGGGCCCCATTGCACGGGGTGATGAGCGCTTGGTGGTACAGCAACTACAGGCATTAATCCAACATGACAGTGGCTTAGCCGATCTGTATCGCGTCTTAGGTGGCGTGGCGGTTGATTTAGCTCAGCGTGCCGCTTTGCTCGATGCGGACAAATCACAGCGTTTACGCCAGGTACTTTCAGCGAATAAGTAGGCCCGTACGCTAGGCCAATGCAGGAATCGATAGTATGAACAAAGCGATAAGTGTGTATTTCCCCCTGATTTTAGTTTGTTATGAGGCGGTTATTTATTTGGCCAATGATATGTATTTGCCTGCGTTGCCTACCTTGTGGCAAACCTTTCAAATAAATGATGTGCAAGCGCAGTATGTGTTAGCGGCTTGGTTTTATGGCGCGGTGACAGCGCAGTTAGTGTTGGGACCGTTGTCCGATCGTTTCGGACGTAGGCCGGTGTTGCTCGGTGGCGGCATGGTCTTCGTATTGGGCACGGTGTTATGTGCCAGTGCAACGGTTTTTCCGGTGTTGCTGTGCGGTCGTTTTTTGCAAGGCGTGGCCATTGCTTCTTTAGCGGTAGGGTATGCGGTTATTCACGAATTGTTTAACCACCGTCAAGCCATCAATACGTTGGCGTGGATGACGGGTGTGGTGGTATTAGCGCCGGCATTTGGCCCTTTACTCGGTGGGGTGGTGTTGCTGTTTACCTCGTGGCGCATGATTTTTTATGGCTTGGCGTTATGCGGTGCCGTGTTGTGGTGGTGTTTATGGTACATCATGCCGGAGACACGACCCCAACCGCTAGTCCCGTTGAGTGTGCGGCAGTTGTGGCGGGATCACCTGGGTGTCTTGTGCAATCGTAGCTTTATGATCAACACCGTGGCTGCTTCACTGTTTATTGCGGTATTTATTGCGTGGTTGGCTGAAGGACCATTTTTAGTGGTTAACTTTTTACATAAAACACCGCTGCAATTTGGTATTTATCAAGTGTGGTTATTTAGCAGTTATATTTTGGGTACGCTGGCGGTGCGGTATTGCAGTGTGATTCCATTGCGCTATGTGATGCATGCGGTGTTGAGTCTCATGCTGGGTGGTGGGTTACTGGCGGTGCTGTTGAGTTATTGCATGTCCGATCATTTCTTGGGGTTTTTCATTGGGTTTTTGGTGTTTTCCTTCGGTACTGGTTTGAGCTTTCCGCTTTTTAATCGCTTGGCCATTGCGGCGTGTGTGGAACCCATGGGTATACGTGTGGCGATTTTTTCTTTGATGCTCAATCTGTTTGCCCTGTTGGCGTGCTATCTCGTGCGCTTGTGTGCATCCAACAGTGTGACGGATTTCGCGCTGTTGATGGCAGGTTTGGCTACCGTCGGTTGCTTGGGGAAATGGTGGGTGCCGCATGCGCAGATTGATTTAGATGATGCGGCTATACCGTTAGCGCATGAATGAGGTGCTGCAGCGCCTAGTTGTGAACGATGATATCGTTATAGCCCCAGTGTTAACACCTGCAATATAGCGGCAATGGTTTTGATCCGCTGTTGTGGTTCGGACGTCGCAAAGAAGAAACGCAACTTATCGGGACCATCGAGTTTGTAGTGTTGTGGTTGTTGTTGAATGAGGTTGATGATAGTCAGTGGATCGACATTGGGTTTGGCATGAAATTCAATACGGCCGCCGTGGGAATTGGCATCAATTTTACGTATGTTCAACGGTTTGGCTTGTAACTTGAGTGCAGTGATCGCAAATAAATGTTGCGTCATCTCAGGCAATAGTCCAAAGCGATCGATGAATTCTACTTTGAGCGCGGCGAGTTGTTCGCTATCTTGGGCGTTGGCAATGCGCTTATATAAAGTTAAACGGGTGGCGATATCGTTGACGTAGGTGTCCGGGATGAAGGCGGGAATTTGCAGATTGATTTCTGCGTCGCTGATCAAGGGGGCATCCAGATCCGGTTGTTCACCGGCGTTTAATGCGTCAATGGCACGTTGTAACAATTCCATGTACAAGCTAAAACCGATCGCATGCATGTGTCCGCTTTGCTGTTCACCTAATAGTTCACCCGCACCGCGAATTTCTAAATCTTGTGTGGCGAGGGTAAAGCCAGTGCCTAAGTCTTCCTGTGCGGCGAGTGCTTCCAGACGTTTTTGTGCGTCCGGCGTCAGTGTTTTATCGTGATTGGTAAACAGATAGGCGTAAGCTTGATGGTGTGAACGGCCTACACGACCGCGTATTTGATGCAACTGGGCCAATCCAAAATGTTCTGCTTGATCAACGATGATGGTATTCGCATTGGGTACATCAATACCGGATTCGATGATGGTGGTACACAGTAATACGTTAAAGCGCTGGTGATAGAAGTCGTGCATGATACGCTCTAATTCACGTTCTGGCATTTGGCCGTGAGCCACGGCCAGACGAATTTCTGGCATGAGTTGCTGTAATTCGCTGGCGATGCGTGGAATACTGGTGACGGCATTGTGTAAGAAATACACTTGCCCACCGCGCATGATTTCACGCAAAATCGCTTCGCGTATCGTGGCGTGGTTGCGTACTTGCACAAAGGTTTTAATCGCCAGACGTTTTTCGGGTGGCGTAGCAATAATGGAAAGATCACGTATCCCAGAAATAGCCATGTGCAGCGTGCGTGGGATAGGTGTGGCCGTCAAGGTTAGTGTATCAATATTTTCACATAGGGTGCGGATACGTTCTTTATGATTCACCCCGAAGCGGTGTTCTTCGTCTACAATCAACAAGCCCAACGCCTTGAAGTGCAGACTTTTGCTGAGTAATGAATGCGTGCCGATGATGATGTCGATCAGTCCCTGTGCTAATTGTTGCTGAATGAGTTGTTGTTGTTTGCTGGATCTAAAACGTGACAGCATTTCTACTTTGATCGGCCAATCGGCAAAACGATCGCTGAATGTTTCGTAATGTTGTTGCGCCAACAGTGTAGTCGGGACGAAGATAGCGACTTGTTTCCCCGCGTATGCGGCAACAAAGGCGGCACGCATCGCCACTTCGGTTTTACCGAATCCCACGTCGCCACACACCAGGCGATCCATGGTTTTGGTGCTGTGCATATCGGTTAGCACAGCACTGATCGCACGCGCTTGATCGGGTGTTTCAGTGAAACTAAAGCCATGTGCAAAGCGGTGATAGGCGGCATCTAGCGGTGGGAAAGCAACACCGGGTTTGGCGGCGCGTTTGGCATACAATGCTAAGAGCTCTGCGGCCACATCGCGAATTTTTTCCGCTGCCTTGCGTTTGGCAATGCCCCATTGTTTGTTACCCAATTGGTGTAAAGTGACGTGCCCAGCATCTGCGCCGCTGTAACGGCTAATGAGATGCAATGAGGTGACAGGCACGTAAACTTTATCATCGTTAGCGTAGGCCAATGCGATAAATTCTGCGCTGTGATCACCGATGGTTAGGTTCTGTAAACCCAAGTAACGACCTATGCCGTGTTCTAAATGTACTACCGGTGCGCCAATATGCAATTCCAATAAATCACGTACGATGGCCTGCGGATCGTGTAGCGTGTTTTTGTGCTGGCGCTGGGGGCGCGTGTATTGTGCGAATAATTGATTTTCTGCAATTACATTCAGCGGATAGTCCGTGATGCGAAAGCCGTGTTGTATATCTGCCACGGTAATGCCGATAGCCGTTTCTTCCGTGAGGAAAGCCTGCCAGCTGGCACAGGGTTTAACCGCCAGAGGAATCGTCTGCAAGAGTTCCAACAGGGCTTCACGACGTCCGGTACTTTCGCTGCAAAACAACAAACGACCGGGGTATTGTGCGATAAATTGTTGCAGTGCAGCAAAGGGCTGCTCTTGTTTATTATTGCTTTGCACCGTGGGGATAGGCGCACAAGGAAACGCAGGTGATTTGCCGTCGACTTTGGTCTCCGCTGTGTAGTGGATTTGCTGCCAAGGTTGCATGCCTGCAAATATGTCCTGCGTGGGAATAAACAGTTGCATAGGGGGGAGCAAAGGACGTTGGTAATCATGCCGTAGTTGTTCATGACGGTGTTGGATGTGTTGCCAAAACTGCTCTGCAGCGTGATTGATTTGATCGGTGCGAACCAGGATGCTATCTGCGGGTAAATAGTCCAGCAGCGTTGACGTGTGCGGAAAAAACAACGGCAAGTAATATTCAATGCCTGGTATTTTATGGCCTTGACTGACTTGTTGGTAAATCGGGCATTGGCTGGGGTTGCCATCAAAGGTGGCACGCCACTGTTGACGAAACAGGCTGATGCCCGCGTCATTGAGCGGAAATTCTTGCGCGGGTAGTAGTGCGATATCAGCGATGGTATCAATCGAACGTTGATTATCGGGATCAAACGTACGTATGCTGTCTATCTCATCATCACACCAATCGATACGATACGGTAGTGTGCTGCCCATCGGATAAATATCTAAGATCGATCCGCGCAGTGCAAATTCACCGTGTTCTAGCACCTGTTGCACGCAGCGATAGCCGGTGGTCTGTAATTGTTGGCGAAATGGTTCTACTGCTAAGGTTTGGCCGCAGGTTAGATGCAAACTGTGTGCGGCGATGTGTTGTCTGGGGGCTAGGCGTTGCATCAAGGTATTAATGCCAATCAGCAAAATACCACGTTGTTGTTGTGGCAAGCGCGCTAAGCAGGCTAGGCGTTGTGAAATAATATCTTGGTGTGGTGAAAAACAATCGTAGGGTAAGGTTTCCCAATCCGGAAAGTGTAGCAGCGGTATGTCCGGTGCGGACGCAAGGAAAAATTGCAGGCTGGCGTGCAGTTGATGCGCCAACAGATGATCGGCCGTGATCACCACGAGTAAGCGTTGGCATTGCTGTGCGGCTTCTGCCAAGGCTAAGGCTAGGCTATCTCCCGGTAAATTTTGCCATAAGATGCGGGTATCGTTGGCGCTGGGTAAGGGTGTATGTAGCAAGTAGGGAATGGTCATGTGGGGGTGGGTAGCACTTGCAGTGCCGGGTACGTAAACACTAATAGATGACACAGGTTAAACAACACATGCGTGCTGATGCTGGCCGTGATGCGTTTGGTTCGGTGATACACCCAACCGTAAGCGATACCGGCGACGACAGCGAATAGCATGTAGAGTGTACCCGCATAGTAATGGCGCAAACCAAACAGCAACGCACTGCCAAGGATAGCGAAACGCGTGTCTAGGCGTATATAAGCACACAAAGCACTGAGTTTGCCTTGTATTAAACCACGAAACAAGGCTTCTTCCGCCATCGCACTCAGTAGTGCTGCGCCCAGCCACAACGGCAACTGGTCGGGCCACTTGGGTGCAAAGCCTATGTAATGCGTCGCTAATCCTACACTGGCAAGTAGTACGAACAAACCTAACGTGGTGTACAGTGTGCAGTTGATGGTGCGCGCGAGGGTGTATTTGCCGGTGATTTTTTGCTGTTGCAGCCAAGCCAATAACAAGAGTCCCATGACGGGTTTGTCGACATATAGGTGTAGGGTATACGCCGTGCTGTGGCTGCTGAGCAACACGTGATCTAAGGCTTTGTAGGGATGAAAACCGGGGAATTGGTGTAGTTCCAATCCTACGCTGATAAGTGCGATGAGTAGTAAGCGGATGCCGCTTAGTGGATGACGCGGCGCATTTTGTTGCTGTTGTATGAGCGCGCTGAGTGCGAGCAAGGGTAGCAGTGCGATGGGCATCATCAGGTGAGCACTGAGTGCAAAGCCAACAGCCAATAGCACACTGACTTGCCACAGCGGCACGCGTTTAGCATACGGCAAGTACATCCACGTGAGACTGAGGAGTAAAAAACTGTAGGTCAACGAGACAGCCGAATGTAAGTTAAACCAGTGCATGCGCTTTACCCTCGGGTAAATTGCCGTTATGATACCGCATCTTTGGTAGAATACAACAGCTATGGTGTGGATGATTACGAATCGCAGTAGGCAGGAGAGAAACGAAGATGAAAAAATTCCTATTAGGGATGTTGTACTTGTTTCCTACTCTGATGTGGGCGGCTACGCATCCTTCGCATCAAGCCGTCATGCTGACTGATTTGGATCGCCCTATTGTGCGTCAGAGCCAACAAGCGGAATTTACCTTACGTTTATCCAGTCAACCCAGCACGGGTTATCAGTGGTTTTTGCGCAGTCCGCCCAACGCGTTGATTCAGGTGTTAGGACATCACTACGAGCGTGCTAAGGGGCCACAGATAGGTGGTGTGATGTACGACGAGTGGCGTTTTCGTTTGGCGCCGCAGGCATTCACGGTGCCGCGTGTATTACAACTGGAGTGGGCTTATCAGCGTCCTTGGGAACAAGAAGCCAGCAAGTACAAGGCAGTGACTATTTTCACCTTAGACGCAACCACGGCTAAGCAAATCAAGCACTAGCGGTATAATTACAAAAATTATGGCTTTTCGGGATGCTGCTGACATATTCCCAAACTGGTGGTGTCACCTGCACGAGATCCCTCGTTACACTCGGGATGACACCCATTAGTTCGAGACGCCACCCTGAGGAAGCGCGTAAGCGCTGTCGCAAAGGGCATCGTCTTTAAAAATACGCGTTCGCCTTGAGGAGACCCGCGGTCGTCTCGAAGGATGAACACATGTTAATAGCACCGTGCATTTCATTCCTCGTGTTTGCGTACAAAAGGCAAATACTTGGGTTGCCACACGGTGCGTTGAATCGCTTCTGCGGTTTCTTCTACACTGCACGGCGGTGCGACGCCATCGTGTTGTGCTTGTAACGCCAATGCGAGCGCCATCTTCTGTGCGACTTCTTGTGCTGCACCCAAGGTGGGAAGTAATGCTTCTTCTGTGCCGGTCATAATAGGCGAGCAGCTGACTAAGGCATCACATGCGGCCCATAGCATGTTTTCCGTAAGGCTTGTGGCTTTGCTGGCAATGATACCCAAGCCTATACCGGGGAATACAAAGGCATTGTTGCATTGACTAATACGCAAGGTTTTCCCATTAATCTGTACGGGAGCAAAGGGGCTACCGGATGCAACGAACGCGCGTCCTTGGGTCCAGTTGAGAATGTCGGCAGGTTGTGCCTCTACGTTATCCGTAGGATTAGACAGCGGCAAAATAATTGGACGTGCCACTTGTGCTGCCATGGTTTCAATGAGGGTACGATCGAAGGCATTTTTTACGGAAGAGCAACCGATCAATATGGTGGGGTGCACCTGCTTTACTACATCGAGTAAGCTGATGTAATCAGGATCGCAGGACCAGGTGGCAACTTCGTTACGTGCGCGTGCATACGCGCGTTGTTCGGGTGTCAGATGCAACATGTCTTCTAGTAATAAGCCAGCCTTGTCGATCAACCAAAAACGTTGGCGCGCTTCGTCTTCTGTCAAGCCCTCGCGTATCAATACTTGTTGGATTTGATCACTGATCCCGGTGCCTGCCGTGCCCGCTCCAAACACGATAATGCGTTGCTTGGCTAGCGTTGAATTATTTGCTTTGACTGCGGCAATGATAGCCGCTAGGGTGACCACCCCCGTGCCCTGCATGTCATCATTGAAGGTACACACGCTCGCATAAGAGCGATGTAGATTGCGTCGCGCATTGTCGCGACCGAAGTCTTCCCAGTGTAAAAACACGTGAGGGAATTTTTGTTTGATGGTTTGCACGAATTGATCGATAAAGTCATCGTATTCTTTGCCGTGAATACGCGGATGACGCCAGCCTAAATACAGTGGATTTTCGAGTAAGGCTTGGTTGTTTGTGCCGACATCCAACAAGATAGGCAAGGTGCGTGCCGGATTGATGCCGCCGCATAAGGTATATACCATCAATTTAGCAATGGGGATATCCATGCCGCCTACACCTTGATCGCCGATGCCTAACACCGACTCGCCATCGGTTACCACGATCAGATCGATTTCAGGATTCGTGCGATTGTCCAGTATGCTTGCGATGCTAGCTATTTGTGGGTAAGCGATATAAAGGCCGCGTGCATCACGAAATTCGGTATTAAATTCTTTTACGGCTTTACCCACGATGGGCGTGTAAATCACGGGTACCATTTCATCTAAGTGACGACTGACCAGGCTATAGAACAACACTTCATTTTTATTTTGCAAGCTGGTTAAATAGATGTGTTGTTGCAGCTTGGTGCTGAAGGCAGAAAATTGTTTGTAGGTACGTTGCACCTGTTCTTCTAAGGTTTCTATGCGTATGGGGAGTTTACCGAGTAAGCCAAAGTCTATGCGTTCTTGTTCGGTAAACGCGGTGCCTTTGTTGAGTTGTGGTGACGTCAGCAAGGGTTTGCCGTGCACTGAGGTGTGTATAGTGGGGTTACCCGTGTGTGGATCAGTCAGAACCTGAAAATCTAGCATAGAAATACCTGTCGTTATCAATTGAGTAGCCCCCAGTATATAGTAAAGGTAACTATGCAGTAAAATGCTGAATAAGTTGCAAAAGCGTGCTCAGAAGCCACCTAGAGTAGGGACATCACTGCGGCATTTTGCTGAAGAATTGTTGTGCATGGGTGGTGGGGATGGCGTGTCGCCCGCTTAAATGGTTGCGAATCCTACATGCACTGTTAGAATGGTGCGGCAGCGTGTGGCTAGTTTGCTGAATAGTTGCGTTTTTTTAATAAGAGGAGAGTGTGGATGTCAACGCAGAATACCAAAGGATTAGCGGGTGTGAGTGCAGGTGAAACCGCTATTTGTACGGTGGGCAAGCAGGGTAAGGGATTAACCTATCGGGGTTATGCGATAGACGAGTTGGCGGAACACACGACGTTTGAAGAAGTCGCTTATTTGCTGATTCACGGCAAATTACCTAACCTGCATGAATTGCAAGCGTATACCGAGCAATTGGTCGCATTGCGTGAATTACCTGCGGCGTTAAAATTGGTGTTAGAGCAAATACCGGCAACAGCGCATCCTATGGATGTGTTACGCACGGGTTGTTCCTTCTTAGGGACTTTGGAACCAGAGGATGATATCCAACAACAAACCGCGATCGCGGCGCGCTTACTGGCTACGTTTCCTGGCATGTTGTGTTATTGGTATCGTTACCATCAAGAAGGTGCACGCATCAGCACACACAGTGCGGAGCAGAGTATTGCGGGTTATTTTCTCGAACTACTGCATGGCAAACCGGCCGACGTATTGTGTCGTCAAGTCGTCAACGTATCGCTGATTCTGTACGCCGAACATGAATTCAATGCATCAACCTTTGCGGCGCGTGTGACGGCAGCTACCGAAGCCGATTTTTACTCGGCGATTACCTCGGCGATTGGTACCTTGCGTGGACCGTTACACGGTGGTGCCAATGAAGCGGCGATGGCGTTGATTGAGCGTTTTGCCACACCCGATGCAGCTGAAGCGGGTTTGTTGGCCAAGCTAGCCAATAAAGAAAAAATCATGGGATTTGGCCACCGTGTGTATACCGTATCGGATCCGCGTTCCGACATCATCAAACTGTGGGCGGGACGTCTGGCGGATACGGTGGGTGATACGCAGTTGTATCCGGTCTCGGAGCGCATCGAGCAGGTCATGTGGGACAGCAAACATCTGTTCCCCAATTTGGATTTTTACAGCGCTTCTGCGTATCATTTCTGCGGTATTCCTACACCGATGTTTACGCCGATTTTTGTCTTGGCACGTATCGCTGGATGGGCTGCACACGTGATCGAACAGCGCAGTAATAATCGCTTGATTCGGCCTTCAGCGGAGTACACCGGGCCAGAACCACGCGCTTACGTCGCTTTAGCGCAGCGCGAGTGATGGGTCAAAGGAGGATACAGCGATGAGCTCAACTGCAGTATTGCCACTGAGACGTCACAGCATTGCTGTGCGCGTGGGATCCGTCACCGTGGGTGGTGGCGCGCCCATCGTGATTCAATCGATGACGAATACGGATACGGCAGATGCCAATGCGACGGCAGCGCAAGTCAAAGCCCTAGCGGATGCGGGCTCGGAATTGGTGCGCATTACCGTCAATACGCCAGAGGCCGCGCAACAAGTGCCGGTGATTCGTGATAAGTTAGCGGCAATGGATTGTCATGTGCCGTTGATCGGTGATTTTCATTACAATGGCCATCGTTTATTGAGCGAGTTTCCTGCGTGTGCCGAAGCTTTAGCGAAATACCGTATTAATCCAGGCAACGTGGGTTTTGGCAATAAGCGCGATAAGCAGTTTGCGACGATGATCGAGGTGGCACTGCGTTACCAGAAGCCGGTGCGTATCGGTGTGAATTGGGGTAGCTTGGATCAATCGGTGGTGTTGCAACTCATGGACGCTAATGCAAAGGCCGCGCAACCGGCTTCTGCCGCAGAGATCATGCGTGAAGCCTTGATTCTTTCGGCGTTGAATAGTGCACAGTTGGCGGAACAATTAGGCATGGGTGCGGATCACATTATTCTGGCGTGCAAAGTCAGCGGCGTGCAAGAACTCATTGCCTTGTATCAATCCTTAGCGCAGCGTTGCAGCTATCCCTTGCATCTGGGCTTGACCGAAGCCGGCATGGGCATGAAGGGTGTGACAGCTACGGCTACGGCATTGGCGGTGCTGTTACAACAAGGGATAGGCGATACCATACGTGCGTCATTGACGCCAGAGCCAGGCGGCGATCGCACGCAGGAAGTGCAGCTGTGCCAGGAGATTTTGCAAGTGATGGGTTTGCGTGCGTTTAATCCCATGGTATCTGCGTGTCCTGGGTGTGGGCGTACCACCAGCAGTTATTATCAAGAGTTAGCCGCGAGCATTCACGCCTATACGCGCGAGCGCATGCCGGTATGGCGTGAGCAGTATGAGGGTGTAGAAAATCTCACGTTGGCCGTGATGGGTTGTGTAGTCAATGGTCCGGGCGAAAGTAAACAAGCGGACATCGGGATCAGTTTGCCAGGCACCGGTGAAGCGCCGGTAGCCCCTGTATTTATTGATGGCGAAAAGGCCATGACGCTGCGTGGCGATTATATCGCGCAAGAGTTCCAACAGATCGTGGAAGACTACGTCAGTCGTAAATACACTAAGCGTTGCGCGGTGTAGTTCAATTCAAGCGATATTGCTTACTATGCTGCTGTGTTTCTTGATCACTGGGCATGGTGAGCGCAAAGCGAAACAGACTGTGTATTTGGTAGGATAAAGACAGTCGCAATGTGGCGAGTGAGTGCCCGGCGTCTCGCGCGCGCTGATAATACGTTTTAGCCAGCGCCGTATTACGTTTGACACCTCGTCCTTCCTCGTAGAGCATACCCAATTCGTATAATGCGTCTTTATGTTGGTATTCAGCGGCTTCTGTGTAGTGTGTGATTGCTGCCGCGTAATTTACGGGTGTGCCTTGTCCTAGTTTATGCATGACCGCTAAGCGGTAGTGTGCGTTGGCATACAGCGTATGTTTTTGGTTTGGGGTGTTGCGTCCTCTGCTACTCAGACGAGAGAGGACTTTTTCTAATAGATCTTCCACGGTATCTGTTGTCGTGTGGTCGGCAGAGCTTGGCGTACAGCGTGCAACAAAGGTGTTGAGTAAAGCAAGTGCCCTAGGCCAGTCTTTCGCTCCGCCTTTGCCCTCGATCAGCATCAGTGCCAAGTAAAATTGTGCATCCGGATGTTGGTTTGCTGCAGTTTCATAGTGTTGTCGTGTGGCAGTGTAGTTGCCTTGTGCGACTGCGGCTTCTGCCATGTATAGCGCGGCTTGTGGGTGTTTGCCGTGAACAGCCGCTGCATAATGCTGCGACGCTTGAGCGAGATTCTTGCCCCGTGGATTGCCGCTGTCTAGCATGCGCGCCAATAAAAAATGACTTTGCGCGTCGATAGGGCCGCGTGCACAGCGGCTTTCGCACAGCTCATACACTCGATTCAGATCAATTTGTTCGTGCAGGTGATAGCGTAACAGAGCCGTGTGTGCGCCAGCATCTTGCTGCGCCGCAGCGCGTTGCAAACCGGTGAGCCACTGTCTTTTATTTTGTGTAGGGTTTTGAGGATTAGCGCTTGCGTTAGTAAGAGAATTTTTTTCTGATTTCCACACGTGTTGATTTAACTCCGGTTTTGTAAAAAGGCTATGATATTTGGCATATCCGGCATCAATTCATGCAAAAGGAAGATGATCGATTCGGACTGTTGCGCACGCTATCCTGCGGCGGCAGTTTATCGCAGTTTAGTGGTTTATGCCACTGTAGCCGAAGGAATAAATATACCCTGTGCTAGCGGCATGGCAACTCACTTCACTTGATCTTTTATTTATATAAAAATTGTAACTATTCAGTAAAATGCTGAATAGTTACCAATAATTCTTGCTAAAATGCGACGGAATACTAGAGGAAAGTCCTGTAATCTATATTGAAAACACGAGCAATCCGCATCGCGACCGTTTTGCCAATGTTGCGTGCTCCATTTTCCATTTTGGATAAATTGGCTTGACTTACCCCTATTTTTTTTGCAAAAGCGACTTGTGTCAAATTTTCCCTTGAGCGCAGCCGCTTTAGTAACGCCCCCGGCTTAGTTCTTTTACGATCAAGTTTGGCAAAAATCGCTTCTGCCGAAATATTTTTGTTGTTACTTCTGGGCTTTTCAGGAGAAACGATATACTGTCTCGCAATCTCTCTGGGTATCATATACACCGCATCACCTTCCACCACGCGAAGTGCATGAACGTGCGCCCTACGAGGCGAAGACGCATTGTTAGTATGGTGCTTTCTCATGTACGCCGACAGAGTAGACCGCTATAATTTTAAATTTTTTACTTACAACCGACCAACAACAAACATATGTAGGCTTGCCTTTTATCAAATGACAGTGCCTCAAGTCTTGATCTTTCTTCCCTCTTAACTACTGTAATTTGCCCACCCTCTACCCGGAGCTGGACCACACTGTTTAAGCACTCAATAAGCAACCGCAGCGCCTCAAAGGCCTGACGACTTAAGTTCTTAGATTGCTTACCCGCTTGGTTTGTAAACAACAGTCCACATCATGCCGTAATTACATGTCATAGGATGACATATGCCAAACTGTAATAGCTCAGATTCCTAGTTGCAAGGAAACAACCGTGCGCACACCGCTGTAAACAATGCCTCATCGCATTGCGCGGTCACGGGCAGATACCACCAATTGGGTTTAGCAAACGCCGCGCATTTTACCGCATCCTTTTCCGTCATCAGCACCGTTCCCGCCGCATCCGTAAAATCAGCGGGTGTAAATGCATGGTGATCCGCAAAGCGATGTTCGTGCACAGATAACCCTAAGTGGCGTAATAGATTAAAAAAACGCGTGGGATTGCCGATGCCAGCATACGCATGTAAGGGTGAGGTGAATGTATCTGTGAGTGGGCGTTGTTGTTGGGTGCGAAGGTTGATCCAGGCTTGTGGTTGCAATTGCATGTAATAAGCCCCGGGTCGGGTCAGGCCTTGGCCTTGGATGACGCAGAAATCGGTGCGTGCTAGGCGGTTGATGGGTTCACGCAACGGACCTGCCGGTAAGCAGTAGCCATTGCCCACGCTGCGTTGTGCATCCAGTACCGCGATTTCTACGTTGCGTGCCAAGGCATAATGCTGCAAGCCGTCGTCGCTGATGATGACATCGCACGGCGTGGTAGCCAACAAGGTGCGTACGGCAGCCACGCGATCACGCGCGATAACCATGGGTGCATTGCAACGGCGTGCCAACAACAGGGCTTCATCGCCGACCTGCGTGACGTCGCTGTTAACGGTGACCCAGGTGGGATGTCGACTGCTCTTACCGCGATAACCACGACTCACCAGTCCTACACGATAGCCTTGTTGCTGCAAATGTTGGGTTAAGGCAATGACCAGCGGTGTTTTGCCGGTGCCACCGACAGTGATGTTGCCAATGATCAGCACCGGCACTGGAAATCGCGTTTGGCGTAATAAGTGATATTTGTAGAGGTAATAGCGCGTTTGCACGATGCAACGGTATAGCAACGCCAAGGGTATTAGCAGCGTGCATAGCATCGATTTTTTTTGATACCACAACTCAGACCAGTAAGGTGTCACGGGTATTTACCTCATTAAATTGCAACGCGTGGGCACGCGCGTAGTGGCCACCTTGCTGTAGCAACTCACGGTGTGTACCCTGCTCTATCACATGGCCGTTGTCGAGTACGAGAATCCAGTCTGCATTTTCGATGGTTGATAGTCGGTGTGCGATGACTAAGGTGGTGCGTTGGTGCATCAATTGTTGCAACGCGAGTTGAATGAGGTGCTCTGCTTCACTGTCTAGTGCCGAAGTGGCTTCGTCCAGTAATAAGATAGGCGCATTCTTGAGTAAGGCTCTGGCAATGGCAATACGTTGCCGTTGTCCACCCGAGAGTAGCGTGCCATTTTCTCCGATGGGCGTGTCTAAACCCAAGGGTAATTTTTCGATAAATTCCCAGGCTTGTGCTTGGCGTGCGGCGGTTTCTATGTGTTGCGTGGTGATAGTCGTGTTCATCGGATAGGCGATGTTATTGGCAATGGTATCGTTAAACAACACGACTTGTTGTGCTACCCATGAAAATTGGTGGCGCAAATCCGACAAACGAATGTCACGTAAGTTGTGGCCATCTAAATAAATATCACCTTGCGTGACTTCGTAAAAACGCGGCAATAAATTAGCGAGACTGGTTTTACCGCTACCCGAACGCCCAATGATTGCGATGGTCTGTCCTGCACGTATGTTAAGGTTGACATGATGTAGCGTAGCTTGGGTGCTGTGCGGGTAGGAAAAGCATACATTGTCAAACACGATGTCACCGCGGACACGGTCCAGTTGCACTGTGCCACGGTCGTCTTCTTGTGGTTGATCTAAAAAATAAAAAATACTTTGTGCACCGGCTAACCCGCGTTGAATGGTACTGTTGACAGTGGAGAGATCTTTCATGGGTTTGAGCATGGCAAACATGGCGGCAATCAATGAGGTGAAACTACCGGCGGAAATGCTCAGTAGCGATTGCGGCGACATGGCGAGATAAATCGTGAAAGCCAGTGCGCTGGCAACCAATAATTGGGTTGCGCTACTGCTTAATACGCGGGTGATGACGAGTTTCATTTCCAAGCGTTTATTGTCGCTAATGGCGTGAGAAAATTTATCATGCTCGTGCTTTTGTGCAGCGAAGAGGCGAATGACTTTATAGCCTTCTATGGCTTCTTGGGTGACGTGGGTCACATGGGCAATGGCGTGTTGCACCAATAGATTGAGTTGACGCATGCGTCGACTCGCATTGCGTACTAATAGACTGACAAAGGGCAAGATCAATAAATAAATCAAGGTCAATTGCCAGCTACTCAATAACATGACCGTGCATAAGCCAATCAGCATAGCGCTGGCATGCAATAACGTGATCAATGCATCGGTGCTGGCATTAGCCACTTGCTCTGAATTGTAGACAACGCTAGAGAGTAATTCTGCCGAGTGAATTTTATCGTAGCGCCATGCGGGCATGTGCAACAAGTGTTGGAAGATGCAGCGCCTGAATTCTAATACCACGCCACGGCCTACCCAAGCGATAAAATAGCTAGAAAGAAAGTTGCCGATGCCGCGCAGCACAAATAACAGAATGAGTAACAGCGGTAGCCAGCGGATGAACTGTTGATCTTTAGCGACAAAACCTTGATCCAATAATGGTTTTAAGATGTAAGTAAACGCGGCATCCACTGCGCCGTATAAAATAGCTCCGAACACAGCAAATACCAAGGGAACGGTAAATGCTTGTTTGCGCACAAACGACATCAAACGTTTATAGGTAGCGAAGCCGTTGTCAACTGTGATTTCGTGTTTAGTCACGCGTAGTACCTGCCGTCATGCGATGGAACATGGTCCTTTCTCCTGAGTGGTGTTTATAGTTTCAATAACTCACCGCGCAAGCGGATGATCTCTTTTTTTTAATCCCAAACATGACGATGGTCGCTGTGATAACGCGTCACGTGTAAGGTGTTGCTGGGTAGTGTGATGCTGACGGCGCCGTCTTGTGCCGTGTTATACAGCAACGCCCCCGCGTCTTGATAACGCGCTAAGATGTTTGCTGCGGGAAATCTAAAACGGTTTTTATATCCCGTGGCAAAAATCACTAGTTTGGGTTTTACCGCGGCAACGAACGGTGCTGAAGAGGAGGTTTTGCTGCCGTGATGCGGCGCCACCAGCAGCACGGCGCTGAGTTTATCGGGTTGTTGCCGCACGAGAGTGCGTTCGGCTTCTGCTTCTATATCGCCACTTAGCAAAATGGATTGTCCCCCGGCTGTTACTTTCAATACACAAGAGCTGTTATTACCTAACCCGAGTCGATTGCGGTCAGGATATAAAAACGCGAAGTCTACCTGATCCCAGCGCCAGTGACCACCCGCTTCGCAGAGCTGGGTTGGCCACGTGGCAAATTGTTGTGGCGCACTGGCGCTGAGCAGGCTAACAGGTAAGGCATGCAATAGACTTTGCGCACCACCGCTGTGGTCGTTGTCGCGATGACTGATAATTAAGTGATCTATTTTGCGTACGGCCCAATAGCGAATAAACGGTAAGATCACGCGCCCGCCCGCATCAGCGCTGGGGCCTAGCGGCGGTCCGGTATCATAGACGGCGAGGTGATGGCGGGTTTGTAACACGCACGCTAAGCCTTGCCCTACATCCAATACGGTCAAGCGTACGGCGCCGCTAGGTACGGGGGGAATGCTAAACCCTAATACGGTGGTTAGATATAACAGACTTAACCACCGCGCGGGGACGGCGCTGGGTGCTAACCATAGCACTATGCCTAGAATAGCAACCAGTAACCACGCGGGGTGTTGAATACTGTAGTAATACACGCCGCCAGGCAACTGGCTTAGGTACTGTAAAAATACTAAATAATACTGCAACAGCCAACTGGTTACAGCAAACAACGGTTGTGCCAAAGACCAAGCGCACAACGACAGTAATGCAGCACACAGGCACAGCGGAACGACCAGCATACCTATCCATGGGATCGCGATGCAATTGGCGAGGAAACCAATGAGGGAGATTTGTTGGAACCAATACAGCGTGAAGGGCGCTAACCCCAGTGTTAGTGCGTATTGTATGCGTAGCAAGGTAAGCGCTTTGCCAAGGCGCTGCAGGCGTGCAGCGCTCGCATAAATCAGCAAGGCGACCGCTGCGAATGATAGCCAAAATCCGGTGTTTAATACCACTAACGGATCAACGAGTAATACCACGAATAATGCGAGACGAAAAGCTTGCCCCGGCGCGACATGACGTTGGCAGAGTAAGCCGCCCATGTACACCGCGATCATGACGACGGCACGTTGCGTGGGGATAGAAAATCCGGCTAGTCCACTGTAACACCATGCCGCGAATAAGGCGCAAAACGCGGCGACGCGTACTGCATTAAGCCGCAGTGTAATGAATGGCAGATAACGCCATAGCGCGATCACCGCAGCAAACACGGTCGTCGCAACCAAACCGATGTGCAAACCCGAAATAGCCACCAGGTGACTGGTGCCGGTGTTGCGAAACAAGGTCCATTGCGCGCTTGGAATAGCACTTTGTTCGCCTAGAATGAGGGCGTTGATTAGACCGTATACCGACGGATGGACGATGGCCTTGTCGAGGTGAGCACGCAAGGTTTGACGCAGATGTCCCCAACCCCAAGAGTGGGTGCCTAGGTAGATGGCGGGTGGCGTCGCGGTGACGTACCCCATCGCGTGAATATGCTGTTGTAACGCGTGCGTCGCATACGTTGCGCCGGGGGGATTGGCCAGTGCGTGCGGACGTTTGAGTTTGACGGGTAACAACCAGCGTTGATCCAATTGGATGTTGGGATAAGCACCGTACCAACGCAATAACACACGTAGGTTTCGCGTGGTGGTTTGTTGTGCCGACAGAATCTGTTGCACATCGAAGGTAAAACTCAGTTGCTGATCGTGAACTTGCGGCAATGAGCTCACTTTGCCTATTAATTGTAGGGGCTTTCCTTCCAGTGCCACGGGTAAGCGCGCGTGCAGCTGTAGATAAGCTATGCACGATAAATAGAGATAACCGGCGCATAGGCACAGAATCGGTTTACCATTGTACGATCGCCTGAAGAAGTAGCACATTACGGTGAGAATAAGCAGCAAGCTGCCGCCGATCAGTAAATTACGTAGTGTTGCGCAGCCTATTGCGATTACAATCCCTAGCAGAAAATACAAGGCTGACATAGTCGCTATTCCTAGGATGAGTGTCTCTTATAAATTTGAGCATAATTTGCACGAAACCACTACACTATGATGAAACAATTTTTACGTCGTTATTTGCCGAATAAATCACATCTCACGGCGCAGCGTTCGCTGCACGTGTTGGGTCGATTACTCTATAGCGGTCATCTGTGGCATTTAAGCCATAGAACAGTACCTAGGGCAGTGGGGGTAGGGTTGTTTTGTGCGCTGCTGCCGTTGCCTATGCAAATGTTGTTGGCGGCTGTCTTGTCTATCGTGGTGCGTGCAAATATCCCTATTGCGGTAGCCTTGACCTGGATTTCTAACCCATTCACTACGCCGTTTATCTTGTACGTATCCTACAAAATAGGCGCTTGGATCTTGCAAGCACCACCGCAGAGTTTCGTGCTGAAGTTTTCTATTGCACACTTAAGCGAGAAATTTTCGCAGCTTTGGCAGCCCCTGGCATTAGGCACATTCGTGTGTGCCGTCGTTGTTGGTTTAGCGGGTTACGTCATTACGCACTATATATGGCAGCGTCAAATCGTGCAAAGTTGGTATCAGCGCAGGCAGCGTAGAAAACGTCAAGGCATGATACCACCAACATAAGTCTACTGCGTATGAGGGACGGGTGATTTGGCGTTCGTTAGTGCACAAGTAGCTTGACTTAAGACTGTAGAGTAAGGAATGATGCACGGGGTGCTGCCATGCCGTGGCTGTTGTTGCGTGGTGGCGCATTCTGCTGGGAGCGGTAGTTTTCAATGTGATCTATAGGTTTGCCCCCGAGATACGGTGATAAGGGGCGCAGAGCGACAATGCGTAGGATGAAGGTGCAATTTTATGGCAGTGGTTACTTTACCGGATGGCAGTTCGCGCAGTTACGCGGCCCCTGTCACGATACAACAAATTGCCGCAGACATCGGTGCGGGTTTAGCTAAGGCTGCTTTGGCGGCTAAATTCAATGGGCAATGCGTTGATTTGTCTTATTCGATCACCCAAGACGGCGCACTACAGATCCTCACCGAGCGTGATGCGGAGAGTTTAGCGATTATTCGTCATTCCTGCGCCCATCTCTTAGCACAGGCGGTTAAGCAATTGTTCCCACGCGCGCAAGTGACCATAGGTCCCGTGATAGAAAATGGTTTTTATTATGATTTTGCACATGATGAACCGTTTAGTGAGGCTGATTTGGCGCTGATTGAAGCGCGCATGCATGCCCTAGCCAAACAAAATTTACCGGTTGAGCGTAAGCTGTTGTCGCGCGAGCAAGCGTTAGCGTGGTTTGCTGCGCAGGGGGAGCATTACAAAGTAGAAATTATTGGTGACATTCCCGACGGTGAACCTTTGTCGCTGTATACGCAAGGCGATTTTACGGATTTATGCCGTGGTCCGCATGTGCCTGCTACCGGTAAACTGGGCGCGTTCAAACTCACAAAATTGGCGGGAGCGTACTGGCGCGGCAATGCAAATAACGCCATGTTACAGCGTATTTACGGTACAGCCTGGCCTACACAAGACGCGTTAGACCTCTATTTACAACGACTCGCCGAAGCCGAAAAACGCGATCATCGTAAACTAGGCAAGGCGCTGCAGTTGTTTCACACGCAAGAAGAAGGGCCGGGGATGATTTTCTGGCATCCGCATGGCTGGGTGATCTATCAGGCCATAGAACAATACATGCGTGGTGTATGGCAACAGCACTGTTATCAAGAAGTGCATACCCCACAAGTGGTAGACAGAAGCTTATGGGAGCGTTCGGGACACTGGGAAAAATTCGCCAAAGACATGTTTACCACAGCGTCGGAGAATCGTGAATTTGCGATCAAACCGATGAGTTGCCCGTGCCACGTACAGATTTTCAATCAAGGCTTGAAGAGTTACCGTGATCTGCCGTTGCGTTTGGCCGAATTCGGTAATTGCCACCGTAACGAAGCATCAGGCACTTTGCACGGCTTGATGCGTACACGCAACTTCACACAGGATGATGCTCATATTTTCTGTACCGAAGATCAGATCCAGCAAGAAGTCGCGACATTCATCGGTGTGCTATTTAGTGTATACAAAGACTTTGGCTTTACTGACGTTATTATCAAATTGTCGACGCGTCCGCCGCTGCGTGTGGGATCAGACGCTGTGTGGGATAAAGCCGAGCAAGCATTGGCACTGGCGTTGGATACACAGGGCTTAGCGTGGGAACTCAGTCCGGGTGAAGGCGCTTTCTATGGGCCTAAAATTGAATTTTCGTTGCGTGATTGCTTAGACCGGGTGTGGCAGTGTGGCACGATGCAGGTCGATTTTTCCATGCCGGAACGTTTACAAGCGCAATACATTGCAGAGGATGGCAGCAAGCGCATACCGGTGATGTTGCACAGGGCAATCTTCGGTTCCTTGGAACGTTTCATTGGTATCTTATTAGAGCATTATGCGGGCAAGTTACCGCTATGGTTGAGTCCTGTACAGGTCGTGGTGATGAATATTACCGATAAACAATCAAAATATGTACAGGACGTTACAAATTTATTAATAAAACAGGGTATTAGGGCAAAATCTGACTTGAGAAATGAGAAGATCAGCTTTAAAATCCGCGAACACACTTTGAGCCATGTTCCTTATCAATTGGTGATTGGCGATAGAGAGGTAGAAGGGCAGGCGGTGTCGGTGCGTACTTGGCAATCGGTGGATTTGGGTAGCATGCCGTTGCATGCATTGGTACAGCGCGTGCAAACGGAAATAGCTCGACGTTCTTGTGTGGGAGGAATAGCAGATTAGCTCGGATAAAAGAATACGGATAAACGAACACATTCAATCGGCAGAAGTTCTATTGGTAGATGCCGAGGGTCAGCAGCTGGGAGTTATTCCTGTTGCCGATGCACTAAGCAGGGCACGCGCAGCGGGTTTGGATTTGGTTGAGGTATCCCCCAACGTACAGCCACCGGTTTGCCGTATCATGAATTACGGTAAGTTTGTGTTTGGGCGTAAAAAGGTAACCAAGCACCAGCGCCAGTCTCATCTGAAAGAGATCAAGCTGCGGCCGGTTACGGAAGAAGGTGATTTCCAGGTTAAGCTGCGCAGCATACAGCGTTTCTTGAAGCAGGGTGACAAGGTCAAAGTGACATTGCGCTTTCGCGGGCGTGAGATGCTGCACCAAGAATTGGGCGTGCGGTTATTAGATAAGATGAGAGCGGCGGTAGAGGAAATGGCTATCATCGAACAAGAACCTAAATTGGAAGGTAAGCAAGTGGTGATGGTATTGGGACCGCGTCCGAGCAAAGGTAGCAGTAGCAATACGGTAGCCAAAGGTCAAAAGTCATAAGACCGGCAAGTAAGAGGAAACACAACATGCCAAAATTAAAAACTAACCGCGGAGCCGCCAAGCGTTTTAAACGCACCGGCAGCGGCGGCTACAAATACAGGCAAGCATTTCGCAACCATATTTTGAGCAAGAAATCCACCAAGCGTAAGCGCCAGTTGCGCGCTATGCACCAAGTGGATGCACGTGATGAAAAGGCAGTCGCTAGATTGCTGAATGATATGTAACCCATTGAAGTAGGAGAGTCGAACATGTCTAGGGTTAAAAGAGGGGTTGTTGCCCGCGCCAGACATAAAAAAGTATTAGAGAGAGCCAAGGGCTATTACGGCGCGCGCAGTCGCTTGTTCCGCGTTGCTAAGCAAGCCGTGATCAAAGCGGGGCAATATGCTTACCGCGATCGCAAGCAGAAGAAACGCGTATTTCGTGCGTTGTGGATTGTGCGTATTAATGCAGCGGCAAGAATCAATGGCTTGTCGTACAGCCGATTTATGCAAGGCCTAGCGTTAGCAGAAATGGTGATCGATCGCAAAGTGTTAGCCGATTTGGCCATGCATGATATGCCAGCATTTGCCGCGTTAGCACAGCGCGCACAGCAGGCATTGGCTGAGAAACAACCGTCTGCCATTGCGGCGTAAGCTACGGGCTGGTTTTTCGCTTAGCTCATGTGTTTTGCGGTTTGTCGTGGTAATAGATGACAGGGAGGACGCATGATGGCATTGACAAAAGCACATATAATGGAGCATTTGGTAGGCGCCGTCGGGTTGAGCAAGCGTGAGGCCAGTGAGCTGGTTGATAGTTTTTTTGAGGAGATTGTGCTGGCGCTGGAGCAGGGCAGACCGGTGAAGCTGTCGGGATTTGGTAATTTTGAGCTGCGTGATAAAAATGCGCGCCCTGGACGAAATCCCAAAACAGGCCAAGCTGCTGCGATCAGTGCGAGGCGTGTCGTGACATTTCACGCCGGACAAAAGTTAAAGGCCAAAGTCAGAGAGAGTGTCGTTGCACAGGTGTCATCTCAGGACGACTAGTGACTGACTTTGCCTGGATTGCACCGAGAGTGCGATGTTGTTAAGTAAGCCGGTAATGGCTTATGTGAAGACCCCCCTGCGGTTTGCCGCGGAGATCTTTATTAGATGACCGGCAGCACAAAGTAAATTTGTGCACGGTCACCAAAGGGGATAATCGCGATTCTCCCCTTTGGAAACCCCATCGCGTAGAGAACACTTCAACATGCGATTTTTGCATTTTGAAGTGCGATGAGTGTAGATTGATTTATTTTGTCGGGGCGTGGCGCAGCTTGGTAGCGTACTTGCATGGGGCGCAAGAGGTCACAGGTTCAAATCCTGTCGTCCCGACCAACTTACAGTGAGTGAAAACAGCGATCCGCTGTGCGTGTGGGATGGCTTGCTTTAGTGAGCATCCCAAGATGAATGTTGGCTATACCGCAGCGGTATAGCATCAGCAAAGTTTCAAAATTTATGATTTTGCTTGGTAAAATCAGGTCGATTTTGCGGTGGTTTGCGTCGACAAATACAGGATAGAACAGCCATTGGGTATAGCGGGTTGTGTGGTAGGCATGCATCGTCGTTAGGATGCATTGGCAAAAGGGGAAACACCAATGGCTACAGTAGAAAATCAGCAGCGCATAGCGGATAACGATCCCAGTGAAACCCAAGAATGGTGTGCTGCATTAATGGATGTGCTGCGTGAAAGCGGTGAGCAGCGCGCGCAATACCTATTACAGCAATTACTGTCAACGGCCGCACGCAAAGGCGTGCATTTACCCGGTTTGACTACCTCTTACGTCAATAGCATTGCCATCGAGAACGAAGCGAGAATTCCCGAAGATGGTGGTATCGCGCGACGCTTGCGCGCCATCATCCGTTGGAACGCCATGATCATGGTACTCAGAGCCACGGGTACATTTCCTGAGTTGGGCGGTCATATCGCAACGTATGCGTCTATTGCTACCTTATACGAAGTCGCGTTTAATCATTTTTTCCATGCGCCGAGTAGCGAACACGGCGGTGATTTGGTGTATTTTCAAGGGCATTCATCACCGGGTATTTACGCGCGTTCTTTCTTAGAGGGACGTTTGAGCGTGCAACAAGTAGAAAACTTTCGTCAGGAAATAAAACAAGGTGGTTTATCCTCTTACCCCCATCCGTGGTTAATGCCAGATTACTGGCAGTTCGCGACGGTTTCTATGGGATTGGGTTTATTGCAAGCGATTTATCAAGCGCGGTTTTTAAAATATTTACACAACCGGGGTTTGCAACAGACCGATGCACGTCATGTGTGGTGTTTCTGTGGCGATGGTGAAATGGATGAGCCGGAATCCTTGGGTGCTATTACGGTGGCTGCGCGCGAAGGTTTAGATAATTTAATTTTGGTGGTTAACTGTAATCTGCAACGTTTAGATGGCCCCGTGCGTGGCAACGGTAAAATCATCCAAGAATTAGAAAGCGTGTTTCGTGGTGCGGGCTGGCAAGTGATTAAAGTCGTGTGGGGTCGGCGTTGGGATGCGTTGTTGGCAAAAGACAAAGACGGTTGGTTAGAAAGACGCATGAACGAAGCCCTAGACGGGGATTACCAAAATTACAAGGCGCACGACGGTGCGTACGTGCGAGAACACTTTTTTGGTAAATACCCTGAGTTAGCTGCGATGGTTGCAGACATGAGCGACGATGAAATCTGGCTACTCAATCGGGGTGGTTTAGACGCACAGAAGGTCTATGCCGCTTATGCGGCTGCGACTAAGCATCGTGGCCAGCCTACCGTGATTTTAGCCAAGACGATCAAAGGGTTTGGTATGGGTGAAGCGGGCGAAGGGCAGAACTTCACGCATCAACAAAAGAAAATGACGATGACGCAAATCAAAGCATTTCGTGATCGGTTTGGTTTACCGATTGCTGACAGTGATGTGGAAGCGCTTGCGTTTTATGTACCTCCGGCTGACAGTGCGGAATTACGCTTTTTACAACAGCAGCGTCAGGCCTTAGGGGGGGCGTTCCCGGTGCGGCGTTGCCAGTCAAATGCATTGGCTATTCCGCCACTGTCAGTGTTTCAAGCCTTACTAGAGGGATCGGGTGACCGAGCTATTTCCACAACCATGGCGTTTGTCAGGGCGTTGAATGCCTTACTCAAAGAGCCTGCTTTGAAGGACATTATTGTTCCCATCGTGCCGGACGAATCGCGCACGTTCGGGATGGAAGGCATGTTCAGACAATTAGGCATCTATTCCCCGGTCGGACAGTTGTATACACCGGTGGATGCCAAGCAAGTCATGTATTATCGCGAAGACAAGAAAGGCCAAATTCTGCAAGAAGGCATCAACGAAGCCGGTGCGTTTTGCTCGTGGTTAGCGGCGGCAACGTCGTATAGCAACAACGATTTACCGATGATCCCGTTTTATATTTACTACTCTATGTTTGGTTTTCAGCGTGTGGGCGATCTGGCGTGGGCCGCAGGTGATATGCAGGCGCGCGGCTTTTTATTAGGTGCGGTGGCGGGACGTACCACCTTGGCGGGTGAAGGTTTGCAACATCAAGATGGCCATAGTCATGTGTTAGCTGCCACGATCCCCAACTGCATCAGCTATGATCCCAGCTTTGCGTATGAACTCGCGGTGATTTTGCATCATGGTTTGCAACGTATGTATGTGCAACAAGACAATGTGTTTTATTACATTACGGTGATGAATGAAAATTACTTGCAACCTGCGCTGCCAGACAATGCGGCCGCGGGAATTCTTAAAGGCATGTACTTATTGCAGGAACAGCCACAGGCACAGATTCAATTATTAGGCTCGGGTAGCATTTTGCAAGAGGTGTTACAAGCGGTCGTGTTATTGCAACAGGATTTTGGGGTGGTGGCTAACGTATGGAGCGTCACCAGTTTTAACGAACTGGCGCGTGACGGTATTGCGGTGGATCGCTATAACCGCATGCATCCGTTGCTTGCCCCGCAACAGGCGTATGTGACGCAGTGTCTTGCGCCCTACGCCACACCGGTGCTAGCCGCTACCGATTATATTCGCGCTTATGCCGAACAAATCCGTGCGTATGTGCCGAATGATTATACGGTATTGGGCACCGATGGTTTTGGGCGTAGCGATACACGCGCACATTTGCGTGAGTTTTTTGAAGTAGATGCGCACTACATTGCTTATACCGCGTTAACCCGTTTAGTGGCGGCTGGTCAGTTAGCCGATGCAGTGTTAACCCAGGCGATACAACGCTATGCGATTGGCGTTGATAAACCGAATCCATGGCAGGTGTAACAGAAGGTGGCGATGTGATGCAAGAAATTCGTGTTCCTGATATTGGCGGTGCGACGCAAGTGACAGTCATTGAGATTGCTGTGGCGCCAGGATCGGTAGTCAGTGCGGAGCAACCACTCATCACCTTAGAGAGTGACAAAGCGGCGATGGAAATTCCCGCACCGGTGGCGGGAACTATTCATGCGTTGCATGTGCGCGTGGGTGATACAGTAGAAGAAGGTACATTGATTGCGACATTGCTTGATGATGAGGTGTTGCCTACGCCAGCGTCTGCCACACAGACGACGTTAGCTACAGAGGCAGATGCTGCCTCGCCTGTTGTTGCGGTACTTAGCTCCAGCGTGATCACCGTGACGGTACCGGATATCGGTACCAATGCCGCCGTGGATGTGATAGCGGTTGAGGTCGCCGTAGGCGATCAGGTGGCTGCCGAGCAAACTTTGGTAACGTTAGAAGGCGAGAAGGCGACCATCGATATTCCCGCGCCGCAAGCCGGTACCGTGCAACAAATGAGTGTGGCCATAGGACAGAAAATCAAGCAAGGTGAGGCTATCTTGCAATTGCAGATCAGCACACCTACGCCAACTTCGGTAGCGACGGCGGTGAATTCCCCTGCGTCGGCACCTACACCCATGGTTGCGCCGGTAGTGTCTGCAGCGCCTGCTGCCCCCATTGCATCAAGCGGGATTTATTACGCAGGACCTTCGGTGCGGCGTATGGCACGTGAATTGGGTGTTGATCTGGGGCGTGTGTCAGGGTCTGCCGCTAAAGGCCGCATCAGCAAGAGTGACGTGCAAGCTTATGTGAAAGCACACATGCTGCGCGTGCAGAGTGGCAACGCGGTGAGTGGTTTGGCGTTGGCGGAAACACCGCAGATTGATTTTTCTAAATTTGGTGAGATTGAATGGCAGCCGTTACATAAAATTAAGCGTTTGACGGCGAGCAATTTGCACCGTAACTGGGTGACCATTCCGCATGTCACGCAATTTGACGAAGCGGATATTACGGCTTTAGAGGCGTTTCGTCAGCAGCACAAGCACGAGGCCGAACGCAGTGGGGTTAAGTTAACGCCGTTGGTATTTATCATGAAAGCGGTGGTGGCTGGGCTGCAGGCGTTCCCGCAATTTAATGCTTCGTTGAGTCCTAATGGCGAGCAGTTGATTTTAAAAAAATATTTTCACGTGGGTGTGGCCATCGATACGCCCAATGGTTTGGTGGTGGCGGTGGTACGTGACGTGCAGCAAAAAAGCGTATTGGTATTGGCGCAGGAACTCGCACAACTGAGTACTAAGGCACGCACCAAGGGGCTGACACCGGCGGAGATGCAGGGTGGCTGCTTCACGATTTCTAGTTTAGGCGGCATTGGTGGTACGGCATTCACGCCGATTGTGAATTGGCCAGAAGTGGCTATTTTAGGGGTGTCACGTGCGCAACAAAAACCGGTTTATCAGGACGGTGCTTGGGTACCGCGTTTACTGTTGCCGTTATCTTTATCCTACGATCACCGGGTCATCGACGGCGCAGAGGCTGCACGCTTTAGTCATTTCTTAGTGCAGCAATTAACGGACGTAAGTTTATTGGTATTATGATAACAAGGAAACAAACATGAGTGAGAGCATACAAACTGAAGTAGTCGTCATCGGTAGTGGTCCGGGCGGGTACACCGCGGCATTTCGTGCGGCGGATCTCGGCAAGCAGGTATTATTAATAGAGCGTTACGATAACCTAGGTGGTGTGTGTTTGAATGTGGGCTGCATTCCTTCTAAGGCATTATTGCATGCGGCCAAGGTGGTGGATGAAGCCGCGTACATGCAACAGCATGGCATACACTTTGGGGCGCCTACGTTTGAAATAGATAAATTGCGTGCCTGGAAAGACAGCGTGGTTAAACGCTTGACCGGCGGTTTAAAGATGTTGGCTAAGCAACGTAAAGTCACGGTGTTGCAAGGTGTGGCGACATTCACGCAGAGCAAACAACTGCAGGTGCAGCACGGCGATCAGCAAACCCTCGTGAACTTTGAGCATGCCATTATTGCGGCTGGCTCGCGTGTGGTGGACTTGCCGTTTATACCCACCGATCCACGCATCATCGATTCTACCGGTGCATTGACGCTGGCGCAGACGCAGGGTGAATTGCTCATCATCGGTGGTGGTATTATCGGTATGGAGATGGCGACGGTGTATCACGCCTTGGGTGCGCAAGTGACGGTCGTTGAATTAGCGGATATGATCATTCCGGGTTGTGATGCCGACATCGTGCGACCATTGCATAAGCGTGTCAGCAAGCAATACAAGGCGATTTGGTTGGGCACCAAAGTTACTGCCGTGGAGGCTAAAGACGATGGCTTGTGGGTGACGTTTGCCGGAGCCAACGCGCCAGATAAACCACAACGTTTCGATCAAATCCTCGTGGCCGTGGGGCGTCGCCCGAACGGTGATAGACTCGCGTTGGATAAAGCCGGTGTGCACTGTGATGCGCGTGGTTTTATTCCGGTCGACAAACAACAGCGTACCAACGTCCCGCATATTTATGCCATTGGTGATATAGCGGGTAATCCGATGCTGGCACATAAAGCGATTCCTGAAGGTCGTGTGGCTGCCGAAGTGATTGCTGGCAAGAAACATTTCTTCGAACCCAAAGTCATACCCTCTGTGGCGTATACCGATCCGGAAATTGCGTGGACGGGCATACAAGAATCGGAAGCCAAGGCGCAGGGTTTGGATTATGGCACGGGGGTGTTCCCGTGGGCGGCGAGCGGCCGGTCATTGAGTTTGGGACGTGACGAGGGTGTGACTAAGTTGATTTTCGATCGCAAAACCGATCGGGTTATCGGCGCTGGTATCGCCGGTCCTAATGCCGGTGATTTAATTGCCGAAGTGGGCCTTGCGATTGAGATGGGTTGTGATGCCGAGGACATTGCGTTGACGGTGCATCCGCATCCAACCTTATCGGAAACGGTGGCTGCTGCCACAGAGATGTTTACCGGGACGATAACCGATCTGTATGCACCTAAGAAAAAAGATGGAGGCACGCACGGCTAGCCGTGATTGAAGTAAGTGACAGCACAAGCCGCGTAGCATGGATGCGTGAAATACGTGTTTTAACGCCAGCGGATCTTGCCGCGGTTTATACGCTAGAGTGTGCGGCGCAGGCGTTCCCTTGGTCGCAAACCTTGTTAGGTGATTGTTTTGGTTTGAGTTACCATAATGCCGCATTGTTAGTGCAGGAACAACTCGTTGGTTTTAGCTTGGCGCGGCGTGTTGTCGATGAGATGGAATTATTGAATCTAGCCATACACCCATCGCTGCAGCAGCAGGGTTTGGGTCATTATCTTCTCGCGCAGCAACTGCAGCAGTGGCGTGACGCCGGTGTGCAGTGCGTGTATTTAGAAGTACGTGCTACTAACCAACCTGCGTTGCGCTTGTATCAACGTGTGGGTTTTACACCGTTCTCTACGCGCGTCGGTTATTATCCCAGTGCGGCGGGTCGCGAAGATGCGTGTTGCATGCGACTCACTTTGAGATAACTAATACCTCTAGCGAATGAAGTTTAGGGGGTATGCAAAAGTGTCCTGGGTTGATCATTTAATCCGTTCGCCCTGAGGAGACACGCAGTGTCGTCTCGAATGGGTGAACATTTACAAGAGTAACTATTCAGCAAATTTGAGGATCCTGTTCATTTACAAGGTAAAACAGCTGTTTTCTCTACACGATGAGGGATTCTCAAGGGGGAGAATCGTGATTCTCCCCATAGAATGCCGTAAAGCCACTACTTGGCTTTAGCGTCAAATTAAGGGTATCTATTCAGCATTTTGCGGAATAGATACCAAAATAATAGAATGACTAATGGGCGAGTACCTAACTTATTCGCTAGAGGTATACATGAACGATGACGCGATAGCAGAGATACACAAACGCAAGACATTTGCCATCATTTCCCACCCCGATGCCGGTAAGACGACATTGACGGAGAAATTATTATTATTTGGTGGTGCGATTCATTTAGCCGGAACTGTGAAGGCGCGCAAAGCGTCGCGGCATGCCACGTCGGATTGGATGGAGTTAGAAAAGCAACGCGGTATTTCGGTCACCACGTCGGTGATGCAGTTTGAGTTTGCGGATCACGTGATTAATTTGTTAGATACGCCAGGCCACGCTGATTTTTCTGAAGATACCTACCGTACCCTCACCGCGGTGGATTCGGCGTTGATGGTCATCGATGCCGCCAAGGGTGTGGAAGAGCGCACCATTAAATTATTGGAAGTCTGTCGCTTGCGTGACACGCCGATCATGACTTTCATCAATAAGTTGGATCGCGATTGTCGTGAACCCATCAGTTTGCTGGATGAGATAGAAGACGTGCTGAAGATACAGTGCGCACCAATTACCTGGCCGATTGGTATGGGCAAACATTTCAAAGGGATTTACCATTTGTATGAAGATGCGGTATACCTGTACCAACCCGGGAAGAATGCCAGTGTACAGCATGCGGCGCAGTGGATAGGCTTAGCGAATCCGGGGTTGGAACAGGTGTTAGGTGTAGCCGGTGTGGCGGCGTTGCGCGAAGAAATAGAATTAGTAAAGGGGGCCAGTCACGCTTTTTCTCTGGAGGCTTATCGACAGGGGCGACAAACCCCGGTTTTTGTCGGCTCGGCGATGAATAACTTTGGCGTACGTGAATTGTTACGCGGTTTTGTGGACTATGCGCCGTCACCTAGACCGCGGATTGCGCAGCAACGCGACGTGCGTGCAGAGGAAAATAATTTCAGTGCGTTTGTCTTTAAAATCCAAGCGAATATGGACCCAGCACACCACGATAGAGTGGCGTTTGCACGTATTTGTTCTGGCACGTATCAACGTGGCATGAAGATGTATCATGTGCGTTTGCAGCGTGAGATCACCATCAATCAAGCATTGACGTTTATGGCCGGCGAGCGTGAACAAACCGATGTCGCTTATGCGGGCGATATTTTAGGCTTACACAATCACGGTACGATACAAATAGGCGATACCTTTACCGATGCGGAAGTTTTACAGTTTGTGGGGGTGCCGCATTTTGCCCCCGAATTATTTCGACGGGTGCAATTGCGTGATCCATTGAAAACCAAAGCCTTGCACAAAGGCTTATTACAATTAGCCGAAGAAGGCGCGGTGCAAGTGTTTAGACCGTTGCTGGGCAGTGAATTAATTATTGGTGCTATCGGAATATTGCAGTTTGATGTGGTGGCGTATCGTTTGTTGCATGAATACAAAGTGCAATGTAGCTACGATAATACAGCGATCAAGCTAGCGCGCTGGGTGGTGGCTGACGACAAACAACTACTGCAACAATTCAAAGATAAACAGTCGGCTAATCTGGCTATCGACGGCGGTGAACAACTGACGTATTTGGCACCGAGTCGGGTCAATTTACAATTGATGCAAGAGCGTTGGCCGCAATTGCGTTTCTGTGAGACGCGTGAACATTAGCATTGGATGTGTTGCCGCAGCGATAGGCCATCGCCGCGGCGGCTGTGACCGACAATGCTTACTTATCACCATCGGATGTACGTTTGCCGTAACTATGCAGCAAAAGTGCTGAA
>CAZYIF010000001.1:125906-257360 GCA_964646995.1 uncultured Gammaproteobacteria bacterium
AAGAAAACACGGTGTTCGATAGTTGTTTACTTATCACCATCGGATGTACGTTTGCCGTAACTATGCAGCAAAAGTGCTGAATAGTTACTCTTAATTTTACGCCTACCCAGTAAAACTGGGCTTAACGGCGCTTAAGGGTAGAATCGCGATTCTCCCCTTAAGAATCCCCATCGCGTAAAGAAAACACGGTGTTCGATAGTTGTTTACTTATCACCATCGGATGTACGTTTGCTCTTATAATCCTTGTAAATTTCAGTAATGCTTTTGCTCGTATCCGCAAACAATTTTTTAGCCATGCTAATGGCTTCTTGTGCGCTGGGTAGGGCGGACACCGTAGCGTGTGCTTGCGTTGTAGCGTTGTCATGGGTGTGAGACGCATGGCTTTCTGTAGTTTGCGTCGTATCTTGTTCCGTAGTGGATTTGTATTCTTCGTTCATGATGCTCTCCCTGAGTGTGTGAAGTGAAACAATCATACCGCAACTGTTGCGGTAATCGCCGGATGGTGCTGATAATTTACCAAGGTGAAATCTTCAAATTGATACGAAAAAATAGAGTCTGGCCTACGTCGAATGTGTAGTTGCGGTAGCGGGTAGGGCGTGCGTGTCAATTGCAGAGCCACTTGTTCGCGATGATTTTGATAAATGTGGCAATCACCGCCCGACCAAATAAATTCGCCGACAGTCAAATCACATTGTTGTGCCACCATGTGGGTGAGCAGGGCATAAGAAGCAATATTAAAAGGCACACCGAGAAACGAATCGGCTGAGCGCTGGATGAGTTTGCACGACAACTGATGGTTAGCCACGTAAAATTGAAAGAGTAAATGGCACGGCGGCAGTGCCATGTTGTCTAATTCGCCTACGTTCCAGGCGCTGACGATAAGGCGTCGCGAATCGGGCTCGGTACGAATGCGTTGAATGACTTCGCTGATTTGATCGATGTGTCTACCATCGGTGGTGGGCCAGGCGCGCCATTGTTTGCCGTAGATCGGGCCCAGTTCACCCTCAGGATCCGCCCATTCATCCCAGATGCGCACGCCCTGTTGTTTCAGGTACGCGGTGTTGGTGTTGCCTTGCAAAAACCACAATAATTCGTGGATAACACTTTTTACGTGTATTTTTTTGGTGGTGACTAAGGGAAAGCCCCGACGTAAATCAAAACGCAATTCGCGGCTAAAGACACTGATGGTTCCGGTACCGGTGCGATCCGGTTTCGTGACTCCGTTATCGAGTATGTCTTGTAAGTAGCGTAAATACGATTCCATTATTTTTCCTAAACCGGTGATTGCCGTTTGCATATATCTACTCTACTTCAAAATGCGATTCTTGCATCTTGAAGTATTCTTCTACCCTTGGGTGAGCTAGCAAAAATTTATTTTGCGTAGGTCTAGAAACAGGATATACCGCGCGACTTACTCCTCAAAATTCACATCTTGAAGTACGAGCGGTATACCAGCCACAAGCCCAGCACCAGCATGGGTACACACAAGAGTTGTCCCATGGTGAGCCAGCCAAATGCCAGGTAACCCAGTTGCCAGTCGGGCTGGCGTACAAATTCGAGAGCAAAGCGAATTGTAGCATAGCCCAATAAAAATAGGCCCGTTATTTTGCCCGGTGGTTGTGGCTTGCGCGCGTAATACCACAGCAGCAAAAATAGCAACAAGCCCTCGCCAATCAGCTCGTACAATTGCGAAGGGTGACGTGGTACCAGTCCGTCCACCACCATGGCCCACGGTACATCAGTGGCGCGGCCCCATAATTCACCGTTGATAAAATTGCCCAATCGACCAGCGGCGAGACCTAGCGGCACCAGTGGTGCAATAAAGTCGGTGGTGGCCACAAACGAGTGATGGGTTTTGCGTTGGAATAGCCACAGGGCGCAACAGACACCGATTAAGCCACCGTGAAATGACATACCACCTTCCCAGGTTTTAAATAAATTGAGCGGGTGTTGCAACAAATCTGGTAAGGCATAAAACAACATGTAACCGACACGGCCACCAACGACGACACCTAACGCGGCATAAAATAGCAGGTCTTTGCCTTGTTGTATGTTCCACGATGGGTTATTGGGTTGTCGGATCCGCCACGGTAACAAGCCCCAGGCGATAGCGAAGGCGAGTACGTACATGATGCCATACCAAAAAATTTTAATAGGGCCAAGGTGTATGGCCACGGGATTGATGTCGGGATAAATCAGCATAGTTTGTCCATGGTTAAAAGATTAAGGTGGTGGGAATGGTAATACAAAATGACAAGATAGCAAATAAGCATTTGCGCGTAGCGTGCCTAATGAAAATTTCTGGTATATACCGCTCGTACTTCAAGATGCGAACGTTGATGGGTAAGTCGCATGGTATAACACGCCAAGGGTGACTTTGTTTTTATCTTTTAGCGGGGTTCTTTCACCTAAGAACATCTTTAATTGTTGGTCCGCAAAAACATGCAGGTCTATGGTATGTAAGTTTGCGCCGCTGAGGATGGTTTCCCTGTCGTTGATTAAAAAAATTCCGCGTATTCTACGGCGCGACAGCGAATATCATGAGAGGTGAGCCCCACCATCTCTTCTTTGGATGTAAAGAAAGAAATCTCATCTGCTTGCGGACGAGTTGTTGAAAGCCAAAGTTTTTCGCTAAGCTGAGATTAACGGCGAGATACTTCAAGTCTAGGTTTTCCTAAATGAAAGCGCCGGGTAACTGCGTCAAGACTTGTTCCCTAGGTAGTAGATTATTAAGGTGTGGGATATCCATAAATTTCGCTTTTCACATCTAGGTTGAATAGCATCTAATATCGCAGCCAACGAGTCTAGTACATTACTTTCAAACCGTCCATACGTCCACGCGTGCTGGCGGGATATTACGCCAAATGTGTTTGGATATTATTTTTTGTTGGTTGCGAAAGGGAACCAATTTATTTTGCCTAAGACTATAGGTAAATTGAATATAGCGACCGCCGCTAGGCAGTATGGTTTTTATCTGATCGAGAATAGCGTGTGTTGTGGATGGTGGCAGAGAACGTAACGGTAGGCTAGAAATAATGGTTTTCACCGTGTTTTCATCACGTAACAGAGTTCCCAACTGGGCAGCGTTGCCTTCAATAATGCGCACATGGGGAAAGCGCAGTCGCAATTTCTGGACTAAATCAGGGGAGTATTCAACCAGGATAAGTTGGTTTGGATTGACGCCTGCTTGTAGCAATGCATCGGTGACCACTCCAGTACCCGACCCCAATTCCACGACGAGCGCACTATCATCCAGTAGAACATGTGACGCCATCTCTTGCGCGAGTCGCTTAGAACTGGGGAAAATAGCTCCCGTTGCGCTTGGATTCATAACAAGGGCTTTGAAAAAGGTTAAGAGCATTGCGTGTTTGCTCAGTAATCGTTTCGCGTACGCGTCTATACGACAGCAGTGTGTACTGTTGTCGGTGAGTAAACGCCAACAGCCATTTAATCCGTTAAACAGTGAAAGGCTAAGGTATTGGCTGGCATGCCATAACCAACGCGACGTCTTGTGTGAAATAAACCAGAGTTTCAGCGCTATCCATGGCGTTGGAATTTTACTTGGACTGGTTTGTGCCGTCGGCGTTGCGGGGTCTTCTACGTTCATTTCAGACATGCGTTGTCCTTTTGTGTATTGAACCCTGAGGGGCATGCGACAACTTTCACTTCAGGGTTGGCGTTTAATTCTTAAGTCGAACTACTGCAGGGTCGCTGCAATAGCCACTTTAACGTGCAGACCGAGATTACACAACAAATCTTTTGTGCCCCCTTCGTATTCTCATCTCACCGTCTAAGGCGCCAATAGCGAGCATACAGTATTTTTAAGTGCTTATTTTACTGCTACATTAGGTTAACGCCGAATATGCATCAAGAAAAATCAGTCCAATTTGCAATGGGTTGAGAAGTGAGAAATAATCAGCGTAATGTTCGCGGGTGAACGCAATCACTATCCGAATACAACACAAAGCTGTTCACAATCAAGAGGTAAGACATGACGAACGCAACAGATTTTAAATTCAAACCCATTAAGTTTGCCGCATTATTGTTTTTATTTCAGATGGTAGTGGTGATAGTCGTAGTGGTTGCCCTGCGTGTATATACGGAAATGACCCAGCATTCTCTCGCGCCTGTGGTTGACATACCGGGGATGGTGGGTACGGTTACGGGCAGCTTATATTATGGTGTATGGATGGAAAAGCGCTATCCAGGAATGCTCGACAGCCATAAAATCAAAATACTCGCGTTGTTGTGTGTGTTAATTTATTTTGTGCTGGCGAATGCTTATTTTTTTATTAGGTTGTATCTCGGTGGTTCGGCTGTGTTGCATACCAGATTTTTCATCGAGTTTACGGTATATATGGGGTTCGTGCTGTTTGCCTTGTTAGTGAGATACGTGGTGATGTTCTTTTGCATTAAGCAAGGCATTAAAATACGACGGCGCTTGAATGGGGCGGTGTAAGCACCACAAAATTTTGCTGCAACGTTTGTTTATGCGGCACTGTAACGTCGAGAACTTACGCGATGATGTTATGGGTTGTTAATAGTTTTGATGTCAGTGAGACGAGTGACAGTGTGTCCGTTCTGTTGAGCACATGCGATTGACGGAGTTCCTCAGCAAGTGTTGTCACAATCTAAAACGGCTGCAGTGCCGCACCACGGGTAATGGGTTGATTACCACGATGGTTTATGCGGCGAAGAGGGAGCGCTCTTACGATCGTCACGGTGTTCTAGTCGAGTGGGTCCCCCTGGGTGATACGCCGCATCTGACTGGATTTGACGGCAATATATAACAAAGTTATCATGAGTTACTAATTTTCAGTAACCTTAGGTAAGATTGCTATATATGGACCCATACACTAACCCTTATGCTCCTGGTGCGGGTACGGAGCCGCCTGAATTAACCGGTCGTGATGCTATCATCGAGAAAGCCGCGATTGCCTTAAATCGATGCCGCAATGGTCTACCTGCGCGTGGTCTGCTAATGGTTGGGTTGCGCGGCGTGGGTAAAACCGTGTTATTGACGCGTATCAAGCGCGATACTGAAGCACTGGGTTTCGCTGTGGTTTTCATCGAAACACCTGAAAAGCGTTCCTTACCCGCGTTAATTATTCCTGCACTTAGGTCTGCGTTGTTGAGATTGGATAGAATGGCGGCTGCGGGTGAGGCAGTAAAACGTGCGTTTCGGACGTTAGGTGGATTTGCTGAGAAAGTGAAACTCAAATATGAGGATGTCGAGTTTAGTGTGGAGTTAGGAACACAACCCGGCATCGCTGACTCGGGTGATTTGGAGCATGATTTAATCGAGTTATTTATTGAAATAGGTAGGGCAGCAAAAGAAAAAGGTACCGCGCTCGCGCTTTTCATTGATGAAATTCAGTATATCAAAGAGGAGCAGTTTGCCGCTCTGATTATGGCGTTACACCGATGCGCGCAGCATAAGCTGCCGATTATATTGATTGGTGCGGGATTGCCGCAGTTGGTGGGACAGGCTGGTCGTGCCAAATCTTACGCGGAGCGATTATTTGAATATCCAGAAATAGGCCCGCTCAATGAAGAGGCTGCACGACAAGCGTTAGTAGCACCGGCCGAAAAGCAAGGTGTGGCCTACACCCTCGATGCGTTAGAGGAGATTTTGTCACAGATCAAAGGATATCCTTATTTTTTGCAAGAATGGGGCAAGCACAGTTGGCAATGTGCCACAACGTCACCTATTACTCACGAGGATGTGCAGCTGGCGACGCAGCTCGCCATACAGGAGCTGGACGCCAATTTTTTCCGTGTACGCGTCGATCGCTTGACCCCGACAGAAAAGAAATACCTACGTGCCATGGCTGAGCTCGGTGTAGAGCAACCGCGCTCGGGCGATATCGCCAATTTGTTACGAAAAAAAGTGCAGACCGTCTCACCTACGCGCGACAGACTGATCGCCAAGGGTATGATTTACAGTCCTGGTCACGGCGATAACGCATTTACCGTGCCTTTATTCGGTGAGTATATGAAGCGTATCATGCCCGACTACACGGCGATTTTTGGTGAATAATGATCGCAGGCATGTCATCCCGAATGCAATGAGGGATCTCGTGCAAGTGGCGCTTTCTCGCTAACAACACTGTGCAATCGTTTCGAGATACCTCCCTCGCGCTGCGATATTCGGGACGCAAACATTCCTGAGATCCCTCACTACGTTCGGGATGACAACTTTTTTTGTCATTCCGAGTGCAACGAGGGATCTCGAACGTGCAGTTAAGGCGTTATTCCCAACAGCGTTTGCCATTGGCGTAACAATGCGAGCGACGCACCGACGCCACCGCAAACCACGACCAAAACAGTGCGGTGCGCGGCTAAGGCAGGGTGTTGATCATACAGTACCGATAGCGCTGCACCGCAGGAGGGCTCTACCAATACTTTGTGGTGATCGACAAACTGGGTGATGGCACGCACGGTGGCTTGGTCGTTGACGATCAGCGGTATCATGGGGTGCGTTTGGCGCCAGAGGAATAATTTTTCGGCGACTTGTTTCGCACCCAAGGTGGTGGCGATAGTATCGATGCTGGCGAGTGTGACGCGTTGATTTTGTGCGACCGACGCAGCAAAAGAAGCCGCGCCAGTGGTTTCTACCGTATACAGCGGAATAGAGGACAGCTGGTGTTGGTGCAATCCTTCTAACACACCACACGCCAAGCCACCGCCACCAACTGCTACCACGATCGCGTCCGGTGTGGGGATGCGATCCTGCACGATTTCGTCGATCAGCGTGGCGTGTCCCGACCAGATCAACGGATGATCGAACGGTGGGATATACGCTGCACCGGAGGACGCTATTTCTGCGAGCGCTGCGGCGTTGGCCTCTTGCCAGCTGTCGCCCACGATGTGCACGGTGGCGCCCTCATTTCTAATCGCTTGTAAAAAAATGCCGTGCGTATTGGTGGGCACGAACACATCGATAGGGATGCTTAACATGCGGCTGGCATACGCTGCAGCCGCACCGGCATTGCCGCCACTGGAGGCAACAAAGCGTGTGCTGCCTTGTGCGGCATAATGCTGACAGAGCTTGCCTATTCCCCTGATTTTGAACGAACCGCTAGGCTGATAGCATTCCATTTTTAACCAAATCTGTTGTCCGGTGTGTTGACTCAACGGTACGGAATAATGCGTAGGTGTCCAATGGTGCAGATGTGTCATAGAGCCATTCTCTCACTAAAGAAAAAAATCCCATCCCGGTCGCTTGCGGTCGCGTTGTTTAAGAGGCGCTAGCTTAACCTGTCGTGCGTGCATTTGCGATGGTTTGTGCGGCAGGTGTGCGCTGTTAGTTGAGGCCGTTGTTCCTTGCATCGTACGCTTTTGTAATTTTAGCACACACACGGTTTTTCCTGCTGCAATGTGCGCGGTAAGCAACCCAGTGCTGTTTCTGACTTTTTATTTCGTAACTATTCATAAAGATGCTGAATAGTTACTCTTAATTTTACGCCTGCCCAGTAAAACTGGGCTTAACGGCGCTCAAGGGTAGAATCGCGATTCTCCCCTTGAGAATCCCCATCGCGTAAAGAAAACACCCTATTTTCAAGCAAAATCGTAATGCCTTGCAGCTGTGCTGAATAATTGCTTTATTTCTTTAGTCAGGGATAAAAGTGGTGGCAACGCAATATGGCTTGACAGATCTGGGTTGGAATTCCTACTATAGCCCGGTTGAGTGGGATAAAGTGGATATAAGTGGGTAATCTGTTTGGAGATTAGGCAATTGTTCAGGGGGATTAGCGCAATTAATTTAGACACTAAGGGACGTTTGGCCTTGCCCAGTCGTCACCGTGAGTGCCTGTGCGACAATCAACAAGACCCTTTGATTGTGACCATTGATACCGATGCGACGTGTTTGTTGCTTTACCCGCTCGCCGAATGGGAACTCATTGAAAAAAAATTAGCGGCACTGCCCAGTTTCAACCGGGCTGCTCGGCGTATTCAGCGTTTGCTGATAGGACATGCCACGGAAGTCGAGATGGACGCCAATCACCGCATTTTGTTGCCCCCCCTGTTGCGTGAGTATGCGCAGTTGGATAAGCGCGTCATGTTGGTGGGACAAGGTAAAAAATTTGAAATATGGGCAGACGAACAGTGGTTGCAGGGACGTAAGGATTGGTTACAAGAAGAGGCTGTGGCTAGCGATGAATTA
Organism: uncultured Gammaproteobacteria bacterium; assembly: GCA_964646995.1. Taxonomy (GTDB): domain Bacteria; phylum Pseudomonadota; class Gammaproteobacteria; order CAZYIF01; family CAZYIF01; genus CAZYIF01. The sequence continues at coordinate 134,074 of CAZYIF010000001.1, forward strand.
CCGCCGGAATTGCAGGCATTTTCCTTATAAATGGCAGCAGTCAGAGACGTGACGCATTGTCCGGTGCTACTTCAAGAAGCCATTGCAGGGTTGGCGGTGCAAACCGCAGGCGTGTACATCGATGCGACCTTTGGGCGCGGAGGGCATACCCGCGCGTTGTTGCAGCAATTGGGTGATCACGGTCGCGTGCTGGTGTTGGATAAAGATCCGGAAGCGATTGCCGTGGCGCGTGCGCAGTCTGCGACGGAGTCTCGGTTGTGGGTGGAGCAGGCATCGTTTGCTACGTTAGCGTCGGTGGCGCAGACGCACGGTGTCTTAGGCCAGGTGCAGGGCATCTTACTGGATTTGGGCGTGTCTTCGCCGCAATTGGATAATGCAGCGCGTGGTTTTAGTTTTTTGCACGATGGACCTTTGGATATGCGCATGGATCCACAGCAGGGCATGAGTGCAGCCACGTGGTTAGCGCAAGCCGAGATGGATGAGATAGCTACAGTATTGCGTACTTACGGTGAAGAGCGTTATGCGCGACGTATCGCCAAGGCGTTGGTGCATGCGCGTGAGCAACAGCCCATTGTACGTACGGGACAGTTAGCGGAATTAGTGGCGGCGGCGAATCCGCGCTGGGAAACCGGCAAGCATCCGGCGACACGTAGTTTTCAAGCGATACGGATTTGGATCAACGATGAATTGGGTGCGTTGCATAAAGCATTAGCAGAGAGCATTGCTGTACTGGCGCCGGGCGGGCGGTTGGTGGTGATTAGCTTCCATTCTTTGGAAGATAGAATAGTAAAGCAGTTCATGCGTAATGAAGCCAAGGGAGATAAATTTCCCGCTAAATTACCGGTGGTGCAGACGCAATTGACGCCGCAATTGCGTTGTATAGGGAAGCCTATCACAGCTCACCCAGATGAAGTACGACACAATCCACGCGCGCGTAGCGCCGTATTGCGAATTGCGGAGAAATTAGAATGAATACAGCAACACGTGCCATTGGGCAACACAAGGTAAACCAAGCAGTGGCGGAATTTTACTGGTCTAGCGCAACCCTGTCGATGAGTGGTTTATTGTTGGCAGTGTTACTATCGGCGCTGGCGGTGATTTATGTGAAAGATACCAATCGACGTTTGGTGGGTGAGTTGCAGAGCCTGCAACATCAATACGATGTGTTGCAAGTGGAAAAGGGGAAGTTGTTACTGGAGCATGGTGCGTTAACCACGCAAGCACGTGTGCAATACATTGCACAAACCCAACTTGATATGGTGTTTCCTATGGCGGATACCATCACCATGGTGGATGCGTGAGCCAGCATTATCATCAGCAAGTATGGCGTCATTGGTTAGTTATCGCTGTATTGTTGTTGGTATTGACCGGATTAGTTTGGCGCATGTTTCAGTTGATGGTGGTACAACGCGATTTTTTGTTAAGTCAAGGTAATGCGCGCTCCCTGCGTGTGGTAGGCATACCGGTGTATCGGGGAACTATTTACGATAGGCGTGGCGAGCCGTTAGCGATCAGTACGCCGGTTGATTCGGTGGTGGCTAACCCGCAAGAAATTAACTTGGATGATGCACGCTTGGAACAATTAGCGGCTTTGTTGGCAGTACCCTCCGATCAATTTAAACAACGCCTGGCGCACAATAAGCAGCGCGAATTCATGTATTTGAAGCGCACGGTAGAACCTGCGTTAGCCAAGCAAGTGAATGCATTAGACATACCCGGCATATCGTTGCGGCGTGAGTACCGCCGTTATTATCCCAGTGGCGAGATAGCCGTGCACGTGGTGGGATTCACCAATATCGATGATCAAGGTCAAGAAGGCTTGGAGTTGGCGTATGACGATTGGTTGCGCGGTGAACCGGGAAAAAAACGCGTGAATAAAGATCGCTTGGGTCATGTCGTAGAAGATTTAGATGTCATTCAACCTGCCAGACCTGGCAAGGATTTGGTGCTGAGTTTAGATAAGCGTATCCAATATGCGGCCTATCGTGAGTTGCAAGCCGCTATGCATAAGTACCAAGCCTTATCGGGATCGGTGGTGGTGTTAGACGTGCAAACTGGCGAAGTGCTAGCGATGGTGAACCAACCCTCTTTCAATCCGAATCAACGTCCGCGTCAACACACCAGTGATTACCGCAATCGTGCGGTGACGGATATGTTTGAACCGGGCTCTACGATCAAGCCATTCGCGGTGGCTTTGGCCTTAGCCAGCGGTAGTTATGAGCCACATACCTTGGTGGATACCTCGCCGGGCTGGATTAATTTAGATGGTAATCGTGTGCGTGACGAGCACCCCTTAGGCGTGACAGATGTCACGACTATTTTGCAAAAATCCAGCAACGTAGGTATTGCTAAGTTGGTGTTGTCATTGCCGCCCGATAGTTTGTGGGAATTATTCAATCGTATGGGTTTTGGTGCGCCAACGGCGAGTGGTTTCCCGGGTGAAAGTGCCGGCAAATTATTTAAGCACGCTAAGTGGCAGCCGTTTACCTTGGCCACTTTATCGTTTGGTTACGGTGTGTCAGTAACTGCCTTACAATTGGCGCAATCGTACGTCATGTTAGCGACAGATGGTATTAAATATCCCGTGTCGTTTTTGCGCTTACGCGAAGCTCCGCAAGGAGAGCGTGTATTAAAACAAAATGTGGCGCAGGCGGTTTTGAAAATGTTAGAAACAGTGTCAGAGAGTGGCGGTACGGGAACACAGGCAAAAGTAGCCGGCTATCGCGTTACCGGTAAGACCGGTACTGTACGTATGCTAGGACCGCAAGGTTATATGCGTAATCACCACATTGCTATATTCGCGGGTACTGCGCCCGCGAGTCATCCACGCTTAGTGGTCGCCGTGGTGATTAACGATCCGTTAAAAGTCTCGTATTACGGTGGTTGGGTTGCTGGGCCGGTATTCTCTAAAGTAATGGCCAAGGCGTTGCGTATTTTGGATATTCCTCCGGACAGGTTACCGCCTAAGTAGGCGGTGATGTGGGAGAGTGTAGGTGCAGTATGAGTGACATAGCGCGAACACCGCAAGCATTGCGTACCTTGTTGCACGGCATGGCGACAGTCGATGCCGACATAATGTATACGGGACTGTGCCTCGATAGTCGGGATGTGTGGCCAGGTGATGTGTTTGTGGCATTGCCTGCGGCAGAATGCCATATAGAACAAGCCGTGGCGCAGGGTGCAGTGGCTGTTTTGATCGATGCAAACAGCGCACTGCCAGCGCGCGAGGGCGTACCTTGCATTCGTGTGCCGCAGTTGGCGCAACAACTGGCGCAGTTGGCGCAACGTGGCTATCACCATCCCAGTGCGCACTTAACGGTGATTGGAATTACGGGTACCAATGGTAAAACCTCATGTAGTCATTTCATCGCACAAGCGTTGGCGTCGCGGCAGCGTGCCTGTGGCTTGATCGGTACCTTAGGCTATGGGGTGTGGCCTACACTCGGTGCGCCTAGCTTAACGACCCCCGATATATTTACGCTACATGAACAATTAGCGTCTTTCAGTCAGCAGCAGGTTATGACGGTCTGCATCGAAGCCTCGTCGCACGGCTTGGCGCAGGGCCGTCTTGCGGGCGTTGCTTTTGATATTGCGGTGCTGACCAACATCACGCGTGACCATTTGGATTACCACGGTGATATGCAGTCGTACGCGGCGGCAAAAAAACAATTGTTTGATTGGCCAAGACTGCGTGCCGCGGTGATTAATGCAGATGATGCTTACGGTTGGCAATGGCTTACCGAGCATGTCCATAACTATCCGGTGATCGCATACACGCAGGAACAAAACGATGGACCTTTTCCTGCTGCGGTGGGGGTTGTGTCTGCGACGCAGGTACAGTTAGATGCGCAGGGACTGCGTGCCAGGGTGACTACCCCGTGGGGCGACGCGTGGCTGCACAGTCGCTTAGTAGGGCGCTTCAATTTGAGTAATTTACTCGCGAGCTTAGCGTGTTTATGCCAATTGGGGATCCCATTGCAGGCCGCCATCACCAGCTTGGCGGATGTAATGGGTGTGGTGGGTCGACTGCAAACGTTTGTGGGTGACGACAAGCATCCGTTGGTCGTGGTGGACTTTGCGCATACCCCGGATGCCCTGCAACAGGTATTGCTGGCATTACGCGAGCATTGTCAAGGTCGGTTGTTTTGTGTGTTTGGTTGTGGTGGTGATCGCGATCGTGGCAAGCGACCGCTGATGGCGCGGGTCGCGCAGGACCATGCGGATGTGGTGATAGTTACCGACGATAATCCACGCCATGAGTCACCTGTGCAGATTGCAGCGGAGATAGTCGCTGGTTTTACCCGATTACGTGATGTACCGATTATCCATGACCGTGCGCAAGCCATTCGTGTGGCCATTAGGCAAGCGCAGTCAGGTGATGTGGTATTGATTGCGGGTAAAGGCCATGAGGCGTATCAACAAATAGGGGAGCAGCGTGTACCGTTTAGTGACGGTGAACAAGTACGTTGTTGCTTAATGCGAGATAAATAACTATTCAGCATGTTGCTGAACAATGAAATAATTGCGAGGAATGTTCCATGTTGTTCTGGCTTACCCACTATTTAGTACAGTTTTATCACGGGTTTCAAGTGTTCCACTATCTCACGCTACGTGTGGTGCTGGCGGCGTTGACGGGTTTGTTACTGAGTTTATGCTTGGGGCCTGCGATGATTCGTTATTTGAGCTTCTATCAAATAGGACAACAGATCCGTGCGCTCGGACCACAATCGCATTTGAAAAAATCAGGCACGCCTACGATGGGTGGTTTGTTGATTTTGGTTGCGGTATTGGGTTCGGTGCTATTGTGGGGGAATTTGAGTAATTATTATTTATGGTTAGTGATGTGCATCATGCTGGGATTTGGCGTGATCGGTTGGATGGACGACTACCGAAAATTAGTCAAGCGCAATACCCACGGTATATCGGCGCGCATGAAACTCCTTTTACAATTCGGGTTGTCTTTGGTGGTGGTAGGATCGCTATATCACAATGCAACCATCGCGGTACAGACCAGTTTATTGTTACCTTTTGTCAAACAAATGATGTTGCCGTTGGGCTTTTGCTTTATTCCCTTTGCCTGCGTGGTGATAGTGGGTGCGAGTAATGCGGTGAATCTTACCGACGGTCTGGATGGGTTGGCGATTATGCCGACAGTATTGATTGCAGGTGCGCTGGGGTTGTTTGCGTATGTGATAGGTAATAAAGAGTTTTCCACCTATTTAGTCATGCATTATGTGGCGGGCACGGGTGAGATTGCTGTGATTTGTGGTGCGTTAGTCGGTGCCGGTTTAGGGTTTTTGTGGTTTAATGCGTATCCTGCACAATTGTTTATGGGTGATGTGGGGTCATTGAGTTTGGGAGCAGTGCTGGGTGTGATCGCCGTGATTATACGGCAAGAGTTAATTTTGTTTATTATGGGCGGTATTTTTGTGATCGAGACGTTGTCTGTGGTGTTGCAGGTGGCCTCGTTTAAATTAACCGGTAAGCGTATCTTTCGCATGGCGCCTATTCATCATCACTTTGAATTAAAAGGTTGGGCAGAACCCAAAATTATCGTACGCTTTTGGATTATTACCGTTGTTTTGGTGTTGTGTGGGTTGGCCACATTAAAATTACGGTAACAGAGTACCCTGGGGACAAAGGAACGGATGATGCAGACAGACAGACCTTGGCGCGTGATCGTAGGGCTAGGCCAAACGGGGTTGTCGTGTGTGCGCTATTTGCTACGGCAGCAGTTGCCTTGCGTGGTAGTAGACAACAGACTGGATCCGCCTGGATTAGCCGAATTACAACGCGATTATCCACAGGTACCCGTTTATCTGGGTGATTGGCACCCCCACTATTTACTCCGCGCCACAGAAATTGTGGTGAGTCCTGGGGTCGATCTACGTCATGCTGCATTTGTTGCAGCACGTCAGGCAGGTATCCCCATCGTGGGTGATATTGAATTATTTATGCGTGCGGTTACTGCGCCGGTGATTGGTATTACCGGGTCAAACGGTAAGGGCACTGTAACGACATGCCTAGCGGCGATGTTAGCCGCCGCGGGACGGCGCGTGCTTGTCGGTGGCAATATAGGTATTCCTGTGCTGACCTTACTTGAACAAGCGTCGCCCGATTATTACGTATTGGAGTTATCCAGTTTTCAATTAGAAACGGTTCCCTCATTGGCTCTGGCCTTAGGTGTTATTCTGAATATTAGCCCTGATCATTTGGATCGGTATGCCAGTATGCAAGACTACATTGCGGCAAAGCAGGTGATCTATTCGCACAGTGCGCGCTGGGTTATTAATCGTGATGATGTGCTGGCGCAACCAACGGCTACCCCTCAGCGTGAAACGGTGCGTTTTGGTTTGGGTGAGCCGAACAGTGGGGAATGGGGTATTCGTTGGCAGGCACAGCACGCGTATCTCGCATACGGCACGATGGCTGTGTTGCCGGTGTCCGCATTACAAATAGCGGGGCAGCATAACTGGGCCAATGCATTGGCTGCACTGGCACTGGGCCAGGCGCTTGCCTTGCCGGTATCGGTGATGTTGCAGGCACTGTGTGCGTTTGCAGGATTACCACACCGTTGTCAGCGTATTGCTGAATGCGCAGGTGTGGTGTGGTATAACGATTCAAAAGCGACGAATGTGGGTGCAGCGAGCGCCGCGTTAACGGGGGTGGGCGCGCATATTGCGGGTAAGGTGATTCTCTTAGCGGGCGGACAATCTAAGCAAGCCGATCTACGAATTTTGCAAGATCCCGTGCAGCGTTTTGTGCGTCATCTGGTGTTGTTTGGACAAGATGCTGCGTTGCTGGCAGAGGCATTGCAGGAACACGCCCCCTTTAGTTATGCACGCGATCTGACGGAAGCGATACAGCTGGCAAAGCAGCACGCACAAGCGGGTGATGCTGTATTGTTAGCGCCTGCTTGTGCGAGTTTAGATATGTTTGCTAACTATGAGCAGCGCGGTGAATTATTCCAAAAGCTAGTCCATGAGTTAATCCTATGCCAATAAAAAATAACCGTAGAATTACCAGCAAGCCGCTTACGCAACCGTATGACAGATATTTGTTACTCGCATTAATTAGCGTGATATTGCTGGGTTTATTAATGGTGTCTTCTGCATCCATTGTGATTTCTAATAAATTGTATCAACAGCCATTCCATTATTTATTTAAGCAATTGAGTCTATTAGCGGTAGGTGCGGTGATGGTTTACGCTTTGCTAAAAATAGAGATAGAAGAGTGGTATCAGTTGGGCCCGTTGTTGTTGCTAGCGGCCGGTGCTTTATTGATTTTAGTGTTAATCCCCGGCATAGGACATCAAGTTAATGGCAGCATGCGCTGGTTGAACTTAGGTATTTTACGGTTGCAAGTTTCTGAAATAGTGAAGCTATTTGTAATCATCTATTTGGCGGGATATATCGTGCGCCACACCCAAGAGTTGCAGCAGCAAGTAACGGGATTTTTAAAACCTATGTTGTTGCTGGGTGTGATAGCGTTGTTATTACTGTGCCAGCCGGATTTCGGTGCAACGGTGGTCATTGTCGCAACGGCGTTAGGCATGCTATTTTTAGGTGGCGTTCGCTTGTGGCAGTTTGCCTTATTATTAATAGCCGTGTTATCTGTCTTAGCGGTGTTAGCGATTTCATCGCCATATCGTTTGCAGCGTTTAACGACATTTTTACAGCCCTGGGCCAATCAATTTGACAGTGGTTATCAGTTAACACAATCGCTCATTGCTTTCGGACGTGGCGGTTGGTTTGGGGTAGGCCTGGGTGAGAGCATACAAAAATTATTTTATTTACCCGAAGCGCACACGGATTTTTTATTTGCGGTATTGGCGGAAGAATTGGGTTTGTTGGGCGTGTTGATGGTGATGTTACTGTTTGCCGTCATTGTCGCACGTGGTTTTATCATAGCGCGTACTGCATATCGGCAGACCCGCTGGTTCGCGAGTTATTTGGCCTATGGCTTGAGTCTATGGCTTGCGTTGCAAGTCGCAATTAACCTGGGGGTGAATGCCGGGGTGTTGCCAACCAAGGGACTGACTTTGCCGTTCATGAGCTACGGTGGTAGCAGTTTATTAGTGAGCTGTATGCTAGCGGCCTTATTATTGCGGATTGATTATGAAAACCGGGTCGGCGGACTTGTCAAAGGTGGCAGCAGAGGTGTTTAATGCTTACTTGTGATGGGTAAGTCGCGCCGTACACCTTGTTTCTAGAACTACGAAAAGTAAATTTTCGCTGGCTCACCCAAGGGGAGAACCGCGATTCTCCTACTTGTGAGGAACCCCATCGCGAGAAGAACACTGCAAAATACAAAAATCGCATTTTGAAGTGGAATGGGTATAGTATAGTCACCGGCATGTAGCGTTGCGGCGCTAGCGAGGGAGCAGGTATGCAGGAAGAATGTTCTGCTGTGGATGGTGCTGATATAACGGATTTGTTGCAGGTGGTTGCTAAGTTTCGCACGGCGTCAAACCATTTACCCGCTACCGCAGAAGAAGCGCATCGCCTACTCAAGAGCAAAGGGTTTAGCGAGGAGCAGATTGCTAAGCGTGTACGAGATTTTGTGGTACAACCCGGTACCGATGCCACGGTCGTGTTGGCAAATTACGAATGGCTACACGGCATCTCCTATCTAAAACAAGCGGCGCAGCAAGATTGTCTTAGCGGGCTGTGTAATGCTCAGGCAATTATCGCTTTGTTTCGTTGTGCGGAGATTTGTTTCCATAATATGGCTGCCCTTGCCGATAAGATCGTCGAGCATATGCAATGCCAAGCCGTACCGCTGGCTGCGTTGGAAATGCGTTGGATGGTGGATTTTCACCACACTTTGCACAAGCTAGGACAGTTGCTTATTACCTGTGATTGGGGCGAGCAAGCAGGTGATGTGTTGGATGTGGATTATTCCGCCTCGTATCAAGCTTACCAGCAGAAAAATGACGTACTCCAACAATTGTTATTACAACGATACGCCTCTGAGCTGATGACGGCGATTGCCGATAAAGAATTAGATGATATGGCGTATTTTGTATTTTTTAACGAGTATGTCAATTGTAATTATGTGAGCGTCTGGAATGTGGCTTTGCAGCAGGTCAGGCTGCCGGGGGTATTTAAACGCGAGACAGAGACAGCGCACGCTTTTTTCAATCGCATGGTTGCTACTGAGTGTGTACAGCATGCCGTGATGGATGTGGAATTGCGCAGAAAAACCAACCTAATGCAGTTTCGCGCATATCATCAGATGAGTGAAATTATGGCGGCTGTGGTCAATGAATATTTTTGCCAGGTGATTACACAGTTAGTGTCGGTACAAACCACGCATTTAGTGGGTGCAGTGCAGCTGTTATCACTCAGTAATCAGCTATTGGTATTAGTCAATGATAATATCAAACCCCTGATTAGAACGCTGACACCACGTGCATATTCTGCTATTCGCCCCGCCTTGGGTGTTACCAGTGGATCGCATTCACAGGATTTGCGTAAGGGATTATTTATCAGTTTGTACCCGACATTGGTACGTGCATTTCGCTTACGCATTGCAGATTTTTGCAGTACATTGGCTGGCAACGATGCAGCGATTTATCCCTTGGCCATCACGCTGTTGCGAAATTCAAGCAACAGTGACGAGGCTAACCTAATGCGTCAGTTGGTGTATGTATATCAGCATATACGGCTATGGCGCGATGATCACATGCAGTTGATTAAAAATCAGTTGGGTGTCAGTGATGCCGACACCGTACCTATTGCTTCTATTTCCGGCGCTGAGAATGCAGCCCAGCACGCTCAAGGTTTTCGTGAGGTTCATGCGCACGACCCCATAGCGCCGCTGTATACCGCGGTATTGGGTAAGCAAATAGCGCCAGTGCAGGGCTTATTTCATGGTGTGTTTGATCGACAGGCTGCGCAGCTAACATCAAAATCAGCCAGCCATTTATACGAGGAAGTACAACAGCGTATACAGTCTAGAAAGCAAAGACCGCAGGTGAAGGAATAGCTATGCCATACCACGTTAATTTGCAGCAGTACGCCGTTACCAAAGCCTTGCACGACAATGCACGATTTTGTTTATTACAAGCAATGCATAGGACAACCGGCCATGCAGTCTTAGTAAAGATACCCTGCCAAGAGTTTGCCAACGCACAGACGATAGAGCGTTTTCGACGTGACTTCCAAATTGGTAGTTGCTTTAATTCAGGTTACATCGGCCGTTATCTGGAGATGGAGGTTTTGCCCTATGGCATTGCTATCGTGCAGGAAGACTATGGCTATCACAGTTTGCTCGACAGGATCCCACAGACGGGTTTGGCGCTGGATGATTTTTTCTTGGTGGCTATGCAACTGGTGAAGGCAATGCAATGTATTCATGCTCAAGGCGTGATACATCATGCCATAAGCCCCAGTAGTGTGATGTTGTCGTCTGATTCATTACGCATAAAAATAATTGATTTTAGTTTAGCCTCTTCGGCTACGTATCCTTTTATGCCGTCATTAAACAATTTGGTCGATTTACATTACATTTCTCCGGAGTTAACCGGACGGGTCAAAGAATGCGTTGATTTCCGTAGCGATTTTTACTTACTGGGGTTGACCCTATATAAATTGATTTCTGGGCAAGAAGCCTTTAATAGTGCTGACCCCATAGAATTGGTGCACGCACATATTACTGAACCAGCAGCCTCGGTGGACTATGTACGCGAAGATATTCCCGTGGCCGTGCGCGATATCATTCAGATGCTATTACAGAAAAATCCAGCGGATCGTTACCAATGTTGTGATGACATCATTGTTGCGTTGGAACAAGCGATGATGCAAGCCAATTACAGTAAAATTTGCGTCAATGTGGCCGATAAACCATTACCTAAAAAATTGTATTTTGTAGATAGGCTGTACGGCAGGGAAGCGACCGTTGCCGCCTTTTTGGGTAAGGCTAAGCACGGTTTGGAACAAGGTGTGAGTGTTATTTTTGTGTCAGGTCCTTCGGGAATTGGCAAATCGGCGTTAATCAAGAAATTACGCAAGTCATCGATTGCTGAGAGCTGTCATTTCGTGGCAACTAAATTCAATCAAATTACTGAAAACAGTGCGTATGCGGCATTTAAATATGGCTTCCAACATTTAGTGGAAAAAATTCTGGCAGAAAATGATGACACAGTGCAGTTTTATCGTCAGAAATTGCTGGGTGCACTCAAAGCAAATGGTAAGGTCATCATTGATTTGATTCCAGAAATAGAGGCGATTATTGGTAACCAGCCCGACATTGAGGCGCTTGAGGTGCAAGACAGGGAGCACCGTTTCCATAATACCTTCTGTGATTTTATTCGAGTCTTTGCCACTCGGGAAAAGCCACTGATCATCTCTTTGGACGATTTACAGTGGGCAGACATATCGAGCTGGCATTTACTCACACATGTACTGCTTACGATAAGAGATGCCACTATCATAGTGGTAGGCACTTACCGACAAGATGAAATTGACGGTGAACATCCTTTAATTTCCTTTAGCGCAGCATTGCAACAGGCCGGCATTAGTCTATCCACCTTATGTTTAACCGAGTTAAACAGCGCTAATATACAGCATTGGTTGTCGCATCTGTTAGATTGTGAATTGATCCAGTGCACGGAACTGGCTGAACAGGTGTATCAGAAAACCAAGGGTAATCCTTTTTTCATTAAGTCATTTTTGCAATCGTTGTACCAAGAAAACATTTTAAGTATGAATGCGCAACAGCAGTGGATTTACGACTTTGAGGCGATCAAACAAAAACCAGCGACAGACAATGTAACGCAGCTATTGCATACGCGTATTAATCAGTTATCCGTGCGCCACAAGGGCATCTTGAATATTTTATCCTGTTTGGGTGGTACGTTTGAGCTGGATATATTGCAGCGGATATTGCCTCTGCCTGCGGTAACCATCATGGCGAATCTAACGGAAATAGCCGAACTAGGCTTTCTGCTGTCAACGCAAGGTAAATATCAATTCGTACATGATCGGGTACGCGAAGCCGTTTATCTACAAATATCCGAACTAGACCGAGGACAGATGCATTTAGATATTGCGCGTTTGTTGTGTGTCGGTATGGAAGCGGATAGCTATAATGAGATTTTAATGTATGCAGTTAATCATTATAATTTGGCGACTCCTTTATTGGTAGATAGAACAGAAAAATTAACCGTGGCAAGAGCTAACTTGATCGTGGCTTGCAAGGCACAAGAATCCGCTGCTTATCAAAGCGCACAGGTTTATTTAGAGATTGCGACCGCGTGTTTACCGGTAGACGTCTGGAAGATGGAATATGAGCTGGCCTTTGATATTTTCAAGGCACGCGCGGAAAATGCGTATTTTACCGCGGATCTTGCCGTGGCAGAGAGGCTCAGCCATTTTTTATTAAAAAAAGCCACTACGAATTTACAACGCGCCGAGATTTACAGAATGCAATTGAGCCAGTTTATTTTTTCGGGCAGAGTTGCCGAGGCAATTGGTGTAGCGATTAAGGGCTTGCGCATTCTTGGCATACAGGTATCTAAGCAACCTTCTTTTATTGTGGTATGGCGCAAATATCATTATTTAAATTGGTTGTTACGCTTTAAAAATATGACTGCTGGCATGATGGGGGAGCATGAGGTCATTAATGATGAAACGCGATTGGCATTTCGTATTTTGGGCAAGTTATTTGAGTTGGCGCATAACACAGGCAATATTCACTTGTTCTTGTTCCTGACTATAGAAAAGATGTTAATGGCGGTGAAATACGGCAATAGCGTAGAGCGCTCCGAAGCGTACGTGTTATATGCTTCTAGCTTGGTGCATTACTACAATAAGCCAAAAAAAGGTTTAGAAGTGGGTAAGTTGGCGCTACGTTACAGTGAACATTTTATTTCACCCAATGCGGAGAGTCTGGTATTGCATTGTTACGGGTTGCATATTCATGCATGGCACTACCATTTTCGTACCGTCATTCCGTATTTAGAGAAAAGCATTTTATTGGGTAAATCATCCGGCAATTTGACATTTGTCGCCTATACGATTGTACAGCTTTTATTTTACGAGCCCTTTCTCGATTTAAAAATTCCCATTGCTAAAATGTATGCATGGGTTTCTGAGATTGACAGTATTAAGTTTTCCTATTTAGGTGATTCTGCGCGGTTGCATTGTCATTTTTGGTTGAGTCTACGTGATAAGACCCATGATTACTTTAGTTTAAGTGGTGAAGATTTTGATGCGGAAGCTTACTTGATAAGTGCGCAGTGCAACCGTTACACGTCAGGCATTGCCTATTATCATTTCTGCAAGCTGATATTGTATTATACCCACGAAAATTACAGTGAGGCTTTGCTGCATGTACACCACATGCAAGCGGTGGGTAATGCCCTCATAGGCTATATCCAAGGTGGTTTGTGCGATGTTTATCATTTCCTTATCTTGGCTGGACTATACACAACGGCGACTGTCCTAGAAAAAAGTCGTATTCGCTATAGGTTGCGTCAAATCAGTAAAAAAGTTAAAAAATTGGCGGCTGCATATCCCACCAATTTTTTATATTTTCAGCTTCTCATTAATGCCGAGTGGGCACGTATCGATCGTGATTTTTACACGGCTAGTCAGTTGTATGCGCAAGCAACTTTAAATGCACAGCATAATGATTATGTCTACTATCAAGCCTTAGCAAGTGAGTTAGCCGCTAAGATGCGTTTGGAGTCAAGCTTGGATAAATCGGCTTCGATCTATCTGATTGAGTCAATTTCCTTATATTCGCAATGGGGTGCGGTGGTTAAGTGTAGTCAGTTAGAAGAAAAACACTTGAAAAAAATGAATTTTATCGGATTGTTTCATAAAACCTATTACCAAGCGTATATGCGGACTATGGGGGTTGATCCCGTTCCACAAAAAGATTTAAATTTGTTGGCTGTCATCAATGCATCACAGGCCATTTCTAGCGAACTGGATGTGGACAAGCTCATTGACACGATTATGGAAATTATCGTTAAGAGTGCTAATGTACAACATGGTTTTTTAATCATGGAGATGGCTGAGAAGTTTGTGATCCGTGCCAGGTACCCACGTGATGAGGCACAAATATTTCGTCAAGTAACATTGGAGCAAGCCAGTGATTTACTGGCTAAATCAATTGTGAATTTTGTCATACACACGAAGCGGCATTATGTTTTTCATAAAGATGAAATGGCGGATATCTTCTGTGACAGCTACATCCTGCAAAAAAATGTCATTTCCATCCTATGTATCCCCATCTTAAGGCAGGATAAACTGATTGCGATACTGTATCTGGAAAGCAATATTGCCGCTACCGTTTTTACCCATGACCGATTAGAGACGTTGAAGTTGCTGGCAACACAAGCGGCCATTTCATTAGAAAACTCGCTGTATTATCAGAACACAATAGAACAAAAGTTACGGACTCACCAATTGGAGTTAGCGCATTTCTCTCGTTTAGCGATGACGGGTGAAATGGCTTCTGCATTGGCGCATGAAGTCAATCAACCGTTATCCAGTATTGTGCAATACATTGGTGGTTGTATACAAAAGCTGCGTGAATACCCCCAGGTTTCACCGGATATTATTGCAGTGATGAGAACCATAGAACAACAGGCAGAGCATGCTGGGGCTATCATTCATCGTATCAAGAATTTTGTACGTAAAGAGCAGGCAAGCCGGGTGGCGGTCAACGTCCACGAATTGATAGAGGAAACACTGCAGCTGCTACAAACGAAGATCAACGACAGCAAGATAAATGTTAAATACTATTTTTGTGCTATTCCTGCCGTATTATTTCTCGATGTCATTCAAATGCAGCAAGTATTTTGTAATATTATGCTGAATGCTATCGAAGCAATGACTGAACTAGAGGGAGAAGAGCCAGAGATTGTCATTACGACAGCGATGGCTGAAACGGACAATGAAGTGTTTAATATCACGTTCTCTGACAATGGTCCTGGTGTAAGCCAGAAAATTCTTGATCAGATATTCGATCCGTTTTTCAGTACCAAAAAAACCGGCATGGGGATGGGTTTATCTATTTGTCGCTCTATTATCGAAGCCCATCACGGCAAAATGATTATTCGACGCATCATGCCGCACGGCGCGGAATTTATTGTATCGATCCCTTGTGCCGCACCGTTGACGTCCAGTGGTGAGTCGCAGAGAATACATTTTGCGGAAGCAGAATGAGTTTTTATATACCTATTACAGGGCAAAATGCGCTTTTTGCATTTTGACGTGTTCTCTATGCGATGGGGTTTCCCAAGGGGAGAATCGCGTATCGATCCTTTGGTCACCGTGCACAAATGTACTCTGTGCCGGCCATCAAAACAGGGTATACCGCGCCGTTCCATAAAAATGCGCACCTTGAAGTGCGAGCGGTATATGTCGTGTTGCGTTTGGTGTAAGGGAAACAAGATGACTGATGCTGTGCGGCTAATTTTACGTTTGTGTGTGTTATGGTTTGGGTTAATCGGTTGTTGCGTTGGTTGCGCGCAAGCCACACTCACGCAGCAGATTGCAGAGGGCATCCATCAAATTGTGGCAGATGCCGGTGAAGATTTAAATCTTGGCATCACGGTGCAAGCCATGCGTGATGGTCGTGTGTTGTATGCGCGACACAACACCCGCTTATATAATCCTGCGAGCACACTTAAACTTTACACCGCGGCCACGGCACTGCGTGTATTGGGTTATGACTATCGATTTAGTACCGTGTTGTCTGCGACGGCATGGCCAGCACAACACGGTCTATTAAACGGTGATGTTTATCTTACATTCAGTGGTGATCCCAGTTTGCAAGAGGCCGATCTACAGCAACTGGTGATGCACTTGGCGCGTGCCGGAGTACGCAAAATCAGCGGTCACGTGTATCTAGATACCACTGCGACGGCTGTGCCGCAACTGGGCCCAGGCTGGATGTGGGATGATGCAACGGAGTGTTATTCGACACCAGCATGGGCAGGTAATCTCGAACATAATTGTGTCTCCATACGACTTGTGCCGCGGGGACGAGAGGGTTATGCGGTACAGACAACGCCCACGGGTCTGATTGCAGTGGACAATGCCAGTGTGCAAGCGCCGCTGTTTTTCGCGCCACAACCCTTGCATGTGCAAGTTGATGCACGCCAGCATTATGTTGTGCAAGGTACCTTATTGGGTCCACGTGTCCCACACACCGTGGATATCGCCATACAGCAGTTGCCCGGATTTTTGCTGCAGCGGGTACAACGGGCGTTGCAGTTGCAGGGTATTGTCTATCACGATACTGTTGCATTCAAGGCTATCTCTGCGCACGGCATACGCGTGGCGCAACATGATTCTGCGCCGTTATGGCAGCTGATCACACATATGTTAGCGGTATCCGACAATTTATACGCCGAAACCCTGCGTCAACGCGTAGCGTTAGCCAGCACAAAGGGTGCCGTCAGTGCGTTGGATGGGTTTGCACAAGCAACCGTGTCAGCGGCTTATCCATTGGCTGCGCCCGTGCAGATTGTTGATGGTTCCGGTTTGTCACGCTATAATCAGGTTTCTCCGGATT
The DNA here is from genome assembly GCA_964646995.1 of uncultured Gammaproteobacteria bacterium. Taxonomy (GTDB): domain Bacteria; phylum Pseudomonadota; class Gammaproteobacteria; order CAZYIF01; family CAZYIF01; genus CAZYIF01. Next base: position 150,610 of record CAZYIF010000001.1, read on the forward strand.
TCTTAGCAGCTGTGTTGCGTGATCTCTACGTGAATCTGCCGTTGTCTGCATATTTGTTGCCTGCATTAGGCAATCCGCGCTGGAATGCGTGGTTAACCCCGTCGTTGTCGTTGGTGCGGGCCAAGACCGGCAGCATGACGGGTGTGGTGGGGCTGAGTGGTTTTGTGCGTAATCCGCAGCGTGGTGATCTCGCCTTTGTGTTTTTGCTCGATGGTTTTTCGGGTGATCTGGATAAATACCGTTTGTTGTTGCAGCGTATGGCATTGTTTTTGGCTACGGTGTGATATACCGCTCGTACTTCAAGATGCGAATTTTGATGGGGGAGTCGCGCGGTATACTCTGTTTTTAGACCTACACAAAGTATGTGTGCACGGTCAACCAAAGGAGAGAATCGCGATTTCTCCCCTTTGGGAACCCCATCGCGTAGAGAACACGTCAAAATGCAAAAATCGCATTTTGACGTGTAATGGGTATAGGTCTGTCGATGTTGAATGATGAGTAGTGAGGGAAAATAGCATGAGTCAAATAAAAGTAGCAACACCCGCGGATACGCCATTGGTACTGACATTTATCCGCGAATTAGGTGCCTATCAGCATCTGGCGCACGAAGTGGTGATCACCGAAACCCAGTTACGCGATGCCTTATCGGGCGCGTCTCCGCGTATCGAAGCCATTATTGCGTATGTAGAACAAGAACCCGTCGGTTTTGCTTTGTTCTTCCATGATTTTTCTACATTTACCGGGACACAAGGTCTGTACGTGGAAGATATCTATGTGCGCCCTGTGGCACGTGGCCAAGGTATAGGTAAGCAACTGTTAGCCTATGTGGCCCAGCTGGCTAAACGCCGCGCTTGCACGCGATTGGAATGGTCCGTACTCAATTGGAATGAGACTGCCATTGATTTCTATAAGCGCCTAGGTGCTAAGGCGATGGATGAGTGGACGGTGTATAAGGTGACGGGCGGTGCATTGGATGCGTTGGCGGCGCAAGGTGAACTGGCTTAAGGCGGAGAATCGATGCAGCAACAGCTTCAACTCACGGATAAACAAATTACACGTATCGTGTGGATTATCTTGTGTTTGCATCCTTTGATCGGTATGGGCATTGATTTGATTGCGCCGTCGTTGCCTGCGATACAACTCAGTCTACACACGACGGTTACATTGGCTAAACAGGTAGTGGCCGTCTATTTATTAGGTTATGCCTTGGGTAATTTTGGTATTGGTTTACTTGCTGATGCATTACCGCGACGTCCGTTAATTATCTGCAGTCTGGCGCTGTTTTGCGGTGTCAGTGTGTTACCGATTTGGTTTGCTCATGCGCCACTGTTGTTGTGTGTGCGTGGGTTGCAAGGCATGGCGATGGCGGTACTCGCCGTGGCGTCGCGTGCTCTATTCATTGATATATTGCCCGCTCCCAAGCTCGCCGGTCTCGCGGCAATGATATCAGTCATGTGGGGCATTGGACCTATCATTGGTCCCGTGATAGGTGGTTACTTGCAATATTATTTTAATTGGCAAGCAAACTTTTATTTTTTTGCGATGATCGGTGGTTTAGGGGTATTGGCCACTGTCCTCTACATTCCGGAGACCCATGTGAATCGTGGTGCTATTAATCTGAAACAGAGCGCGCAGAATTTCATGGTATTGTTCACCGATCGATTTTTTGTTGGTTTATCGGTTCTCATGGGAATGAACTATTCATTGCTAGTTGTATTTAATACCGTAGGTCCGTTTTTGTTCCAAGTGCAATGGGGATGGTCCTCCGTGCGGTTTGGGCAATTGGCTTTGGGCATGGGTGTCATTTTTTTGTGTGGTTCTACCAGTTGTCGTTATCTGGTCACTCGTTATCCGGCGCAACGTGTCATCGCTGTGGCGATTCATGTGTTTTTTGCGTTGGCGTTATTGGGTGTTGTCTGCGCTTACGTGGTGCCACATCCAACAACAGTTATCGTGGCAAGCCTAAGTATGTTTCTAGCCTGTGGGATTATGTACCCAGCTGCTTTAGGCAAAGCACTCTCTTTATTTCCACAACGAGGGGGTAGCAGTTCAGCCGCATGCAGTTTGTTGTCGTTGTCTGTGACGAGCTGCGCGGCATTGCTTATGGGATTTATTCATCCTCACGACGCGGTGAGTATGAATCTCATTTACGTGGCATTTTTGTGTGGTTCGATGCTGTTGTATTACCTTGCGGTGAGGCAGCAGGGGCCTGTCGCATAAAATACCCGCTCAGTCAATTCATTCGCGGCTGACGACAAAGTGCGAATGTTCACTGTAGGCGAGGTCTTCGCACGACACGTGATCGACCCTTGCACCGGGAGGACCTTGTAGCAACCAATCATGCAAGCGCGACAAACGTGGCGCTTCTGCGCATGCCAGCACTTCCACACGGCCATCGGCTAAATTTCTCACCCATCCGGTGATCGCGAGTTCTTGTGCTTTGCGGCGCGTGCTGGCGCGATAAAAAACGCCTTGCACCAAACCCGATATCACAAAACGTTTGCAGTGCAGAGTCATACGATTTTCTCTCTTAACGTTGGCATTGCGTGCAGTAAACACTGCTGCGTTGCCCTAAGATCAGTTCTGCTAATTCACGACCGCAGCGATAACACGGTTGTCCCGCGCGGCCATAGACGAGTAACTTTTGTTTAAAATAACCCGGCTGTCCACTGGGATTGATGAAATCACGCAAGGTTGTGCCGCCCTGTGTTATCGCTTGTTGTAACACCTGCACAATCGCTGCGATTAAACGTTGCAGGCGGATACGGCTGATGCTGCCTGTGCGAGCCTGTGGTTTGATGCCCGCGAGAAACAACGCCTCGTTCGCATAGATGTTACCGACGCCTACGACGATGTGGCTGTCCATGATAAAGGTTTTAATCGCGGATTGGCGGTGTTGTGCCTTCTCCCACAGATACGCGAGGTTAAACGCCGGACTGAGTGGCTCTGGTCCCAACGCGCTGAGTAAGGGATGTTGCTCAGGATCGTCACGTGTCCATAGGTAAGCACCAAAGCGTCTCGGGTCATTGAAACGTACTATCTTTTGGTTAGCCAGACACAGATCAACGTGATCGTGCTTACGTAGCGGACAGTCACGCTCAACGAGTCGTAACGAGCCCGACATGCCTAAGTGCAGAATCAGTGTGCCGGTGTTGCAGGACAGTAAAATATATTTTCCGCGTCGTGCTACCTGCTTAATGGTTTGTCCCGGCAATGCTTGAGGCAAGGCTCTATCGATAGGCCAACGCAATTGCCACTGTCGTACCTGAATGCGTTGGATACGCTGACCTGTGACGTATGGTGCGATGCCACGGCAGCTGGTTTCAACTTCGGGTAGTTCTGGCAAGGGGCGCCTCGTTGTCGAACGGTTGCATTAGCGACGAATCTCGACCAGTAACTTATTCAGAAAAATGCTGAATAGTTACCTTTAATTTGACGCCTACCCAGTAAAACTGGGCTTAACGGCGTTTAAGTGGAGAACCGCGATTCTCCACTTAAGAATCCCCATCGCGTAAGGAGAACAGTGTACTTCCAAGAAAAATCGTCATAGCTTGCAACTTTGCTAAATAGTTAGCTCGACTATTTGATTTTTGCTTCTTCAAACCAGGTGTGTTTGCGTATCACTGGATCATAACGACGCATGCGCAACTTAGTAGGCGTGTTACGCTTGTTTTTATTTGTCGTGTAGTAGTAGCTGCTTTCGGTAGAAATCATTCGGATTAATTCACGCATGCTCAGGGTATCCTCTAAACGTTATCACCGCGTTCACGCAGTCGGCGAACGACTTCTTCTATGCCCACTTTGTCGATGATACGCAGACCGTGTGCACTTACACGCAAATACACAAAGCGCCTCTCTGCATCTAACCAAAATGTTTTCGTATGCAAATTCGGCAAAAAGCGTCGCTTCGTTTTGTTGTTCGCATGCGATACATTGTGCCCACTTAATGGCCCTTTGCCAGTGACCTGACACACCCTAGACATAAGCTACTATCCTCTGTGTATGAACAAAAGGGGACCTTTATAGCAAAATCCGTCGCCAATAGCAAGACCAAATCGTGCTTGACAGGTGGGGGTGGGTTGCCTAGGATGGGGCCCTCTTAAATACACGTCTAGCGATTATTATGCAGATTCACACCATACAGACGCCTATCCAAGCAGAATTAGCGGCCATCTCTGAGCTGATCGTGCAGCGCTTAGACTGTGATATTCCACTGATTTCATTGGTCTACCAGCATATTACGCAAGGGGGCGGTAAGCGTCTGCGTCCGACGCTGGCCTTGTTAGCGGCGGGTGCGTGTGGTGATATCTCGGCGCAGCAGATGGAGTTGGCGTTGATCATTGAGTTTATTCATACGGCGACCTTGTTGCACGACGATGTCGTGGACGAATCCTCGTTGCGTCGCGGCCAACCCAGTGCCAATGCCCTGTGGGGCAATCAAGCCAGTGTATTGGTGGGCGATTTTTTACTGGCACGTGCGTTTCAACTGCTGGTGCCCATGCAAAATCAGCGCTTGTTACAATTGCTGGCGCAAACCACGCGTGATATCGCCGCAGGAGAAGTGTTGCAGCTAGTCAACCGTAATGATGCACAGACTACCGTGGCGCGTTATCTGCAAGTCATACAGTATAAAACAGCGACCTTATTTGTTGCTGCAAGCCAAGGCGCTGCATTATTGACAGAGAGCACCGAGGCGCAAATCAATGCCTTGGCCGAGTTTGGTTTGAATTTAGGGTTAGCGTTCCAACTGATAGATGATGCGTTGGATTACGCGGCAGAGAGCGAGACGCTGGGCAAAAATCGTGGTGATGATTTGCGAGAAGGGAAATTGACGCTACCGTTGTTGTATGCATTACAACATGTTAATGCGGAGCAACGGCAATTGATTCACGCCGCTATCGATGGCTCGCAACTGGTGGCGCTCAGCGATATTCTTGCAGTGATTGCATCAGTGGATGCGATACCCTACACTTACCAGGTGGCGCGTGAGTATACCGCTAAGGCACAGGCCGCATTACAGCATTTTCCCGCATCTATTTACCGCGAGGCGTTAGCAGATTTATTAACGTTCGTGGTGACGCGACATAATTAAACGGAGTGTAGCTCAGCTTGGTAGAGCACTGCCTTCGGGAGGCAGGGGTCGGAGGTTCGAATCCTCTCACTCCGATTTCATTTGCTAGCGGTATATACCGCTAGCACTTCAAGGTGCGAATTTTCATGGAACGATCGCGCAGTAAACCCTGTTTTTAGACCTACACAAAGTATGTGTGCACGGTCACCCAAGGATCGATACGCGATTTTCCCCTTGGGAAACCCCATCGCGTAGAGAACACTGCAAAATGCAAAAAGCGCATGTTGAAGTGGAATGGGTATAGTTAGATGTATACAGAAGGAGTGTGGCATGGGTGCGTTAGTCAACGGGATATGGCAGGTGGGCGGATTGCCCAGTAGCAAAGACGGCAAATTCCAGCGCTCGGTGACGCAGTTTCGGCATTGGATTACCGCTGATGGCGCAGCAGGATCTAGCGGCGACCCCGGCTTTCAGGCTACACCTGATCGCTACCACCTTTATGTATCGTACGCATGCCCGTGGGCGCATCGTACCTTGTTGTTACGTGAACTCAAACAATTACGTACGTTGATTAGCGTATCGGTAGTGCATCCGCATATGTTCGATGAGGGGTGGACGTTCGCCACTGATTTTGCCAAGACCACCGGCGACAGTTTATTTGCGTGCAAGTATCTGCATCAAATCTATGTGAAAGCTCTGTCGAATTACAGTGGTCGCGTCACTGTACCGGTGTTGTGGGACAAGCAACGCCAGACGATAGTCTCTAATGAATCGGGCGACATCATGCGTATGTTTAATCAGGCATTTAATGTGCTTACCGGTGATGACACCGATTATTACCCTGCGCCCTTGCAAGCGGACATAGACACGCTCAATGCGACCATCTATCACGGTGTTAATAATGCGGTGTATCAAGTTGGTTTTGCGGCGACGCAAGCGGCTTATGACGAGGCAGTAGAGACATTGTTTGCGACCTTAGATCAACTGGAGCTTAGCTTACAACAGGGTGGACCGTATTTGTTGGGGGCGCAAGTAACCGAAGCAGATCTACGTTTGTTCGTGACCTTGATTCGATTTGACTTAGTCTACGTCGGACACTTCAAATGTAACCTGCGACGCATCCTAGATTACCCTGCGTTATCTGCTTATGTGCGGCGTTTATTGCAACATCCCGGCGTGGCGTCTACCGTACATCCCGAACACATCAAACACCATTACTACGTAAGTCACAAGCACTTGAATCCCAGCCAGATCGTGCCGCGTGGGCCGGCGGTTGCCTACTAACTATACCCAACCTTGTAATTCTTTTTCTATGGTATCTGCGAGAAAGGTGATGTGTGGGTCGCTGTCATTGAGGCACGGAATATAAGTAAACTGTTTCCCGCCGTGGGCGAGGAACGTGGCGCGCAAGCCTAGGTTGATCTCTTCTAATGTTTCTACACAGTCACAGACGAATGCGGGGGACACAACGGCAATATGTTGACTGCCTTGTTGCGCGAGTTGGCGTACGCTAGCGTCTGTGTACGGTTCTAGCCATTTTTCAGCACCAAAACGCGATTGAAACGTCGTCAACCACTTATCGCTGGCCCAACCCAATTGTTCACGCAGCAGACGCGATGTTTTCATACAAAAGCAGTAGTACGGATCGCCTTCTTGCAAATAGCGTTTGGGTAATCCGTGAAAAGAGGTGAGTATGCAATCAGGTGGTGTGGGTAACGTGGCTAAGTGAGTACGTATGCTGTTTGCGAGTAGTGTGATGTAGGCGGGCTCGTCACACCAGGGAGTTACTGTACGTATGGCAGGTTGCCAACGGACGGTTTTTAACGCGGCAAAGGCATGGTCATAGGCCGTTGCGACGGTCGCTGCACTGTATTGCGGATACATGGCACACAACAGTATTTTGCGGCAGCCTTGTTGCAATAGATTGCGTAGACCAACGGACGTGGCGGGATTGCCATAACGCATGGCCCAGTCTACGCGCACGTGTGGATAACGTTGCTGGAGCACGGTTTGTAGCTTGGTGCATTGCGCGCGCGTATTGGTTTTGAGTGGGGATTCATTGCGTTCTTGGTTCCATATTTTGCGGTACGCTGCAGCGCTGATGAAGGGGCGCCGACTCAGGATGATGCCTTGCAACAGCGGTTGCCATAACCAAGCCGGATAATCGATGACGCGCTTATCACTTAAAAATTCGCTCAAATAACGCCGTATGGACCAATAATCGGTGGCATCCGGTGTGCCTAAATTCAGGAGTAACACACCTACTTTAGCGGTGGGCAGTGTGGGATGAGGTGTCGCGTGCATGGGGTTTCCTTATATCCTCGTATAGATGGTGCCAGTGGTAATGCAATCACAAGGCATGCGGTTGAATCCAGCCTAAGCGGAATGCGACAAATAGCAGGATAAATAAACTCACCGATAAACCAATGCGCCACGTCAGTGCTTTGACGGTCCGCTCGCTTTGTCCACGATCGTGAACCAGGCAGTACATCCCCTTGCCCAGCGTAAACGCGATGAGGACGATACACGCCACAATCAGAATCTTGATCAACATCTACGTTACTCCTATACCATGACATCTTGTGCGACACGCGCTTATTATGTGTTAGTATCCGGTTTTCAGCAATGCTTTGTGTTGTGGATGATGCTAAATAAGAAACGTTGTCGTTGCAGATTACAGGTGGGATTTACCGTGCTGGCGCTGTTGCTGGTGTGTGTATTGCTGAGCTTAGGGCGTTGGCAGTTACAGCGGTATGCGCAAAAAAACAGCTGGCAGCGCACCCTGCAAACGGCGACGACAGCACTGGCTTGGGAAAAATTGCCTGCTGCCTCACGCACGAAAACACATTTACAGTATCGCACCTTGTCTATCAAGGGACATTTTATTGAGAAACAGCAGTTATTGTTGGATAATTGCGTGCGCGATGGTGTGGTGGGGTATGACGTATTGACTCCCTTTGTGCCGCAGGGGGAGCAGCGTGTAGTGTTGGTCGATCGCGGGTGGATCCCCGCAGCGAAGGAACGCGCGGCATGGCCTACGCTACCGCCCTTGCTGCCGGTGGCGACGGTAACTGGGTTGGCGAAGTTTCCTGAAGGCAAGCCGTTTATGCTGGGGCTACCACGCGTAGAAGGTGCCGATTGGCCTAAACGTATTTCGCACACCGATGCGCATTTATTGCAGCAGGTGACTGGGCATGAAGTGCATCCTTTTGTGTTGCTGTTGCGGGACGACCAAGGCAATGGTTTTGCGCGCAACTGGCATGTCACCGGCATGGCGCCGTTGCGTCATTTGGGTTATGCCGTGCAATGGTTTGCAATGGCTTTGGCCGTGTGTGTGATTGTCGTGGTATTGAGTTGCCGACGGATTAGGGAAGAAGAGTAGAGCATGTTAATGCAAAAATCGACGCGTACGTTGTGGTTGTTGTTTGTCGTATTCGTAGTGCCGCTGTTGTTGGCGGTGCTGATGTATCAGCAGCGCGCGGCCTTGCATTTACCGCAGCTGCAGCACGGGCACTTACTTGCGCCACCGGTGAGCGTTACACAAGTTGCCTTACAGCAAGCGGATAACACGACGGTGTCGTTGGCCGCAATGCAGGGGCGCTGGTTAATGCTGTATGTTGCGCCTGAGGTCTGCGAGTCACGTTGTCAGCAATACTTACATACGCTGCAACAAATACATGTTGCTTTAGGTAAGGATCAACAACGGGTTCGAACGCTACTTGTATTAGGTAAGCCCCCCACTGATTTGCATAGCATGACGGCGTTAACACAGCGTTATCCACAGATACGGGTGGGTGTAGCGCAACAACCCAAGGTGTTTAACGATGCATTGGGTGAAGCGGGCTTAGCCCAAGAAGGGCATTTATTTTTGGTTGATCCGCACGGTTATATGTTGATGTGGTATGCGCAAGGGACAACACCCCGTGATATCACCAAGGATTTACGGCGTTTATTAGGAGTATCTCACATTGGTTAAACAAACAGTGCTCGCGCGTTTGGCATTATGTGCCGCGCTATTGGCGTTAGTAGTGGTGGGTCTAGGTGCTTACACGCGACTGACCGATTCCGGTTTGGGTTGCCCTGACTGGCCTGGGTGTTATGGTAAGTTGGTGGTACCTAGCGGGCAACCAGCGCTGGAGCATGCACAGCAAGCATTTCCACAACAGGTGTTAGAGACGGGTAAGGCATGGAAAGAAATGGTGCATCGGTACGCGGCCGGCACATTAGGTTTGTTGATTGTCGTGTTAAGTGGTTTGTTAGGACTGTACCACTGGCAGCGGCGGCAATGGACCTTATTACCGTTGTTATTAATACTATTGCTAGCGTCGCAAGCGGCGTTGGGAATGTGGACGGTCACTTGGCAGTTGTTACCCCTAGTGGTGATGGGACACTTGTTAGGTGGACTGTTGTTGTTGTCACTGTTGTGGTTAGTGTGGTTGCGCATGCGATCGCAGCGTACCATGTTGCCGCATAGCATTGAGATGGTGTCGTTGCGTTGTTGGGCGTTTACTGTGTTATGTGTGGTATTGGCGCAGATCATGTTAGGTGGCTGGACCAGTGCAAATTATGCAGCGCTTGCTTGTCCCGATTTTCCTTTGTGCCATGGCACGTGGTTACCGGAATTAAATTTTCGCGATGCGTTTAATCTATTTGCCCCCATTGGGCGTAACTATGCGGGTGGGCATCTCGATAGTGTGGGACGGGTGACCATTCAGTTTGTGCATAGAGTGGGTGGTGTGGTGACTTTTTTGAGTGTGTTGCTGTTAGTACGTAAGGTTTATGTGGCTATTCCTGCGCCGTGCGTGCGTCGTCTGCTTGGCGTGATGACGGCGTTGTTAGTGTTGCAGGTGATTTTGGGGATGATCAATGCGATGTATTTACCGTTGGTGGTTGCTGTGAGTCATAACGTGGTGGCGGCACTGTTACTGTTGACGCTACTTACGTTGAATCACTATTTATTTGCACGCAATGATTCAGTCACATTAAGATAGGGTGATTTTGCCTGGAAACCTATTCAGCGTTTTTGCTGAATATACCGCTAGCTCTTCAATATGTGAATTTTGATGGGTAAGTCGCGCGGTATACCCTGTTTCTAGAACTACGAAAAGTAAGTTTTCGCTCGGTCACCCAAGGGGAAAACCGCGATTCTCCCCTTGGGGAACCCCATCGCGAGAAGAACACTGCAAAATGCGAAAATCGCATTTTGAAATGGAATGGGTATATATTGCTAGTGATGGTAATCAGCGGTATAGCCGACTGGTTTTGCGCGAGCAAGAGGAGAGAACTATGGCGGAATTATCGCCGTTACCGTTGGTGGATGCACGTGCAGATTGGCGCGATTATTTGGAATTATGTAAGCCGCGCGTGGTGGCTTTAATGGTATTGACCGCGCTGGTAGGAATGTATTTGGCGTCGCCCCATGCGGTGTCGTGGTCATTACTGTGTTACGCTGTGCTAGGCATTGCATTGGCTGCCGCTTCTGCAGCGGTCATTAATCAGTTGGTCGATAGTGCAATCGATGGGGTGATGGTGCGTACGCAGGGCAGGCCATTACCTGCTGGGCGGCTATTGCCACAGCATGCGTGGTATTTTGCGGGAATTTTAGCAATTTTCAGCATGTTGATTTTAGTTTTCTACGTTAATTTATTAACGGCTATCTTAGCGTTTTTGACACTCATTGGTTACGCTGGGATTTATACCTTATACCTCAAACGCGCGACACCACAGAATATTGTGATAGGTGGTTTTGCCGGTGCTGCGCCACCCTTGTTGGGTTGGACAGCGGTAACAGGGCACATTGAGCCACAAGCGTTATTGTTAATGCTCATTATCTTTGTATGGACACCGCCGCATTTTTGGGCGCTGGCTATTCATCGCTACAAAGAATATGCCAAAGCCAATATTCCCATGTTGCCGGTTACACATGGCATACCGTTTACACGGTGGAGCATCGTGTTATATACCGTGTTATTAGCTGCGGTGACCACGTTGCCCTTTGTGATTGGAATGAGTGGATGGTTGTACCTCGGTGTAGCAACGCTATTAAATGCGGTATTTTTATATTGGGCAATACGCTTGTTGGTCTCACAGCGCGTTGATGTGGCATTTAAAACGTTTCGCTATTCTATTGCTTATCTCACTGTTTTGTTTGTGACTTTGTTAGTGGATCATTACGTCATCGTATAGGAAAAAGTATGCAACACGTATGGAAGAAGCGTTTGATGATTTTGTTGGTGTGCCTGCTGATAGTGAGTAGTGGTATGGGAGCGTATTACCAGTGGGTCGTGCGCCATCGTTTACCGGCTTCTTCTGTTGCTTATCCAGAGCCAATGCTTGCTGAGTCGGTACCCATGCATAAGTTTTATTTGCGTGATGACACCGGTGATACGTTTACTAACGCGAATTTACTCGGACACTGGAGTATTTTGTTTTTTGGCTTTACCCATTGCTCTGGTGTTTGTCCTACGACGATGGCTTATCTCAATCGATTTTGGCATGAGGTTAAAGCGACGCACACATTACCCGTACCAACGGTTGTCATGATATCGGTAGATCCACAGCACGATGATGTAGCCACTATGGCGCGCTACGTGCATACATTTAATGCCAATTTTATTGGTTTGACGGGAGATGAACAACAAGTGCAGCAACTGGCGCGCGAGTTACATATTGCGTATGCACCGAAGTACGCCGGCACTGCATCGAGTGATGATCTGGTGCATACAAATGCGTTATTGTTGGTAAACCCATTGGGGCAATTACGTGCGGTGTTCACCGCGCCATTTGACTCGAAAAAAATGTTGAAGGATTTTTCCAGCATTACAGCACAGTCTTAGCGATTGTGTTAGCGGCACAAAGGAGATAGCGTTGCGTATGAAAAAGAGGGCGCCATGTACGTGTATTATTTGCGGTATTTTGTTTTAGGCTTAGTGTTGTTGTGCGCTTGTGCGGACAATCGATTTAGCACGACGGATGGGCAACGCATTACATTGCGTGACTACCGTGGGAAATGGGTGTTTATTCATTACTGGGCTGAATGGTGTACGACGTGTCATGCGGAGCTTGCACAACTGAATGCATTTTATCGGGCACATGTGGGCAAAGATGCAATGATGTTAGGCGTCAATGCCGATCATCCTGCGACGACAGAATTAATTGCGTTGCAGCGACGTATGGGTATAGCCTTTCCTCTACTGACGGGTAATCCAGACAAGCAATTGGGTATAGAAGAGATAACGCAGTTGCCGATGACACTGGTTATTTCGCCGCAGGGCAAGCGTTGGGGGGTGTTGGTAGGACCGCAGACGCAAGCCCAGTTGACGGATTTGCTCAAAGCAACGTAAGCCATGTGGATGAATGGAAGCAGTGAAATCGCTGGCTTTACGGCGACTTTATCTTGCAACTGAGTAAAAAATATAGTATGGTACCAACCGGCTAGTAGCTTTTGTTTTAGCGCGGGCTGTTTGACGTACGCATCTTATGAGTTATTTGCGTCTGGCGACGGTCGTTAGCTTGAGCTTAGATTTTTTTCTCAAGAGTGAAGATTAGGATTGAGTGTGCCAGAAAATGAGATTCTGAACTATGGAGATTTAATTGCACGTGATGGAAGAAAAGAATGTTCAAGAGAAATTTCTAGTAGAGTTATGTAAGCAAAGCGCGCAGGTTTCTGTTTTTCTCGCGAGCGGTATTCAGCTGCGTGGCATTATTAAAGGATTTGACGCGTTTGTTATTTTGCTAGAGAAAAGCGGTGTGACGCAGATGGTCTACAAGCATGCCATTTCTACTGTGGTGCGCCATCAGGCTTTTTCTGAAGTTGGCAATGAATGACGAGAGCAATCGCGCAGATGAGTTAACTCGCTAGTCAGTTAGGGCCCTCTGGGTGTGCGTGTCATTGTCGGTTGCGTTACCTCGGGTGATTCCTGCAAGGTTTGCGTGTTATCTGTCTCGTTAGTATTGTGTTGCGCGTGAATGTCACCCCATTTACGTTCGGTTGGCTTGCCTTTCCAATCTTCCATGTTAGGCTTTTGCGGTGATTCTTTGCTGCTCGTTCCCCCTATTTTTATAGCATTTTGCCCTGATTTTTCAGTGGTTGTTTTCTCTCGGTCTATTTGAGTTGTTGCATGCGTCATGGTTTGCAGTGTCTCTTGTGATCGAACAGCTGCTATCGCGTGTGTGAGGATGGGACGTTGTTCGGCTATGATGATGGCCCATAGATTGTCTGTGTTAAGCGACTTAGTATCATCGAAAAGTGATGTAATATCCATGCTACGGGCATATGCGATGATATTCTCTCCTACACAATCTAATGCGGTCTGGCCTTGTTGATTTTTTATGTGAGTCGCTGCACCCTGGGTGACTAGACTTTCAAATAGCGCGGGATTATCAGCGAATGCAGCGAGATGCAACGCGGTATTACCGTCTTTATCGCAGGTATTTATATCTACACCGGGCTGATTCAGCAGGGCTTCTACTCGGGCGGTATTTCCCGATTGTACCGCCGCTAAGAACTCGGCGTTTACGTTTTCTAAAGCCATGCGTGCCTCACTGAAGTACAGTCACTGAGTTTATCGGCACGGCAGCGATAATCTTGAGTGTTGCATGCATGGGTGAACAACACCCGCAGCGTATATACTGCTCGTACTTCAAGATGCGAACTTTGATGGGTAAGTCGCGCGGTATATCCTGTTTCTAGACCTCTACAAAGTAAATTTGTGCACAGTCACCCAAGGGGAGAATCGCGAGTCTCCCTTTTGAAAACCCCATCGCGTAGAGAACACGTCAAAATGAAAAAAGCGCATTTTGACGTGTAATAGGTATAACTAAGGGTGTTGTTGGGGTTTAGGTATTATAAATCGTTGCCTTGTATTGTTGCAGATTGGATTGTTGTGCAAACCAATCAATGGTTTCACTCAGCCCACGCGTAAATCCGGCTATGCCACCGTATTGGGGTGACCAACCGAGTAATTCATAGGCTTTAGCGTTACTGGAGTACAGTCGGTTGACTTCGCTGCCCACGGGGCGCGTCCGTTCTGCTTGGCAGATGAGATTAATCGGTTTACCGATGAGCTCAGCAATGAGTCTGGCGGTATCCCCCACCGAAATTTCAAAAGCCGAACCAATATTAATGACTTCACCCAACACCGCGTCTTGGGTGGCTGAGGCAGCGGCGATGAAACCACGCACCGTATCGCTGACAAAGTTGAAGTCGCGGGTGGGGTGTAAGGCGCCCAAATGAATATCCGTTTGCCCGTTTAACAGTTGCGTGATGATCGTTGGAATGACTGCACGTGCGGATTGGCGCGGTCCATAGGCATTGAATGGACGTACTACGATTACCGGTGTAGCAAAGGCGTGGAAAAAAGACAGTGCCAGCTGATCGGCAGCTATTTTAGTTGCGGCGTAAGGAGACTGTGCTTGCAGTGGGTGATCTTCTGTGATCGGTACGAACCGTGCTGAACCGTAGACCTCGCTGGTAGAGGTATGTATGATCTTTTCTACGCCTAATTCACGCGCGGCTTGCAGCACATTGAGTGTGCCGGTGATGTTGGTGTCTACGTAGGAGCTGGGAGAAAAGTAGGAATAAGGAATGGCAACTAAAGCCGCTAGGTGTAATACGATGGCGCAACCCTGCATCGCGGCTTTTATCGCATCGGCATTGCGGATATCACCGGCGAATACCGCGATGTCGTGTTTATGCGGCGAGTGTTCTAACCAACCCCACGTGCCAAATGAGTTATAGGGCACGAATGCGTGTACATCGCATCCGCGTTGCACTAAGGCTTCGGTTAAGTGCGAGCCGATGAAACCATCGGCGCCAGTTACCAATATTTTTTTTCCTTGCAAATCCATTGCTTCTACTCCTTGATAGCTTGTGTAACTATACCGCTCGTACTTCAAGATGCCAACTTTGATGGGTAAGTCGCGTGGTATATCCTGTTTCTAGACCTATACAAAGTAAATTTGTGCACGGTCACCAAAGGATCGATACGCGATTCTCCCCTTTGGAAACCCCATCACGTAGAGAACACTTCAAAATGCGCTTTTTGCATTTTGAAGTGGAATGGGTATATAACTAATCGGTATCAGGTAACGCCTAAAGTACACGGACTATATAACTTATTCATTCAGTGACATCAAGCTGGCATTGCCTCCCGCGGCAGCGGTGTTGATGCTGAGTGTGCGTTCAGTGCATAAACGCGGCAAATAATGTGGCCCGCCGGCTTTGGGTCCGGTTCCCGATAGGCCTTCACCACCAAAGGGTTGTACGCCCACTACTGCACCTATCATATTACGATTGACGTAGGTGTTGCCCACGTGTAAGCGTTGTTGAATATAATCGATGGTTTCGTTAATGCGACTGTGTATCCCCAGGGTGAGACCATAACCGGTTGCATTGATTTCTTGTAAAATCTGCGGCAAGTGTTGTTGTTGGTAGCGCACTACGTGTAAAAACGGTCCGAAAATTTCGCCGCTGAGTTGGGTAATGCTTTTAATACTGAACGCACAAGGCGCGAAGAAAGTGCCGTGTTGGGTTTGTGCTTTATCTAGCTTGACTTGGTAAATGAGTTCGCCTTGTTCTTGCATGTCGATAAAGTGGCGCGTCAGCATCGTGTGCGCTGCTTGATCGATGACGGGTCCTATGTCAGTGGCCAAACACCCGGGATCTCCCACACGTAACTCAGCCATGGCGCCGCGCAGCATATGAATGATTTTAGTGGCAATGTCTTCTTGCAAAAAGAGTACGCGTAGTGCAGAGCAACGTTGTCCTGCGCTGCCGAAAGCAGAATGTAGTACATCGGTGACAACTTGTTCGGGTAGAGCAGAGGAATCCACTAGCATGGCATTTTGACCACCGGTTTCTGCGATGAATGGGATGATGGCACCTGGCCGATTCGCTAAGGTTTGGTTAATGTGTTTAGCAGTTTGTGTGGATCCAGTGAACATCACGCCGGCGATGCGTGGGTCGGCCACTAAGGCATGCCCTATACTGTGGCCGCTGCCAGGCAGGTACTGTAGTACGGTGCGTGGAATTCCTGCGCTATGCAGTAGCTTGACCGCATGATATGCCGTGAGTGGTGTTTGTTCGGCTGGTTTTGCTAACACGGTGTTGCCCGCGGCTAGCGCTGCACTGACTTGACCGATGAAAATGGCGAGTGGAAAATTCCACGGACTGATACACACAAACGCGCCGCGGCCATGCAATGAGAGTTGATTGTATTCGCCGGTTGCGCCTTGCAGGACTTGTGTGCTGAGCTGTGTTCGTGCTTGTTGCGCGTAGTAGCGTAGGAAATCTACCGCTTCACGCATTTCAGCCACTGCGTCGGGAATGGTTTTTCCTGCTTCGCGTATGATGACGGCGATGAATGCGGCAGCCTGTTGCTCGAGTAAATCCGCAGCAGTTTCTAAACACGCGGCACGTTGTTCCACCGGGGTAGAGGACCAGGCCGGGTACGCATTACAGGCGACAGAGACTGCTTCGCTGACATCGTCGATGGAGCTTACCGTGACGTGGCCGATAGTTTGGCGTCGATCATGGGGTTGGTACAGCGGTTGGTGGTGTTGCGAGAGTGTTTTGGCCTCGAGTAGTGGAGCGGCTTGCCACGCTGCGGGATCAGCGATGGTTGTTTCTAGCTGTTGTGCTAGTGTCAGCAGTACTGCGCGATCGGTGAGATCAATCCCCATCGCATTGCGGCGCGAGTCGCCGTAAATAGCATGGGGCAGCGGGATATGTGGGTGGCGCTTATCGGCGAGGGCCGCGGTGCTGGCAATGGGATCAGCAATCAGTTGCATAATCGGTTCTTTGGCATTGGCAATGCGGTTAACGAAAGAGGTATTCGCACCGTTCTCTAACAAGCGTCTGACCAAGTAGGGCAATAATTCTTTATAGCTACCAACCGGTGCGTAAATGCGGCAACTCACGGCTATGCCTTCAGCGCCTACGATATGATCATATAGATTGTGTCCCATGCCATGTAAACATTGAAACTCCATGTCATTACGTCCTTGTGCCATTTCTAAAATAGCGGCTATGGTGTGGGCGTTGTGGGTGGCAAACTGTGGATAAAATGCATCGGTTGCTGTCAATATGCGTTTGGCGCAGGCCAGATAAGAGATATCCGTATTGGCTTTGCGCGTAAAGACAGAGTAGTCGGCGAGTCCGCGTTCTTGGCAGTATTTGATTTCACTGTCCCAATAAGCGCCTTTGACGAGACGTAACATAATGCGACGACGATAACGTTGTGCTAATTCAATGAGCCAATCGATCACATAAGGCGCACGTTTTTGATAGGCTTGTACCGCGAGGCCTAGGCCGGGCCAATTGGCGAAGCAGGGTTCGGCAAAGAGCGCAGCGAATAGGTCCAGCGAGAGTTCGAGGCGAGTACTTTCTTCTGCGTCAATGGTGAGACCTATATTATGTCGTTGTGCTTGCTGTGCGAGTTCGCTGAGACGCGGCGTGAGTTCTTGCAGGACTCTATCGCGTTGTGCGAATTCATAACGTGGATGCAGTGCTGACAGTTTGATGGAAATACTCGGGGCATCGAAGACTTGACGTTGTTGGTGGTGCCCGCCGATTTGTTGTATAGCGTCTAAGTAAGCCTGGAAATAGGTGTTTGCATCATCCTGTGTGTAAGCCGCTTCACCCAGCATGTCGTAGGAGTAACGAAAGCCTTTATTCTCGTAATGCGTGGAGCGCTTTAGTGCCTGTGTGATGGTCGCTCCCATGACAAATTGCTGGCTGAGTACATGCATGGCTTGTTGTACACATTTGCGAATGATGGGTTCACCGCTGCGCTGAATCATTTTTTTAAAGATGTTATTGATGTGTAGCGCATGTTGTTGGTTTTCGTTATGTGACAACACCTTGCCGGTTAGCATGAGCGCCCAGCTTGCCGTATTTACCCACAATGAGTCACTTTGATTTAGTCGCGCTTGCCAATCGGCGGCAGTAATTTTGTCTCGAATCAGCCGGTTAATGGTTTGCGTATCAGGTATACGTAAAAATGCTTCGGCTAAACACATGAGTGCAATGCCTTCGTCGCTGGACAGGTCGTATTCGTGTAGCAGCGCATCTAAGCCATTTTTGTTGAGTTGCTCCGCACGTATTTTGCTGACAATTTGATGGGCGAAATCTTGTATTCTATGGAGGGTGTCAGTATCCAATGACGCGAGCTCTTGGATGAGCAGGGTCATGCAGGTATTTTCATCTGCGTGGTAAGCGGCGTTGATCGCCGCACGTTTCTCATCGTGTTTCTCCAAAGGGGTATTAAATAGCATAGTGGTTTCTCTCATTCTAGGATGTATAACAGATAGATGCATGGTACATGTTGTGTGAATAGTGCGCAACTTAATTTGTAGTAAGACGAACGGTTTCTTGTGTTCCTCATTGTTTTTTGTTTTGTAAAAGTGTCGTAGTTGTATAACGCTAGCGAATGAGTGGTATGGGTCGTTACATCAGTTGCCTGAGCCGCGATGTGTAAATTGAAAACAAGGCAGTGCTCGCTTGTACTGTTGTGCTTTAGCTGTTGCTACAAAACATTGTGTCAGTTACCTGATATGCGGCGCTCAAAATAGCGAACACAGCAACACGCAAGTTTGGTGCTTAATGCAGGGGTTCATATTGGTGTGAGGATAAGGAGCAAGGATCGTCGCATCATGCGGTGATCCTTGCTGTAAAGGCTAACTACTTTTTAGCAGCAGTTTTACGTGTGGTAGCTGCTTTTTTCTTGACGGTAGTTTTACGCTTAGTAACAGCGACTGCGCGTTTCGCAGTGGGCTTTTTCGCTGCTGTTTTCTTCTTTACCGCCACTTTACGCTTGGCAACAACTTTACGTGTTGCACTTGCTTCAGAAGCAGTGGCGCCAGCTGCAGCGACTTTACGCTTTACTGGGGCCTTCTTGGCAGCAACAGCTGTTTTCTTCTTGGCTGTCGTCTTGCGTTTAGCTACCGTGGCTTTTACCTTGGTAGTCGCTGCCTTCGCGGTAGCGGTCTTGCGTTTAACTACAGCGGCTTTCACCTTAGTAGTTGCTGTTTTTGCTGCAGTAGTCTTGCGTTTAGCAACGGTTTTTTTCGCCGTACGCTTTGTCGCAGTTTTCCTTTGAGCCATGTTTATTCTCTCCTTAAGGCTGTAATGTATATACACACCGGGCAATAATAACTGGTTCAAGATGAAATTGCACATTTTTATTAAGTGATTTTTAAAAAAGGTATAATTTTTTGTGAACGGCGTTGTAATGGTTAGCAAATATCCGCGATTGTCTGTGTTGTTATGTTGTTTTGACCTTGGTATTGCATTGTTAACACAAGCACACACAGTGCAGTTTGTTGTGAGTACGTGTTGGTATACCGTTAGCAAATGAGTTAGGTGCTATAGCAGCCATAGAACGGCATTCGTCACGATTCAGCATGTTGCTGAAGCGTAGTTACCGGCATTTATGAGCGCTACGTCGCACATGAGTCAGTTCATTAATTCTGGCATCACCCCTAAAATTCATTCGCTAGCGGTATATGAGAAACAAAGTGCATTTGTAACTATTCAGCAAATTTGAGGATGCTGTTTATTTGCAAGATAAAAATATCTGTTTTCTCTACGCGATGGGGATTCTCCCCTTGAGCGCCGTAAAGCCCAGTTTTACTGGGTAGGCGTCAAATCAAGGGTAACTATTCAGCATTTTGCGGAATAGTTACGTACATTTTTATTTGAAGTAGGCATTGTTAGCGAGATCAGATCAACTTATCATGCGACTGTTGTTAACAAGTTAGAGACTTGCAATGGGATAAGAGAGTGTTAATTAATCGTGCAAAATAGGGATATATGCAATGGAAAATAGAGAAGACGGTGAGTTGTTTCACTCGGCAGAAGCAGAAATAAAAGCGGATAAAACTGTACAAAACACGGCGCAAACATTATCTCCTAGCTATCGTTTAGCATTTACAGATACTGATTTTTTGTTGCGGCGTTCACTACGATCGGTGCGTTTACAATTAGAATTGCTTAAGCCGGAAATACTGCAGCAAGATTTTGGTATCATGTCTACCATTGTGGTTTTCGGTAGTGCACGTATCATCACACCCGATGCGGCGCATGCACAATTAACTAAGGCAGAAGCAAGTTGTCAGCAACAACCTGCAGATAAGCACGCGCAGCAACAGCGGAAGCAAGCACAACATGCCGTGCAGATGAGTCAGTATTACGTGCATGCGCGCGAGTTTGCTAAACAAGCATCACAGGCCTCTTTAGCGAATAACACCGGAAAATTAATGGATGTGATCGTGACGGGGGGGGGGCCTGGCATCATGGAGGCGGCTAACCGTGGCGCACATGATGCACAAGCTAAAACGATAGGATTGACCGTTGTGTTACCTAAAGAAGAGGGGCCCAATCCCTACGTGACACCAGAACTGGCGTTTAGGTTTCATTATTTTGCTGTGCGCAAAATGCATTTCCTCATGCGTGCACGCGCGATCGTTGTGTTTCCAGGCGGTTATGGGACGCTTGATGAGTTATTTGAAGTATTAACCCTACTGCAAACCCAAAAGATTAATCCGCTACCCATTTTACTTTTTGGCAAAGTGTTTTGGGATCGGGTTGTGAATTTCCAAGCGTTAGTTGACGATGGCATGATTAGTGTGGATGACTTGGAGTTGTTCCATTACGTAGAAACTGCCGAACAAGCATGGCAGTACATTAATGCATTTTATACCACGTAACGCCGCATACCCTAACGGGCATAACACAGAAAAATTATTCGCTTTGCGTATAGGCATACGCTAAGATAAAAAGTCTCGGCGCACCTAGGGAGTACAGTTATGTTGAATGGTCGTTTTCTTTGCTATGTCGTCATGGGGTTGTTGGCGTTGATGGCAGTGGGACAAGCAGCACAGAATTCAACGGATCCTTACGAAACATTTAATCGGCATGTGTATGCGATGAACAAAACACTAGACGATGTTATCTTAAAACCGGCTACGACTATATATAAGGGTGTTTTGCCGTGGCCGGTACGTACCGGTGTGAGTCATGCCTTCAGCAATTTAAATGAATTACCCTCTTTCGCTAATCATGTGTTGCAGGGCAATGCCGATCATGCATCGCTTACCTTCTTTCGCTTTGTCATTAATAGCACAATTGGATTGCTGGGCTTTTTTGATGTGGCTTCGCACATGGGCTTAGTGCGGCATGAAGAAGATTTCGGTATGACGTTGGTGCATTGGGGAGATACAAACTCGCCTTTCGTTGTCGTGCCTTTTTTAGGACCCAGTACCGTGCGTGATGCAGTGGGTATGCCATTTGATCTCTTAGTCTTTGGTGTCTATACGCATATTAATTCAGTCGCATTGCGCAATGGATTATTGTTAGGAAAGGCAATTGATAAGCGTGCTACCTTGTTAGGTATGGAAGGTCTGGTGACGCAAGCCGCCTTGGATCCCTATGTGTTTGAACGCAACGCATATTTACAGCATCGGCAAGAAATGATTTTACGCAGTCAGGGTGTACAACCTACCAATGATACCTTCGTAGAACCCGTGCCCGATCCCTTTGAAGCAGAATAAGACATAGCCTGTTATGCTGCATGTAGTGCTTTATCAACCAGAAATACCGCCCAATACTGGCAATATCATCCGGTTATGCGCGAATACAGGCATGAATTTGCATCTTATTGAACCCTTGGGCTTCACCTTAGACGACAAGCGCATGCAACGTGCTGGGTTGGATTATCATGAATTTGCGACATTGCAGGTGCATGAAAATTTCACCTCGTTCTTGATGACGGTAAAACCGCCGCGTCTTTGGGCCGCAACCACGCGGGGACGTGTTGTGCATACACAGGTAGCGTACCAAGCAGGTGACGCATTGTTATTTGGACCCGAAACGCGAGGATTACCGCGTGTGTTGTTGCAAGAATTGGGTATCTCTCATTGGATTCGTCTGCCTATGTGTGAGCACAGTCGCAGTTTAAACCTGTCTAATGCGGTTGCTGTGGTTGTGTATGAGGCGTGGCGGCAGTTGCATTTTGCGGGCAGTGTGGATACTGCTAGCGAATGAATCCTGAATCATTCCTCGTTATTGGCTCTGGTCATTAATGCAGACAGTCCCTCTTGCGGTGAAATTTGTGTGGAGAGCACACGATAGATTTGCGTGATGATTGGCATATCCACGTTGTGGTGTTGCGCCAAATGGTAAATCTCTTGACTATTGCGTAGCCCCTCTACGACTTGCCCTACTGTAGCTAACGCAGTGGCTATGTCAGCGCCTTGCCCCAGTGCTAAACCAAAACGGCGATTACGTGATTGGTTATCGCAACACGTTAGAATCAAATCACCGAGGCCGGCTAAGCCAATGAGCGTTTCGTAATTTGCACCGATGGCTTCACCCAAGCGGATCATTTCGGCAAGACCACGCGTGATGAGTGCGGCACGTGCGTTGGCTCCTAGACCCAAGCCTTCGCCTATACCGGCAGCAATGGCCAATACATTTTTCACTGCACCGCCGATTTGCACACCAATCAGATCTTGATTGAGGTAAATACGGAATTGCGGGTTTTGCAGTAGGTGCTGTAAATTTTTCCCAAGCGCGAGATCGGTGGTTGCGATAGTCACTGCGGTGATCATGTCGTGCGCGACTTCTTTAGCAAATGAAGGACCCGATAAAATAGCAAGAGGATGTTGCTCTCCGAGTATGTCGCTAATGACACGATTCAATAGCTGGCCGGTATGCGGTTCCAGTCCTTTACTGGCAAGGCATATACTTTGTGTGCTGGAAAGCACGGGGCGCAAACGTTCTACCGTGGGACGAATGGCATCGCTAGGCGTTGCGAGGAATAGACTATCCGCGTTTGCGACAGCGTGTTCCAGGACGGATGTCACCACAATATTTGTGGGTAAGATAACATTAGCGAGGTAGGGTGAGCGCCGCGAACTGGCCAATTGCGCGGTGCTTGCTTGATCGTGCCCCCACAGGTTAACGCGATTGCCGTTACGTTGCAGTAACAGGGCCAACGCGGTGCCCCAGGAACCTGTTCCTAATACAGCGATGAGGGGTGGCGGTGTGTGTGTCATTGTCAATGGATGGGTTAGTTAATGGTATCGGATTCAGACAGTTGAGGTTGCTGCTGTTGTCTCATGTGCTCTGCATACAATGCATCAAAATTTACTGGCGCTAAAATAAGTTGTGGGAAGCTACCGCGTGTTACCACATCGGTGACCACTTCACGCAGATAAGGAAAAAGTATACTGGGACAAACACTATTAATGAGTACTTTTTGTTGTTCGTCGCTGAATTGGCTGATGGTAAAAATACCGGCATATTTAGTTTCCACTAAAAAAGCCGTTTTTTCTGTGGAGGTGACCGTGATAGTCGCGGAGAGAACGACTTCATACAAATGCCCTTCGATGTGGGTAGAAGACGTATGTAGTTGCAAGTTCATGTTGGGTTGCCATTGCTGTTTGAAGACAGCGGGTGTAGCGGGCGCTTCAAACGATAAATCCTTGAGATAAACGCGCTCGATCGTGAACGTTCTTTCTTCTGAGCCTATGCCGTTACTGCTGGATGGTTGTTCTGTGGTCATGCGTATTCCTTTAAGTATTGTCGTTCGTGAGTAAGGCGTCCAGTTTACCTGCTTGCTCTAATGCATACAAATCATCAAAACCGCCCACGTGATAGTCGCCGATGAAAATTTGCGGAACTGAGCGCCGTTGTTGGCTGCGTAGGAGCATTTCCTCGAGTTTCCCGCGTTCTTTATCGATACGTATTTCGGTAAAAGGTACACCTTTGTTTGTCAACAGTTGTTTTGCGCGATCGCAGTAGGGGCAGATCCCCGTGCTATAGATGGTGACAGATGGCGCCATATTATTTTTTCCCCTTTACGACAGGTAGCTTGGCTTGACGCCAGGTGGTCATGCCTTCTTGCAGCGTAGCAACTTGGGTAAAACCTTGTTTATAGAGCTTGCTAGCCAGAGTTGCTGATTGTTGTCCATTCGCACAGACTAGGATGACGGGCTGCGTTTTGTATTTTTCCAGTGATGGCAGTTGGTCTAGTACCTGTTGTTGTGGAATGTGGATAGCATGCAGGATGTGCCCTTGTTGGTAGGGCGTCATATCACGAATGTCGATGAGTACACCGTTCTGGTGATTCAGCAACAGCATGACGTCTTGTGCGGAAAGACGTTGTACGCCGCCTCGCTTGCTTTTATATTCTAGCGAGATGATTAAGCTTACTATTGCAAGCAATGCAACGCTGAGTTCCCAGTGTTTGAGGAAAAAAGTGATGTAGTCTTCCACGGTTTTTATGCTGTCCTTCTTTTGCAGGAGCGCAGTATACACTGGGTTAATGTGCAAACGAAACTGGTCAGCCGACTATTTTCTGCTAGAATCGCAGCTGATGCGTTAAGCGGGTGGACAAATTTGATGACGATAGCCGACAGAACCGTGGTTTTATTAATCTTGGATGGTTGGGGGTACCGCACCGAACCCCAAGATAACGCCATTGCGGCCGCTAGTTTACCCACCTGGAATGCACTGTGGTCGGCTTATCCGCATGGTTTGCTCACGGGTTCCGGCGTGGCGGTGGGTTTGCCGGTGGGGCAGATGGGGAACTCTGAAGTGGGGCATCTGAATATGGGAGCAGGACGCTTGGTCCCACAGGAGTTGTTGCGCATTAATCAGGCTATTGCCGATCAGTCATTCTTCAGTAATCCGATATTGGTGCAGGCACTGGAGCAGGCGTGCATGCAGCAAACAGCGTTACACATCATGGGACTGTTGTCAGACGGCGGTGTGCACAGTCACGAGTTACATCTACACGCACTGTTAGAGATGGCGAGTCGTACGTCGGTGAAAGCGGTGTATCTACATGTTTTTTTAGACGGGCGTGATACCGCACCACAACAGGCGCAAGCATCTTTGACGTTGCTTGAGCAGCAATGCCAGCGTTTGGCGTGTGGACGTATTGTTTCTGTCGTTGGGCGCTATTATGCGATGGATCGGGATAACCGTTGGGAACGCATTGCGCAGGCTTATGATCTGTTGACGACGGGGCATGCGCCGTTTCAAGCGAGTAGTGCTAGCGCGGCACTGCAGCAAGCATATGCCAGAGGTGAAACCGATGAATTTGTACAGGCTACGGTTATTTGCCCTGATGCGGCAACGCCGGTGTCTATGCAGGCAGGGGATGTCGTTGTCTTTATGAATTTTCGTGCCGACCGCGCGCGCAGCTTGACGCGTGCATTTGTGCAAGCAGAGTTTCATGCGTTTACGCGCAGGTGTCATCCGGCCTTAGGAAAATTCGTATGTTTAACCGAATATGCTGACGATTTACCGGCAGCAGTGGCGTTTGCACCACAGCGCGTGCGAAATAATTTAGGTGAGTATGTTGCTGCGTGTGGTTTACGTCAGTTGCGTATTGCCGAGACAGAAAAATATGCGCATGTTACTTTCTTTTTCAATGGAGGGATAGAAGCCCCCTACAGCGGTGAAGAACGCATTTTGATTCCTTCACCTGCGGTGGCAACCTATGACTTACAACCGCAGATGAGTGCAGAAGCGTTAACAGATACGTTGATTGCCGCCATTGCAAGCCGGCAGTATGGACTCATTGTGTGTAATTACGCGAATGCGGATATGGTGGGTCATACCGGTAATTTTGCGGCCACCGTGGCCGCAGTAGAAACGATCGATGCGTGTCTTGCACGTATTGTTGCGGCACTTGCGCTTGTTGGCGCAGAGTTATTGATCACGGCCGATCACGGCAATGCGGAGCAAATGTTTGATTTACACAACGCACAACCGCATACGGCGCACACGACAAATCCTGTGCCTTTTTTGTATGTGGGGCAGCGCGTGCTGAGTTGCATGGCTAACGGTTCCTTAGTAGATGTTGCACCGACTGTGTTATATTTGCTGGGGCTGCCGCAACCGGAGCAAATGACCGGCACAGCGTTGTTGCAAGACATAAAAAGTGAGAGTTCTACCCAGTGAGGGTGATTGAGCGTGGAGATAAAATGAGGTGGTAAAACTAAATTACCCAGTCATCGCATGTCTGTTAGTGATCGGTTTGTTAGAAATTTTTCCGTCGTTTGCGTTGGCAACGGTGGAGCAAAATAAACGCCAGCAGTTGCAGTTGATTACCCAACAAATTCAAGGTTTGCAAGCGAATTTGCAGCAAGAAAAATTACAGCGCCAACATGTGCAGTTAGATTTGCGACGAGTAGAAATCAGCATAGGTGACTTGAGCAAACAGATAGAGCAATCTACGCAAGAGATAGCCGAGCAGACAGCGCAATTGCAGCAATTGAATGCGGAAAAGCTGAGTTACCAGCTTAAGCTTGCCAAACAACGTGAGATGTTAGCTAAACAAGTTACTTTGGCTTATCAACTGGGCGAGTATGAGTATCTTAAATTATTTCTCAATCAAGAGAATATTGAGTTTTTGAGCCGTGCATTTATCTATGTGGATTATTTAAATCAGGCACGTCTTACTGTCGCACAGCAGTTACGTCAAACGTTGCAACAGCTGCAACAAGTCGAACAACAAATCGCCAGTCATAGCCAAGCCTTAGAAAAGCTGACGTTGCGCGACAAGCAAGAGCGCACTAAGCTAGAAAATTATCTAAACGAACGGCGCGTGGTGGTAGGTACGTTAGATGAAAGTATCGCCACGCAAGATCACCGCTTAGCCAGTTTGTTGGTAAATAAGCGCGCGCTAGAAGAGGTGATACAGCGTTTGGCGGTATCCACCCAAGTAGAGTTTGGTTTTAGTGGGGAACGTAGCTTTGCTAAGCAACAAGGCCACTTACCGTGGCCGATTGCGGGCAATATTATCACGCATTTTGGTAGTCTTATTGCCCAAAGTAATTTAGCGTATAGCGGCGTATTAATCGATGCGCAGCCCGGACAGGTGGTACGTGCGATCAGCGATGGACAAGTCGTATTTGCGGATTGGCTCAGTGGATTTGGTTTACTTATGATCGTGCAACACGACGGACAGTACATGACCTTGTACGGACATAACCAGAGTTTATACAAAAAAACGGGTGATTTGGTCAAGCATGGTGAATTAATAGCAACCGTAGGAAATAGCGGAGGTTATTATCAATCTGGGTTATACTTTGAAATTCGACATCAAGGTAAACCACTTAATCCCGAGCGGTGGTGTCGTAAAACAGGAGTGTTGAATTATGCTAAGGATTAAGCAACGAATCATATTTGGGGCATTGGCGTGTATTGTTCTCATGCTGGGTGGGATGGCTCGTGCAGAAGAAGCAACGCAGCAAGAGGTCCCTATGCAAGACGTACAGCGTTTTTCTGCTGCTATTAGCCATATTAAAAGTTTCTATGTAGAACAAATAAAAGATGAGAAATTATTTGAAGATGCGATTCGTGGTATGCTCAGCGGTTTGGATCCGCATTCTGATTACCTGAACGCAGAAGAATTCAATGATTTGAAAGTAGCGACGCAAGGTGAGTATGGCGGATTAGGCATAGAAATTACGATGCAAGACGGCATTTTAAAAATCATTGCGCCGATCGATGGTACGCCAGCGAGCCGCGCGAAGTTGCAATCGGGCGATCTTATTTTAAAGTTGGATAACAAAGCAGTGAAGGGATTGACCTTGCGTCAAGCAGTGGAACATATGCGTGGGCAGGCTAACAGTGATATTGTGTTGACAATCTATAGGGCTACAGCGAAAAAAAATCCGTTATTGGTTAAGTTAAAGCGTGAAGTGATTCGTATCAATACGGTGACCAGCAAGTTGTTAGGTGATCGCTACGGTTATGTGCGCATTAGTCACTTCCAGGAACCCACGGCAGGTGCGTTTGCCAAAGCGGTGGAGAGTTTGCGGATCAAGGCATCAAATAATAAGTTATGTGGTTTGGTGCTTGATCTGCGCAATAATCCGGGTGGTTTACTGGATACCGCAATTGAGGTTTCTGATCATTTGATTCATAGCGAACAAGGCAAAGAAAAAGTGATTGTGATGACCAAAGGTCGCGTTGCAGGAACCGAATTTACGGCCAATGCACGTGCCGGTGATTTAATGCAAGGTGCACCGATAGTGGTGTTGATTAATGAAGGCTCTGCTTCCGGATCAGAAATTGTGGCGGGAGCGTTGCAAGATAATAAGCGCGGTGTGATCCTTGGCACCAAGAGTTTTGGCAAGGGCTCGGTGCAAACGGTGTTGCCATTAGACGAGAAGCATGGCATTAAATTAACGACGGCGCGGTACTACACGCCATCGGGACGTTCTATTCAAGCTACCGGTATAGTGCCAGACGTTGTTGTTACTGAGGCGAAGCTAGCTGAGGTAGAGAAGGAGTTAGAAGAAAAATATGCGGTTAAAGAGTCGGATTTATTACGTCACCTAACCGCAGGTGGTGATAAGCATAACGAGCAACAAGATAAAGCCAAGCAGGAATTACAAACCTTGGCTAAAGACGATGCGCAGCTTTATCATGCTGTCGTGTTGTTGCAAGCGTTAGATGTGTTGCAAGAAAAGCATAAGCACGATCCGCGTCCCGAACCGGCTGCAGCGACGGCCGCCAGCAGTAAGTAGTTGTGCACCGCGCGCGCGATACGTTGGGACGTTTTGGGCGCGCTGGGTTAGAGGTATAGATATGTGGTGTGGCTGGTTACGTTGTTGTGTCGTTGCGGCTTTTTGCACGACGATAGGGGGTGTTCCTTTGTCGTCGCTGGCGCAACCGGTGGTGAGTATTATTATCGATGATTTAGGCAATCGTCACGCGCTAGATAGGCAAGTCATAGCCTTACCGGGTGCGGTGACCTGTTCCATTTTGCCACGTTTGCGGTGGACCAAACCATTGGCGCGCGCGGCGCACCATCAACACAAAGAGGTCATGCTGCATGCGCCCATGCAAGCGATTGTTCCCCACGATTTGGGTCCGGGTGGTTTACGTGTGGGTTTAGATGAAGACGAATTCACGCGCATTGTACAGGATGATTTGGCTTCCCTATCGCATGTGCGAGGCTTGAATAATCACATGGGTAGTCTGTTAACTCAGTCGGTGTCGAGTATGCATTGGTTAATGACATACCTTGCAACAAGTGGCATTTATTTTGTCGACAGTCGTACCAGTGCGGATTCGGTGGCGGCGCAGCAAGCGCGTGCGTTGCATGTGCCGATGACAACGCGGGATATTTTTTTAGATAATGTACAAGACGAAGAGGCCATTCGTCAGCAGTATTATCATTTATTGCGTGTCGCTAAACGTCACGGCAGTGCGGTGGCCATAGGTCATCCTTATCCGAGCACGATACGTGTGTTACAACAAGAATTGCCGCAGCTAGCCGCGCACGGTTATCGCTTAATCCCCATCAGTGAGCTCATCGCGTTGCAGCAGAAAGCCAGGGTTGCGGTGAGTCATGCGTAAGGCGGGTGTTTTGCAGGAAGGGATAAAAGGCAGTTTGGTTTGCATTTTACTGCGTTTCAAACTGTATTATAGTGGTAATACTTCTGCACTTATGCAAATGGCAAATAGAACGTATATACGTTATTCTACGCGACATTAGAATGATATAATTTTTTCATGGTGATTTTTATTAGTATGTGTTAACCGATTATTTTATAATTAAGCCACTAAATTTAGTGGTGGAATCGAAACGTGCAAGGTCCCAAAAAACGTTTACCGGTAGATACTCTCTTACTTTTGGGGGCTGGCGCTTCGTATGCTGCCTCTCTAGATAACAAAGGTGCTGAGAATACCAAAACCGCTCCATTAGATGGAAGTTTTTGTTTAACAATTGATAACTTAACTTGTAAAAATCCACAGTGGGTTTCAAAAACCAGAGACACTATCCGTAAAAATTGGAAAGATCCTAGCTTAATGAAAGACCTAGGACTTGAAGAAGCTATAATAAGGAAATTAGGCTACTTTGATGTAGTCGATGCTATACATAAAAGACGTGCTAGTCGTGATAATCCGAAAAAATTTCTTGAAGACATAATTCGAATAATTACTTTTGTGTTAAGAAGAACCAGAGAAAATGACGATAGTGGGTTATATAGGAAGCTTTTCGAACGCTATTTTAGTTCAACTAGCTCTAGTGAGAAAAGCAAGAATAGAGTGATCACTTTCAACTATGATACGATGCTCGATAAACACTTTCTAAAAAATAATAAACCTCAGGAAGTATATTTTAATAACTTATTATCGGAAGAAACATATACAGGTAAATTTGAAAATCCACTTTTACTAAAGTTGCACGGTTCAATAAATTGGGTTTGTAAAAAAGAGTTAATAAATGGGATGTTTAATATTACTGATAATTCAGAGCAATATAAAATTAGTGAGATTTGGCACAAAGAAAAATATTCCTTAGATTCTGATAAGGATTTAGATAGTCCTTGTATAATGCCACCATTGCCTAATAAACCAATTATACAAATTGAGCTTTTTAAAGATCTTTGGACTAAGGCATACGCTTATCTTTTGGAGGCAAAACATTTAGTGATTTGTGGATATTCTCTACCTATAACCGATCGATTAGCTACTGCGTTGTTTACTAGTCTTACAAACAAATCGCTTGAAAGTGTAACGATTATCGATCCAAACCCTGCAATTATGCTCAAGTGGAAGACGCTGTTAAAAACAAAAAATAATAGAGCAGTTCGCTTGGTTTATTTTACTGAACTGAATGAGTTTTTAGAAAAAGAAAAATTGTCCGATTCAGAAAAATAGAAAACGTAGCAGATTGTTTCCCCATGAGATCCCCTCCTTTTTTATTGATTATAAGAAGTTACTAAATATCGCTGCCCTTCTAGACGTCGCTACACGACCCTCAGGGCGAACGGATTAATTAAGAATTTTTGCATGTTATGTGTAGCAAGCGTTCAACAATGATAAGCGGTTGTCTTCAAGTACGGCGCGTCTGCAACGCCGGCACACTAAAGCGTTTTTGATCGCAAAGACGCATGGCCGTTAGCTTATTGCCCCAGACACAACCGGTATCTAATGCATGCGTGTTGGCTTGTTCGCTGCGACCGTTTAATGCGGCCCAATGTCCAAAGATGACTGTGACATTGGCATGCGCGCGCCAAGGCACGGCAAACCAAGGGATTAGCGCCTGTGTTTCGGGATTGGGGCTGCTTTTTTCTTTCAAGGATAAATTGCCGTCGCTATCACAAAAACGCAGTCGCGTGAGACAGTTGGTAATGAAACGCAGGCGATCCCAGCCGGCGAGTTGTGGTGTCCAGTGAGTGGGTTTGTTGCCATACATCTGTTGGAGAAAATCAAGGTAGCGTTGTTCATCACGTAGCACGGTTTCTACTTCATGTGCGCATTGCCTGCTGAGTGCCAGATCCCATTGTGGTGCTAAGCCGGCGTGTATCAAGGTGTATCCTAAATCAGGATCATGGTGTAACAGGGGTTGTTGGCGTAGCCACTGACACAGTGCTGATTTATCGGGTGCTTGCAGGATATCGCCAAATGTATCGCCTGGTTTTAGTGCCGCAACACCCGCAGCTACCGCCAGTAAATGCAGGTCGTGGTTACCCAACACGACTACCGGTGCAGGTTGTAATTGGGATAAAAAACGCAGCGTTGCGAGTGAGTCAGGGCCGCGGTTGACTAAGTCACCGGTGAACCATAAACGATCGCGGCTAGGATCAAAGGCTATTTTTGTTAATAGTAACTGTAATTCGGCATAACAGCCTTGCACATCACCAATGGCGTAAGTAGTCATCGAATCAGCGTGTCAAACCAGGGGGAACATGCCGCAAGTGCATGCCGTGATCGCTGCCGTGTCCCGTTTGCGGTAGCACGTGATCTATATTGGGATGTGGATTGATCATCGCATACGGTACTTTGCTTTCGGGTGGTGTGCCTTCTAAGAAAATAGTTTGGACATTGCTTATTAAGATGGCTTTGACTAACTTAGTTTGTTCCGCAGTACCTAGGCGTACTTGTCGAATATGGTTGTTGTTGTTGTCGGCACGGCTTACGCCCAGTTGTGTCAATTGGCTGACGACATCTGTCCATGCCAATGCATTAATTTTTTGATTACCGGAATTGGCCTGAAACTCTTTAATGAGGTCGGCTAATTTAGGAAACGTCAGCAACACGCCTTCTTTTGTCACTTGCACGGCTGATGACGGATCTTTATTGATGGTGATATTTTTATTTTGTTGTTGAATATTTTTCTGTAACCATTGTAAGAAGGCAGCAGCGGCTTCGGCGGCATTAAACACAGCGTTAGCTTCAGGGTTGTCTTTGCCAAACTTATTGGTTTGCGCGGCATCTTTATTAAAGAGTGTGGTATTCGTTTGTTGTGTTGTGGCTTGAGCATCTTGTTTGTATTGTTGCGCAATTTGCTGTTGTTTCTCGTTGAAGTATTGCATAACGGATTCCAACTGCGACAGTGGAATTAAACTAGCTAATGATCCCGTACGCTGCCAATCCTCCTCCAGTAGCGCCAACCATATTTTTAATACGTCGTTGTCGCTAGTAATCCAGTTAAATCCTGCTTCCGGCACGATCTGTCGTGCAAAATAACGAGTTAAAGCATAACTTAAGTAGTCATCATTGTCCGCAACGAATTGATAATGGTAATAGCGATAGGTCGTGCTGGACATGGCGCCTGCGAGTGGTTGCCAACTGGTAGTTGCTTTATCGGATGTTTGCTGCAAGCGAACCTGTAGTTTTGTGATCACGTGGCCTAAGCGATGCAGTAAGGCACTGGTAAATACCACGTACAACCATAGCGCATGCGTTTCAGAAAGTAGGTTGTATTGTGTGGTGTGAGGTAGTAGTTGATGATAATAGTGTGTTGTGGCGATGCTCGCACGATCCAGACCATGAAGGAGTAGACCGTGGTGATTACTGTAATAGCTACTTTCTGTGGCGGGTAATTGTTGTGCAAACGCAGCAAAGTTTGCCATAGTTTGCGTACACAATGCTGTATAAGGAGCAGGAAACTTTAACAGTTCCTGTAATTTATGGCAGTGTAATTGAGCGTCATGGTTACGCAATAATTCATTTGCAGGTAAAATTGCTAGTGTATTTGCAGTCATCGCGGGTTCTCTAGTATAGGTTGGTTTGATGAAGGTTGATTGCTTCTCGGTGAAAAATTCCGTTGTCATCCGTGTTGCCTCTTTAGCGTAATGGTCCGGCGCGTTAAATATACTTCTAGCGGACAAATCTTGTTATCCTATAGGTGCCTCACTCCATGCATTCGCTGGAGGGGGAGGCCAAAGCGCTATTATATACATTTGTTGTTGGTATTTGCGACTTTTTGCGTTTGGCGGCGGGAAGCGCTGGATTTGTTGGGAACCTTGTGTGGGGTAACTCGAGTCAAACAAATAAAGGAAAAAGGTAACTATTCAGCAAATTTTAAAAGCGATTATAGTTGTGCTTGAAAACGCGGTATTTTCTTTACACGATGGCGATTCTCCCTTTAAGCGCCGTTAAGCCCAGTGTTACTGGGTAGGCGTAAAGGCAGTATTAACAGTAATGGTGCAAAAATTTTTTGCTTATTTTTTTCCGGTAACTAGGAATGATTCATTACGCGATGGGGATTCTCCCTTTAAGCGCCGTTAAGCCCAGTGTTACTGGGTAGGCGTCAAATCAAGGGTAACTATTCAGCAAAATGCGGAATAGTTACGAAAAAGTAATGCTCAAAGCATAGCAGTTTTTTTCATTTGTGCTTAAATGGGCGGTGGAATGTGGCAGTGGAACTCAATAACATGCGGCAATTAAGTAATCATTACGTGCAAGCGAAACGTCTCACCTTATTGTGTGGTTCAGTGAATATCGTGTTGGCACTGCTTAAACTCAGTGTGGGCCGTTTAGCCAATTCGCATGCATTGTTTGCCGATGGTGTACATTCACTCTCTGACGTATTCATCGATGTATTTGTGTGGTTGGCCACGCGTTATGGCAATAAAAAGGCGGACGCGGACCACCCTTATGGGCATGCGCGCATCGAGACAGTCGCAGTGGTTGCGGTGGCGATGTTAATTTGCTTGGCGGGATTGGGTATTTTTGTCGACGCAGGATTACACTTATTGTCGCATCACACGGTAGTGCAACGACCTGACAGCGTGACGTTGTGGGTTGCGGGCGGTTCATTGCTGATGAACGAAGGAATCTTTCGTTACATTCTAGCGATGGCAACGCGTTTGGATTCCTCTTTACTAAAAAGCTATGCGTGGCACAGTCGTGGTGATGCCGTGTCTTCCCTGTTGGTATTGCTAGGGATCAGTGTGAGTTTGTTGGGTTATCCCCACTGTGATTTGATTGCTGCGTTAGGCGTTGGCTTATGGATTTTTAAAGTAGGTTTTTGGGACTTAGGTTGGGTAGGTATTCGTGAGTTAGTGGATACGGGATTGGGTCCGCAGGAACTGACCGACATCCAGCAGGCTATTCTTAAGGTAGCCGGTGTGCGTTCTATTCATCAACTGCGTACGCGATGCATGGCGGGTTACATTATTTTGGATGTGCATGTATTGGTTGATGCCTACATCAGTGTGTCAGAGGGACACTACATCGGCACCCAAGTGCATCATCAATTAGTGGCGCAGTTTGCCAAAGTAATCGATGTTACGGTGCATGTAGATCCGGAAAACGATGAGAATGAAAGCCCGACACTGAATTTGCCTGCTCGTAATTTAGTCATAACTGATCTGCAGCGCTGCTTCCATGCCTTGCCGGGGTTTGCCGATAGCCGTGTACTATTACACTACTTGGACGGTACTTTGGAGGTGGAATTGCATTTGCCGTTGGCGTGCGCAGGAGAGCACGCAGAGGAGACCGTACAGGCTTACCATCAGGCTGCAACAAAGGCCACACTTATTTTTAAATTATCACTTTTATTTATGGCGTGATGCATTTTTTATGGCTAAAATCGCGGCCTAGAGTTTATGGGTTTGTTGGCGCTGCAGTCGCAGTGTCGTTGGCAGTCGAGGGGAGCTTAGATGGAAATCGCGCATATTTTACAACAACTAGAAGAGAACGAAGTTAAATTTGTTGATCTACGTTTTACGGATACGCACGGCAGAGAAAAGCACGTTTCCGTGCCTGCGCGTTGCTTGGATAATGCTTTTTTTGCTGAAGGTAAAATGTTTGATGGTTCCTCCATTGACGGATGGAAGACTATACAAAACTCAGACATGATCTTAATGCCGGATCTTGATACTGCAGTGATGGATCCGTTTTGCGAAGAGAGCACTTTAAATTTACGTTGCGATATCATCGAACCCACCACCATGCTGCCTTATGAACGTGATCCGCGTTCTACCGCTAAGCGTGCAGAAGAATACTTGAAATTTACCGGTATTGCGGATGCGTGCTACATGGGGCCTGAACCTGAATTTTTTATTTTCGATGATGTGTCTTGGCACGTCAGCATGCGCGGCGCGAGTTACTCGGTGGATTCTGAAGAAGCCGAATGGAATTCTAATCGCCGTGGCAAAGTCGCCAACTTGGGGCATAGACCTGCGGTAAAAGGTGGGTATTTCCCGGTGCCGCCGGTAGATTCCTCCCAAGATCTACGTTCGGCTATGTGCATGACGCTAGAACAAATGGGTTTGATCGTAGAAGCGCATCACCATGAAGTCGCGACGTGTAATCAAAATGAGATTGCCACACGCTTTAATACCTTGGTACGCAAAGCGGATGAGATGCAAATCTTAAAGTATGTCGTGCAGAATGTGGCGAATGCCTACGGCAAGAGTGTCACGTTTATGCCTAAGCCGCTCGTTGGTGATAATGGTAGTGGTATGCATTGCCATCAATCCTTAGTAAAAAATGGTGAAAATATATTTGCCGGTGATAAGTATGCGGGATTATCCGACACGGCTTTGTATTACATCGGCGGCATCATCAAGCACGCGCGTGCGATCAATGCATTGACGAATAGTACGACTAATAGTTACAAACGTTTGGTGCCAGGATTTGAAGCGCCGATCATGCTGGCCTATTCAGCACGTAATCGTTCTGCTTCCATCCGTGTGCCCTTTGTTGCTAACCCCAAGGCAAGACGCATAGAAGTACGTTTTCCGGATGCAGCGGGTAATCCTTATCTCGCATTTTCTGCCATGCTGATGGCGGGTATTGATGGCATCAAGAATCGTATTCATCCGGGTGAGCCGTTAGACAAAGATTTATATGACTTGCCACCGGAAGAAGCCAAAGATGTGCCTACGATTTGCAGTTCATTAGAGCAAGCGTTAGGTGCACTGGATAGCGATCGTGAATTTTTATTACAAGGGGATGTTTTTTCTGATGATTTAATTAACAGTTATCTCAAGATAAAGCAAGCCGAAGTAAAGCGTTTGCAAATGACGACACATCCAGTAGAATTTGAAATGTATTATAGCTCGTAAGGGGAGTCTATGCGCATTTTTCCTATTGTGCTGATAGGTTTGCTGAGTGCGTCTTTGGCATACGCGAAGATTTACAGAGTCATTGATAAAAGCAATGGCTCTGTCACTTTCAGTGATACACCGAGTCAAATGGCTGATGAAGTGAAGTTGGCGGAGCCGCAGACCTTTTCAGCACCGCGTAGTAGCAATGTGCAGCAGACACCGCAAGTGACAACAGAACCGCAAACGTCGGCAGGCACAACGCCCGATTCGGCAATCTCCGTTAGTATTACCAGCCCGACGGCCGATCAAGTTTTTGTAAATAACGCGGAGGGAACGCTCCCGGTGTCTGTGCAAGTAAAGCCTGATGGGTCACGTAAAAAAGTACAATTACTGCTAGATGGTAGTGCGGCCGGCGCTGCGGCGATGGCAACTTCGTTTACCTTGACTAACATTGATCGTGGTCAACATACTGTGGCGGCTAAGTTGCTAGATGACAATGATAAGATGCTTGCTGAGAGTGAGCCGGTTACATTTTTCATGCAGCGTCCACGTATATTGAATCGCTCGCCCCAGTAATTTAGTTGCCTCCATTTTGCAAAGAAACGACGACAGAGCATAGGGGATTTGTGTGCTACCCATGACTTTTAGCAGTTTACTGTATGTTATTGCGGGTGGCGCTTCTGGTTGTTGTGTGCGTTACCTCATTTCCATGTGGTTGGCTCCTTATGCGATTGCATCGATCGCCGTGTATGGCACCTTGTGCGTGAATACCCTGGGGTGCTTGCTGATTGGTGCGGCGAATGGCTTAGCGCAAACACGCATGCAGTGGGGTTCTGAATGGCGTTTGCTATTAATCGTGGGTTTTTTGGGTGGATTGACTACATTCTCCGGCGTAGCCTACGACATTTTTGCGTTATTGCGGGCCCAACACGCGCTGTTAGCGGTGTCTTATGCCATAGGGCATATGACCTTAGGTGTGCTAGCCGTAGGCATAGGCTATTACTGCGCGTTGCACTATTGTTAAAGTTGCGTTGAGAGCCTCACAACTCCGCTATCCGTGTTCGCTGTTGTAGTAACTTATCCAGTGC
Source organism: uncultured Gammaproteobacteria bacterium (assembly GCA_964646995.1). Classification (GTDB taxonomy): domain Bacteria; phylum Pseudomonadota; class Gammaproteobacteria; order CAZYIF01; family CAZYIF01; genus CAZYIF01. The sequence goes on from CAZYIF010000001.1 coordinate 188,086, forward strand.
GCTGCGTAATTCTGCACACAGCTCGCGTTCTTTGACAACAATCGCGGGCGGTGCTTTGTTGCTAAAATCTGGGTTATCTAATTTAGCACTGGTTTTTAGCAGATTTTGTTGGAGCTTGAGGATCTCTTTATCCAAGCGGGCGAGTTCGCTGTGCTTATCGATTAAGCCTGCCATGGGGATCAGCAAGGTTAACTCACCGACTAATGCCGTAGCGGCGTGCGGCAGCGGATCGCCGGGATTCAGCCACGTGATAGAGGCTAGCTTAGCCAGTTGCATCAGCCACGGTTGATGGGCATGCAGACGCTGTTTGTCACTGTCATCGCCATTGTATAGACACAAGGGTAGCGGTTGTTGTGGTGCAATATTCATCTCTGCACGAATGGTGCGTACCCCAATAATGACGGCTTGTACCCAAGCAATATCCGTTTCGCTGTCGGCATCGATTTCAGCCGCATGCGCTTGGGGATAAGCTTGTAACATCACCGTGGCCGATGCGGGTTGTCCTATCAGTGGTGCGATGCGTTGCCAAATTTCTTCGGTGATGAAAGGCATGATGGGATGGAGTAAACGCAGCAGACTATCGAGGGTATGCAGCAAGGTATAACGTGTCGCCTGTTGCAGGCTTGTGTTGTCACCGGTGAGAGTGGGTTTGGCGAGTTCCAGATACCAATCACACAAGCTATGCCAGGTGAATTCGTACAAGGTTTTGCATAACAGATCAAAACGGTATTCTGCAAAGTATTGATGTACCTGGTTGATGGTGCGTTGTAATTGGGAGCGGATCCAGCGATCGGCTAGACTAAATTGCGCGGGTGCTTGGGTGAACGCGTTACCCTGCGTTGCGCTGCAATTGAGGAGTACGTAACGCGATGCATTCCATAGTTTATTGCAGAAGTTACGGTAACCGGTGATCCGTTCTAGATCGAAATTGATATTGCGGCCTGGACAGGCTAACGCACAAAACGTAAAGCGCAAGGCGTCGGTGCCGAAGGCAGGAATGCCTTCCGGAAATTGTTGGCGTGTCCCTTGCTCTATGCGTTTGGCCATGGCGGGTTGCATGAGGTTTTGCGTGTTTTTGTGTATGAGGTCAGGGAGGCTAATGCCATCGATTAGGTCAATAGGATCCAATGCATTGCCTTTAGACTTAGACATCTTCTGCCCCGTGGCATCACGGATCAAGGGTGTGATGTATACTTCACGGAAGGGCACTTGCTGGGTGAAATACAAGCCGAACATCACCATGCGTGCGACCCAGAAGAAGATGATATCAAATCCCGTGACGAGCACAGACGTAGGATAAAACTGTTGTAGCGCGGTAGTTTGCTCGGGCCAGCCTAAGGTGGAGAATGGCCACAACGCGGCAGAAAACCACGTATCCAATACATCTTCATCTTGCGTCAAGGCGAGAGAGGGATCTAACTGATGCGCATGACGCACCGCCTCTTCACTGTCGCCGACATAGATATTACCTGCTGCATCGTACCATGCGGGTATGCGGTGTCCCCACCACAGTTGCCGACTGACACACCAGTCTTCCACATTTTCTAGCCATTGATTGTAGGTGTTTTGCCAATTATCCGGAATAAAACGGATGCGCCCGTCGCGTACGGCATCCAAAGCGGGTTTGGCTAACGGTGCAGTACGCACAAACCATTGATCCGTTAAATAAGGCTCTATGATGGCGCCAGAGCGATCACCACGCGGCATTTTTAATACATGTTTTTCTACTTTTTCCAGTAAGCCTTGGGCTTGCATGTCGGCAACAATTTTTTCCCGTGCAGCGTCACGACTTAACCCTTGATAGGCAAGCGGTGCTTGGTCGTTGATGTGTGCATCCGGCGTGAAAATATTGCGTAGGGGTAACTGGTGGCGTTTCGCCATGGCGTAGTCGTTAAAATCATGTGCCGGTGTGATCTTGACGCAGCCGCTACCGAAGGTGGGATCAACATAACTGTCCGCGATGATAGGAATGTTGCGTCCACAGAGTGGCAGTGTGATTTGCTTGCCGATGTACGCTTGGTAACGGGTATCATCTGGATGCACGGCAACGGCCACATCACCTAACAGCGTTTCGGGGCGTGTGGTTGCGACAGTGAGATGACCACTGCCATCGCATAGGGGATAGCGCAAGTGCCACAAGTGTCCTTCGGTTTCTTCCACGATGACTTCCAAATCAGAAATAGCCGTTAACAAGTGTGGATCCCAGTTCACTAAGCGTTGTCCTCGGTACAGCAAGCCATCGCGATAGAGTTGAATAAATGCTGTTTGTACCGCGTGGGATAAGCCCGGATCTAAGGTGAAACGTTCACGTTGCCAATCGACAGAGACACCTAAGCGACGTAGTTGTCCGGTGATGTGTCCGCCAGATTGGCGTTGCCATTGCCAGATACGTTCAATGAATGCATCGCGGCCTATATCGTGTTTTGTTTGTTGCTGTGCTTGCAATTGGCGCTCTACCACCATTTGGGTAGCGATGCCGGCATGATCGGTGCCTACTTGCCACAAGGTGTTTTTACCTTGCATGCGCTGATAACGAATGAGAGCGTCCTGTATGCTGTTTTGAAAACCATGGCCCATGTGCAAAATGCCAGTGACATTGGGCGGCGGAATCATAATACAGTAATTCTCACCGTGACCACTGGGGGTGAAGTAGCCTTGCTGTTCCCAATGTGCGTACCAGCGCTGTTCAATGCTTTGTGGGTCGTAGTGTTTTTCCATAAGTTTCTCTGATCGGTTAAGCGAAACGGGTATTCTGCCAGAGCTTGCGTTGCGAAACAAACCCTGCGGAATCGATAATGGGAAATAGATCGTAGGCGCAATCTAAGCTTAGCCGCTTAGGTAGATCGGTTTTAGGGGATAATTCCAGCTTCTGGAATCCACGACGATTCAACCAAGCACGCCATTTATAGCAAAAAGAATGCTATCATTGGCCCAGATTGTTTGAGCGAGAGGTGGGTCATGACTAAAGGCGGTAACGATAAAAAAATAAAGCACGCACGTATTTAGAAACCGAGTCAGAAACCAAAGGTGGAAGGTATGTACAGCAGTTCCCGTCCAATTTTGGTATGACTTATTGAAAAATGCAGGTAACTATTCAGCAAAATGCTGAATAGTTACCTGCATTTTATGCCTACCCAGTAAAACTGGGTTTAACGGCGCTCAAGGGGAGAATCCCCATCGCGTGAAGAAAACACTGCACTTTCAATGCAAAATCGTAATGCTTTGCAACTTTGCTGAATAGCTACAAATGCAGATTAATAAATCCCACTTTTCGGTACCACTTCTACAATTCATTCGCTAGTGGTCTATAGTGTGGGTGTGCAGCTCGCAGCCTTGTGTTTGGTAATGACGGTAACGCGCGCGCGCAGCATCCCGTTGTATGACATCTTGTTGCAGGACTAACTCAATGACACGCGGAAAGTCTGGCGCGAACCCAGGAACATCGACGGCTAAGTTAATCAGCACATCGTAAGTGCGTTGTGGTGTTTGTGCATAGTCTAGAATAATGGCTGTACTCGGATCTGCAGCACTTTGTAGTGCATGTGGAATAAACGCGGCATCATGGAAGGTCCAGAGTAAACTATCCAATCGTGTTAATTGTTGTGGAGAAGCGGCAGCGATATAAATGGACTGATCTTGTTGATAGATTTTTTCAATGAGGCGGCAGAGGAATAACTCTGCCGCCGGTGTGGAAGCGTGTTGCAGTAGATAAAAATCAACACGCGTGGGCACTAACGTTTGCTCCGTTGCTGCAACAAGGCCAATAATAAAGGCACGGGTCTGCCGGTTGCCCCTTTGTTTTTACCGGTGAGATAAGCAACTCCTGCAATATCCAAATGCGCCCAACGTTGATTTTGGGTGAAGTTCGCCAGAAACGCAGCTGCCGTACAACTGCTGGCTTGACGATCGCCGCAATTGACGAAGTCTGCAAAATTACTTTGTAGCGCGTCTTGGAACTCTGGCCATAACGGCATGCGCCAACTGCGATCGGCACTGAGTTCACTGGCTGTTGCAATTTCCGCAGCCAATGTATCATCGGTGGTAAACACGCCGGCGGCTTCTTTGCCTAACGCAATACTGATGGCACCGGTTAAGGTGGCGATGTCAATGATGGTGTGCGGTTTGTAGCGCTGACAGTAAGTCAATGCATCACACAGAATCAAACGTCCCTCGGCATCGGTGTTGATGATCTCTATCGTTTGTCCGGACATGCTAGTGACGATGTCGCCGGGTTTCGTTGCTTGGTGACTAGGCATGTTTTCCACGGCAGCAATAATACCAACGACATTGATGGGCAACTGTAATTCGGCTGTACTCAGCAAAGTACCTAAGACACTACCGGCACCACTCATATCAAATTTCATTTCATCCATATTTGCTGCTGGCTTGATGCTAATGCCACCGCTATCAAAGGTAACGCCTTTGCCGACCAACGCAATTGGCGCTGCGTTTTTTGCGCCGCCTTTGTATTCTAGGATGATTAGCTTAGGTGGCTGGATACTGCCTTGACTGACTGAAAGCAAAGAGCCCATGCCCAGCTTACGCATTTGTGCTTCCTCTAATACGCTGACTTTCAGGCTAGGATAGCGGCGCGCGAGATTACGTGCTTCTTTAGCGAGGTAGGTAGGCGTGCAGATGTTGGCGGGGAGGTTGCCGAGATCTTTGGTGAGGCGCATGCCTTTAGCTAAGGCGTGATGCTCTTGTATGCGTTCGCGTAAGTCTTTGGCGTGCTTAGCATCGGGTGCCATAAACGTAATGCGACGCAAGGCATACGCATCGGCTTTTTTACTCTTGCATTGATCGAAACGATAGAACGTCTCTTCTATCAAGTACAGCGTTTGACGCAGGCACCAGTGCGGGGTATGTGAATGCGCGGGGAGTACCGGCAAGCAGTGAATGGCGTCGCGGCAGTTGAGTTCTTTTAATACATCTAAGGCGCGTTGCGTGACTTGGCGAAAAACCTTGTCCGTGAACGCCTGGTATGGGCCGCAGTTTACCAGAATAATACGGGCAAATGCACAGCGTTCGAGTTGAGGCAACAGCCAGGTTTGCCCGGCCTGTTTGGCGAGGTCGCCTTGTGTGCAATATTGTTTGAGTTGTTTTTGGGTCTCTTTGTCTAAGGAGTCCACGTATTCAGGCAGTGGTCTGTCATTAAAAATACCCAAAAGCAGACAGGCACTGCGTTGTTTGGCCAGTGTACCAATTTTTACATCATATTCCATGCGGTTGCTCCTACAGACAGAATGATTAGTTTGGTAGATAATACGCAACTCAGTGCTATTTTTCAAAGAAGAATCATCATGCTCATTGTGCGTTACCTCACAAAAGAAGTGATCCTCACCCTAGGTGTCGTGATGATGGTGTTATTATTGGTTTTTTTAAGCAATCAATTTGCACATTATTTAGGTGCTACTGCATTGGGGCTGGTTGCCGGTGATGTATTATTCCGGGTGATTTTGTGTGAGATTCCTCATTTATTAGGATTGTTGTTGCCCTTGGGTTTTTATTTAGCGATTTTATTGGCATACGGCCGCCTGTACTCGGACAGCGAAATGTTGGTGTTACATGCTTGTGGCTTTAGTCGCGGTCAGTTATGTCGGTTGACGTTCGTATTGGGTGCTGGTTTGTGCTTAATGGTTGCTTGGTTAAATTTTTATGTGACGCCCAATGTATTGCAGCAGCGCGATAAATTATTGCAAAACGCGGGGCTATCCTCGTTACTATCAACTATTTTGCCGGGCCGATTTCAACAAGCAAACGATGGGTCTGCCGTGTTTTTTGTGCGTTCCTTGGCGCGTGATCGGCGTAGTATGGAAGGAGTGTTTGTCGCTCAGCAACAAGCAACCCCAGCCGCGGATGGTACACCCCGATGGGCGGTATTAGCCGCGAAGCGTGGTTATCAGTCGGTAGATGCAGCTACTGGTGATAATTTTATCGTGACCACACAAGGCTATCGCTATGTGGGTACTCCGGGTAAACACGATTATCAAGTGTTCGACTTCAAGCGCTACGGTGTACGCATAGGGCATGCGGACACGGCCGCGTATACGGCGGATACCGATGTACTCAGTACACCCAAGTTATGGGAGGTAGTTAAACGCGGTGACATGCGTGCGATTGCGGAGTGGCAGTGGCGGTGGTGCATGCCGCTTTCTGTGATCTGGTTAACCTTACTTGCAGTGTGTCTGAGCCGAGTGAATCCACGGCAAGGGCGGTATAGTCGCTTGCTGCCTGCCATCTTGTGTTATACCTGCTACGTGAATTTAATGTTCGTGAGCCGTGCGTGGTTGCAGAAGGCGCTGATTCCACCGTTGTTGGGTTTGTGGTGGGTGCAGGTGGTGGCGTTGTTACTCAGTATTACGCTGTGGTATGTGCAAGAACGGGGTTACCGCTGGCGACGGCTGTGGGTGAGTGTGACATGAATCAATTAGAGCGTTATTTGGCTATTACTATTTTACGCACCACTTTGTTGGTGTTATTAGTGTTTGTCTCAGTCCAACTCTTAGTTTCTTTATTGCATGAGCTGCACAGTGTATCTATCGGCGAATATCACATCTGGTCTGCGATTAAAGTGGTATTGTTGGAATTACCGGGGCAACTGTATCAACTATTTCCCATTGCGAGTTTGCTCGGTAGTTTATTGGGTCTCGGTTTATTAGCGGCGCACAGTGAATTAATCGTGATGCAGGCTGCTGGTTTTAGCCGGTTAAATATTTTGTTTGCGTTATTGAAGATTAGTGTATTGATGATACTGGTGGTGACGGTATTAGGCGAAGTGGTGGCGCCAGGTGCTGACGATCGCGCACGGCATGACAAAGCGATCGCATTGAGCAGTGGACAGGCGATTAATACGGTGCACGGATTATGGTTGCGAGATGATCATACCTTTATTCACATCGAGCAGGTGTTACCCGACGAAAGCTTAGCGGGCGTCACCTTGTATCAATTTGATGATAGTTCGCGTTTGTTGTTTGCACGTGCAGCGCGTTCTGCACGATATCGAGAATTGAGTTGGGTATTGTATGATGTTGTACAAACGACGTTTCTCCCGCAACAAACTCAGATTATGCACGCTAAATCCATGCCATGGATGACGACGGTAAAACCGAATTTATTGGGACTCAATCGCACGCGGCCTAGCGATATGAGTCTGTTGAAGTTACACGGCTATTTGCGGCGTTATCGCCATGTCAACGGTTTGCTTGAAGGTAGTTTTGCTTTCACGTTTTGGCAGCGCGTGTTGCAGCCTGGCGTGACCTTGGTGATGATATTGCTTGCGGTGCCTTTCGTATTTGGCTCATTACGCAAGGCATCGATGGGACTGCGTTTATTTGTTGGTATTTGTCTGGGGTTTAGTTTCTTCTTGGTAAATCAGGTGGTTGGCCCGGTCAGCTTAGTGTATCAAGTCCCGCCGCTGCTTGCCGCTAGCATGCCGATGTTATTGTTTGCTGCGTTGGGGATGCTATTATTCTGGCGGCACGTGCGCTGAGGCTGCAGCGTAGATGAGTCAGTCTTTTGGCATCACGCCTAAAATGCATGCGCTAGCGGTATACCGCTAGCCTAGACAGCATCAAGATGCTACAATTTCCGCTTGTGCTTTATTGTTTTAATGACCGGCACACAGTAAATTTATGCACGGTCACCCAAGGGTAGAATCACGATTCTCCCCTTGGGAAACGCCATCGCGTTAAGAACACTGCAAAATGCAAAATCGCATTTTGGGATCCAATAGGTGTATCTGATGGTAAAAATGAGAAAGCAAGAAGATGCAGTTATTCGTAAGTTCAATGAAGGTTAACAAACAATGCCAAAAATACCTATGACCGTTACCGGTGCTAGACAGTTGCGCGAAGAATTAGATCGCCTCAAGGGTAAAGATCGCCACACCGTGATTAATGCCATCGCGGAGGCAAGGGCGCACGGTGATTTAAAAGAAAATGCGGAATATCATGCGGCGCGTGAGCAGCAGAGTTTCATTGAGGGGCGTATTGCCGAGATCGAAGCTAAGTTGTCGAATGCCCAAGTCATTGATGTGAAGAGTTTGCCACAGACCGGTAAGGTGGTGTTTGGCGCGACGGTACAGCTCATTAATCTGCAGACCGATGAGATGGTGACCTACCAAATTGTAGGCGATGATGAGTCTGATATTAAACAAGGTAAAATCTCGGTGAGCACGCCGATCGCGCGCGCGATTATCGGCAAAGAGCAGGGCGACACTGCGGAAATAGCGGTGCCAGCGGGTGCAGTAGAGTATGAGATCAATCAAGTAGACTACATCTGATTTTCTGTTGTGTCATGGCGACGTGTTCGGATGGATGAGAAACAGCGTGATTGTCCTGCGTAATATTTAGGAAAAGGCATGCCCAGATCCAAGAGCAGCCAGCAATGGCTGAAGGCTCACTTTAGTGATCCGTATGTACAACGCGCGAATCAAGCAGGGCTGCGTTCGCGAGCAGCCTATAAATTATTAGAAATCCAAGCCCGCGATAAACTCATGACACGGGGTGCGACGGTGATTGATTTAGGCGCCGCGCCGGGTGGCTGGTCGCAAGTGGCCGCACAATGTGTGGGTGAGCAGGGGCGTGTGTTTGCTATCGATTTATTGCCTATGTTGCCTGTCATGGGTGTGGAGTTTATCCAGGGCGATTTCAGTGACGATGCAGTGCTGCAACACATCAAAGATAATTTAGCTTTGCTGCGTGTCGACCTTGTGCTTTCTGATATGGCCCCCAATATGAGTGGGATGAAGGCGATCGATCAGCCGCGTGCGTTGTATCTCGCAAAATTGGCGTTGTTGTTTGCACAAGATGTACTGAAACCAGGTGGCAGCTTGTTGATTAAGTTATTTCAAGGTGCTGGTTTTGATACATATAAGCAGCAAGTTGCTGCACAATTTACACGCGTTGTGGTGCGTAAACCGGCAGCCTCGCGGGCTAGTTCGCGCGAATTGTATTTATTAGCGCAAGGCTGCAAGAAAACAGACTAGGATTGACTCAGCAACTTTCGCTAGCTAAGAAATTACATTACTATAGGCGGTGGCAGCTGCCGTGTGAGTCGTGTTTCTTACCCATTATTATGAAGAGGTACTCCCTTGAATGACATGCTAAAAAATTTATTGTTGTGGTTGGTCATTGTGGTGGTGGTTATTGCTGTATTTAATAACTTTGGGATGACCAGGAACAGCCAGTTAACCATCAACTATTCTGATTTTTTGCGTGAGGTCTATCAGAACAACATAAAATCGGTGGTGATCGATCAGCGCTCCATACAAGGCATGACCCAAGACGGTAAAGCGTTTGTCACGTATATGCCAATGCCTGATCCCTATTTGTTGGGTGATCTACAAAAGAAATCGGTAGAGATCCAAGGTATGCGGCCGCAACAACAAAACATATTACTGCATATCTTTATCAATTGGTTTCCCATGTTGTTACTTATCGGCGTATGGGTGTTCTTTATGCGTCAGATGCAGGGCGGTTCTGGTGGCCGTGGTGCGATGTCGTTTGGTCGTAGTCGTGCGCGCTTGTTGGGTGAGGATCAAGTCAAAGTGACATTCAATGATGTTGCGGGCGTAGAAGAAGCGAAAGATGAAGTAAAAGAGTTAGTGGACTTTTTGCGTGATCCCGCTAAATTTCAACGTTTAGGCGGTAAGATTCCGCGCGGCGTGTTGCTGGTTGGTTCGCCAGGTACGGGTAAAACCTTATTGGCGAAAGCGGTTGCTGGAGAAGCCAAGGTGCCTTTTTTCACTATTTCAGGTTCTGATTTTGTGGAAATGTTTGTAGGTGTAGGCGCATCCCGGGTGCGCGATATGTTCGAACAAGCCAAGAAACAAGCACCATGCATTATTTTCATCGATGAAATTGATGCGGTGGGGCGTCATCGTGGGGCAGGCTTAGGTGGCGGACATGATGAGCGCGAACAAACCCTCAACCAATTATTGGTAGAGATGGATGGTTTTGAGGGTAATGAAGGTGTGATCGTCATGGCGGCTACGAATCGGCCGGATGTATTAGACCCCGCTTTACTGCGGCCAGGTCGTTTTGATCGGCAAGTGGTGGTGCCGTTGCCGGATATTCGTGGTCGCGAGCAGATCCTCACCGTGCATATGCGCAAAGTTCCCATAGCCACTGATGTTAAAGCGGTGGTGATTGCGCGCGGAACGCCGGGTTTTTCCGGTGCCGATTTAGCTAACTTGGTTAACGAAGCGGCGTTGTTTGCTGCGCGTTCTAATAAGCGTGAAGTCAGCATGGAGCACTTCGAGAAAGCCAAAGATAAAATTATGATGGGTGCTGAACGGCGCTCCATGGTGATGAGCGACGATGAAAAGAAATTAACGGCGTACCACGAATCGGGTCACGCCATCGTGGGGCGTTTGGTACCGGAACATGATCCGGTACACAAGGTGACGATTATTCCGCGTGGTCGTGCGTTGGGCGTGACGATGTTTCTGCCCAAAGAGGATCGCTATAGCCACAGTCGTCAGCGTTTAGAAAGTCAGTTGTCTTCTTTATTTGGCGGACGTATAGCTGAGGAAATTATCTTTGGTGTAGAGCGCGTGACAACCGGTGCTTCGAATGATATTCAGCGTGCTACGGAGATTGCACGTAACATGGTAACCAAATGGGGATTGTCATTCCGTCTTGGGCCTCTGGTCTATGGTGAAGATGAAGGTCAAGTGTTTCTCGGCCATTCGGTGACGCGCCACAAAGAGATTTCAGATGACACGGCTAACGCCATCGATGAAGAAGTGCGCGCGATTATTGATCGCAACTATGCGCGTGCAGAGTCGATTTTGCGTGAAAATATCGATAAATTGCATGCGATGGCTGAAGGCTTGATCAAGTATGAGACCCTGGATAGTCAACAGATTGATGATATCATGCAGGGCAACAAGCCTACACCACCGGCTGATTGGTCAGAAGACGCGGGTTTGCGTATACAAGAGGCCACGCCGGCATCGGATCCAGAAGACAACGTTGATAATCCTTTGGGTGACGCGCCGGCGCAGGAACACTAAGTCAGTAGTAGTACAGTGGGATTAACGATGATGATTGATACGCGTCGACCTATGGCGATAGAGACGTTGGACTGTGCGGGAAAATGTTTGAACTTGCGTAAGCCACAGGTGATGGGCGTTATTAATCTTACCCCCGATTCTTTTTATGCTCCCAGCCGCTTGCAACAACCCGATCAGATTTATCAGCGTGCTTTGTCCATGGTGACAGAGGGTGCGACGATTATTGATGTGGGTGGTGAAGCGACAGGTCCCGGTGCGCAGCCGGTGTCGTTGCAACAGGAACTCGATCGCGTTATTCCCGTGGTTGAGTTATTAGCGCAGGAGTTGTCAGTACCGATCTCGGTAGATACCAGTCAGGCACAGGTGATGCGCGAGGCTATTGCTGTGGGTGCGGGCTTGATCAATGACGTGCGTGCGTTACGTTTGCCGGGTGCAATGGAGGTTATCGCACAGAGCAGTGTACCAGTGTGCTTGATGCATATGGCGTATCCAGACATAACCCAAGCACCCGCGCAGGTGGCGGGGCGGCACGATGTATTGCCCAGTGTTATCGATTTTCTGCAGCAGCGTATCGCTGCGTGTGAGCAAGCAGGTATTGCTAGGCAGCGGCTTGTGTTAGATCCCGGCTTCGGCAATGGTAGTTTTGGTAAGTCTACGGCGCAAAACCTACATTTACTCCAACAGTTGTCGCGTTTGCACGTGCTAGGCTTGCCTTTGCTCGTGGGTTTGTCGCGTAAAACATTTATTGGCGACGTATTGCATTGTCCCCCCGACGCGCGTTTGGCTGGCAGTATTGCCTTACACGTATTCGCGTGGTTGCAAGGAGCTAGCGTGATCAGAACCCACGACGTGCGTGCGACGGTGGATGCACTCACGGTGGTGCAAGCGGTTTTAGAAGAGGATATAGCGTGACACAAGAAAGGCGTTATTTTGGTACCGATGGGATCCGTGGTCGTGTGGGTGAATTCCCGATAGCTCCGGATTTTATTTTGAAGCTAGGTTGGGCTGTGGGCATTATTTTAGGTAATCAGGGTGCCAGTAAGGTGTTGATTGGCAAAGACACGCGTATTTCCGGTTATATGCTGGAGTCAGCGTTAGAGGCGGGCTTATCTGCGGCCGGCGTCAATATTCATTTGTTAGGTCCTATGCCCACACCAGCCGTTGCCTACTTGACGCGTACCTTAGGCGCCAGTGCTGGGATCATGATCAGTGCTTCACACAATCCGTACTACGACAATGGCATTAAATTTTTTTCTGCACAAGGATCCAAATTACCCGATGCCGTAGAGCTTGCTATCGAAGCGCAATTGGAGTTACCGATGCGTACGGTCAGTTCATCGCAGTTGGGTAAAGCATCACGCATCGTGGATGCCCCAGGACGTTACATTGAATTTTGCAAGAGCACTATCCCTAATCACATTGATTTACGTGGCTTGATTATCGTGATCGATTGTGCGAATGGCGCTAATTACCACATTGCACCGCCGGTGTTTCGTGAGTTGGGTGCACACGTGGTGGAAATGGCAGTAGAACCAAACGGATTGAATATCAACGAGAATTGCGGTTCTACCTATCCGGCCACGTTACGCGATGCTGTGTTAGCGGTGCAGGCAGATTTGGGTATAGCCTTCGACGGTGATGGCGATCGGGTGGTGATGGTTGATAGTCACGGTGAAATCGTCGATGGTGACGAGTTGTTGTATATATTGGCGGAAGATTATCAGCGTCATCAAGGCAAACTGGCCGGTGTTGTGGGTACTGCCATGAGCAATTTAGGTTTACAACTAGCATTGCAGGAATTGTCGGTGGATTTTGTGCGTGCCAAGGTCGGTGATCGCCACGTGCTAGAAAGCATGCGGCAATTGGGTTGGATCTTGGGCGGCGAGACGTCTGGGCATATTATTTGTTTAGAAAAAGCCATGACGGGTGATGCAGTGATTGCTGCTTTGCAAGTGTTGACTGCAATGCGACGCCAACATGCCGATCTACACAGCTTAAAAAAACGCATGCGCAAGTTTCCGCAAAGTTTAGTGAATATTGAATTAGCGGGCGCGCAATCCAATCCACTGAATAGCAAGGCAGTACAAGATGTCGTAACCCAAGTTGAGCGGCAGTTGCAACAACGCGGACGTGTGTTGTTACGTCGTTCGGGCACTGAACCCGTAGTGCGAGTGATGGTAGAAGGAGAAGACGCTAGTTTGGTGCAATGCTTAGCAGAGCAATTAGCAGATGCCGTGCGGGATGCGGCTATCTAACGGGTGTCATCCCGAGCGTAACGAGGGATGACATTGTTGCGTTCTGAATGACACCTTTTTTCAGTTACAAACTCGCCGTTCTGCCACCGTCAACGGCGAGTGCGACCCCATTAACATAACTGGCTGCTGGGCTGGCGAGAAAAGCCACCACGTTGGCGATTTCAGACGGTTTGCCAAAACGTCGGCACGGAATTTCTTGACGCCAATGCTGTGCTTCTTCTTCTACGGAGTGTTGATTGCGTTGGGCGAGTTCCACCAGCAGCGCATCCAAGCGTGCGGTTTGTGTAGCGCCGGGCAATACACTGTTGACGGTGATGCCAAAGGGTGCCACTTCACTGGCGAGTGTTTTTGCCCAACTGGCTACGGCCCAGCGTATCGTATTGGACACGCCTAGGTTGGGTATAGGCGCTTTGACGGAAGTAGAAATAATATTGATGATACGACCGTAACCTGCTTGTTGCATGCCGGGCAATAGGTGCTGCGCGAGCAGTACGTTGGCTTTGAGGTGTTGATCAAACGCGCGTTGGAACTGTTCCAGTTGTGCGTCGCGTATGGGCCCTGGTGTAGGTCCGCCGCTGTTATTGAGCAATATGGCTATGTCACCGTTGGTTTTCAATTCATTTTCAATGAGCTGGGTTAAGTTCGAGTGTTGCGTCAAGTCCGCGACCAGGTAACTGTGTCCTTGTCCTGGCAGGGTCTCTATCAGTTGTTGTAATGTGTGTTCCTGACGTGCCAGTGCAATCACTCGGCAGCCTAATTCAGCCAATGCTAAGGCGCAAGCCGCGCCTATCCCGTGAGAAGCACCGCACACCAGTGCACGTTTACCCGTTAATTGTAAGTCCATCATACTTATTTCTCCTGCTTCCTAGAAATTATTTATTACGGGTACATCGTCGCAACGATGATCCGCCGTGAGTAAAATAGCACGCACCGGTGACGCGTCTGCATTGCTTATTTTTAAGGGTAATGCGATCAAGGTGTAAATACCGTCCGGGACATCATGCAGTAATAAATTTTCCAGCACCGCCATGTCATAGTGATGCAGCATGTGATGGCTGGAGAGTTCTGGCTCGGTGGCCGGATCCACCGATGGCGTATCGATGCCAATCAGTCTAACGTGTTGTGCGGCGAGATAGCGAACTAATTCTGCAGATAGCGCAGTGAAGTGATCGTGCCAGTGGTCGCCAGCAAAAGATTCGGTGCGCAATAGAATGCGCGGTGCTTGCAGTGGGCAGTGCGCCACGTGTGCGGGTTGCAAGCGAAAGGGCGCGGGTACGGCAGGTACACTGATGACTTGACAACGGCCCAGATAAAAGTGCAAGTCGCGTTGATCGATGCCAACACCGTCTACAGCATAATGGCTGGGTGCGTCGGCATGCGCACCGATATGCAGTGTGCTGGTGATTGCCGATAAACTGTAATTATCTCCTGCTGTCATGTCTTTACTGGAATGACGCACAAAGGCTTGATCACCGGGATAAACCGGTGTATGCGGATCAATGCGCGGGCTGATGTCGTAGATCATATTGATGGGTCGCTGTTAAGTGTAAGCGTACCCGAGAAGCGCTAGCGCTTCTCGGGAGAGTCACCTATTAAAAATTCTGTGCTGCAAAATCCCAGTTAACTAATTCCCAAAATGCATTGATGTATTGTGGTCTTGCATTGCGGTAATCAATGTAATAGGCATGTTCCCACACATCACAGGTTAGCAGTGGGGTTTCACCTGCGGTTAATGGATTGCCGGCATTGCTCGTGCTGGTGATGGCCAGCGTGCCGTCGGCTTTTTTTACCAACCATGCCCAGCCTGAGCCGAACGTGGTGGCTGCTGTTTTGCTGAAGTTCTCTTTGAAGGCGGCAATTGAGCCGAATTGTTGCGTAAGGGCTTGTGCCAGTGCGCCTTTGGGCTCACCACCACCTTGCGGACTCAAGCTGTGCCAATAGAACGTGTGATTCCACACTTGGGCAGCATTATTGAATAGTGGGCCTTGTGTGGTTTTGATCAGATCTTCCAATGATTTTCCGTCGTGCTCGGTGTCTTTGATGAGATTATTCAGATTAGTGACATAGGTTTGATGGTGCTTACCGTAGTGGTATTCCAGTGTTTCTGCGGAGATATGCGGCACCAACGCGTCGAGTGTGTAGGGGAGAGAGGGCAATTCATACTGCATGGTGGTATTCCTTCAATGGTTAGATGAGCGCCTAAGTGTAATTTAAGCGGAGGCGTTTAAGCAAGGCGTGGTGTTGTGTTATGGTAGCGTGCATGTAGTCCGATGCAAGGCATCTGCATGTCGTTGGAATGCAAAATTTACGCACCTATAGGGGAGAAAGAAATGAATGAAACATTAGAAGCGATTAAACAACAAATTGCAGATAACCCGGTGATCCTTTACATGAAAGGCACGCCGGAGTCGCCGCAGTGTGGTTTTTCAGCCAGGGCCGTGCAGATTTTAAAAAGTTGTGGTGTGAAATTTGCGTCGGTTGACGTATTAGCGCAACCCGCAATTAGACAGACCTTACCTCAATATGCAAATTGGCCGACTTTCCCCCAGCTGTATGTAAAGCGCGAATTAGTGGGTGGTTGCGATATTATGATCGAGATGCACGAGTCAGGCGAGTTACAAGCGTTGCTTAACACGTTAATTGAACAGTAACTGACAATTGCATTATCGCAAGAAGTGTGTAGTATGCTCTTAATTTACATGGAACCTGTCATTCGGAGAGAGAGAAAATGAGCGAAGTATTAAACCCCGTAGGTAGTGTGTTAGTAGGCAGAAAGGCGCCGGATTTCTGTGCGGCTGCAGTGTTGGGTAATGGCGAGATCGTCAATAACTTTCATCTGAAAGATGCCGTGCAAGGCAAATATGGCTTGATTTTCTTTTACCCTTTGGATTTTACTTTTGTTTGTCCTTCCGAATTAATTGCCTTAGATCATCGTATGGATGATTTCAAACAACGCCACGTAGAAGTCATTGGCGTGTCGATTGATTCGCAATTTACGCACACAGCTTGGCGCAATACGCCAGTGAGTGAGGGCGGTATTGGTCCCGTGCGTTACACGTTGGTTGCCGATGTAAAGCATTCGATTGTTAAAGCCTATGGTGTAGAGCATCCTGAAGCAGGTGTTGCGTTGCGCGGTGCATTTTTGCTAGATAAGCAAGGCACAGTGCGTTCACAAGTTGTTAACGATTTGCCGTTAGGGCGTAACATGGACGAACTATTACGTTTAGTCGATGCCTTGCAATTTACCGAAGAGCATGGTGAGGTTTGTCCTGCAGGTTGGAAGAAAGGTGATGTAGGCATGAAGCCAACGGCTGATGGTGTGGCCTCCTATCTCAGCAGCAATCAGACCAAACTATAAGGTTACGGGCTGTGCAGTCGAGAGATTTAGTAAACACGTAGTAATTCGAAAAATTTTTAAAGCGTAGTGTAATTATGTTTGGCCGCTGCCTAGCCCAGTTTTACTGGGCTAGGCAGAGAAGCAAGCGTGGCTGTAGTTGGCGTGTTTGCTGAATAGTTACAAAAATAAAACATAATGCAATTATTTTTGTGTAAACAGGGTACAAGAAAAAAAGTATTTAACATTTTTTTCAAAAAAATATGCAAATGTAGTTGCAGAAAGAAAAGTGCGTGATTAGAATACGAAAACTCTAATTTTGGTTAGCAAAATTTTAAGTTAAGCAAAATAGTTTAGATGAATGAATAACATATTGTTGTTACATGCGGTGGCAACAGCAGAGGCGGTGTAGTGTATACCTGCACTTTTGCGGGGCGTGATGCAAGCCAGCTTGCATAGCTCTAACGTATGAAGTGGAGTGCTTTACGGTGGGAAATGGTAAGGTACATCCATTTGTTGGTAGTCAACCTAGCTTAGCTTGAGTTGATTACCAAGAAAGGTGTTTTGGCATTTCCCATATTGAATGAGTTTAATTAGGGAGATTCAAGAGCATGAAGTTGAAACCAACTGTAGCGTTATCAATTTTAGGTTTGTCCGGCGGGTTGTTGTTCGCTGGCCATGCAGTGGCATTAGACGGCGATGTACAAGCAGGCAGCGAGCGTAATGCTAAGCTGGAGTCTGTACTGGATCGCAACCAAGCACAAGTCGTTTCATTCGGTCAGTCCAAAGAAGACTGGTTTCATAACGTCAGTGTGAGTGGTAAGGTAAACGTTGATGGTAGCTGGGCTAATTACACCCCAACTAACACCAGCATATATGGCATAGACGACAGTCACACAAACGGCAACAACAAAACCTACTCCGATATGAACATCGGTAGCGCCAATTTATTCTTAGACGGCGACGTTAACTGCTGGACGCGTGTACACGTAGGTTTGGCTTACTGGCAAGAACACAACAGCAACAATGCGCAAGCGTATTTGGGTAGCGCTAATCAAGTTAACGTAGATGAAGCTTACGGCGTAGTCTCTAACTTTGCAGTGTCCCCAGTCTATGCACGTATTGGTAAACAACGTGTTGCCTTCGGTACTTACACACCATTCCCAATCGTTGCTTCTTTCACCCAGTTGCTGAGTGAAAAAGCACAAAATGCGTTGACCTTAGGTTTCAACGATGCCAGCGGCTTCAACGGTGCATTGTACACCTACAACGGTGTAAACAAGGCTAGCGACAATACCAAGCGTCGTCTTAACACCGGTGGTGCGCAGGTGGGTTACGTGGGCGGTGTTGCCGATGTTAGCTACGATGTGAATGCAGCGTACGACAATAACATGGCTGACGCTAATTACATCGCTAAGTCAGCTCATGACTTCAACACAAATGGCTATACCAAGCGCGTAGGCGCAGTTAGCTTGCACGGTGGTGCGGCTTACCGTGACTTCTTCGGCAGTGCCGATTATGTTACCGCCGGATCCCGTTTTGACAGTGCTGACGTAGCTTACAACAGCGCAGGTGCTAAGCCACGTGCGATGGACTTAGTGGCCGGTTATAAGGTTGCTTCGTTCGGCATGCCATCCAAAGTTTCCTTGGGTTATGCTCAAAGCTGGCAAGCAGTTGGTTTAGGTAACACCACTACGTTTGACAACATGCCAAGAAAGCGTGTGTTAGGTCAGTACGATGTAGACTTAGGCAGAACAGCCAATGTTGCATTGCAAGTACGTAACGACAGAGACTATAAAGCCGATGTCGGCGGTACAGGCAAGAACGCAACCACAGGTATCGTTCGTGCTACCTTCAAGTTTGCTTAATTCGCATAACTTGTAGTGAAAAAGGCCCACTTCGGTGGGCCTTTTTTTTTGTAAGTATTGGGTGTCATCACTAGTGTAACGAGGGATCTCGTGCAAGAATGTCATTCAGAGCGCAGCGAAGAATCTCATTTCGCAAGCCACGTTTAAGACTATACCCTCATTGTTATCTCTTGCCAGCGATTGACTATATAACAAAACAATTCAGCGGTGCGTTGCGCATCGTACAGTGCTGAGTGTGCTTGTTGTGTATCAAATGCGATATTGGCAGCCAAACAGGACTTTGCCAATACCGTTTGTCCCACGGCCATAGCGGCTAAGGTGGCTGTGTCAAAGGTCGTGAAGCGATGCAATGGACACACCAATGCGCTGCGTGCGCTGGCGGCCAGGATGAAACTCAAATCAAAAAAGGGATTATGTCCTACTAATACGGCACGTTGGCAGCGATGCTGTGCGATTTGTTTTTTTATGCCAGCAAAAATATGGGTTAAGGCTTGTGCCTCGGGTAACGCAAAGCGCAGCGCTTGATAGGGTTGAATGCCGGTGAATTCTAACGCGGCGGGAACTAAATTAGCGCCAGGAAACGGTTCTATGTGTTCGTGATAAATATCCTCAATGTAGAGTTGCTGTTGCGCATCCATATTCAAACAGACAGCCGCAATTTCTAATAACGCATCCGTTTGTGCATCAAAGCCGGCAGTTTCCACATCAATGACTACCGGCAAAAAGCCGCGGAAACGGGTGCGTAACGCATGTTTTTTCATAGAGACAGCCTAGGTTGGACGTGCTTTGGCGCTTACTGTAACATAAGCACCAACTAATATAAAAACTAAGTAACTATTCAGCAAAGTTGCAAGGCATTACTATTTTGCCTGAAAATGCAGTGTTTTCTCTACGCGATGGGGATTCTCCCCGTAGAATGCCGTTAAGCCCGGTTTTACTGAGTAGGCGTCAAATCAAGGGTAACTATTCAGCATTTTGCTGAATAGTTCCCGCAACATTAAAAAAGAACTCGCTTGCGGCGAGGTGTAGAACAGGGAGTGTTTATATGACAGGCTACCTATACGGATTGTGCATGGGTCTGTGGTTTTTGACTGCCGTTGCAGCGGACAATGTACCTAAAGCGCCAAAAGCAGGTGTTGCTGAATTTGTCCGAGAATACCGTTTTGCTAATGATGCAAGTGTCAGTCATTGGGAAAATAGCGGCGATCCTTACGGCTGTAAACTCATGCAAACAGTGCAGGGTTATGGGCGTGTTGCATTTACCACTAAACCGGGGACAGCCACATTCTTTACGTTGCAGAGTTGGCAAGGACTCGCGCACGACACGCCAGGCTATTTGCAGGCCATAGCGCCGGTATGGCGTCATGATCTGGCGTCTAAGACGCTAGATACCGTGCAACTTAAAACGGGTCAGCCGCACATGCTCTCTTTGAATGCGCGACAAACTCAAAATGTATTGTCTGCCTTTTCGTCGGGCTTTACCCTACGTTTGACGTATAAGCGTGAGTCTTTAGGTAAAGAATTCATTGTTGTTGAGACCTTACCGGTAGCTTGGCAACAGGCATTTGCGCAATACAATGCATGTCTCGCTAAGTTGCTGCCTTATGATTTTGAAACCGTCAGACATAGCAACGTGTATTTTGATGAGGGCAGTGAAGCATTATCACTGACGGCACGCCAGCAGTTGTCGCGCATCGTGCACTACGTGGAGGCCGGGGCAAAAATCACTAAAATTGTCGTGAAAGGTTATGCCGATAGTGAGGCAGATTACAATCATAATCGACGTTTGGCTGGTAGACGCGCGCAAGCAGTTAAGGCCTACTTCGTGAATAATGGTATCAAACCTGAAACAGTACAGATAGAAGATGTGTTTTCACGTTACCTGTTAATCGGTAAAAATCGCGAAGGCAGTCGGGCACATATTCAATTATTTAATTAAATGGGTAAGTGCGTAAGGGATGTTGAGCGCCAGCCAAGCTTGTACAATGTTGGTTTGGCACATGATTACATCCGCAATATTACGTGCGTGACGCTTGCAACGCCTCGCTAAAGACAGCATAATTGTTGTTCTTATATTCAGCTTCTCACGGATGTCCCTGCAATTTAACAGGGACTTATTCATTCTTTCTAAGGAAGGCTCGCGGCAGGCAGCCTGCCGTTGCTGGGTATGGGTCTTTATAACCGAGGAGTAAGCGTTTTTAATAAAATATTCACGGTAAAGCAAAGAGGTAAGCTAATGAAATTACGAAACAGAGTGATAACCACTGCGGCATTTTGCCTAGTCAGTAGTGTTGGGTTAGGTGCAACGGTGCAGGCTAAGCCAACAGAAAAGAATGTAGCATCAGCAGAGACTACCCAAAGTTTAGCGGCGCAAGTCAAAAAATTAAAAGAAGAATTCAAGGTATGGCAAAGTGAAGAAGCACAAACGCAGCGCTATACCAGCTGGGATAAGCGCAATCAGTTCACTAGTCGATTGGGCGGTATGCCAGTAACAACCTCGCCTTATTTGGGTGTACAGTCGCGCTTTGATGCGGGTGACTTGTTGGTGATGGTGCCCAGCGTGAATGAAGATTTACGTTTGTTGTATTTTAACAAAAATATTGAAAGCACCTTGTTGCAAGCGCATCAAGAGTTACCCAGCAGTCCTTATATCAAGATCAGTGGTAAAGCAGAAGGCATCACGCAAGCTGTACGTAACCATAAGCCCAAAGGATCGTCTAACGACATCGATTTAGATGAGGCTGAGATAGACTTGTTGATGGCGATCAACCCTTATGTGACGGGTTATCTTGCACTGTCGTATGATTCATCGGTAACTAATCCCGCACGCACGCCCGTACGTACTCAGAGTTCACGTATTTTTCTGAAGAAGGGTTTTATGACGGTAGGTAATTTAAATCGTTCGCCGTTTTATGGAAGTGTGGGACAAATGTTTGTGCCGTTTGGTCGCTACGCGAGTGCGATGATCAGTTCACCGTTGACCTTAGCATTAGGACGTACCCATGCTAGAGCGTTGTTATTGGGCTATGACAGCAGTGGTGGTACCGTAGGTCCTTATGCCTCAGTATTTGCGTTTAAAGGTGATACGGCGGTGCATAATACCAGGCAAAACAAAGTGCAAACGGTCGGTGTCAATGCGGATTATCTGATTGATACGCACGGTGTTAATGCCGATGTGGGTGTGAGTTTAATCAATAACCTCGCGGATTCAGAGGGCATGCAAAGAAATTATGTATTTGGCAATTCCGTAGTGGCGGGCCAGAGTGTTCACGGTGAAGCAATAGACCATCGCGTAGGCGCATTTGACATACACGTGCGTGCCAATATGCAAGATGTATTTGTTTTAGCTGAATATGTGGCTGCCGCCAAAGCGTTTTCAGTGAATGACTTGACCTACAATAACCACGGTGCCAAGCCAACGGCATTGAATACCGAGCTGGGT
The DNA here is from genome assembly GCA_964646995.1 of uncultured Gammaproteobacteria bacterium. GTDB lineage: Bacteria > Pseudomonadota > Gammaproteobacteria > CAZYIF01 > CAZYIF01 > CAZYIF01. The sequence goes on from CAZYIF010000001.1 coordinate 210,002, forward strand.
TATAACTTCAGTTTAGGCGATTATCCTAGCAGCGTCGCGGTGGGTTATGGTCAGACCAATGAAGCGCTGGATTTGGGTCTGGCGAAGCAGCGTTATGTCGCTGTATTCAATACGTCGTTGTTCAAATCTACCATCCAAAGCGTGGAGTTTTATCATGATCGCAACTACAAAGCGAGTGACACGTCTAGGTTGAGAGCACTAGACACATCGCCGTACAGTCGTGCACAAAACGCAGTGACAGCTAAGTTTGGTGTGTACTTCTAGGGATGTCTTACCACAAGGGAGCGGTTGAGCTCCCTTGTTGGGTTGATTTTAAAGAAACAATCCTCACCCGCTTGTGGCCGAGTTGTTTAATTGCCCCGGCAAGGCGCAAACATATCCCATTCTTTTCTGTAATCTTTCGTGTTGATATCCAGCAAGCCTAGCATCGAATCAAACAAATTATCGTGCGAATACGCATTGTGCTGTGCGGCTTGCTGCACGCAGCGCATATCGATATTTTTTTGTTGAATAAACGTCGGTGAGAACCACGTCATCAAGGGCACATGGGTTTGTTGTGGTGGTGCAACGGCGTAGGGAATGCCATGCAGGAATAAGCCATTTTCTCCCAGTGATTCACCGTGGTCAGACAAATAGATTAATGCCGTATCCCACTCGCGCGTATTTGTTTGTAACAATTTAATCAAGCGACTGATGATGAAATCGGTATATAAGATAGTGTTATCATAACTGTTAATCAACGTTTGTTTGGAGCAGTTTTGAATGTCACTACGAACGCAGTCAGGTTTAAAATATTGGTGTTGCTGCGGGTAACGTTGATAATAGGTGGGACCATGACTGCCCATGATATGAAGTACCAATACGCTGTTCTTACCACGTAAGGTATCAATTTTACTTTGTAAATTTTCCAACAATACTTCATCGACACAGACAGAACCATTACACCAGGGACGTTTACTGGTGTCTATGGTAATATTTTCTGCGCTGCGGCACATGTTTTTGCACCCACCATCGTTATCTAGCCACATCACGCCTAAACCGGCACGCTTCAATATGTCGACCAAATTGTCTTGATTGTCGGCGTTGCCGCGTGAAAAATCTTGGCGTAAGGTGCGGGTAAACATACACGGAACAGAAATCGCGGTAGCCGTACCGCACGACGTGACGTTTTGATAAGAGACTACGCCTAGGTCGCGGGTGTGTTGGTTGGTTGGACGTGCGTAACCGTTGCTTTCGTAATTCATGGCTCTAGCCGTTTCACCTACCACTAGAATCAACAGGGTGTTTTTGCTATTTTTGCGGGTTTGAGTGGCATCTAGCGCGATGGTTTGATAAGGCTTGGGTCTGGCAAAGTAACGTTGATGGATGTATTTATACAGGCTGTATGTGTAAAAGTTAGGGATGATCAATTTGTTTAAATAATTGTTTTCCCGGCCAATATACGCATAGTCCTTGTAATACAGCGCCCCTATGCCGGCGATGATGAGTATAGATAGTAACAGTGACAACAGCTTGTAAGCGATATCCCTAGGCCAGCGTGGGTGGATGATGCGAATTTTATAGACCAATAGGCTGGGTATTACGCCTAAGCCGATAACCCAGATGAACAATGCTGGGCTAAGATACGACGCCGTTTCCGCAGGGCTGGTTTGTAACACATTCACGATCATGTTGATATCAAAGATCACGCCATACTGATAACTCGCATAGTTGACGATCGCGGCGCTGAGTAGCAAGGTGATAAATAGGCCTTTCTCCAGGTATTTAAACGAAAACGGTGTAAACAGTAGATTAAATAACGCAATAAATAGCAGAGGGATAGAGGCAATAAAGCCAGGGCTGGTCGAATTTACCGTATGCAGCACATGATAGAGCTTGGTTACAAAAGGAATATTCAACGCACACGCGAAATAGGTAGCGAGCAGCCAAGTAAAAAGTACGCCGGATACGCAGAGGCGGGATTGGTTGGATTGGCGTCGCATAGTGATGGTTTTCCTTACTGTTTTAATGATGAGGCCTGCCGAGCACAAGGTCGGCGATCATGCCACAGAAGTGGCAGCCGCGCCAACGCTAGCCTGGTGGGCAGTATATTAATTTGCCAAACCCCTTGGGGGATGCTAGACTGGCACCTGCGTCTTTTCTTTAAATTGGGGAAAAATTCTATGGTGGATGTAGCAGTGGCGCAGGGATCCGTTCAGCCGGAAGAAGAACAAAGGGCCGCCTTTTGGGCGCAGTTTATTGTGATGCGACAACGCTACGGCGCGCAGTCCCCTCAGATGGTGGACTGGTTACGCGGGCAAGCCGCGGTGATGCTGACGCAAGAGTTGGCACAAACAAGAGAGCAGCTAGCGCAACTCGAACAGGATATCGCTGTGTTGCAACGGACTTCTGTCACGTCGCTGGATGGTGCGGTATTTGTTTCCATCGAAAATAAGCAAAGAGAAGCGCGCGTGCTGCGTCATAAGTGTGAGTACGCTCAGGCAGAAATATCCAATATACGCAAACAGGGAACGTGGGCCAGCGACGATACCATGCACCGTCTATTAAACCGCTTTGGTTTTGATATGTATATGCAAATTGTGCGTGCTGGTTTTAGCTATGTGAAGCAGGCCGTTTCCCCGTTGGCGCAGGCCTTCGTGCGTAACCTGGGTGGCGCAGGCAGTGTGGCCGATGGCGGCGCGCATTGGGAACCTGTTATTGGCGGCAAGGTCCATGCGGTGGCGGGTGATGGCAGTTGTGGGTACCACACGGTGGCGGCAATTGCAGATGCGCATGTTTCGCAGGCGTTGCAGGCGATGCCTGGTTTAACCCAGCGCGTGTCAGCCTTATCAGCAACCACGGTGCAAGCAGTACCCGTTGCGGCAACACAGCAGGGTGTGCTTGAGGCAGAGATAAAAAAACAAGTGCGTCAGGCTGACGAGATGTTAGAACACCGCAAAGTAAGAGTGTCTATTGCCTTAGCACGCTACACGCAGCCACAGTTACAAGCCTTGTTTGCGCGGGCTTTACAGCAAGAAATCAGCGATAGAATCAACAAAACACACAACAGCGATTATTTAGCACGTGCGGCGCGTCAGCCACTTGGGCGAGACGAATTATTGCATGTGCTCGTACACGCTGCGGCAAACATGGATACCATCTATCAGTGTGTGGTGACGGCGCCCCTTGCAACAACAGGTAATGCCAGTGCTTTCTTCAAGCCGGGTTCCTCCTGTGCGCAAGAATCACAACAGCCAACAGTGACTGCACAGCGCACCTTTGGTCTAGTGCATTAGGATTTATCGCCGTCTTCCAGATTGTGGCGGCGGCGATTGTCTGTTTGTAGAGGTTACGCTGTTCGGTCGTTCATCCTGGGGGTGTGTCAGCTGGGGAGGCTGTGCTTCCTCAGGATTGTTATCCAGCGTTCATGCAACACATCTTCTTAACCTCACAACCCACTCCGTCATCCTAACACTGCAATAATCTACGCAGCGCATCTGTGCGAGTAAATTTTACCAATCGATGTGTGTGGGCGCGTCTCGTGACGACTGCATGTAGGTGTGTTTTTACCGTGGTTTTTGGTTCGAGATCCATCGTTTGTGTTTGTAATAATAGCGCTGCTTAGAGACTTCTCGTTACACGCGGACGCTCAAAAATTCTGCGTGATACAAGCAAAATCAGCATAGGTCTTGCTAGCGATGTTATTAGCGCCAAGGTTGATACTGGTGCGGCGCTATACAGCACGAAAAAAATATGTTAGCTTGCTGCTCTGGCTTTTATTTTAAGAAAATAAAGACCAGCATAAACAAAGCGCGCAATAGTAACAATAAAGGGGCGTATCATGCAAGAACCAACAGCAATTATTTTAACGTCTGTTTCTCCCGCATTTGCAACAGCCATACGACAATTGCAACGTGAACTAGACGTCAACCAAGCGGAAGTAGCACGCATTAGAACCGCCATGGCGGCGCGCATTGCGCCTACCATCGTGAATTTGCAGCAAGCAGTGCAGGCCTTGCCGTCAGTTGATCAGCAGGACGTAACACTCAGTACGTGGTTTAGTACCAATGATGCGATGGTTAAGGCAACGCAGTCTTTCACCACAGAAGGGCAACGCTTAGAAAAAAGACTGAAAAAAATCAGTGCGAAGATAAGTAAAGCCATCACGGCGGTGTTAGATGCTGCTGCAGTGCAATCGGGTGCAGCAACACAGGCAGTAGAAATTTCAGCGGAAGTGCGCGATGTATTATTGCAGGTTTGCACAGACGCGCGTGAGTTGACGAATAATGGTGGCTGCGTGTATTTACGATCTGGCACAGCCCCGCGGGCAGATGCGTTAGGTGATGTATCTATTAAAGCCAATGCGGCTTATATTCACGTGGATAATGAATTGTATTATGTGAATAAAACGCGGCAGCAATGTGTGCGTGTCACAGAGAATGTGGGAGAGATCGATGGTTTTGATGCGACGCTCACTGCCATCGAAAACGTAGGCAAAAAATCATTGACGGACGAGCAATTACAAGCCATTACCGTGGCAACAGGGCATACCCATCAGGAACTGCGTATAGACGATAAAAAGCGCCAGTTGCTGATCCCAGCAGATTCGCGCAATAGAAAGGGCGCGCGCATGGCGAAAAGAATCGAAAGAATTTTAGGAGATTCTGGTATTGCTGTGACGCATCAGGAATCACGCAGATATGAAGTGCAGCAGACGTTTAATCAACTAACAAGCATGCCCGATAAGATTGCTAGTCGTACTGCGTTTGGGTTGACGCTGTTTTTTGCCGCGGCACTGATGGTGGAGACGGGTTATTCTATTGCGAAAGTTGCGTTAGATGATGCAAACGACGATAGAGATCCAGCTAAGAAGTTATCAGTAGTAACAGAGCTAGAAGTGGTGCTGTTTTATATGATTTCTGCCGTTGCGGGGTATCAGATGTTGCCTGCAGTCAAAGATGCACTGTTTGAATATGCGGAGTGGATGGCTAAACCTACGTTGCCAAACGGTGTAGTTGCTGGGGCGAAATTATTGCTGAGCCATGCATTTGCTATTTGGGCCGCTTTGTTTAACTCAACGCCTCCGTTTAATGCAGCGCATCAGCAAGAGTATTATTCGTGGCCACTGCGTCAATTGCCTGATTATCCAATTGCCAGAGATGCCAGTGGTGTGCTGATGAGTGCGGCGCATTTTTGGGTATTAGAAATGTTGTACACGCATGGATTTAATGCGCTATTGGATAAAGGCGTTAATGTAAATCGCTATTTGCACCCATTTTTGCCGACAGAAGATAACCCAATGCATTTGCCACAGGCCATGATACCCAGAATGACCAGGGCTTATCGTGGTGTTTTCTTTACGACGATGCTTCCTATTTTGTTTAGCAATGTGGTGAGAACGATCTTTAATCAAGGACAAATGCAAGATTTTGCCAAGGATTGGCTTGGTCTTTCGTTATCTGATAACCGTGCGTTAATCGCTTCGAGTGCGGCGACACTGACGTTGTTGTCTTTTTCAATGGATAAGGTCTATAAGCTATCAAAAGCGTTGGCGTTGTGGTTTGAGTTATTTAGAAATGTTCATGGCACAATTGATTGGGAAAAAGTGAAGGATAAATTAACGGAGGTAGCCAGTGTCTCTGCGTTATTAAAAGGTGGATTTTTGGCAGCGGATTGTTTGGCGTTGGGATTGTTGATTTTGCCTGGTTGTGCTAAATATTCTTGGTTAGATAATCCAGTTGCTAAAGCGGGTGCAGTCATAGGCTCTACACTTTACATGGCGTCGATTCTTGCGGGTTCCAATATCGAGAATTTACTCAAAGAGGTAGAAATAGCGGTGGAACAGCAACAGGCTGAGCAGCGCGCTTTGCCTATCGCAGCGATACCCGCGATTCCGCTTGCATTGCAGCAAGAACCAGACGGCAATCAAACCTCGTGCTTTTCGCGTGTATGTGCATGGACACCGGCACTGTTTGGAGGTAGTCGAGTAACGCCATTAGCGGCGCAGGATGCTGCAGGTAGGGATCTAGAAGTATCACAAATAGACGACGTTGCGGGTAATTCAGCGCCTCGTCGGTGGTGTGCGGTGATGTGAGTCGTTAAGTGTCATAGTACAACATCCTCGTGGGGACACGGGGATGTGTGGCAGGGGCCTCGATGTGATTTTGCCGAACCTGGCCGATATATACCGAGAGCGAATGAAAATTAGGTGCTGTAACGCCCATAGAGCAGCATTCTTTGCCCGAAAACGGGCTAAAAAACGGCGTCATTTAGAATAACTAAATTCTTGGTTTTCCAGCCTATTTACGAACAAATCATGGCACCCTATGGACGTTATATCGCACATTAAATTAAATCTGTTAGCTTTTGGCATCACCCCTAAAATTCATTCGCTCGCGGTATGTCGCTCCGTTAGCGAGACGGCGGCGCCAGCAGTTGCATGAGCGATGTGGTGATGATGTTTTGGTACTGCTGTAATTTTTTCGGGTGTTTGGCGAAGGTATTGACGTGATTGAGTAAGGCGCCGCAGGTCATGCTGTGGATCAAGATTTTAATGGCCTCAGCCGGCCAGTCATGCCGTATCAGCTGGCGTTGTTGTAGCTTGCTGATGTGCGTGGTCCATAGCTTGGGTGAGAAATCCGTGGTGCCTTGTAGCGTTTCATCATTTTCTAATTGTTGCCACTGCAAGAGACGACGCACGGTGGGGTTTTGATACAGGCGCATGTGGTGATTCACGATCGTTGTGATAAATTCCTCGAGGTTAGTGGCTACGTGAGTGGGAGGTAGGGTGTGACATTGATTAAAAATATGGCCTTTGACCGCTTTCCACAGGTTCTTTTTATTATCGAAATAGTGATACAGCAACGCCGAGTTAACCCCCGCCTGCTTGGCGATGTCTAACATTGCCGTACCATCAAATCCTTTGACAATAAAGATTTCGGTAGCGGCATTCAAAATTGTTATGCGGGTCTGTTCGCCCTTAGCCAGCAGTGGCGTATCCATCGCATTCTCCTTTACGGTTATTGCAGCACAGCGTAATGGACGCGCTGGGTTCGGTCAAGTGTATTTTTAACTAAACAGTTAACTCGTGCTTGACAAGCGCATCCACGCCACGTATATTTTTAACTAAACAGTTAATTTTAATAATGACGCTGTTTTGTTGACGCGAAGAGATGGGGCGACGCGATTTCCCATCGCCCAAGGGGTATGGCCATAGGGACAGGCACAACGGCGATATACCGCTTGCGGTATACATTCGAGTTTGTGGTGTCACCAAGAGGACATTGAGTTATGCGTACATCGGGTGTCATGTCTCCTATCACACGTGCTGAGTTTATTGTGCTTGCGATAACGACGTTTATGGCGTGTTGCAGCATGATAGGTATCGATATTTATTTACCTTCTATGCCAGAGATCATGCGCCAGTTGCATACCGATCAATTACACATGCAACAATCGGTTTCTTGGTTTTTATTAGGCTTAGGCGTCAGTTTACTTTTTTACGGTCCGTTATCCGATGTGTATGGACGTAAACCCGTGGTGCTGCTGGGATTAGCTACGGCAGTGTGTGCCAGCATTGGTTGCGCACTTAGCCATACGGTGATGGCATTTTTAATCTGGCGTGTGGTGCAAGGTGTGGGTTTGGGTGTGTGCATGGGATTGGGACGCACCATCATCGTGGATGTGTTGCATGAGCGCTATGCCTTGGTAGGCGCGTATTTTGCGATGTTTTTGGGTGTGTCGCCGTTGCTTGCTCCCGTGTTGGGAGGCTATGTGCAAGTGTATTGGGGTTGGCGCGCCAATTTCTTTTTGCTAGCGCTGCTGGTGTTATGTGCGTTGGTTGCTTACGCACTCTGTTGCGGTGAGACCAATACCCACAAAGGCAAAAAAGCGTTTAGCCTGTTGGGTGTATGGCGCGACTATCGTGAGTTGTTGTGCCATCGTTTATTTATAGCGTGCGCGCTGCTCAGTGGCATGTGTGCGGCAGTGGGCGTGGTCTACGCTACCAGCAGTGCGTTCATCTTACAAATGGAATTTCACTTATCGGTGGTGCATTACAGTTGGGCGATGATGTTGGTGGGTGCCGCGAATATTCTGGGCAAATTTTTTGGCCCCATGATCATACGACGTTACGGTCGGGATAGTACTTTGTGGATCGGCACGGGCATGATTTTTGTGGCGGGGGCTTTAATCTTGTTGGCTGCTCTCTGTCATCTATTGGGCGTGTCGTGGGTTATCGGCATGGTTATTGTCAGCGTCACCGGACAAATGCTCATTATGCCTATGTTGGTGGGCCGCGCGTTGACGCCGTTTCATGACAAACGTGGGGCTGCCGGCGCATTATTTGGTGGTGCACAAATGGTAGTTGCGTGTGTGAGCAGTGTGTTGATGGCGCTGTTCGCACAGGTTGGGGTAATCGCCTTGGGTGTGGCGTATTGTATATTGGCATTGTTGTTGAGTGTGATAATTGTAACTATTCAGCGGCAAAAACGCTGAATAGTGACCCTTGATTTTACGCCTAGCCCAGTAAAACTGGGCGTAACGGCTCTCAAGGGAGAATCGCGATTCTCCCCTTGAGAATCCTCATCGCGTAATGAATAACCTGCATTTACCGGCAAAAAACAGCTTAGCAATTTGCTGAATAGTTACTGGTAATCTACACTGTATTGTCGCAACACGTTAAGCAAGCGCGCGCGGTTACTCGTTGATAATGCCAAAGGGGACATGCGCGGTGGGGACTTTGTGACTGGCCGATTGGCAATAATTTTGTTTGTCATCAAAGAAAAAGTCGGCAGCAAAGGCTTCTAGGAAATTGGCTTTGTCTAATCCGCCGAGAAAAATAGCTTCGTCAATGCGTATGTTCCATTCACGTAGTGTGCGAATCACGCGTTCGTGTGCGGGTGCCGCACGCGCTGTGACGAGTGCGGTGCGAATCGGGCACAGGTGTGCCGGAAATTGTTTTTGCAAGCGGTGCAGTCCGGCCAGGAATCCTTTAAACGGTCCACCGGACAACGGTTGCTTGGCCGACAGACTTTCTTGTTGGTTGAATGCGGCTATTCCTTCTGTTTGAAAAACGCGTTCGGCTTCATCGGAAAAAAGTACGGCATCTCCATCGAACGCAATACGCAGTTGTTCGTCTTCATTGCCCACCGCACTTTGTGACAGAATGGTTGCCGCCGCACAACCGGCTGCAATGGCTTTTTCTACGTCTTCTGGGTGCGCGGATAAAAACAGTTGTGCACCAAAGGCAGTGAGGTAATGGTATGGGCTTTCGCCACGGGTAAACACCGCACGCGTAATGTCTAATTGATAATGTTGTATGCTGTTAAAAATACGTAAGCCGGTATCGGCACTGTTACGTGAAATCAATACGACCTCGACCAGGGCTTGTTGCGTGGTGGGTGAACGTAGAGACAGTAGTTTTTTCACTAAATGAAAAGCGACGCCGCGTTGCAACATATCGTCTTCATGCGCAATTTGGTAGTTGGCGTAGGCTTCTATGCCTTGCGTTTCAAACACGCGGTGACTGGCATCCAAGTCGAATAACGCACGTGATGAAATAGCAATGACTAATTTATGGCTGATATCTTCTGACATAACGCGGCATCCATAAGTATATTTCTCCTGAATGAGTTAGGGCTACATTACCTAAATCTGATTCGCTAGCGGTATATTAACCTAAGTATTGCCACGTGTACCACTGTTGCTGCAGTGGGAAATATAATCCCAGTTGTATCACGCGTTGCTCAATCAGGCGAAAGGCTTTTGCATAGGTTTCCAATTGTTGGCGATAGTTGGCTATTTTGCGTGTCAAGGTATCAGGTAGCGAGGTGTCATCTAGGCTTATTTTATAATCGATAATCCAGCGTTGTTGTTCATCGATGAAGGTTCTATCGATAACAAAATGCTGACATTCTCCCTCAATGTATGCAGTGAGGGGGTATTCACTGGCGGCATTTGGATGTTGCGCTAGGATCCAGCGTCCGCGTGGGTCATCTAATGTTTGCTCGATGGCACGCATGATACAGTGCGTGGCTGTTGCCACGGTCTGAGGCCGTGTACCCAGGCTAAGAAGTTGCGTTTTGATCCAGGGATATTGTGCGTCAATGCGTGCGCGTGACCACGTCGCTACGCCTTGCACGCTGATCCGTTGTAATAACTTGTGTGCCACACTGCCGATATGGGCAGGATGAGTGGTGGGCGGCGTCATGTCATAGCGCGTCAGTGTGGGTGTATCTGTGGTGGATGGCAGACCGTGGTAGTGCCAGGTTGGGGGCAAGGTCCACGTGCTGGGCAGGCGCGCGAGGGTGAGGCGCGGCGTGAGCGGTGCGGCAGCGATCGATGGGGTGGGTTGCGCGTGCAACTGTGCGGTGAATTCAGTGGCTATGCAGGGCCACAGTTGGTGTAAAAAGCTCGCGTTGTGTACTTTAACGCGAGGAGTGCCATCTGCCTCAGTGAGGTAGTTAGCGCTGCCTAACAGATGCAATTGTTGGCGTGCACGGGTGGCGGCCACATAGAGCAAACGGGTTTGTTCTAATTGCTCGTGGGATTGTTCTATGCGTTGCAAGTAACGGTAAATGGGGTCATGGCTGACTTGGGTGTGGCGAATGGGTGCGAGTAAGAGATAACGTTGTTGTTGACCGGTGTATTCGCGCCACAGTAATAACTGACTCTGTGCGTGACGCGTACTGGCGCCGAGGTGAGGCAATATAACATAATCAAACTCTAAGCCTTTGGCTTTGTGAATCGTCATGATTTCCACGTGGGCATCGGCCGGTTTGGGTGCGCTAATGGTAACTTGGGTTAGGCGCGTGGTGAGAGCGGCCCAATCCGCGATATCGTTACCTTCCGCGTTTTCATCTAACACAGCAAAGAAGGCTTGGGCCTGTTGTAAACTCTCCTGTTGGGTCACGCATGCGGGGCCACCTAAGGCTATCCAAGCGCCTTCTATGTAGCCACGCAAGGTGTGGCGTTTACGCGCGCGTAAGCTATCGGCTAACACAGCCACGATGCGTTGACAACGTTGTTGGCCGTCAACGCTTAAGGGCAGCGTGGCATGCTGCAAGAGGCATTGCCAAAGCGTAATGCTCGGTTGTTGGTAGGTAAGGGCGTGCAAATCGGCGAGCGTGAGGCCGCACCACGGCGCGCGCAGTAGGCTGAGCCAAGCCAGGCGGTTACCCCGATGCAACAGGGCTTGGGTGAGGCTGAGGAGATCGTCAATGATCGGCTTGTCGCTTAGTTTTTCAATCTCGTTGGCATGATACGCTATATTTGCTTGTTGCAGCGCAGGGACGATGTGGGCGAGATGGGCACGTGCCTTGACTAAGATCGCTATGCTGGCTGTGGGGGTGTGTTGTTGAATGTCTTGAATAATCGCGACGGTGGTGTGTGCTTCATCCGCAGTTTGTTGATGCGCATGCACGATCACGGCAGCTTGGCTTCTAGCCGGGATGACGGCCTGTGCGTTACTGTAATCGATGGCACCGCTGGTCATATCGCATTGCGTCGGAAATAAGGCAGTGAAGGTGGTATTGAGCCAGGTGATCAGACCCGCGTGTGCGCGAAAGTTGCTGGATAAGGTCAGGTTTTCTAAGGCTACTGCGCCTATGCCATAGACGCGTGCTTGCAAAAATAATCCGACTTCTGCCTTACGAAATCGATAAATGGATTGCATCGGATCGCCGACCAAAAATAAAGTACGGCCATCTTCAGGCTGCCAGCCAGTAGTTAAGCGTTGCAGTAAACGAAATTGTGTACTCGAGGTGTCTTGAAACTCGTCCATTAAAATATGTTGAATGCGATAGTCGAGTAACAAGGCTAAATCGGTGGGCTGTTCTTCATCGCCGAGTGCAAGCAGGGCGCGTTGTGTGACTTCCACGTAATCAACGGCACCACGTTGCTGAAAATTTACTAATAACTGTGCGGCTAACACGGGTAGCAATTCGATGAGTGCGCTGACCAATTCCCATTGCTGAGTCGTGTAGTGCCTATCTGGTAATTGCACGATTTGTTGCAGGCATTGGCGTAGCGCATCCGCATCAGCCAGTTGTGCTAAGAGATCATGCATGCGTTGTTTCATCTGTTGCCGCAGTGCTTTTTGTTGTTTATCTCGGCTACTGCTGGGGGCAGGGAATCCGTGTTGCTGTTGCACGCGTGATCGCCATTGTCCTTCTGTCGTTAGTAGCCGTTGCGCCAGCGTGCGCCATGCACTTAAGTGCTCTGCTGTGAAGGTCCAGTGCGTCAGCGCGGGGTGAGTGGTGTCTGGTTGGTTATGTTGTGCAAACGCAACTAATTCAGTCAATGTAGCTAGGTACGGTGCGATTAAGGGTTGCAACTGGGTGAGTTGATCGGTAGCGAGCTGTGCCAACCCGGCTTCTAGGTGCGCGCGTAATTGCTCGGGTTGTTGCCTATAGCCTAAATAAGGTAGCCACTGATCACGGCACGCCAGCATGTCAGCCAATAAGTTTTCTGCACGTTGATAGCGATTGTCTAAGTGGCTGAGCAGATTCGCCAGCGCGGGTGCAAAGGCTTGGGTGCTGTCTAGTTCGGATAAGCAATCGCGCGCGGTTTGTTGATACAGTGGCGTGGCGTCTTCTAGGATGTCAGGGTAAGCGCCAAAGCCAGAGAGTATCGGTAATTGTTTGGCGATACTCGCGCAGAACGCATCGATGGTGTGCACGCGTAAGCGTTGTGGGTTTTGGCGCAATTGCCAGGCGTGTTGTTGATCTTGCGCGAGGACGCGACGGGCTAATTGCCAGGTTGTGAGGGCGTGTGCTGCGTGTGGCGCGTCACCCTCGGCCAGGTGTAAGGCGCGGAGTAAACGCGCCTGCATTTCATGTGCGGCTTTGCGGGTGAAGGTGATAGCGAGTATGTCTTCGGGTTGCTTGGCTTGCGCCAACAAGGCCAACATGCGTTGGGTGAGCAGTTCTGTTTTACCGGAACCAGCGGGTGCTTGCACAATGAAAGAGTGTTGTGTGTCCAATGCACGTTGGCGTTGTGTTGCGTCAGCGATAGGTGTGTCATGCTGTGGCATAGTCATTTCCTAGCGTTAGTTCACGAATACGACAGAGTGTGCTGAGCGTGCAATATTGGCAAGTGTGTTGCTGACGTTTCGGATCAACACGGGCGTTGCCTTGACTGAAATCGGTAGCGAGATGGTGTAATACGCGTTGCCAGTCTTGTTGTAGCGCGTGCCATGCTGGTGTTGCGTTGCTAAATGTGCTGGCAGCCACACTGTTGGGGATCCAGCTGGGATCGGTGACAATGCCTTTGAACTCTAGTTTTTCACTGCGCAGTTGTGCGAACAGCAATCCGGCAATGGGGGTTGTACTGCTGATGCAATACAGCGGTAATTGCGGTTCATCCGGGCGCTCATCAAACCAGGCATAGATGCTATTGTCATTGGTTTTATAATCGATGATCACGTGTTCACCTTCTACCTTATCCATGCGATCGAGTACAACATGTAGGCTCAGTTCGCCGAGTTGGATTGCGCAGCGTTGCTCGGTCGCGACCACGCAAAACGGTACGCGTTCTTTTTCTAGGTGTAGCCACTGCATAATGAGTTGTTGTAGGCGTTGCTTTTCTAAGTGCAATAGCATAGGTGAGCGCGGATAGAGATAGGACGCGTTGATTTCATCCAGACTTTGTTGAATGTAGGTTTGCACTAATTGCGTTAATTGCGCCGGTGGGTATTGGCGTAAGCTCGCTTGATCACCCAATACGTGCCAAATCAGTTCCAGGCTGCGATGCACGAGTTTGCCACGTGCTAAGGCATCCAAACCCATGCTAGGCTCCTGTAGTCCTTGCGCGTGTAAACGTAATTCGGCAAATGCGCGAAACGGACATGCCGCTTGTAGCTTGAGCACACGACTACCCCCCGTGATTTTTTCGTGCGCTTGTAGCGGGGGTGCTTGGATATCTACAATATGTTCCAGGGTTTGTGTCGCATACAGTTGTTGCATTAGCGCATATGGCGTGGGCGTCACCAACGTGGGCGTATGCAGTGGTAGTAGGTGTTGCAGTAAGGGACTGACGTGTAAGGCATGGTCTTTATCGCTGCGCGGATGGCTGAAGATAAGCTCCGTTCCACTGTACGCTATGTGTTGCAGTAATTGCTGCGCAAAGCGTAATTCGCGTTGCGCACAGGCACGTGGTACGTTGTTGGCGCGTTGCAAGGTCAGTGGTAGAAACGGATGGGGAGCAGCCGGCGCGGGCCAAGCGCCATCGTGCAAACCCATCAACCACACTTTATCAAAACACAAACCTACCGCCTCTAAGGTGCCTAAGATATGAATGCGCGGTTCTGCACTTTTAAATTGAAATACGCAGTGATTAGCAAGTTGTTGCCAGTGTGTCAGCGCTTGGGCATGAGACAGTGTGTCTTGCACCAAATCCAGATGGGCTAATTCCTCGAATAATTGTTGGGTGCGTTGTAACAGTTGGTATTCGTGACTATCGAGTGTCGCGTCACCGGGCCATCCCGCACGTGTAAGCTGCAGCGCAAAATACCGCGACCAGTCACTGGGCGTTGCGTGCGTAGGTGGTGATAGCGCGTGTAGTTGTTGTAGGTGTGCATGCAACGCTGGGCAATCTATGTTGAAGCCATGACGTTTTTTGCTGCGGCATAAACGGAGTAGTGTGCCTAGCGTCAGTGTTGTTTCACCGTATTCGCGCAGTACGCAGTCTAGATTGGCACGCGCATCGTATTCGGCGGTGGCGGCAGCCCAAAACGGCGAACGTAACAAGAGTCCCCATGCGTTGAGCGGCAGCGTGCCTGTGCCTAGGCGTAGTATCAAGTGAGCGCATTGCACTAAGGGGAAGTCGAGTAGATGTTGGCCGGCAGAAATATTAAACACAGGGGGATGCACAGGTTGTTGTGGTAACAGCGCTAACGGGCTATGGGTTTGTTGGAAAATAGTCGCAACGCGTGCACGTAATTCAGTGAGATTAGGCACAATGCAAGCGAGGGTGAGCGTGGGGTCTTGGTCTAGGCAGTGCTTGGTCCATGCGGCCATATGCCACAGTTCATCTTCCGTATCCGCCAGTGCGATATGGTAACGAGTAGAAGCTTGCTGTGGCGGCGGTAAGCACTCGATGCTATAGCCTTGTGTGCGTAGCAGGGTAAAGAGGGTGTGTAATTGTGTGGGGATCTCATCTAACCCAAGCAACACCAGGTCATTGATTGCCGCAAAATTTTGCGTGCTAGCCACGTGGGTGAGTAAGGTGACGAGTGCGCCTTTATCGATAAGGTGTTGCTGAGCACAGTGTTGGGCAAACATGATGGCCCACTGCTGCCAGGTGTGACAGTCCGGTTGGCGCTTGAAGGCTGGATGCTGAATGTCTATTTGCCAATAGTGGCTCAAGTGCCACGCTTGTTGTGCTTGCTGCGCGGTTGCATGCAGTTGCAATAAGGCGGTGCTGTCACCGCTGGCGCGAATGATGTTTTCCCACAGCGTTAAGCTTTGGTAATCGTTCAACAGGCAGGTCGGTGTAATGCGTTCCTCTTCTTGTAATGCTTGCCAACAACGTTCTAGCCAATTGTCCAGGGGCAAGATGTCTGCGCTGGGCCAAGCAGCGTGTTGTTGTAGCCTATGCTGATCGTGTTGTTGGCGTAGATAATTGGCTAGGCGTTGGTTAGCGGTGACGATTGTCTTACCCTGACTCAGAGCGAGCTCTAGTTTAGGATCAGGATAGGGTGCGTGGGAAACGGACTTCAATTTCTAATCCCCTACTTAATTTCGGTTTGTTCAGCGTGATCTTGCCCTGATAGAGGCTTGCAATTTGCTGTACGATAGACAAGCCTAAACCGCTGCCAGTGGCTTGCGTACCAATCACCCGGTAAAAACGTTCGAACACACGCTCATGCAATTCGGTAGCGATACCTGGACCGTCATCGGTGACGCGAAACACCGCGTCTTCGCGTTGCGCATAGACATCGACGAGTATTTTCCCGTGCTCTGGGGTATAGCGTATCGCGTTGTCGATCAGATTACGCATGAGGATGCTGATCGCCGTGGTATTGGCCAGGATGATGACGTCATCATCGCTATGTAGTGCGATATCAATATTTTTTTCTATGGCGGGAATAACGAGCTGTGTCATCAACTCAGCCGCGAGTTTGCCTAAGTCCAGTGGTTTGCTGTCGTCGGTTGTCGTGCCCGTTGGACTCAGCCTACTGAGTGTTAACAACTGTTGTACGACATGGGTGCTGCGATCAACACAGGTTAAAATATTGCGTAAGGTCTCACGCAGTTCTTTTTCGTCTTTGGTATTGAGTGCCACCTGAGTTTGTGTGCGTAACGCCGCAAGCGGTGTACGCAGCTCGTGTGCCGCGTCGCTCGCGAAGCGTTGTTCGCGCATAATCATGTGATTTAAGCGCGCAAATAATTTGTTTAATTCAACAGCGAGCGGGGTAATTTCCATGGGAAAACGCGCCGCATCCACGGGTTCTAAGTTATTTGGATTGCGCGATGCTACTTCTTGTGTGACTTTACGTAAGCTACGTAGGCCACGTCCTACGATCAGCCAAATCAATGAGCCACAGAGTGGGTAAGTCCATAACAGGATATAAAAATTGTCGATGGCGATCATGCGCAGCAGGGTATGTTGTGCTTCACGGCTTTCTGCCAATTCGAGCAATGAATCGAGTTTTGCGTCATAAATAGCGAAAATACGCCAGGTATTGTTGCCGATAGTTTGCGTGCTAAAGCCCAAATTACCCTTAGATAAGGGGACACGAGGCGCTTGTGCGGAATGCAGTAACAACACGCCATTTTTATCCCACAGCTGAAATTGTATGCCCTCATTGACGTAGTTATTATAGGGAGGGTAAAACGACAGCGGAATGTGATTGAGTTGTTGTTGCCGCGTGGCGAGCGCGTCGCGATCGAAATGGGATTCTAACAAGGCTTGGGTGGTTAATGCCGATTGGCTGAGGACGTTATCTGAGTGCAATTCAAGCTTGCGTTGATCGGAGTAGTAATCGCCCATCACGATAATGAGCGTCACCACGCTCAGCGTGAGTAGCAGATTGATAAATAAAAATTTGCGGATGGAGAGATTCATGCTTCTTTATCAATCATGTATCCAACACCGCGTATGGTACGGATGTAGTCGGCGTTGAGTTTTTTACGTAAATTATGCACGTGTACTTCTAAGGTGTTACTGTCTATTTCTTCGTGCCAACCGTATACCGACTTACTCAGTTGCTCACGCGACAACACTTGCCCGGCGTGCTCAACTAATTTTTGCAGTAAGCTGAATTCGCGGCGTGAGGTGCTAATGATTTCGCCGTTCAGCGTTACCACATGGGCATTGGTGTCAATGCGCAGATTGCGGTAGTGCAGCACGGACGTCAATTCTTGTTGGATTTTGGCCATGCCACGGCGTTGTAAGGCGCGTATGCGGGCGCAGAGTTCATCGAGATCAATCGGTTTGATGAGATAGTCATCGGCGCCGGTATCTAAGCCATTCACCCTGTCCTCTATACCGTCGCGTGCGGTGAGAATAATCACGGGAATGGTTAAGCCATCCGCACGCCATTGGCGCAACACTTTGAGTCCGCTGAGTTTGGGCAGCCCCAGATCGAGCACGATCGCATCGTAGGTGTTAGGGTTTTGTTTGACGGTTTCTAATGCCAGGTACCCGTCTTTAACCCAGGTGGTCTTGTAACCACATTGCACGATGCCAGCCTGGGTACCGTGGCCTAGCATTTCATCGTCTTCAACGAGCAGGATGTGCATGATGATTCCTTGTGGATCTATAAGCGCAATACCGTGAGAGTATATATCATCCCTTTGGCGGTGTGCACTAGCTTAATCAGGGTAGGGTATATTTTCCACTCTGCCCAGGCCTAAAAACTAACAGGCAGGAAATGCTGCGTGCGGCTGGCGTTACGCCGTGCAGTAGCAATCGGGTTTATGTTAGCGTTTTAGAGGTTAGTGTTATTTTATCCTTGTATTTATTTACAAATGTGGGTGCTTTGCCGTGGAAAGCAGGCTTATTTCTCAGTTCGTACACCGTTTTGAGTTTTTCGGCAAACGCAAGATCTACGGTATAGTCAGTTGGGTATTCTTCCCATGAATATTTTTTTTCTCCAAAGAAGATATGATCAACGACTAGCGATGAAACATCATTGAGTTGTAAGTCTAGATGGTCTATTTTGCAAAGTGCTGTCTGGAGAAATTCTCTTTTTTGTTCGAGTAACAGCTTATCGGATGCAATGATCTCATGGATAATCACGCCAAACAGTTGACTGATGTGCTTAGCTGTATTGCTAGTAATGAATGTTGTATCAGTTTTATGAATCTCAATAAGCGCTTCTATCCACTTGGCGCTGGTTTCCACACAGTGGTATAGCAAAGTGTGAAAGGGGGTGGCATTCATAGCATCGTTTGCTGTCAGCTCAAGCTTGTCTAAAATAGCGGTGATGAAATGCAGAATATAAGAAGGCCACAGGTGAACGGTTTCACCCTCAATGGTGGCGTGCTGGTAGAGCCGCTCCAGGATCATGATCTTGAAAAAAGTAATCGCGATGAAGATGGGGCATTGCCAACAACCTTTGTCGCCAAAGGAACTCGTGTAAGCTTGGTTATAAAAATTAGTAGACCCTGTTTGTTGCTCGATGTAGGTAAGGGCATAATCACCTACGGGTTTCCATACTTGTGCACGAATGGCGTTGTTTATATCTGCAAAGTAGAAGTGAAGCAAGATATTGCTCGGGTCAATAAGGTAGCGATTCCAATCGCTACCAGAGGTATTGTTTTTTAACTCTTGGTATAGATGACTGTGACGGTTTTCCATGAGTTCGGTGAAAAGTAGCTTGTTATACTCCAGCTGTTCATCAAATAGAATCACAGAAAATTTAGCCGCTACGCTAGGGTAAACCGTGACTAGGTGTGTAACGAAATTTTCTGAGCGGAGCAGTCTTGCTGTGTTGTCGCTGACTTCATTACATAATGTTCTATTATATTTTTGCTCGGAAAAACTTAAAAATTTTCTCATTGAGTGGCCAATTTTACCAGGCCAATTTTTCTCGCGATTCTGCTTTTCGTCATGCCAAATTTTTGTTGTGATTAATTCGGCTAATTGCTGGTGGTATTTATCGAATAAATAGCCTAGTTGTGTCAACTTATTTTCAAGCATCAGTTTCCCAGAGATAAAAAACCATTTCTTTAATGAAGTATTACTCAAATAGTTTCTCCGCATGCTGTCAAATAATATAAGCAAAATAAACAAGAGATAAAAGCAAGCGATCGACTCTTCATTGAGGCCATACGGAAAGACTATAGGTTTGGTTACCTTGCCCATAAAAAAATATTTAAATACACCTTTGTAGATGAAGCCAAGCGGGATTAAAAATACAGAAAAAAGTATAGCGTACTCAAACCACGATATCCTAATCTTAAATGCCAGTCTTTCCTCCTCCGAAATTAATGCATAGCCGGTGAGTAAAACCGCCAAAAAACTCATTATCACATCAGTATTCATTAAATTAAAACCTCCCTTGTCATGTTAAACAGTTTTTGCTTTCTCAATTATCATTATCACGGCATGACGCCTAATCGAATCTTGGTTTTGATACCAGATAGCCAGTTATCGCGGTATTGCAAGGCGAGTGCGGCGATGTTGGTTTTGCTGACCCCGGCGCTGCGTGCAAGATTTTCGAGTGACCATGTATAGTCTAGCCAGCCAATGTGGTACGTTGCGATCAACGCCGCCTTATCGGCTGTGGTGATGGCGATGCGTAGCGAAGGTTGTAATTCGCTGGCAAGCAACCAGGCGAGGAGGTGTTGTTCTCCATCGTCCAAGGTACTACAGATGGGATGAGTCAGCACCAACGTCGCCAGTTGTTTGCGTGTCACCGCGTACTGTGCTGCAAGACCTGTTTTTAAATCTGTTGCTGATACTGGAATGTGACGTGGATTAGTGGGATTACCCGTCAAGGTTTCTTCCACACATTTGTCTACAGTTACAATAGAAAAATGTTTACTGATTGCTGCCCAGCAGTGGGTGCGGAATGCTTCTAGGATCACATTGGTGTCAGCGAAAATTTGGATGTTGGTGGAATGCGTCGCCTCTTTTACCTGCATGACATGCGTCACAACTCAAACGGTGCAGCAAGATCGTATTCTGCAAAGAGCGCCGTTAAATCTTCTAGTTCCAGCTCCATGGTTTTAGCTACTTTGCGTGCCGAGACACGCCCGTGTTCCAGTGCATCGTGCAGCATACGCACGAAAGCGATCGAAAACTGTTGGGGCGGATTCCCTGTGGCTGCGCGTTGTTTGCCGAGGTGTTCGCGGGTATCGCTGTCTATGCGTTTGAGATTGTATAGACGCCATGCGAGTGCGAGTGGTGTCACGCGCAGTCGTGTTGCGACTGCGCTGAGATGCCTGATGTCATGTTGTCGATCATGCGCTATCAGTTGATCGATAGAAGTAAGCGGCATGAGTAGCGCGGCGGCAAAGTTATCGGCGAGTTGCTCTATGCGTTTGGGTTTATGGCGTTGTTCCATGGCATTGGATTCGCGGTGCTCGGGCTTCATTGCATCCCAAGTCAGGGCGTGAAAAAGTTCGTGCGCGAGATCGTAAAAGCGCCGTCCTTCTGTTTCATGGCGATTAATCAGGATGACGTTCATGTCTTCGAGGTGGCAGGTCGCACCGGAGATGGATTTGTCGTGGTCCATTGTCACAACATCCACAAACAGTACTGGAATGCCGAGTTTATTTTCGATTTTATCGAGCAAAGCCTCTGCGGGTATGATGCCTAGGTTAAGTTCGATGGATAAGCTTTCCGCACACTCCTGGGCGTCTTCGAACGAAGACTGTGCTGACAGGCGCAGGGTAGATTTAAGCACACTGGGCCGGTTGTCTTGCTGTGCACGTAGCCAGCGCAGTAGACCGATCCAGCGGCCTGTTTTTAGTTCAAAAGCGTGGAGTTTGTCTTCGGCAATTTCCGGGGGAGCACGCCACGAAAAATTTGCTTCACCCGCGATCGCGAAGGGATCTAGGAAATAGTCGATGTCGTGATCCAGCAAATCTGACAGTTGCAGTAGTTCATCCGGCTTCAGTGCGCGTTTGCCGTTCTCGATGTCTGATATCGATTGTCGGTCATTTAAGCCTAGGCCTTGGGCTACCTGTTCTTGGGTCCAGCCTCGTGCGTCGCGTGCTGCTTTAACGCGGTACCCGATGAGCTTTTGTGATAGTTTTTCGCGCATTTTACACCTCTCAAGGTGTAAGTATAGAAGTGCTAAAGATATTTAGCAATAAATTCTTGCAAATTATAATAAGCAAGAAAGGCCTGAGTCAGTAGCAGATCGGCGGATTAATCAATAAACCGTCGCGTCAATCCAGCATAGGCTTCAATGCGGCGATCCCGTAAAAACGGCCAACGCCTACGCGTGTGTTCGCTGGCGTGCTTATCGATCTGCGCATGTATGATTTGTTGTTGCGTGCTGCTGGCTTGGGCTAAGTATTCGCCTTGTGCACCGCACACAAAACTGCTGCCCCAAAAGTCTATGCCGTGGGACGTATTCGCGGGATCGGATTCAAAGCCTACACGATTGCAACTGAGTACGGGTAAGCCGTTCGCAATGGCGTGGCTGCGTTGTATCGTGAGCCATGCGTCATAACCGCGTTGTTGTTCGGCACTGCTTTCTTGTTTATCCCAACCTATCGCGGTGGGGTAAATCAAGACGTCGGCACCTGCCAGTGCCATGGCGCGTGCGGCTTCCGGAAACCATTGATCCCAACACACCAAAACGCCTAAGCAGCCTACTGAGGTATGAATCGGCGTGAAGCCTAGGTCACCTGGCGTGAAATAAAATTTTTCGTAATAACCCGGATCATCGGGGATATGCATTTTGCGATAACATCCCGCCAAGTGCCCATCACGCTCGAGTACGACGGCGGTATTGTGATACAAGCCACTGCCGCGACGTTCAAACAAGGAGCCAACAATCACGACCTGCAGTCGTTGCGCTAAGGCGGCGAGTGTTTTCGTCGTGGGTCCTGGGATGCTCTCGGCTTGATTGAATACTTGGTAATCTTCTTGCTGACAAAAATACAAACCGTTGTGTAATTCCGGTAGCACAATCAGCTCGGCACCTTCTGCGGCGGCTTGTTCTATCATCGCTATTAATTCATCTAACGGCGTATGGGTTTGATTGTGATAATGTTTTTGCAGTAGTGCAACCGATAGATTTGACATGGCCTCATCTCGCGTTAGGTAGTTGGGGGATTTGCATGGTAGCGCAGTGTAAACTACCGAATTGCTCGACCAGAGCCAAGCAATCTATGCCGATTACTTGACGTGTTGGAAAACAAGTTTGTAAGGTCGTTAGCGCAATCGCATCAGCGGGATCAGCGTACGTGGGCACCAGCACGGCGTTATTGATAATGAGAAAATTAACGTAGTTAGCGGGCAAACACAGTCCTTCGGCATTGTAACGCGGACTCGGCAATGGTAGTGCTACTCGTTTGTAGTGATGTTGCTGGCTTAATGCGATGAGTTCTTCTTCTAATTCAACCAGCCCTGCATAGCGTGGATCAGTAGCAGAAGGGCACGCGTTATAACACAGGGTGTGGGCATCACAAAAACGTGCGAGTGTATCCACATGACTGTCGGTGTCGTCACCCGGTAGTGCGCCGTGTTGCAACCACAAAATGCGTTGCACACCGAAATAGGACTGTAATTGTTTTTCGATATCGGTTTTAGTCAGTTGCGGGTTACGTGAAGCGGACAATAAACATTTTTCTGTCGTGAGCAATGTGCCTGCGCCGTCTGTCTCTATGCTGCCGCCTTCTAGCACCATGTCATGACTATGCAACGCGTAGCCGGGAAAAGCGTGTTGTTGATACAGCGCGCGGGTGATGTGATTGTCTACGTCAGAGGGGTATTTATTGCCCCAACCGTTGAACGTAAAATCCAATAACAGCGCTTGTTGCTCGCTGCACACAGTGATGGGTCCGTGATCGCGTGCCCAGGTGTCTTGATTGGGGACTATATACCAATCGATGGCATGACGCGGGTTGCCTTGTGTGGCTAGCTTATGTCGGGCTTGTGCCAGTTGTGTTGCATCGTGACAGCTGATGATCACGCGTTGCTGTGCGGCTATGGCCATGGTGAGATTGAGATAGGTTGCTTCCACTGCGGCAAAATGTGCGGCCCAAGTGCCTTGTGGTCGTGGCCAAGTCAGCATAACGGCAGATTGTGTGGCCCATTCGGGCGGTAGATAGTAGTTTGGCATGATTCGTTGTTTCTATGTTCCAAGAGGACTTATACAAATGAGCCTCCATTCTAATGGTTTTTGGGCGCGAATCAATCGCCTTTTTTGCGCATGGCAACTTGTTTCTGGAAAATATAGCGGGTAATGATTTGTTCGTTGTGGTGATTGAGGTCGACAAATTTTAGGGAAATGCGATAAGAAGGATCCGCATTTTCTTCGGTTTGTTGTTTGCAATGCACCACTTCACCGGTGACGAGCACGCAGTCGTAATGCGGTTGCAACACGAGCTTGCAACGTACATAGCGTCCTTCCGCAATCGACTCTTGTGCGGCAAAGCCCACGCCTCCGGCACTGAGGTTGACACGTTGCACGGGTTTTTCATCGGCTTTAAACAGAAACTTGGCGAGGAAATCTTGGGCAAGGAAATTACTGAAAACCTCAATTTTTTTATTGATAGCACGTAGGTATTCAGCAATGTTGGGATTACGCAAGCTAATTTCGTGCAGCGTGGTTTGATGGACGAGATCAATTTCTTTGAGCGTATTGCCTATTTTTTGCAACTCCAACAATGGCTCACTGTGGTTGAGGGGACTGCTGCCATGCAAGCTGTCTAGTATGTGATACTCGAATATGATATCGTCGTCGACGCGATAGAATTCGCGTCTTTCTTGGTCAGCAGGGGCGGTTGGTCTCATGGTAAGCGGCTCCTTTTGCCTACAGGTTACCGTTAAGTTTAGCACTTTTCCCGGAAGAGGTTGCGTGTATGTTTAACCCAATTGCCGTATGCATCGGCTTACGTTACTTACGTGCCAAACGGCGCCATCGTTTTATCTCCTTTATGTCGTTTGCCTCTATGTTGGGAATTGCCTTGGGTGTGATGGTGTTGATTACCGTGTTATCGGTGATGAATGGTTTTGATCAGCAAATTCAGCAGCGTATTTTTCACATGGCAAACCACGTCACCATCACGCACCCGCAAGGGATTGGTGATTGGCCTGCGTTACGCGCGCAGTTATTGCGTGAACCACGGGTGCAAGCCGCTGCACCGTTTGTCGCTGGGCAGGGTATACTCACGCATCGCGGTAGAGTACACAGTGTGTTGGTGACGGGTATAGAGCCCACATTACAACGCAGCGTGACGCAGTTGACGGATAAATTAATTCAGGGTTCAGCCAACGGATTACATCCCGGGGAATTTGGGGTGTTGTTGGGTCAGCAGTTGGCGGCCGATTTGGGTGCGCGCGTGGGCGATAAAGTGGTGTTGGTGACGCCGAAAGCGGCGGTGACTGTCGTCGGCTTAATCCCCACCTTCAAGCGTTTCACGGTGGTGGGTATCTTCAAGGTAGGCAATGGATTTGGTTTTGATAGCCAATACGCCTTCGTGCATTTACGTGATGCCCAGGTGCTGTATGGTTTAGCACCGCAGTGGGTGAGTGGGCTGCGTTTGCGCATCGATACGCTATACCACGCCCCGCAAGTCGCGCAGTCGTTACTTCAGCATGGTTATGCGGATTATCAGATCAGCAACTGGAGTCAACAGTATGGCGAACTATTCAAAGCGGTGGCGATGGAAAAAACCATGATGTTTTTGACGTTACTCCTGATTATCATGATTGCCGTATTTAATCTTATCTCTTCTTTAGTGATGGTCGTCACCGATAAACAAGCCGAGATTGCTATCTTGCGTACCTTAGGTGCTACGCCCTCGAGGGTGATGGCTATTTTCATGGTGCAAGGCAGTGTCATTGGTTTAGTGGGGACGTTGCTAGGTGTGTTAGGCGGTGTGTTGTTGGCACTGCATGTGACCGAAGTGGTGGCGTGGTTAGAGGCGCTATTGCACGTGAAATTATTTGCGTCTGATGCCTATTACGTGGATTTCTTGCCGTCTGAATTGCGGTGGATGGATGTGTTGCGGATCAGTGCGATTGCGTTTGGTTTATCGGTGTTAGCGACAATATATCCAGCGTGGCGCGCAGCGTGCACGCTTCCGGCAGAGGCCTTGCGTTATGAATAACAGTGCTTATGTATTACAGGGTGAGTCATTAAGTCAGTCTTTTGTGCAAGGTCAAGTGCAAACGTCGTTATTCAGTGAGGTGCAGTTGCAGTTGCGTGCGGGCGAGTGTGTGGCCATCATCGGGGCGTCGGGTGCAGGCAAGAGTACCTTGTTGCATATTTTGGGAGGATTAGCGCAACCCACGGCGGGACGGGTGTTAGTCGATGGGCGTGCCATCTATACCTTATCCGAACGGCAACGTTGCCAGTTACGCAATCAACAATTGGGTTTCGTGTATCAATTTCATCATTTACTCCCGGAATTTAACGCCGTGGAAAATGTGTGTATTCCGTTGTTAATTGGCGGTATGCGTACGCAGCAAGCGATGGCACGGGCGCGCGACATATTACAGCGTTTGGGTTTGGCGCAGCGTTTGTCGCACAGCATAGGCGAGCTTTCTGGTGGCGAGCGTCAGCGTGTTGCCATTGCGCGTGCCGTTGTGGGTAGGCCACGTTGTGTATTGGCGGATGAACCCACGGGTAATTTAGACGAAGCAACGGCGTTGTCAGTCTACGAGTTGTTGTTGCAAATTAATCGCGAGTACGGTACCAGTTTTTTGTTAGTCACGCATGATCTCACGCTCGCGCGACGCATGGACAGAGTGTTACGTTTAGTCGGTGGCACGTTGTTGGAAGAATCTGCGCCTGCGGAGTCGGTGGGTTAACGATAGTCTTATAATGTACCGCTCGTACTTTGACATGCGAACTTTAGTTATTTGTTTACGCGGTATATTTATTGTTTGGAAACCCCATCGCGTAGAGAACACTGCAAAATGCAAAAATCGCATTTTGAAGTGTAAGGGGTATATATCGCATATCTCCAGTAGACTACGTGTCAGCAACGACAGTGTTTGTTACCTCTTCCATTGAGGACATGCGTAATGTGTTTAATCGCAGTCCTGTTGCTATTTCGGCGTACGTAGACGCGCACACTGTGTATGACCAACCAAATAAAGTGAATGTGCATTGGGTATTTATGCGTACTAACGAACAGCCCAAGGCAGCACCGTCACTACCGCGCTATTACAACAACTTTTTCACTAAGCTGTATTTTGATAAATGGACCATCATTCCTTTATTGGATATAGGCTTGGAAAAAGTAAGAGTGGGGCGCCTAGTTACGATTATTGGACGTCATCGGGCTTAATCACGCGTTACCAATTTGCGCCACAGTACGCGGTTGCTTTGCGTTATGAAAAGATTTACGACCCACACGAGATCGTTCCCGATTTTATCACAGGTACGGCGCACGGTTTCCAAACCCAAGATGTCACGGCAACCCTAGAGCATACACCGAATAAGAATACGACCTTACGCTTAGAAGCCAGACAATATTATTCTAAAGATGCCATCTTCACCGCCAGTAATAATGGCTTGAGTAAAAAGGATTTCTTTTTAATGGCCGCAGTTGCTATGTCGTTGGGTTAGGTGATGTTGCTGTTATCCCGAACACCGCAACGCGGTGGAGGAATGGCAGTAGCAGCGGTTCTTGAAAAAACGCCGTTCGCCCTGAGGGACACGTAGTGTCGTCTCGAAGGGCGGACGGCAGCAATTTACCTCCTCCCTACACGTGCAGGGAGGATTACGCAGACTAGCTATCCGTCGCTTCTTCTGTGCTTTGCTTCGTAGGCGTAGGTGCGACACGACGCTGACGTTGCGTATTGCCATCGGCGTGGGTGCGTCTGCGTGGACTGCGATTATTATCGGGACTACGTCTACGCTGTGGCGTTGTTGTTTTGCCTCGTCCCGCGCTGCTGCTTGGATTAGCCGTGGTTTTACTCACCGATTTTTCCCGCGTGGTGCTTTTGCCTGTGCTAAACCAACGTCCGAGTAGGCGTTGCAGCAGGTTTTTTTTTACTTTTCCCGGATTGGGGTTCTCCGGAATGACCGGTTGCACGGCTGCTTTTTCCGGTTTATTGGCTTCGGTGTTCAGCGAGATCGATTTTTCTTCTACTTTGTGTAACGCATAGTTGCTATTTGCACCGCTGGTTTGTGTAACGGTGTCTTCTTCGCGCAAGCGTCTGATTTTATAATGCGGAATTTCTAGATGCGGATTCGGAATAACGACAATTTTAATATGTGCGCGCTGCTCTATGTTTTGTAGGAGGTGACGCTTCTCGTTTAAAATAAACGTGGCCACATCCAAGGGTAATTGAACTTGAATCTGCGCGACATGCGCTTTGGTTGCATTGTCTTCTATCGCACGGATCATGGTGAGTGCAAAGGCATCTGGACTGCTGATGTTGCCTTGTCCGTGGCAACGTGGGCAGGGTACTTGCGAACTTTCACCCATCGTGGGTCGCAGGCGTTGACGCGACATTTCCAGCAAACCAAAACGCGAAATACGGCCTATTTGCACCCGCGCACGATCGCTCTTTAGTGCATCGCGTAAACGCGATTCCACTTCACGCTGATTGCGGATGGGTGACATGTCGATAAAATCAATGACAATCAAACCGCCGATATCACGCAGACGTAATTGGCGCGCGATTTCGTCCGCGGCTTCTAAGTTGGTGTTTAAAGCAGTCTCTTCTATATCACTGCCTTTCGTCGAACGTGCGGAGTTAATGTCGATAGACACCAGCGCTTCGGTGTGATCGATCACGATGGCGCCGCCTGATGTCAAGCGGACTTCGCGTTGCAAGGCGGACTCGATTTGTGACTCGATGTGATAGTGAGTAAAGAGCGGCACTTTATTTTGGTACAGCTTCACCCGATCCACGTATTCAGGGCGCACATAACGGATGTAGGCCAGGGTTTTTTCATAGGTATCTTGGTCATCGATGATGATTTCATCGATATCTTTGCGCAGATAATCGCGAATAGTGCGTAAAATCACGTCGCTCTCACGGTAGATCAGCCCGGGGGTGGCGAGGTTAGTAAACGCCTCTTGAATGGCTTGCCATTGCTTGAGTAAGATTTCCATATCCCACTGCAATTCTTCCACTTCCTTGCCTTCACCCGCGGTGCGAATGATCAGTCCCATGCCTTCTGGTAAGGTGAGTCCGGACAAGCGCTCCTGCAATTCCGCGCGTCCCTCGCCCTCTATGCGTCTAGAGATACCGCCGGCGCTAGGATTATTGGGCATGAGGACCAAGTAACAGCCGGCTAAACTGATAAACGTAGTAAGTGCAGCACCCTTACTGCCACGTTCATCTTTTTCAATTTGCACCAAAATCTGTTGGTTCTCTTCTAATACATCCTTGATGTTCACTCTTTCTTGATCGGGGTTGCACGGTTTTTTGAAATATTCGGGCGAAATCTCTTTGAGCGGTAAGAAGCCGTGGCGCTCACTGCCGTAATTGACAAACGCCGCCCCTAGGCTTGCTTCTATGTGGGTGATAACACCCTTGTATACATTGGCTTTACGTTGTTCCTTGCCTAAACGTTCGGTGTCTAAATCATAAAGATTACGACCTTCCACCAATGCGATGCGTATTTCGTCGGCTTGGTGTGCATTAATGAGTATTTTTTCCATGGGTTCCCTGTTATGTGTTTAATGCATTGAGGCGCATACTCCGTAGCGTAAGTCATATCAGCCACAGAAAACGCAGCGTTGTGCGTTGAAGTGTATGAGTCAGCCTGAGTCGTGGCTTTGCCACGATTCAGGCTAAGGTACTGGTAATCGTCACTACCATTACCGAGAGCGTTTACTGCGGCAACTCGGCTACCCATTGAAAAATCATTCCTGTATCACTACAAAGTAAAGGCGTTCAACGCTATGTTATTATGTTTTGGCTTGCCCAGTGCATGCCAGTACTTACCTCAAATACAAGTTAGTGTTAGTAATATGCTTATCTCTCTATCGTCAATATACTGTTTTTTGTTACCATCGGGCCGTCTATCTAGCTATTTCTGTCGGGGCGCCGACTGTTGGCTTTGCTTATGCCCCAAATCACGGGCTTTGGTTGTCCCGGCTAACTATAGATGTTGTACCATTCGTTTCAGCAAGCTACATTTTGTGCTGCTTTCGCTATGCAAACCCACAACAAAACAGCCCGAATGGTAGCAAAATTTGCTAGTCTTATCAAATGGGTATGGAACTTAAATGAAGGTGTTTATCCAATGTATAAAAAATGTAAAAATCCAACACTTTTGCTGAATAGTTGCAGCAAAATCAACTCGAGTAGGGCGAATGTATGGCACAGGTTTCTTATTTAACCATTTCTGCGGCGTACGTGGGACAGCGTATCGACAATTATTTGGTGAGTCATTGTAAAAAAGTACCCAAGAGTCGGATTTACCGGGCGTTGCGTACCGGAGAAGTGCGTGTAAATAAGGGCCGGATCAAGCCCGATTACCGTTTACAGCTGAATGATAGTGTGCGCTTACCACCGCTGCACAAGGAGGAAGCAAGTGCTAAATGGAGCCCTGGTGAGCGCTTGTCAGCTAGTTTAGAGCAGTGTGTTTTGTTTGAGGATGAGGCTTTGTTGGTGTTAAATAAACCGTCAGGTTTGGCTGTTCACGCGGGTAGTGGGGTAGATCACGGCATCATAGAGGTCATACGGTCGCGTCAAAAGACGGCAGATGATTACGTGGAATTGGTGCATCGTTTAGATAGGGATACGTCGGGATGTCTACTGTTGGCTAAGCAACGGCAGATCTTGTTGTATTTACACGAATTATTACGGCTGGGCAAAGTGCATAAGTATTATTTGTTGGTGGTCCACGGGCGTTGGCAGTGTGGAGATCGCACCGTCGATGTGCCATTACTCAAAAACCAGCCACGTTCGGGTGAACGTATGGTGGTAGTGGATACCGAAGGGCAGCATGCAACGACACATTTTCGCTTGTTATGCCACCTAGGTGAGGAACATAGCCTGTTGTGCGCGATGCCGGCGACGGGGCGTACGCACCAAATTCGCGTGCACGCCGCGTACCTAGGCCACCCGATCGTGGGCGATCAAAAATACGGTGACAGTGTTCGTGATCGAGAAATACGCGCACGCGGGTATAATGGATTGTTTTTGCACGCCTATCATTTATCGTTTGCCTACCCCATGGGAAGTATGCAATTGATGACGCTGACGGCACCTTTGCATGCGGCTTGGGAGGCCGTCTTACAAGAGGAGGGTATGTATTGTCTAGCACATTTGAACTTTTAATTTTTGATTGGGATGGCACGCTCATGGATTCCTTAGCGAGCGTAGTGCAGGCCATACAGCAAGCGGCGGGGGAGTCCGGTGTGAGCGTGGCTGAAAGTGCGATACGTGAGGTGATAGGTTTAGGCCAGCAAACGGTAATGCAGCATCTATTTGCCGATTTACCCGAAACTAAGCGCCAACAGATCTACCAACGTTATAAAGCCTTGTATGCAGCCGCGGTGTGCGGGCAGGAAGTTTTATTTGAGGGTGTACGCGAGGTGCTAACGGATTTACACGCGCGAGGATATCCGTTAGCGATTGCCACCGGCAAGGGACGTGCGGGTTTAGAGGCGGCATTAATAACGACCCAATTGGCCTCATTGTTTGTCATTACGCGTTGCGTGGATGATGCCTTCCCCAAACCCCACCCGTTGATGGTAGAACAAATTTTATCTGCGACCGGTGCTGTTGCGGCGCGGACGCTGCTGATAGGTGACACCGTACATGATATGCAGCTTGCTGCAAATGCGAATGTAGCGGCGTGCGCGGTCAGTTATGGGGTGCACAGCGCGGCCGATTTGCTCAAATATAAACCGATGGCATGTTTCGATCATATTAGGCAGTTGCCTGCGTGGTTAGAGACCATGGGCTAAATGAGGTAAAAATGACGCTGCCCGCAAGATGGTGGGGTGTTTAAGCGCTATTGCTCGATAAAATGCTATAAAATTTTGACAGTTTTGGAGTAGACATATACCATAGCGCGCCATGTCTATAGATCATTTACCTCAGTTTGCTGATCCGGTGCGTTTGGCTCAAGCGAGTGCGAGAGTAAGCGGCTATGTGCAGTTAATGGATTTGGTGCGCCTACATGATTTATTGGTGGGTGAAGTGGGCGAAGTGTTCGCGAGCGTGCATTTTTCCTATGATGAGCAGCGTTACCTGTGTGTAACGGGTCAACTGCAGGCGCAGTTGCCGGTGTGTTGCCAGCGCTGCATGCAACAGATGTGGTGGCCGGTTGCGCATGATTTTTGCCTGAGTCCCGTTGCGACGGAAGCAGAGGCGGAATCCTTGCCCAACCATTATGAACCGTGGTTAGTAACGTCCAGGCAAGTGTCGTTGTGGGCCATGGTAGAAGATGAATTATTGCTTTGTTTTCCCGTGGCAGCTATGCATCCTGTGAAAGATCGCCTAGTATGTGGTGCATGGGATATTGAGGAGTTTAGAAATGGCAGTACAGAAGACGCGTAAGTCTCGTTCGAAACGTGGAATGAGACGCGCACATGATAGTTTGAGTAATCCTACGTTATCGATTGATGTGTTGTCTGGCGAAACGCATTTGCGCCACCATGTGACAGCGAAAGGCTATTATAAAGGTAATAAAGTCTACGATGCACAACCAAACAAGGATCGCGGTGAGTAAAATAACGATCGCTGTGGATGCTATGGGCGGTGATCATGGGCCTATAGTGACGGTTCCTGCCGTGGCGATGGCATTGCAGCGGCGCGAGGCTTTGCGCATTATTTTGGTGGGCGAGCAGGCTGCGTTGCAGCCGGTATTGCGCCAGCACGGTTTGCTCGATCACCCACGCATGATGTTGCGTCATGCGAGTGAGCAGGTAGCCATGGATGAACCTCCTGCGTTGGCGCTGCGTAATAAAAAAGATTCCTCTATGCGTGTGGCTATCGAGCTAGTCAAGGCGGGCGAGGCCGGTGCCTGCGTCAGCGGCGGTAACACCGGCGCTTTGATGGCAATAGCACGTTTTGTATTGAAAATGATTCCAGGCATCGATCGACCGGCGATTATCTCTTCCCTACCCACTACTCAGCTAGGTAAAAGTGTACAGATGCTGGATTTGGGTGCCAATGTGGATGCCACGCCTGATCACTTGTGTCAGTTTGCTGTGATGGGATCGGTGTATGCCGCCGCCGTAATGGGCATAGCGCGCCCTAGTATTGGTTTACTTAACATAGGTGCCGAAGACATCAAGGGTAATGAGTTGGTGAAAGCCACTGCCGAAAAACTCATGCAGTATAAGGACCAGATTCATTACGTGGGTTATGTTGAAGGCGATGATATTTATAAAGGTACTGTTGACGTTGTGGTCTGTGATGGTTTTGTAGGTAATGTTGTGTTGAAAGCAAGCGAGGGTATTGCTTGTATGATGGCGGGATACATAAAGGCTGAATTTAGTCAGGGTGGGTGGCAACGTGTGCTGGGGCTGTTAGTTAAAACCAGCCTTAAACGTGCCATGCAGCGCGTGGATCCGGTGCATTATAATGGGGCGAGTTTATTAGGTCTACAAGGAATTGTTATTAAGAGTCACGGTAATGCGCAGCGAGAGGCATTTGTTAACGCGATTAATCGCGCGGCTGATCACGCCGCGCAAGCTATTCCCCAGCTGATCAATCGTCAAGTGGAACACTTGCTACAAGACAGGGTGAAGTGCTGATGGTTTATGCGCGCATTGTGGGTACCGGTGGTTACTTACCGCAAAAGGTAGTCACTAACAAGGAATTAGAACAACGTGTTGATACTACGGATGCGTGGATAGTGGAACGCACGGGTATTTGCCAACGCCATATTGCGGTGACTGAAACGACCGTGGATATGTCTTACTTTGCCGCGCAGCAAGCATTGCAAGCGGGTGGGCTTGCAGCCGATGAAATCGGTTTAATTATTGTTGCAACGTCTACACCCGATAAAGTGTTTCCTAGCACGGCGTGCTTATTACAGAAAGCATTGCAGATAAACAACTGTGTGGTGTTTGATTTGAATGCTGCATGTTCCGGTTTTATTTACGCGTTGGTGACAGCGCAACAGTTCATTGAAAATGGCATGGTACAACATGCGTTGGTGGTCGGTAGCGAGATAATGTCTAGGGTATTGGATTGGACGGATCGCAGTACCTGTGTATTGTTCGGTGATGGTGCAGGGGCTGTTGTTTTGAGTCGCAGTGATCAACCTGGCATACATTCCGCACATTTGCACGGTTCTGGTGTGCATGATGAGTTGCTGTATGTAAATGGTTGTAATGTTGATAAAGATTGTCAAAATCCGTATTTAACGATGCGTGGCAATGAAATTTTCAGGTATGCTGTGAAGCACATGGGTGCTTTAGTTGAAGAAGTATTAGCTGCCAATAAGTTAGAGCAAGATTCCATTGATTGGCTGATACCGCATCAAGCGAATATCCGCATTATTTCTGCGATGGCAAAAAAACTCAATTTGCCAATGGAACGCGTGATTACCACAGTGAGTCAACACGCCAATACGTCTGCAGCGTCTTTACCGCTCGCGCTGAATGAGGGGATACGCAGCCATAAAATTAAAAAAGGTGATAGGTTGTTATTAGAAGCGTTCGGTGCCGGTTTGACCTGGGGTGCCGCGTTGGTTACCTACTGAGGATAGGCGTGATGAAGCTAGGCTTAGTATTCCCCGGACAGGGTTCACAGGCATTAGGTATCTTAGCGGCAATGGCGGCGCGTTATCCCGTGATTGGTGCGACATTTGCTGAGGCCAGCGCTGCAATCGGTTGTGACCTGTGGCAGATGACGTGCGCGAGTAGCTCAGTAGAATTGGATCAAACAGCAAATACGCAGCCTGTTCTGTTGGCTGCGAGCGTTGCATTGTGGCGAGTGTGGTGCGCTGAGCGCGGTACACAACCCGCATTGTTAGCAGGACATAGTCTGGGAGAATATACGGCACTGACCTGTGCGGGCAGTCTCGCCTTTTCTACTGCAGTGCAGTTAGTGGCGGCGCGGGGGCGTTGCATGCAAGCGGCCGTGGCAGAGGGCGCCGGCGCTATGGCTGCCGTAGTCGGTTTAACGGATGCAGAAGTGCTGGCATTGTGTGTGGCGGCATCGGATGCGCAGCATGAGGTTACGCCTGCCAATTACAATGCACCGGGGCAGGTGGTGGTGGCTGGCCATACGCCGGCAGTGATGCGTAGCATGCAGTTAGCCAAGGAGCGGGGTGCTAAGCTCGTGAAGCAATTACCGGTGAGTGTGCCATCGCATTGTGAATTGATGCGTAGCGCGGCGGAGTCGTTGGCGGACGTGCTGCAGACAGTCACCTTAACACGACCGACGATTCCTGTACTCAACAATGTGGATGTTGCGATTGTAGAAGAGGGTGCGTTGATCAAACAAGCATTATTGCGCCAATTGTATAGCCCGGTGCGCTGGGTGGAGTCTATGCAGTATTTTGCTGCTGCGGGCGTGGATGTGGTGATTGAGTGCGGCCCGAAGCAAGTGTTGACGGGGTTAGGTAAGCGCATTGCGCCGGCGTTGCGTTGGCTGTCCATAGAACAGCCCGATGATTTGCAACGCGCGTTAGCGTTATAGTTATGTGGACAGAGGAAGGGTCGCGTTTATGCAAGTAGAGCAAGGGGCACGTGTTGCGTTGGTTACGGGTGCGAGCCGTGGTATAGGGCAAGCGATTTTATTGCAGTTGGCGCGTGCGCAATGCGTGGTTATCGGCACAGCGACGACGGAACAAGGTGCGGCAGCGATCAGTACCTTATTGCATGAGCAAGGCTTATCGGGCATGGGCAAAGTGTTGGATGTCAGGCAGAGAGAGTCTGTCGATAGCCTGTTGGAAGAAGTGACGCAACAGGTGGGTGCTCCCACGATCTTGATAAACAATGCCGGCATCACCCGCGATAATTTATTTTTACGCATGAAAACAGAAGAATGGGACGACGTCATTGCGACGAATTTGTCTGCGGTTTATTACCTGACTAAAGCCTGCGTACGGCCTATGCTAAAAGCGCGCTGGGGGCGTATCATCAGCGTCGGCTCAGTGGTCGGTGCGACCGGCAATCCAGGCCAAGCCAACTATGCTGCAGCCAAGGCGGCGTTGGGTGGCTTGAGTAGATCGTTGGCTGCGGAAGTGGCTGAGCGTAATATTACGGTGAATATAGTGGCCCCTGGATTCATTGACACGGATATGACGCGTGAGCTGAGCGAACAACAAAGGGCAAACATCATGAGCGCAATTCCTATGCAGCGCTTGGGTCAGGCGCAAGAAGTGGCTCATCTGGTGGGCTTTTTAGCCTCCGCGGAGGCTGCTTATGTGACCGGGCAAACGATACACGTCAATGGGGGTATGTTCATGGGTTAAGTTTAGCTGTACGCCTTATTGCCAGCAGGTAAGGAATTTGCTTGCAAGTCGGCGTTTTTTGACTAAACTAGCTGCCTTTATACGGGAACAAGTGGTGAGGAGTGCATTAGCCTGGGTATAATGCGCGCTGATTAATTTATTATTTTAAGAGGAAGAAGTATGAGTACCGTTGAAGAGAGAGTTAAAAAAGTAGTCGCAGATCAATTAGACATTCAGCAAAGTATTTCTCTGGACTCATCTTTTGTCGATGATCTGGGCGCTGATTCGTTGGATACAGTTGAGTTGGTTATGGCCTTAGAAGAAGAATTTGATATTGAAATTCCTGATGACAAGGCGGAAAAGATTACCACCGTGCAAGAAGCCATTGACTTCATTGCAGCAAGAGAGAAAGCGTAAGCGGTTGGCCGTGCCAAGTGCGATTGCCCGCTAAGCAAAATGGGGAGCGAGCTTTTGAGTAGTAGACGTGTAGTCATCACCGGATTGGGCGCCATTACGCCGTTGGGATTGTCGGTTGCGGAATCGTGGCAAGGGATCCTCGCAGGAAAAAGTGGTGTTGCGGTTATCGATGAGTTTGATACTCAGGGTTATAGCACCACTATTTGTGGAACGGTGAAAAAATTCGACATTGGTTTGTACCTTTCTGCAAAAGAGGCGCGTAAAGTTGACTTATTCATTCAGTACGCCATCGCTGCTGCAGCAGAAGCGGTTGTCGATGCGGGCTTAGACTTTGCGCGCGAAGATGTGTCGCGCATTGGTGTGGCGGTGGGTTCAGGCATAGGTGGTTTGTCGACAATTGAAAATAATCATACTGTGCTGGTCGCGCAAGGTTCACGCAAGGTAAGTCCGTTTTTCATTCCAGCGTCGATCATCAACATGGCTTCCGGCCACATTTCCATTTTGCATGGTTTGCAAGGCCCGAATATTTCCGTTGTGACCGCTTGTACCACGGGCACACATAACATCGGTTATGCGGCGCGTACTATTGCCTATGGGGATGCGGACGTGATGCTCGCGGGCGGGGCCGAAAAAGGCAGCAGTCCATTGGGTATGGCAGGTTTTTCTGCATTACGTGCCTTGTCTAAACGTAACGATGATCCGCAGCGTGCGAGTCGTCCCTGGGACAAAGACCGTGATGGTTTTGTGTTGGGTGATGGTGCGGGGGTCTTAGTATTAGAAGAATATGAACACGCCAAAAAACGCGGTGCGACTATTTACGCTGAATTAGCAGGTTTTGGTTTGAGTGCGGATGCATTTCATATGACTTTGCCCGATCAAGAAGGGCGTGGTGCTCAACAAGCGATGCGTGCTGCGTTACGTGATGCGCGTCAAGATGTAAGCGAGGTGCAGTATATCAATGCGCACGCCACGTCTACGCCGGCAGGTGATGAATTAGAAGCATTTGCCATTAAAAAAGTATTTGCCAACCAACAAAAACAGTTGGCAGTCAGCTCCACTAAATCGATGATTGGCCACTTGCTAGGTGCCGCGGGCGCGGTAGAGGCGATTTTCACGGTGTTAGCCATTCGGGATCAAGTAGCGCCGCCGACCATTAATCTGGATCAGCCGAGTGAGTCATGTGATTTGGATTTTGTGCCACATACCGCACGTCCCATGCGCATTACGGCAGCCATGTCTAATTCGTTTGGTTTTGGTGGTACTAACGGTGCGTTGTTGTTTCGTCAGTTGTGATGTTTATTTAAAGACAGCGTAACCATCGCGTTTGCGGCCGAGTGGTTGCAATCGTGTGTTACGAATTGGTGCGTGTGCCAGCGCCTGATTTTATGAACCAACAGAGACGGACGTGAAGCGCACTCTATATCAGTTATTGTATTACCTGCCATTGATGCTGCTCAGCGCATTGTTGGTGTTACTCGCCGACATTTACCATTTTGCGCAATCGCCCTTACTGTACAAGCAGACTATCGACTACGTATTGCCTGCGGGATTTAGCTTACGCCAAACCGTGCATGATTTGGCGCAGCACGGCATCTTGCGTCAACCCCGTTATCGCTATTACTTTTTGCAATTAGCCAAATGGAATAGCGAGGCGACTGTACTCAAAGCGGGGGAATATCGTATTACTGGCACGACCACGGCACAGCAGTTCTTGCAACAACTGGCTGCGGGTAAAGTGCTTTACCATGAGGTGTTATTTGTAGAGGGTTGGACGTTCGCGCAATTTCTACAGGCGATGCATGCTAAAGAGTATTTACAACACGATCTCTTGTTGCCAGCGACAGAGACGGTGATGCAACAATGGGGTGACGATCGCACCCATCCGGAGGGATTATTTTTCCCAGACACCTATCATGTGACGCGCGGGACCACAGAGTCAGCGCTACTGCAGCAAGCGTATCAACAGATGCAAGTACGTTTGCAAGACGCGTGGCAACATCGCGCGGCGGGCTTGCCCTATCGTAATCCCTACGAGGCATTGATCATGGCATCCTTGGTGGAGAAGGAAACGGGGCTGCCCCAGGAAAAGCCGCAAGTAGCCGGGGTATTCATTCGACGCTTGCAGCAGCACATGCCGCTGCAGTGTGATCCCACGGTGATCTATGGCTTGGGCAATCGCTTCAGTGGTCAGTTGCGGCGTGCGGATTTACGTGACGATACTCCCTACAATACTTACCGGCATCGGGGTTTGCCACCTACGCCCATCGCGATGCCCGGTGCTGATGCCTTGCATGCGGCCTTGCATCCGCAATTGACTCAGGCGTTATACTTTGTCGCCAGAGGTGATGGTAGCCATGTCTTTTCAACCACATTAGCGGCGCATCGCCTTGCCGTCGCGCGTTATCGTGCACGTAAACGATAGCGCCTAAACGCTTATCCTGGCTGCTTCCCATTCCGATCCACAAGCTGGCTTAATCAGAGGTTTGTCCCCTATTTCTCTACCGATCAGCCAATTATTTTTTAAGTCTTGCATACTTGTTAAGCAATCCTTAAGAAATGCTGGCTACTATTGTACCTATGTAGGTAGCAATAGGTGACATGGCATGGGTGTTTATACGATTTTCGCGTTTGGTACGGGCGAAAGCTCGACGATGAAAAAAGACAATATTATCACACGTTTTTCACAAGCATGTACGTCACCTAAGTTGGTATTAGAAGGCCCTGGGCTATTGGGTCTAGAGGTCAAAGGCAACGTAGACAAAGGCGTTACTGAGATCCTTAAACAGTTGACCGCGCTGCCAGAGGGCGAAAAGCTGACGGTTAACGCGACCGGTTTTAGCCGTGGCGCCGTGACCTGTACGCGTATCGCTTATGCCATACAGCAGTTAGCAGACAATCCACATTTGATTCCAGAACCCTACACGAACGATGCAAAAATGTTACGGAATTTGGCGCAGGTCAGATTCAACATCATGGAATTTGACCCCGTAGCTGGGTTGACAGACAAGAGTGATGCGGATGCCAGGGTCATTGCGCCGAATGTAAAAAATTACGTGGCTACATTGCAGATGGATGAGATGCGGCGCGATTTTAAGCCGCAAGATAAGTCACGTGTACTCGTCGAAAGTGCGGCAACGCGTGTGACTTTTTTGCCGTTCTACGGCAATCACTCTGACGGTACTAAAGTGAAGTCTAAGAAGATGGCGGCTGTTCCCGAAGTCAGTTGGAGGATGCTGCATCAGTTTTTAGCTACAAATGGCACGCAATTTCAAAACAATGAAATGCCTGCATTAGTCAGTTCAAAATTAGTCAATTCAAAAAGTGAAATAGTAGACCCGATGGTCGATAAAGCAAAGGGTGTAGAGTCCAAGGATTTATTAAAACTTTTTGCCCATGCCCACGCAAAGCGTGGTGCTTACTTGACGTCGGGTCGCGCCATAAAGCTGGTAGATGGCTTACCTGTGTTTCGTGGGCAACGCACGTTTAACATGCAACGCGAAAATTACGTGTTGGGTAGCGATTTCTTCATGAATCAATTGGAACGCGAAGCGATGAAGCTAGCGTATCCCAAAGTATTTAATTATTTATTTGAAAAGGGTCGCGTTGATCCGAACGACATAGCGAACACTGGCGTGAAAGATGGAGCGAAAGCTGAGGATGTGGTGGCAGAATTGGCTGAGTTAAAAGCCGATAATTCAGCGCTATTCAACCGCCTGTGTAAGAGTAATCGCGGTGTTACTGAGCTAAAGGATGGTAAAATCACGCTACAAGAGCCGCGCGGTCATGCGCGTACCGAGCGTTGCCATTTAATGCAACAACTCGATCCTGCACGCGTGGCGGCAAAGTCGCAAGCGGCAGTAGATCCGTACGAAAAAAAGTTAGATACCTTAGAACGCAATCTCATGCAGGTCATGTACCAATACGATCGTGAAAAGTCCGACATCATGGCATTTAGAACGCGTAGGCAACACGGTTTGGCCCAAGATCTACGTGGTCATGTGCGCTGGTTGGCGGCTATCTCGCCGGAGGATGTGAGTAACAAAGATTTGTATCAAGCGGCACTGGACTATGTGGAGAGCCGTTACCGTGAGTTGGCCGAAGCAGAGAGCGGTTCCGCCTTGTGTAGAGGCTTGCGTGCGGTGTTAGAACAACACGGTCGTCACCTTGAAACACAGCCCCAGGGGATATTGCACAGAGGCGCCGCGTTTGCGATCAAAGGAGTGGCGCGCGTCGTGGCTGTGGCGTTGGAATGCCTAGATGTGTTCTATACGCTAGGTAAGATCCTCTCGGGTGTTGGGAGTTTTGTGCATAAGCTAGGGGGAAAACTCCCTGAAAATTCATGGGGACGCACGGCGTTGACGACCTTGGGCAAAGGTATCGCGTTGCTGGGTGTGGTCGTTGCTAATGCCATACCGATGGCTGGACTCGGCATACAAGATGTCGGCAGGCGTTTCGACGAGTGGGCAAGCAACGGTTGGAAGCAAGTCTTCAAGCCGATCAGTTTGCCGTGCAAACTGCTGTGTTACGTGGTAGGTGGCGCGGTGAAGCACCAGCTAGGCTTGAGTTTATTGACCCAGCACTTACCCAACGCCATCAAAAATGCGGGCGAAGCGATGGCGCGCGCAACGGGAGCGGTGACCGTCAAAGTGACACCGGTGAGTGGCACTCATGCTGTAAACGACAGCAAGCTTACTTGGGAGCAAGCCGAAGAAAGGCAGTCTTTATTAGCTGAAACAAATGCAAATATGGTAGAAGCAGAGCAAGTGGTTGTTGCGCCAGGGAAATCAGATGTGGGAAGGGCTGCTAATTGGGGAGAAATGCCTCCTCCGGGAGCGCTACTTGCGGCGAAGGGTCTGTTTGCACCGCTATCTGCTTTTGACGGGACTGAAGCACAAACGCCTGGATCTAAACGGGATCAGTCGCCACAGCCGCCGATACTACGGGCATAGTTGGAACTCCGTGTACGGCAGCGCAATTATTGGGTTACGGTGCCTAAGTTAGTCTTGGCTACGCACGCTGTGTTGCATTGGGCTGTGATCGACTGCTGTGCATGCGTGCTAAACGCTGTTGTACCGCATGCACGATACCTTGATGATCTAAGCCTATTTGTTGCAGTAATTCGGGTACATTCCCGTGTCCTAAAAAGCTATCGGGCAGGCCCAACTGCAGTAGGGGACAACTCAGACTTTGGCTTGCCAAGTAACTGGCTACGGCACTGCCCGCACCGCCAGCGACGGCGTTTTCTTCTATGGTCACCAGTAAGCTGTAGTGCTGAGCCAATTCAGACAATAGCGTTTCATCCAGCGGTTTGACAAAACGCATGTTAATCACGGTGGCATCTAAGGTTTCTCCGGCAGCCAATGCCGGGCTGAGCATACTGCCAAAGGCCAAGAGTGCAATGCCTTTTCCTTGGCGCGACAGCTGGGCTTTGCCGATGGCTAGCGCTGTCATCTGTGGGTTAATCGCCACGTCCCTACCCACACCGCGTGGGTAACGGACCACGGCGGGTGCGCCGTGCACAA
Organism: uncultured Gammaproteobacteria bacterium; assembly: GCA_964646995.1. Classification (GTDB taxonomy): domain Bacteria; phylum Pseudomonadota; class Gammaproteobacteria; order CAZYIF01; family CAZYIF01; genus CAZYIF01. The sequence continues at coordinate 251,384 of CAZYIF010000001.1, forward strand.
AACCCGTGTATAACATCTGTCGACATTCATTTTCATCACTGGGCGCCATGATCAGCAGATTGGGAATGCAACGCAAAAAACTCAAATCAAAATTACCGTTGTGAGTGCAGCCATCGCCACCCACTAAGCCGGCGCGATCCACGGCGAAGAGCACCGGCAAATTTTGTAGGCATACGTCGTGAATGAGTTGATCGTATGCGCGTTGCAAGAAAGTGGAATAAATGGCAACGACGGGTTTCTTCCCCGCGCAGGCCAGGCCCGCCGCAAAGGTGACGCTGTGTTGTTCGGCGATGCCTACATCGAAGTAGCGATCGGGATAATGCTCAGAAAAGGCAACCATATCAGAGCCTTCGCGCATGGCGGGGGTAATGGCAACCAAATCGGGATCTTGTGCTGCCATGTCACATAACCACTGACCAAAGACGTTAGAGTAAGTTGGCTTGGTGGGTGGCTTGGTCGTGGAGGATGTCGCATAGAAACCGGGCGTTACGCCATGATACGCAATGGGATGTTGTTCTGCCGGCGGGTAGCCTTTGCCTTTGCGTGTGGTGACATGCAGTAATTGCGGTCCTTGTTGCTGTTGCATGTTACGCAATACGGTGAGCAGGCTGGGGATGTCATGCCCATCAATGGGGCCCAGATAATAAAATCCCAATTCTTCAAATAAGGTACCGGGTACCACCATACCTTTGATATGTTGTTCGGTGCGCTTGGCCAATTCCCACATCGGCGGCACGTTGCGTAATACTTTTTTGCCACCAGCGCGTACATGGCTGTAGATCTTGCCCGAGAGTATTTTGGTTAAATAATTCGAGAGTGCGCCGACATTGTGGGAGATAGACATGTCATTATCATTCAAGATAACCAGTAGATTAGCGTGTAAATCGCCGGCATGATTCAGGGCTTCAAAGGCCATGCCCGCAGTCATGGCACCGTCACCGATCACTGCAATGGATTTATGGGCGCATTGGTTTAAGTGATTTGCCACGGAAAATCCTAAGGCGGCGCTGATCGACGTGCTGGAGTGTCCGACACCGAAACAATCGTAAATACTTTCACTGCGGCTGGGGAACGGTGCCAATCCGTCGGTTTGTCGAATCGTGGGTAATTGGGCACGGCGCCCCGTGAGTAATTTATGGGGGTAGGCTTGATGGCCTACGTCCCATATCAATGCATCGTCTGGCGTATGGAACACATAGTGCAAGGCAATCGTTAATTCGACAGTGCCCAAGCCAGCCGCCAGATGCCCGCCAGAAATATTGGTAGACTGCAATAAAAATTCGCGCATCTCCACGGCGAGCGCGGGCAATTGATGCTCGCTATATTGACGTAAATCGGCCGGCGAACTAATGCGACTGAGTAAAGGGAACGAATCCATCTCATTTAACATAGTATTTGTCTTGCAGTATGAACGGGAGGGCTAGTGTATCATTAATGGGTGCGGTCAAGTAAATAGTGTGTTAACTGGTGCAGAGCGTGGTGTTGCGCATCGTAGGAGCCTAGTTGTTGTAGTGCGGTGTGGAAAAGTTGTTGGATTTTACGTTGCGTGCCGCTGATACCTAGTAACTGCACATAATTTGTTGTGCCATCAACAGTTGTTTCTTTGTGATCGAACAAGTCATCCTGGAGTTGAAAGGCTAGACCCAGTGCACGGGCGTAGGTTTGCAATTGCTGGTAGCGGGTTGGACTTACATTCTCACTGGCAAGCATGCCCAAACCCACGCTGGCTTGCAACAATGCGCCGGTTTTACGTTGATGAATAGCCTCTAGTGTTGCTTGGTTAATGTTGGGAGTGGCTTGTAAGTCTTGTGCCTGTCCCCCAGCCATACCCAGTGAGCCACTCGCATTGGCGAGCAGATGGATCATTGCAATCCGTTGTTCGGCCGTTAGCTCCGGTGCCGTGCTCAACACATCGAATGCCAAGCTTTGCAGTGCGTCACCGGCTAAAATAGCCGTGGCTTCGTCAAAAGCGCGGTGGCAGGTAGGCATGTTGCGACGGTAATCATCGTCATCCATAGCCGGTAGGTCGTCATGGATTAAGGAATAGGTGTGAATCAATTCTATGGCTACTGCGGGAATGTCTAAACAAGAAAGTGATGTGCCAAAGGCTTCCCCCGTAGCGTATACCAGCAATGGACGAATTCGTTTCCCTCCACTGTGCGTAGCGTAGTGCATGGCTTGGTGTAGTCGCGACGGTTCTGCGTCTGGCGCAGGTAGACAGCCTTGCAAGGTTTGGTTGAGCCGCTGTTGGCAAGTAGCTATGTACTCAGGTAGGGGCATCATCGTGTAGGTCTTGGTTCATTGTGTAGGGTTGCAGCGTCTCTTGTGTGCTTTGTTGGGTGAGCAATTGTATCTTTTGTTCGGCTGCTGCTAGCGTCGTTTGGCATAATTTAGTAAGGTGAATGCCGCGTTCAAAGTGGGCCAGAGACTCTTCTAAACTTAAGTTGCCATGCTCCATCTTGTCGACCAGTTGCATGAGTTCATCTAGCGCTGTTTCAAATTGGGGGGAATCGGTTTTTTTACGTGACATATGAGTTTCTTGTTTAAATAAAAGTAGCGAGAGCATAGCATATACCGTTAACGAATGCGTTAGGTGTTGCAGCCCCACAGGCATAAAAGCCGCAAAGCGGCTAAGTGGTTACTCAACGTAACGACCCGTTATTGTCCCGCCGGTGCTAGTGCTGTGGCGCGAACGAACGTATTGGTTTTGTAAAAGACGTTAGCCTTAAAACTGTTTTGTGCCGCTTCCAAGGTGACGGTAGTGTCATTTTTAGCAATAAACTGCGCTTTTCTATCGCCTTGTTGTGATACCGTTTGGGTTAGCAAGGTGTATTTCTCTGATAATTCAGCATAAAGTTGTTCGTAATAGACTTTATCAAACTCGGCGAGTATGGCTTGCAGAAGGTGTTGTTGATCAAAAATAACGGTTAGTTTAGTTAATCCAGTCTTTTTTATCGAACGGATATCTACCAGATACATCTGGCCTTCGCTGGCCTCATGGGTTCCCACGGAGATGGCCGTGTAATCTTGGTGTAGTTGTTTGATCGTGTAATGACCAAGCCACATGCCAAACGGTGTATGATCTGACTGATCGCGGCTGCTCACCATTTCAGCCTGTGTGTTAGGATTGATACACAGCAACAGCGTCAACAGTATGTATTGCAACAGTTTGTTCACGAGACAATCCAACCTAGCTAACTCGCGGGTGAGTGGCTAAGAGTAACATTTTTTAATGAATAGGCAAGCCGATAAATGTTCATTTATTGGCGGCTGTGTTTTCCCGTCAACTTTCATCCTAAATTGTCTCCCCGGTTAGCGAATTATTAATTTTTGACTACACTTATAAGGAGTAGACAGTGCGGAGTCGCGTGTTTACGTGGATGGTTCGCTGTATCAGGAGATCGTAAGTGGACTTAGCTACCCTGATTGGTCTTATAGGCAGCTACGCTGTTGTATTCTATGCTATGGCATTAGGGCCTAGCATGTTGTTATTTATTGATATTCCCTCGATATTGATCGTTCTTGTGGGTTCTATTTTTGTTGTGCTGATGAAATTTGATCTGAAACAATTTTTAGGTGCAGTAAAAATAGGCGCAAGGGCCTTCTTAGTCAAATCACATAAGCCAGAAGATTTAATTCCTATTTGTGTGCAGATGGCTGCCTCCGCACGTAAAGCAGGATTATTATCTCTTGAGAACATGGAAATGCCTAATGAGTTTATGGCCAAGGGTATTCAATACATCGTGGATGGTTTGGATGCAGAGACCGTACGTTCTACTTTGAAAAAAGATATGTTACAAACGGTAGAACGACACTCTCAGGGCCAATTGATTTTTAGAGCGTTAGCGGACGTGGGCCCGGCTCTGGGGATGATTGGTACCTTAGTTGGACTAGTACAAATGCTCGCATCCATGGACGACCCCAGTACCATTGGGCCCTCAATGGCGGTTGCCTTGCTGACGACGCTCTATGGTTCCATGTTAGCTAATATGCTAGCGATTCCCGTGGCAGACAAGTTGTCTTTACGTAGTAAAGAAGAGCGGCAAAATAAGGCATTAATTATCGATGCGATTTTGGCGATACAGGCTGGCCAGAATCCACGTCTGTTAGAAGAGTTACTTAAGACCTATTTACCCGGGTCACGTCGCGATATTCAGAAGGAAGCTAAATCGGAAGAGACTTAGTCAGGAGATATATTTTGGATGACGATGATGAAATACCGGCTGATGCTCCTGCTTCGTTGCCAGGTTGGCTGGCTACTTTTGCGGATTTAATGTCGTTGCTAATGTGTTTTTTCGTCTTGTTACTCACTTTTTCCGAATTAAAAGTAGAGAAATTCAAACAGCTAGCAGGCTCAATGAAACAAGCATTTGGGGTGCAACGCGACACGTCCGCTTCGGATATTCCGATGGGTATTAGTGTGGTGGCGCAACACTTTAGTGCAGCCAAGCCGCAACCGACTATTGCGCCACAAGTTAAGCAGAAAACGACAGAAATAGAGAAAAAAAACCTCGATATTAATGAAGGTAAAAATAAGCAAAAGAAGCAAGATGTGGCCGATAAAAAACAAGAAGTGAGTGTTGTTCCTGTACCCGCAAAAGAAGTAAAGAAGCAAGATACGCCAGCGGCACAACGCGTGAAGGAAATGTTGAAGAAAGAAATCGAATCATCCAAAGTTGAAGTCGAAACAGAAGACAACAAGATCGTTATACGACTTTTAGAAAAGAACGCATTCTCACCTGGTTTGGCGGAATTTAACTATGATTTTTACCCTGTGTTAGATAAGATTCGTGTGTCATTGGCTGATGTGGAAGGCAAAATTATTATTGCGGGACATACGGATGATGGGGTGGTGGTGAGTCATAAGTTCCGTTCTAATTGGGATTTATCTGCGGCACGTGCAGTGTCTGTTGCGCAAGTTCTCATGGAACATAATCCCTTGCATCCAGAACAAATCAAGTTGGATGCGGCGCGTTTTGCGGTGGTAGGATACGCGGGCGTTAAGCCACGTGTTGCTAACAACTCAGATGAGAATAGAGCATCTAATCGACGTATCGAAATTATTGTGGAACAAAGTGCTGTGGACTTAAAACCAAGCGATCAGCGTGTTGCGCCTGATGATGAAACCTTAGAAGACGATTGGATAGAAGAAAACATCTTTGAGAAACTCAGCAAGCAGCGTCAACCCAAACCCAAACAGTAAACCCAGCAGATGACAGCGTGCTGCGCCTTGACCAACGGTGCGTTCGCCCATAAGGGGTATGCTAATCCTACCCTACGGATTGTTGCCTTTTCCCACATAAAAGTTACAATGCTGGCTATATGGTTTTCGGTATGTATACCAGCTACGCAAAAAAGTATGAAAAAACAGTTGACAAAGCGTGGCGAAAGTATACAATCCGTTTTCCTTAGCTGCGATGAATAGATGCAGCCTGTTCCTTAAAAATAGAGAGCCAAGCAATATGTGTGGGCACTTGTGTGTATGTCTGTAAAGACATTTTATACAAGTGTGAACTGTTAAAACCTTTTACGGTAAATAAAGTACATACTTGAGCCAAAATAGTCTGTTAGCGTAAGCGAGCAGGCGATTGATATTAATTGAAGAGTTTGATCCTGGCTCAGATTGAACGCTGGCGGCACGCTTAACACATGCAAGTCGAACGGTAGCAGGCTCTTCGGAGCGCTGACGAGTGGCGGACGGGTGAGTAATGCGTAGGAATCTGCCTCATTGAGTGGGATAGCCTAGGGAAACTTAGGGTAATACCGCATAAGCCCTAAGGGGGAAAGCAGGGGACCGAAAGGCCTTGCGCGATGAGATGAGCCTACGTCGGATTAGCTAGTTGGTGGGGTAAAGGCCTACCAAGGCGATGATCCGTAGCTGGTCTGAGAGGACGACCAGCCACACTGGGACTGAGACACGGCCCAGACTCCTACGGGAGGCAGCAGTGGGGAATATTGGACAATGGGCGCAAGCCTG
>CAZYIF010000002.1:0-218801 GCA_964646995.1 uncultured Gammaproteobacteria bacterium
CACCATAGACTTCTGCTAGGACTTTGGTAAGCGCCGCTGTCAAGGTTGTTTTACCGTGATCCACGTGACCAATAGTACCGACATTTATGTGTGGTTTTGTTCGCTCAAATTTTCCCTTAGACATGGTAATACCCCGTATAACTTATTTATCTTTGTTGTAACTATTCAGTAAATAGGCTGAAAATTACCCTTAATCCTATTGCTGACTACTTACTCTCTTTCTTAATAATCGTTTCTGCGATACTCGCTGGTGCTTCTGCGTATTTAGTGAATTCCATGGTATACGTCGCACGCCCTTGCGTTGCAGAACGTAAATCCGTGGCATAACCAAACATTTCAGACAGTGGCACTTCGGCACGTATCACCTTACCTGCTGGCGTATCATCCATGCCTTGCAAGATACCACGCCGACGATTCAAGTCACCCATCACATCACCCATGTAATCTTCCGGAGTGACTACCTCAACTTTCATGATAGGTTCAAGCAATACTGCTTTGGCCTTCTTAGCACCTTCTTTGAATCCAATCGAACCCGCTATTTTAAACGCCATTTCGCTGGAGTCTACATCGTGGTAAGAACCATCAAATAAAGTGACTTTCACGTCTACCACGGGATATCCCGCAATAACGCCGTTTTGCATTTGCTCTTTGACACCTTTTTCCACCGCAGGGATATATTCCCTAGGAATGGCACCACCCACAATACCGTTGACGAATTCGAAATCTTGGCCTGGCTCTAGTGGCTCTATCTTCAACCACACGTGACCGTATTGGCCGCGTCCACCCGACTGACGCACAAACTTGCCTTCTTGCTCTACCGTGCCACGGATGGTTTCACGGTAGGCTACTTGTGGCTTGCCTACGTTGGCTTCCACACCGAATTCACGTTTCATGCGATCGACGATGATTTCTAAATGTAACTCGCCCATGCCTGCAATGATGGTTTGGCCAGACTCTTCGTCTGAGCGCACACGGAATGACGGATCTTCTTGTGCCAACTTACCCAATGCAATGCCCATTTTTTCTTGATCAGCTTTCGTTTTAGGTTCAACCGCCACCGAGATAACCGGTTCAGGGAAATCCATACGTTCTAAGGTGATGACTTTATCTAAGTCACACAAGGTATCACCCGTCGTCGCTGTCTTTAAGCCGACCGCTGCAGCAATATCACCCGCAAACACTTCTTTGATTTCTTGGCGCGAATTAGCATGCATCAACAAGAGACGACCAATACGCTCTTTCTTACCCTTTACCGGGTTATAGATGGTATCACCGGAACTGAGCATACCCGAATAGACTCTGAAAAATGTCAGTGTTCCTACAAATGGGTCCGTCGCAATCTTAAAGGCCAACGCAGAAAAGGGTTCTTGATCGCTAGAATGACGCACGGCTTCAACGCCACGATCGTCTTCGCCCTTCACATCGGGGACTTCATGCGGTGAAGGCAGATAGTCGATCACGCCATCTAACATCGCCTGTACCCCTTTATTTTTAAACGCACTGCCGCACAACACCGGAATGATCTCATTCGCTAAGGTACGTTGACGTAAGGCGGCACGAATTTGATCCGGGCTAAAATCACCCGATTCTAGGTAGCGTTCCATCAATTCCTCGGACGCCTCAGCAGCCGCTTCTAACATTTTTTCACGCCATTCTTGGCATTGCGCTAACATCTCGCTGGGAATATCTTCCAGCACAAACGACATGCCTTTGCTTTCTTCGTCCCAATAAATGGCTTTCATGGTCAGTAGATCGACCACGCCTTTGAAATGCTCTTCGGCACCAATCGGCAATTGTACGGGAACCGGAGTAGCGCCCAATCTATTCTTGATTTGTCCCACTACACGCAGAAAATCGGCGCCCATGCGATCCATTTTGTTAACAAACGCAATACGCGGCACACCGTATTTATTGGCTTGACGCCATACTGTTTCAGATTGTGGTTCTACGCCACCCACCGAACAAAATACGGCAACGGCGCCATCCAACACCCGCAACGAACGCTCGACCTCAATCGTAAAATCTACGTGTCCCGGGGTATCAATAATGTTAATGCGGTGTTGCGGATACTGCTTGGCCATACCACTCCAGTAGCAGGTGGTGGCCGCAGAGGTGATCGTGATGCCGCGCTCTTGTTCTTGCTCCATCCAATCCATCACCGCAGCACCATCGTGCACTTCACCAATCTTATGGGAAATACCCGTATAAAATAGCACACGCTCCGTCGTTGTGGTTTTACCCGCATCGATGTGAGCCATGATACCTATGTTGCGGTACTGATTTAATGGAGTTGCACGTGCCACGTCTGTATCCTCAATTAAAGTTAATTCCAGCGAAAATGTGCAAATGCTTGATTGGCTTTCGCCATCTTATGCGCATCTTCGCGCTTCTTTACCGCACTACCACGACCTTCCAATGCGTCGTGTAATTCCGCTGCTAAACGCAATGCCATGGTTTTCTCTCCACGTGCCGCTGCGCTGGCTATCAACCAACGAATAGCTAATGTCGTACGTCGATTCGGTGGAACCTCGACCGGAATTTGGTATGTAGCACCACCCACACGACGCGAACGCACTTCCAACGTAGGCCGAATGTTAGCAAGCGCTTTATCAAACAAATCCAATACTGCAGAGCCCGAATTACTTGTGCCGCCTTCTTTGCTGTCTTCCGGCAAACGATGACGCGAACCTAATTTGCTTAATGCACCGTAAACGATACGCTCTGCCACTGATTTCTTGCCACTGAACATCAAACAGTTAATGAAGTGCGCGAGCAACTCGCTGTGGTATACAGGATCCGCCATCAGTTCGCGTTTTGCTACAATTCGTCTTCTTGGCATCACATTCCTCTCTAACACTTAAACTTAAAAAATTAATTAATCCTTGGGTCTCTTTTGCCCGTACTTAGAACGGCCCTGCTTACGCCCTGAGACACCTGACGTATCTAAGCTACCGCGCACGATGTGATAACGCACACCGGGTAAATCTTTTACGCGTCCACCACGGATCAAAACCACCGAGTGCTCCTGCAAATTGTGCCCTTCACCACCGATGTAAGCCGTGACTTCAGCGCCATTGGTCAAACGAACACGCGCCACTTTACGCAATGCCGAATTGGGCTTCTTAGGCGTAGTGGTATACACCCGGGTGCACACACCGCGACGCTGCGGGCAGCTCCCTAGTGCAGGAACGCTAGACTTATCTTTTTTGCGTGTCCTGGGGGCACGCACAAGCTGGTTAATAGTTGCCATAGCTGTAATTAAACCTTTGCCATTTGTAACAACATAAAAACGCCGACATAGCGGGGTTTTTACCTCATTTGTCCTAGCACCCTAGAATGACCTGGGCGCCGTAAAACTATCAAACTCAAATCGGTACCGCTTATTAGGTAGTGGCGACGCCACCGTTGCCTCACTATGCACCACTGGGTGGTATAAACACCAATAAATTGTACTTTATGTGGCTGCATTGCGGGTTAAGTTAAACCTAACTTCCACTCTCGACGGTGTTACAACAAAAAAGTAACGCACCTCAATAATCGGATGGGCGATTCTAAATAGGCCATGGATTAATGTCAAGCAAATGTATCAAGATAGCCGCATTATTCGATGACTACAAAAAATCCTGCATAATCAACGATTAATATGCGCTCAACCTGGACCAAATCACGCCATTTTCGCATTGTTGGCACTGGGCTTGCTACGCGCAGCGGCTAAAACACGCGCGTAAGGTAACACACTAGCCATCACCCAGCCAGAACGCTGCAGTCGCTCAACCCCCGTCGCCTACCGTCATGGATAAACTAGTGCTTGCTTTCTTAGCCTAGTAATGCTCCAATTCCAGCCTGGCAAAGTTATAATGGTGGTTGCATTGGTCCTCCGATGACGCTAGGTTGCAAACCCCGTGAGGCCCGGAAGGGAGCAGCGGTAGTGGCTGATGTGGGTATCGGAATAAGGCTAATGAGGCCACCCTCCCTTCGAGCAACCGACTACGGAAATAGCGATGACTTACCAAGTATTAGCGCGTAAATGGCGGCCGCGTCACTTTGCCGAAATGGTAGGGCAAACCCCCGTTTTGCGCGCACTTGGCAACGCCCTTGCAACACAACGCTTACATCACGCCTATCTGCTGAGTGGCACACGCGGCGTAGGCAAAACCTCACTGGCACGCATATTAGCAAAATGTGTCAATTGCGCCGCAGGCATCAGTGCGTCACCTTGTGGTACCTGTCATGCTTGCCAAGACATCGATCACGGCTGCTTCGTGGACTTGTTGGAACTGGATGCCGCCTCACGCACTAAAGTAGAAGATACCCGCGAATTATTAGAACACGTGCAGTACGCGCCGACCCAAGGCCGCTACAAAGTCTATCTCATCGATGAAGTACACATGCTCTCGGGACATAGCTTCAATGCCTTACTCAAAACCCTGGAAGAACCGCCTGCGCACGTCCTCTTTATCTTAGCGACCACCGATCCAGAACGTTTACCCATTACCGTACGCTCGCGCTGTTTGCAGTTTAATTTGCAAAAAATAACCGAGCAGCAACTGAGTGCACATCTCGCGCATATTTTACAGCAAGAACAGATCGCGTTTGAAAACGATGCATTGCCGTTGCTCGCGCAAGCCGCCGATGGCAGTCTGCGTGATGCATTAAGCTTATTGGATCAAGCCATCGCTTTTAGCAACGGTCATCTCCGCACCCAAGCCATGGTAGAAATGCTAGGACACACCCAACACACGTTGTTGGTTGCGCTGTTACAGGCATTAGCGCATGCAGACAGCAACCAGTTGCTCCACAGCGTAGATGAAATCGCGGCAAATACCGTGGATTTTACCCATGTATTGGATCAACTACTCACCCTGCTACATCACGTTGCCGTGACCCAACAAAGCAAACACAGCACCTCCACCACGGTATTGGCGCTCAGTCAACAACTGGGTACCGAAGCCGTACAGTTGTATTATCAAATCGGCTTGCTTGGCAAACGTGATCTCGCACTTGCACCTACGCCACAGGTTGGTTTTATGATGGTTATGTTACGCATGTTGGCTTTTGAGCGTAGCGTGGATAGCCTACGCGAACCGACTGACACCACGACCGCACCGCCGCCACGGGATGCAAGTCCAAACATCCAAACCAGCACCGAGCAGAACATGACACCCCCTGCCGTTGTTGAGCGTAGCGCGGATAGCCTACGCGAACCGACTGACACCACGACCGCACTGCCGCCACGGGATACAAGTCCAAACATCCAAACCACCACCGAGCAGAACATGACACCCCCTGCCGTTGACACCGAATCGTGGAGCAAGGTGTTGGCACAACTGAATTTAAGCGGCATCAGTCACACTATCGCGCAACATTGTGTGTTAGACAGTCTGATCGATAACCACATCACCTTGGCCATAGACAGTAGGCAACAAGCATTACTCAGTGATAAACACAAACAACGCTTAACCGAGGCACTCAGTCACTATTATAAGCGTCCATTGCGCCTTACCATCCGGGTACAAAGTGATCTCGCTACACCTGCACGACAAGCACAATTGCAACAAACACAAGCCGAACAAGCAGCGCTGTTAGCCATTCGCAATGACCCACACATAAAAAGCGTGCAAAAAGAGTTTGATGCACACTTGCAAGAAGAAACCCTAACACTATACGATAATCATGATTCGCTTACCCAAGGAGATAACCATGTCCAATGAAATAAAAACATCTATTGATGAACTGATGAAGCAGGCTAAAATTATTCAAGATAACATGCAGGCCGCGCAAGGCAGTCTCTCCGAGTTGCAAATCACCGGTAAAGCGGGCGCCAACGATATTCAGATCACCTTGAATGGACGCCATTACTGCGATCGCGTCACACTGGATAACAGTTTTTTAGATGAAGATAAACAAACGATGGAAAAGCTGATTGAAGCCGCAATTAATGATGCTGTCAATAAAATAGAAAAAGCCACCAAAGAAAAAATGTTGGAGCTAACCGCAAAATTGGGTTTACCTCCCGGCATGAATCTTCCCGGCTAACGCAATACCCGAGCCTGTCCACGGTGGATTCGTAGTCTGTTGCAGAGATCCCCCGCAGCGCGGGGGCCTCCTGTGGGAACTAGCAAATACGACGACTCATACCACCTAACATGAGAACCCTGATGACCGTTTCATTTAGTCCGTTACTCAACCAACTCATCAACGCATTGCAATGCCTGCCCGGGGTTGGACCCAAATCAGCGCAACGCATTGCGTTTCATTTATTAGAACGTAATCGTGAAGGCGGCAAACAACTCGCTAGCGTACTCACCCAAAGCTTAACGCACATTGATCGCTGCATCGCTTGCCGCACCTTCAGCGAACACACCTATTGTCAGCTGTGCCAACAAAAAAATCGCGACACCCACCAATTATGCATCGTCGAAAATCCAGTCGACATGCTTGCCATAGAACAAACCACCGTGTTCCGCGGCTATTACTTCGTATTGATGGGATATCTTTCTCCGGTGGATGGCATAGGGCCAGAAGAACTAGGGCTAGATCAGCTACTGCAACGCATCCAGAACGATGACATACGCGAAATTATACTCGCCACCAATCCTACGGTGGAAGGCGAGGCAACGGCTTACTACATTGCAAATCTCGTCAAACCCTATCAAGTCAAAACCACACGCATCGCCCACGGTGTACCTTTAGGCGGTGAGTTGGAATTTATAGACAGCGGCACCATCGCTAAGGCCCTGTGTAATCGCGAGTTGCTGTAACGCAGCCTGGGATGCGCTGATCGTACACCCTATAACTTGACAACCGACGTTGATTCGTGTTCCATCACCAGAGACAACCTACACATGCGCTATCGCAAACTTAGCCTGAATCAGAGTGACATACATGATTGAATTACAGCAAGTCCACAAAACCTTTACCACGGCGCAGGGCAATCAGCATGTTCTCAAAGGCATTGATCTGGAAGTAGCAGCCGGCACCATCTGGGGCATAGTCGGCGCCAGTGGAGCCGGCAAATCTACCTTGATTCGCTGCGTCAATTTATTAGAGCAACCTTGCAGTGGCCAGGTGATCGTCAATGGCCAGGCATTACAAACGCTAAGCACCGCTGCATTACGCCACGCACGTCAGCGTATTGGCATGATTTTCCAACATTTCAATTTGGTCCGTCACTTAACCGTTACGGAAAACATTGCATTGCCACTGACGCTGTGTGGCGCAACACGAGGCAGCGTACAACAAGCCGTGTTGCCTTTGTTGGATCTCATTCAACTGCAGAATAAAGCACGCTGTTATCCCCATCAACTCAGCGGCGGGGAAAAACAACGTGTGGCTATCGCACGTGCCTTGGTCATGCAACCCAAGGTATTATTGGCAGATGAAGCTACCTCCGCATTGGATCCGCAAAACACGCACCTCATCTTAAAACTGCTGCGCGATATCAACCAACAATTCAAGCTCACTATTTTATTGATCAGTCACGAAATGGATGTCATCAAACAAACCTGCCATCACGTCGGCGTACTGGAACAAGGACAACTCGTCGAGCGAGGTGATATAGCCACTGTGTTTAAAAAACCGCAATCTGCTGCAGCTAAACGCTTAATCCTAGCCAGTTTACACGTAGAGCTACCCGCTTATTTACAACAAGGCATACAAACGCAACCGGGTCCCGACAGTTATCCGCTGTGGCGCATTTGGTTTAATGGCCCTGCTAGCGCAGAACCCCAGATTGCCAATATGATCAAGCAGTTCGCCATCACTGTAAACATCCATCAAGCCAATATTGATTTTATTGGCCAGGAAGCAACAGGTATCATGATCGCAAGTCTACGTGGCAATACCGATGCGATTGCCGCCTGCCTTGCATTTTTACAACAACACGGCAACGAAGTGGAAACCATAGGCTATGTTACAGACCACACTTTCCTTGATATACATACCACTATTTGAAACCCTCTACATGGTATTAGCTAGCGCAGCGCTAGCTACGCTGTTGGGGATTCCTTTAGGCATCTTGCTCTTTAGTAGCAAGCCACACGGCATCTTAGCGAACCGCTGGCGCTTTGCTCTGCTCAATGGGTTCGTCAATATCGTACGCTCCATACCCTACGTGATTTTGATGATAGCGCTCATTCCGTTGACGCGGTTACTCGTGGGAACATCCATTGGCACCGACGCTGCGATCGTCTCCTTAACCTTTGCCGCAATACCGTTTGTAGGGCGCGTGGTGGAAAATGCGTTAGATACAGTGCCCAGCAGCTTACTGGAAACAGCAACCGCGATGGGCGCCACACCGTGGCAAATCATCCTAAAGTTTCTCTTACCGGAAAGCAGATCCGCTATCATTCAAGGCATCACCTTAACGATGATTAACCTCGTCGCTTATTCCGCGATGGCAGGCGCCATCGGTGGCGGTGGTCTCGGCGATCTGGCCATACGCTACGGTTATCAACGCCTTGACATACCGGTGATGTGCGGTACCATAGTCGTCCTGATTGCGTTAGTGCAACTTATTCAAAGTCTAGGCGCTAAACTATCACGCCAAATGGGCTAACATACCGCTCGTACTTCAAGATGCGAATTTTGATGGGGAAGTTGCGCGGTATATTCTGTTTTGATGACCGGCACAAAGTGAATTTGTGCACGGTCACCCAAGGGGAGAATCGCGGTTCTTCCCTTGGGAAACCCCATCGCGAGAAGAACACTTCAACATGCAAAAATCGCATGCTGAAGTGAAATGGACATATGAGGAGAAAAACATGCGTAAGTACACCGGCCTACTACTTTGCTTAGTGCTAGTGATCGTTGCTTGCCAACCCAACACAAACAACAAGACACTACGCGTGGGCACGTCATCGGGGCCGGATGTAGAGCTGATGCGCGTCGTGCAGGACGTCGCACAACAACAATTTCACCTACCCATCACCGTCATCGAGTTCTCCGACTATACCTTACCCAATGCAGCCGTCAATGATGGCAGCATCGATGCGAATATTTTCCAGCACCAACCTTACCTAGACGCCACCATCAAAGACAGACACTACAAGTTAGTCACCGTCGGCAAAACCTTTGTTTACCCCATGGGATTGTACTCGAAACAGTTAAAAGACCTTACCGCACTACCCGACAAAGCTGTTGTTGCTATACCCAATGATCCCAGCAACGAAGCCAGATCGTTGTTATTGTTGCAACAAGCCAAACTACTGGTACTGAAAGACAACATAGGCATCAATGCCACGGTACACGACATCGTGCAGAATCCTAAGCAACTGATCATCAAGGAATTAGATGCAGCACAACTGCCGCGTGTTTTAGACGATGTTGCCTTGGCGGCGATTAACACCAATTACGCCATCCCTGCTAATTTGTATCCGAATCGCGATGCGCTGTTTGTCGAAGACACATCTTCACCTTACGCCAATATCATCGTAACCAGCGCCGCCAAAGCCAACGATCCGCGCATTCAACAACTGGTAAAAGCCTATCAATCAGCGGCCGTCATTGCCAAAGCCAAGGAACTGTTCCAGGACCAAGCCATTGCCGCTTGGGATCAAGAAAAATCGAGTGAGTAACGCCTTACTGACCAACGCGCTGCAATTATTGCGTGCGGGGGATGTCGTTGCCATCCCCACCGAAACCGTCTATGGCCTAGCCGCTGACGCGCGCAATGCCAATGCCGTCGCTAAAGTCTTTTCCTTAAAAGGTCGGCCATCCAATCACCCTGTCATCGTGCACATTGCCGATAGCGCGCAGATCAACGCATGGGCTTGTAACATCCCGCCCCTCGCTTACCGCTTAGCTGAGGCGTTTTGGCCTGGCCCACTGACCCTAGTCTTAACGTGTCGTTCTGGTGTGCTACCCAGTATCACGGGCGGGCAAACTACCGTTGCCTTGCGCTGCCCACGTCATCCATTGACCCTACAGCTGTTGCGCGAATTCGGTGACGGCGTATGTGCACCTTCCGCCAATCGTTTCGGTGAACTCAGTCCTACCCGTGCGGCACATGTGCGAGCGAGTTTTGGCGATCGCATTCCGCTCATCTTAGAAGCAGACGATGCATGTGACGTAGGGATAGAATCAACCATCGTTGACGTGAGCCAAGCAACACCGTGCTTGTTGCGTCCTGGTAGCATCAGCCAAACAGAATTAAGTGCTGTGGTAAACTGCGTATTGCGTACAGCGCACGCACACTCACCACGTGTACCCGGTGCCTTAGCCAGTCACTACGCGCCGCACACGCCAGTCCAGCTGGTCACCCTAAAAGAATTGCATGACCTAGTCGCACAACCGCTGTCCGCACCACTCATTATTCTTGGCTTGTCCAACGCTATACGACACCCAGATGCCCATTGGATAGCAATGCCTACGCAGGCTAGCGCCTACGCACAACAACTGTATTACCAACTGCACATTGCGGATGAAATGCAAGTACAGCGCATACTCGTGGAGAAACCACCAACAGAACCGCAATGGGAAGGAATACACGACAGACTCGCTAAGATGCAAACGCATGATCTCGGCGTCAAGACTCACGCACGTTGGTAACGCAGTTCCACGACGCGTCGCGCCGGTAATACGCGTAAACTGGCGCGATCACCCGCTTGTAGATCAATATCACGTAGAATATCTATGGCAGCCTTATCTTTCGCAAAAATCGATACCACCACCGGAATAGCAGGCTCTTGTCCCAACACAACCAGCTGATAATGTTGCATACCCGCTAACTGCTGCAGTAACGGCACAATAGGACCTGACCAATCCACCGAGACGCGGCCCGGCATAGTATATGAATCTACATCGACTAAGCTTTTGCCGGGCGGCAACGTTGCACGTTTAATTTGATTTAAGTTATGCAGGGACTCATTGATAGCTTGCGCCGTTTGCGCCAAAGCCACCTCTGCCGTATCACTACCCGCCGCGGGCTGTAATGAATATTGACGATGCACACAACCGCTATTTATCAATACCGCGACTAGTACTGTACCTAACCATAGAAGCTGTTTTTTCATATCATGATGATCTACGCAATGAAAACCGAACTCATTGAAACAAGAAGGGGATCTAATGTCAAGTTAAGGGCGTCGAATATTAACGAAGGATGCAAGGGAAAACACGTAGCCTGCGCTAGTCACCGAGGATTTGATAAAGGTAATAATTAACCTGACCGGCACGCGCCTGATGCAGCAATTTCCAATTGCACAATATTTGCAAATCCGCTGCGCTGCTTTCGCTCTCGACGTAAACACGCGAGCCGCTGTGTACCCAACCATGCTGCAACCATGTGATGACACCAGGCAACAACTGCTGACCAAAGGGTGGATCGAGAAACACAATATCAAAGGATTGCTGCAACATCGGCAAAGCACGCGTCGCATCCGCTTGCAACACACTGACCTTGTCTGCCTGAAAACGCTGTTTATTTAACTGCAATTGCGCGATCACTGGCGCTAGACTGTCGACTAAAACCACCTGTGCAGCCCCACGCGAATAAGCCTCAAAGCCCAAGGCACCTGTTCCCGCAAATAAATCCAAGCAACGCGCACCTTGCACCGACCACATCAACCAGTTAAATAAGGTCTCACGCACTCTAGCCGGCGTGGGCCGCAAGCCTTGCTGCGTCAAGACAGGTAAGCGACGGCCGCGCAAACAACCACCGACGATCCGCACTTGGCCCCCATACTGTCTCATTACGGCGATGCGTGCTCGGACACTGTCGCGTCCTGCCCCACCGTGACCAGCAATAACGGTTGTTGTCCCAATCGCGCTTGCATCGCCTGACGCACTTGCTCTACCGTCAACGCTTGTACTTGTGCAACCACACTATCGAGATAATCCAATGGCAACTGATAAAACGCTATTTTTAATAAGCGCTGACTGATGCCTGCATTATTCGCGATGCTCAGCGGCAAACTGCCAATGATCTGTTGCTTTGCACTCGCCAATTCACTTGCGCTAGGTCCTTGCTGGATAAATTGACGTAATACCGATTTTGCCAACAAAATGGCTTGTTCTGTTTGTTGATTACGCGTTTGCAAATTTAATAGAAATGGCCCTCTATTGCCTAACGTCAGAAAATAACTGTACACCGTGTAAGACAGGCCGCGCTCATTACGCACACGCTTAAACAAACGCGAATTCAAACCACTACCGCCCAAAATATGATTTCCCACATACAAAGCAAAATAATCGGGATCCGTCGGCGTGATGCCCAAGGTACCCAGGTACACGTGGGTTTGGCTTGACGGGTACGCAATATGTACGGCACGTTGTGCGGAAAGCGGTAATACAGCGGCAGCGCCCCTCTCGGCTTTTACACCGGAGGGTAGCCCGGCAAGCATGTCTTCTGCCAGTTGCTCCGCTTGTTGTCGTGACAACGCACCGACAATGGTTAATACCGCATTCTTAGCCACGTAATACTGCTGATAAAACGCTTGCGATTGTTCTCTACGCAATTTTTTCACACTAGCACTGGTGCCCAACACCGGATGGCCATAGCCTTGCTTAGCATACAACGCTGCATAAAATGCATTTTCTGCCAGTTCACTGGGTGATTGCTGTTGGGCTTGCAACGCACGCAACATCGCCGCTTGTTCACGCTTGTAATCACGCAATGGAAAACTAGGATGCACGAGCATTTTATGAATTAAGTCTACTGCCGGTGCCAAATAGTTTTGATCCGCTAAACTACGCAAACTAATGACGGCCATGTCACGATCGGTCTCTAGTCTAAATCGGGCACCCAATGTGGCGATGCGCTCTGCTATCTGTTGTGCGTTAAGCGCCTGTGTACCCTGCTCCAACATACCATTGGTTAATGCAGCTAGGCCCGGTGTTGCACCATCTTGCGCCGAACCCGCAGCAAACGCCACTTGCACATCCACCATCGGTAACTGAAACACTGGCACAAAATAGACGGCGGCGCCATTGTGAGTCTGCCACGTTTGTATCGACAACAACGCTGCATTGGAAGGCGGCAACACCGCTGCCGACGCCATCGCCCAGGATACCCAGCATAACACTACACTCATTACCTGCCGTATACGCATAAACCGCTCCCTTATTAGGTTGATTCGGACTGACGCGGTTGCAACATGGCAACGGTCAAGTGATCTGGATTGAGATAAGTACGCGCTACTGCCTGTACTTGTTCCGGTGTTACCGCATTGATTCTTGCCGCATAGCTATCGAGTATACGCCACGACAAACCCACACTTTCCACCACGCCGAGCTGCTGTGCTTCGTACAATAGGGTATCTTTTGCGTAGGTTTGTGCTGCAATTAATTGTACTTTTGCACGTTGCAGTGCTTGCGCAGACACCGGCTCTTGTTGCAACCACTGCACTTGTTTGTTCACCGCATCGCGTAATTCTGCCACCTCATGACCTTGGCTAGGCACGCTATAGATGGTAAATAACGTATTTAATCGCGCATATAAATCGTAATTCACATCCACGCTGGCAGCCATCTCGGTATCACGCATTAATTTACTGGGCAATCTGGCGCTGCCGTCTCCCGCTAACAACATAGCCGCTACTTCCAACGCATAAGGTTCCCATGCGCGTTGTGCTGTCTTCACCACAGGCACCAGATATCCCATCACCAACCACGGCACCTGTGCGGGTAAATTCACTATTATTTCTTTGCTACCCAATACAGCGGCTTCTTCTACGTTGACCGGAACAGGCGTCTGATGCTTAGGCAACGCACCAAAGTAGCGTTTGGCTAATGCCAACACTTCCAATGGATTCACATCACCGACCACGACCAACACGGCATTATTCGGTGCGTACCATTGCTCATACCAACGTTGCGCATCCGCCAACTGCAAGTGCAACAAATCATTCATCCAACCCACAACCGGATACTGGTAAGAACTAGAAACAAACCCACTGGCATTAAAACGTTCGTAGGTCACCGCCAACGGATCATCGTCCGTACGCAAACGGCGTTCTTCTCGCACCACCTTAATTTCTTGGGCAAAACGCTGTTTATCCAATAATAAATGCTGCATACGATCGGCTTCTAAATCCAATGCCAGGGCTAAATCTGCTTTGGGTAACTCTTGATAATACGAGGTAGCATCACGTGAGGTTGCCGCATTCTGCATGCCCCCGTGCGCAGCACTTAAGCGTGCAAATTCGCCGGCACGGTGTTTCTTGGTGCCTTGAAACATCAAATGCTCCAACAAATGCGAAACACCGGTAGTCCCCAATGTCTCATAACTGGAACCCACTTTGTACCACACTTGCACCTCTACTACGGGCGCGCGGTGATCCTCACGCACCAACACCTTCAAGTCATTCTTCAAGAGATACTCGTGGGTGCCCATGGCTAACGCGGGTAAAATTCCGATGTAAGCGAGTAAAATCATACCCCAGCGTACGATGCGCATACTGTATTTCCTTATCATGGTTGTTCAACAACTCGGTCGCAAGCGACCGAGATTGTTTCCTTAATTGGTTTCGCCTGCGCGAAGTAAATTCGCGCGACAGGAACCAGAGAGGAGCTATTGCATAAGCCCCCTCTGGACTTCCCATCGCTTTACCTCACCCGCAAACGGGTGAGATTTTCTCTTGTTAAAAAATGTAGCAGCGACATGAACTTAATATTTACGCGTTTTGAGTATATCATACCACCCGTGTTAGGATAGCGGATTATGCGACTTTAAGGATTGCCATGCTGAGTTTTTTAAAACGCAAATCAAACCCACCCTCATCCGACGCGCAGCCGCCGCACAAACAAAGCTGGTTGCAACGTTTAAAAAATGGGTTAAGCAATACCCGACAAGGTTTGACTGATGGCTTGAGTGATTTGCTGTTAGGCAAGAAAATCATCGATCACGATTTGCTGGAGCAGCTAGAGACGCGTTTATTAAGCGCAGATGTTGGCATAGAAGCCTGTGAAACGATCGTCCATGCATTGCAACAGCGCATTTCACGCAAACAACTCACCGATCCTGCCGCGCTGGTGACGGCACTTAAAGAAGAGTTGTTGGCGATACTCCAGCCTTGTGAAAAAGAGTGGCACCCCAATCCACAACACAAACCCCACGTGGTACTTTTGGTTGGCGTCAATGGTGCAGGGAAAACTACCAGCATTGGTAAACTCGCGCATTACTTACAGCAGCAACAGCAAAAAGTCATACTCGCCGCTGGCGACACATTCCGCGCAGCAGCGGTGGAACAATTACAAGTGTGGGGGAACCGCAATAACGTACCGGTTATCGCGCAACAACAAGGCGCCGACAGTGCCTCTGTGATTTACGATGCGCTGTCCGCTGCACGTGCCAGACAATGCGACGTATTGCTGGCCGATAGTGCAGGACGCTTACACACGCAAACACACTTAATGCAGGAGTTGCAAAAGATAGTTCGCGTCGTGAAAAAAGCCGAACCCAGTGCCCCGCATGACATATTCCTCGTCCTGGATGCTAGTATGGGACAAAACGCACTGCGCCAAGCCATGCAATTTCACGATGCCATAGGCATCACTGGCATCATCCTCACAAAGTTAGACGGCACCGCTAAAGGTGGTATCGTATTTGCGATCGCAAAACAATTAGCGCTGCCAGTTTATTTTATTGGCATAGGCGAAGGACCCAATGACCTACGTACCTTTGTCGCTGCAGAATTTATTGAGGCATTATTCTCAGGGGGCAATGAGTGATTCACTTTAAACAAGTCAACAAACGTTACGCCAATGGCCAACAAGCCTTGCACGATGTCAGCTTTCATCTGGCACGCGGTGAAATGGCTTTTTTAACCGGCCATTCTGGAGCAGGGAAAAGTACCTTACTGAAATTAATTATGTTGATGGAACGCTGTACCCAGGGACAGCTATTGGTAAATGGGCAAAACCTACAGCGCGTGAGTAAAAGCAACATCCCTTATCTGCGCCGTTGTATAGGGATCATTTTTCAAGATCCACAGCTATTGTATCAACACAGTGTATTTGACAACGTCGCATTGCCTCTACGCATTGCCGGCAACCATAACCGCCAAGAAATAGGTCGCAGAGTACGTGCGGCATTAGACAAAGTCGGTTTACTCGGCAAAGAAAAGCTTTATCCAGAGGAACTCTCCAGCGGCGAACAACAACGCATAGGCATTGCACGGGCCATCGTCAACAAACCGCCGCTGCTATTAGCAGATGAACCGACTGGAAATCTTGATCCTAAACTCTCGACAGAAATCATGGCGGTCTTCACCCAACTCAATGAATTGGGTACCAGTGTGCTCATTGCATCACACGATATCGCACTCATTCAACGTTTAGCGTATCGCACATTACATTTACAAAAAGGACAACTTGTCGGTGAGAACCAATATGCAGAATAAAACAACATTAAGAAATAACGTGCTGGAAAATAATCTTTTTATTCCACATTTTTCCCTCATCCAGTGGTTACACCAACATTGGCAAGCCTTCCTCTCTAGCTTTAACAAAATGAGTCAGGCGCCACTCGCCACCTGCATGACTTTAGCCGTGATTGGTATCGCATTAGCGCTACCTTGCGGCCTCTTTGTTGTATTGCAAAACGTACAGCAACTCAGTCATGAATGGAATAACGGCACTCAAATTTCTCTGTACCTAAAAAAATCCGTCACCGAAGCACGCGGGCGGCAATTGAGTCAGGAGCTGAGCTTGCGTGAGAGTATCAACACGGTCGATTACATCTCGCCACAACAAGGCTTAGATAAGTTCAAACACTACTCCGGTTTTGATGACGTATTAAATGAATTACCGGATAATCCATTACCTGGCGTGATCCTCATTCACCCTGGCGACACATTAAGCAAACCGCAAAACATACAAGTTTTTTTACAACAATTAAAAAACTTAGCGGAGGTAGACATCGCCAAATTAGACATGGCCTGGGTCAATCGCCTGTATCACATGCTTGAACTAGGCCGTGCCGTGATTTACGCACTGACCTTGCTACTGTGTTTTAGTGTGATTTTAATCATTGGAAATACCATACGTTTAGCCACGCAAAGCTACCACACCGAAATCAAAGTCATCAAATTGGTGGGGGGAACCAACACCTTTATTCGACGCCCGTTCCTCTACAGCGGGATACTGTATGGTGCCTTAGGTGGTATTTTCGCGATGATACTCGTTAGTTTATTTACGTGGTGGCTAGACAGCCCCGTGCAACAACTCGCCGTGTCTTACAACAGCCACTTTACCCTGACGGGACTGGATAATGAATCTAGCCTGCTACTCATCGCGTGCGGAGCTATGCTAGGTCTGTTGGGTTCATGGCTGGCAGTAACTCAGCATTTGCATGACATAGAACCTTGACCCATAGGGGGCATGATTCGTACATGCCCCAACTGTTCGCACTTGCCATCACTACCCGCCACCGGATAACTCACTTGCTATCGCGGTCCGCAGCTACACGATAATTTTGTGGGAAACAACGAAAATGCAGGAAAAACAGCCGAAATCCTGTCTCGACACACGGATTGCTGGTTTGATTATGTAGAATGCGTTTCACGGTTCTCGCAGAGACGTGCAGATCATGGGCTATCCTAATAATGCTGTAATCATTACGTTGCAATATTTCGGAAATCATCATTTGCCATATGCCCGGCAACGCGCGCAGTCTACCGTACAACTGCGCCATGGCCAGCAATGAAGGATCAGAGGCCGGATCCCCAGGCGTTGCGGCCAGCTGCGACACCCCCCCCATCGTGACAGATGCGCCCTCACCTGTCGCCATTAAACCATCATCAACATAACCTAATGTTTGAGATTCACTTCTCATGATGCGTCTCCTTAACTGATTAATGTTAAAAACTTGACCGCCAATGCTCCTGCTAGGCCCAGTCATTGCTGTGCTAACCTTAATCACCAATACCACGAGCTAGTCGCTTGGTAACATCCAGTACAGCCAGTCAAGTGATTCCATTTTTACCAAATCGCGAATTATGTGTCAACGTATAATTTTATGTTTTTTAGATTTTTTTTTAGATCGTTATATGATCTTTATATGCAAAAATGAATTTTAAGTGTCTGGTTTTCTGCATTGACCTGCTTGTTCTGGATGCAATTGGGGTAATACTCTGACATTTTGCACGAACGAAGCATTGGGTGTTGTCTTACCCTTTGTGCAAGCTCACGCAGACGCTACTCTGCACATCATCTCGTCCCAGTGTTGCTGCAAAACACGATTAAGCTGCAATGTACTGCGTAATCATCAGCGCACAAAAATGAAATACCAACGCAACTCTGCGCAACAACATCGCCATTTAACAACACCAATGCGCAATACAGCTGTTTTATGCTGTTTTATTGCAAAAAAATGCAATTCACTTTCGCTAACGCTAGCTGTTATGCAAGTGGTGATGCTACGATTGGCCAACGATGCATACTGCAAACAATGGAACACGATGGAAGCGCTCAGTCATAATTTAAAACGCTTGATGGCGTATAAGAATTTAAATGAGTCAGAGCTTGCTCGCTCTACGGGCGTCGCGCAGCCCGTCATTCATCGCATAGCGGCAGGCAAAACCGATAATCCTAAAGTCGCCAGCTTGAGTCCATTGGCAAACTACTTTTGTGTGAGCGTCGATCAACTCATTGGCTTACAACCTCTGCCACCCTATCTGACCGAAGACAAGAAATTGCAGCCGATTAACATCTGTAGTTATGTTCCTCTCCTGGACTGGCAACAAATAGATACGTGGCTAACCCAACCCAAACCAGCACCCACCAACCGTAAGGTCATTACGGATGTTCGGGTTGATCCATCCAGTTATGCGTTAAGCGTGCAAGATACGACAATGCGCCCACGCTTTCCTGAAGGTACGATCATCATCGTCGATCCCACCTTGCAACCTGGGGATCGGGATTTTGCGATTATTAAAACCGCGCATGACGTCATTCCCACCTTCAAGCAGGTACTCTACGATAGCAGCCGCGTTTACCTCAAAGGGCTCAATCCCGACTTTCAAGGCACCTACTTTGACAATACCAACAACCGCTTTTTGGGTGTGATCGTACAAGCAAAAATGAATTTGAGGGCATAGGTAACTATTCAACCACATCAAGAAAGTGTGTTGCTCGAAAACGCGGTGTTTCTTTAGGCGATGGGGATTTTCTCAAGGGGAGAATCGCGGTTCTCCCCTGAGGAATGCCGTTCCAGTTTTACTGGGCCAAGCGTAAAATTAAGAGCCTAGTGCCTACCACAGCATTTCCATGCGCAAACACATCACCTTACCCGCCACACTTGCTAAACATTCAATCTGTTTTATCGCTTGCTGCATATTGATCTCACGTGCTTTGTGCGTCACGATCACCACGGGCACTGCGTCTATCAATCCATGCTTGTCTTTTTTCTGGAGTAAAATCTCTATACTAATCGACAAATCACCCAGGATACGCGCAATATCAGCCAGGGTCCCCGCCTTATCTAATACGTGCACACGTAGATAGTACACAGTTTCCAACGCATCTATGGGTAAACACACCGGATTTTCTATGGCATTAGCAGCAAACGCTAAGGTAGGCACTCGCGGTCGCACCGTGCCACTGTCTCGATCGCGTATGAGATCTATGACATCAGCCAACACCGCGGAGGCGGTAGGCTCTGCCCCCGCACCTGCACCGTAATATAAACTAGCACCCGCCGCATCGCCATACACGAGCACAGCATTCATTGCGTCATTGACGTGCGCCAAGATATGTCGATGCGACAGCAACACCGGTAATACACGCAATTGCACCGCCGTCGACATGCGTTGCGCAACAGCAACGTGTTTGATGCAGTAACCTAATTCTTCCGCGTAGGCAATATCCAAATGCGTAATTTGGCTGATCCCTTCACAATGTACCGCATCCAGGCACAATGGCATGCCAAAGGCTAATGCCGCTAAAATTGTCAACTTGTGCGCGGCATCAATACCGTCTACATCAAAACGTGGATCAGCTTCTGCATACCCGTGCTGCTGCGCTTGCAAGAGCGCAGTAGAAAAATCTTCATGCAGCTCATGCATGCGCGTCAAAATAAAGTTAGACGTGCCATTGACGATACCCGCCAACCATTGAATTTGATTACCCGCCAAGCCCTCGCGCAATGCCTTGATCACGGGAATTCCACCCGCCACAGCCGCTTCAAACGCCAAGGTCACACCGCAACGTTCTGCTTGCGCACACAATTCTGCTCCGTGTCTCGCTAACAAGGCTTTGTTGGCTGTCACGACCTGCTTTTTTTGTTGCATGGCCATCAATACCCAGTCACGCGCCAGCGTCTCTCCCCCCATCACTTCGATGACGACATCAATCTCTGGATCGTGTAACACGGCATACGGATCAGCACTTAATTGCACTCCCTGCAGATCCGCACGACGCACCTTGCTTACATCACGCACCACACACGTCTTTACCTTAATCGCGCATTGCGTACGTTGCAAGATCGTTTGCCGATTACGCTGCAATACCGTCAAAAAACCTGCCCCCACGGTGCCTAAACCCAGCATTCCGACTGTGATACGTTGCAAAATACCTTCTCCTGTTATGCTGTCAGGCAACTATTCAGCAAAAATGCTGAATAGTTACCCTTGATTTGACGCCTAGCCCAGTAAAACTACGCTTTTCGGGATTCTCCGCTTTGGAAACCTCATCGCGTAGAGAACACGTCAAAATGCAAAAAGCGCATTTTGAAGTGGAATGGGTATCGTTACTCCGTCAGTAAACCATCTGCACGAAACATACGTTTTAAGCTACGCACCGCTTGTCGGGTACGCTGCTCATTTTCAATCAGACTAAAACGCACGTGATCATCACCGTGCTCACCAAAACCGACACCGGGAGACACCGCAACACCGGCACGTTCAATCAACTGTTTGCTGAACGCTAAAGAGCCCATCTCCTGATATGCAGGAGGTATCTTCGCCCATACAAACATCGTGGCCTTAGGTATTGTCACATCCCAACCTATGCTACTCAGTCCCTCGCATAACACGTCACGACGCGCTTGATAACAATCGCGAATATCACTCACGCACGCTTGTGGCCCTTCTAACGCCTCTATGGCTGCCACTTGAATTGGGGTAAACATGCCATAATCTAAATAAGATTTAATGCGTGCTAAATTATGAATGATCATTGCATTCCCACACACAAAACCCACACGCCAACCCGGCATGTTATAACTCTTAGATAGGGTATAAGCCTCAACAGCAATATCTTTAGCACCCGGCACTTGTAAAAGTGATGGTGCTTGATAACCATCGAACACAAGGTCTGCATACGCCAAGTCATGCACTAGCCAAACGCCATACTCTTTAGCTAAAGCAACCACCGCCGTGAAAAAATCGAGATCGACACACTGTGCCGTCGGATTGGACGGGAAATTCAATACCAACATCATGGGCTTGGGCGAAGTTTCACGCAGCGACTGACGCAAACGTGCGAGTAAATCATCACCCGCTAGCAAAGGCAACGGACGAATATCTGCACCCGAAATAATGAACGCATAATAATGAATGGGGTAAGTCGGGTTAGGCACTAACACCACATCACCTGGACCCGTACAAGCTAAGGCTAAATGGGCTAATCCCTCTTTAGAGCCAATCGTCACAATCGCTTCCGTTGCCGGATCCAAATCGACCGCATAACGTGTGCCGTACCAATGGCAAATCGCTTGGCGTAAGCGTTTGATCCCACGCGACACCGAGTAACGATGCGTGTCTGGGCGCTCTGCGGTTTGCACCAGTTTATCGACAATGTGTCGCGGTGTCGGCTGATCGGGATTACCCATACCAAAATCAATGATGTCTTCGCCACGCGCACGCGCGCTCGCCTTTATTTCATTGATTAAATTAAAAACATACGTTGGTAACCGCTGCACCCGTGGAAATTCTTGCATAATCTATCCTCTATCCATACCTCATCGAAGCCTACCGAATTTCCATTGGGTGTTCAATCGATTAGAATGTACCTTAATACCTTATACACATGCAAAGGACTTCGACCATGCAACTAACATATGCACACCATACGGCCGGCAGCATACGCTGTTTCAGTCCAGGCACGCTGCAAATAGATGATACGCATTACACCCACAGCCTACTCATCAGCGATCATCGGCCCGTCACCGCGTGGCCGGTAGCCACGTTTGCGACGCTCAACGCAGACCACATCTTGCTGTGGCTACAACACAGTAACCCCTGCGACATCTTATTACTGGGAACGGGCACACGCCCACATTTTTTGCCTAGCGATCTCTTACATATGTTTTACGCACAACAAAAAACCGTAGAAGTCATGCATAGCGCGGCGGCATGCCGCACCTATAACATACTCCGCGCAGATAACCGTCACGTCACCGCAGCGATTATCATCGCCTAGTTATCGGTATACACCCATTACACTTCAGAATGTGATTTTTGCATTTTGAAGTGTTCTCTACGCGATGGGGGTCCCAAAGGGGAGAATCGCGACTCTCCCCTTTGGGGACTATGCACAAGTTTACTTTGTGTAGGTCTAAAACAATATACTGCGCAAACTATTAACTTAAATTCGCATTTTGAAGGGCTAGCGGTATATGCTGGCTTACATAAGCTATTCATTCGCTGGCGATAGATTCAACCTGCGGATTGATACGTGCAACATCCACGGTGTGATCACTGACGCTAAGAATTTCCACGGGGTGTCCTGCCAGCAACAAGCTGACACCGGCTTGCGGCATCGCCTCCAATTGCTCTACGATCAAGCCACTTAATGTTTTAGGTCCATCGGTAGGTAATTCCCACTTAAGCAAGCGATTTAAATCACGAATAGTCATACCACCATCCACTAAAAAACCACCGTCTTTTTGTGGTTTTATTTCTGGATTAGCTGCATTCAATGTGGTACTGAATTCGCCCACGATTTCCTCCAGTATGTCGGCAATCGTCAGTAAGCCTTGTAACTCACCGTATTCATCTACCACCAAGCCGATGCTTTTTTTATTGCTACGAAACTCCAACAGTTGTCGCGCCAACACCGTACCCTCTGGAATAAAATACACAACCTCGGCCAATTGCAATAAACGCTCTTTATCCAATGTTCCCGTTAACAATCCGTGTAATACTTTACGCACGTGTAACATGCCTTCTACACAGTTGATACTCGCACGGTACAAGGGCACATAAGCATAACGACTTTCTTGTAACTGCACGACGATTGTTTCCCAGGGATCGTCTAAGTCTATGCCATACACTTCACTTCTCGGTACCATGATATCTTCGACGACCACATCTTCCAAATCCAGTACTTGTAGCAACATGCGTTGATGTTCATCGGCGATCACATCAGCAGCCTCACGCAATAGCGTACGCAACTCTTCACGGTTGAGCTGCTCGTGCTTCGCGGCACGCACCTGAACCCCAACCCCACACAGACGCAATAAACTATTCGTGAAAAGATTGGCAACCCAAACTAAGGGATAGAGCACACGTAATAACAACGACAACGGCAGTACCGCAAAAAAAGCGATTTGTTGCGGATACAATGCCGCGACTATTTTGGGACCCATCTCGGCAAAAACAAATAACACCAAGGTAATACCCAAGGTCACTAAGGTAATAACCACACCCAACTGAGCAAAGTAGTGCTGCGCGAGTAATAACGCAAGAACCGACGCTAGATTATTAGCAAACGTATTGGTAATGAGAATGACACCCAAGAGTCTATCGGGACGTTCTAACATCTGTACGACCCTACGCGCACGCTTATGCTTAGCACGCGCCAAATGACGCAGCTTGTAGCGATTTAATGCCATCATACCGGTCTCTGCACTGGAGCAAAATGCCGATACAAGCACTAGACCAACCAAACAAAGCAACATGAAAAGGGGTGATAAATGATCCATGGGTTCAGTGCCTCACCAAGAAATCGCTAGCAATAGATAGCATAATAACAAAAAAAATAAACCGCTCGCGGTATAACGAATGGCTAAGGTACCACGCCAACCGTAATAATAACGACCCACTAATAATACCGCAAATGACAACCAACCCAACAAGGTCAAGACCACTTTCCCCCACAAAATCACCACCCAACTGTGGTAAAAAAACCACAGGCTACTGATCAGCACCGCACTCAACAAGAAAAAACCGACCCCAATAATTTGAAACAACACATTTTCCATGACTTCCAACGGCGGCAACAACGGCAAACCACTCCCTGCGTGTTTACCACGCACACACACATCCTGCCACGTCAGCAATAACGCTTGTAATCCCGCCACACAAAACACACTAAAGGTTAACATGGACAACAACACATGCAACAGACGCGGCATGTCGGCCACGGTATGCAACACATTAACACCGGGAAAACACGCCGCTAACAATACAAAGAGAGCGGCCAATGGCAAGGTAAACAACAGCAAATTTGTCAAGGGGACATAGCAACTGGCAACAATGATCAATACACTGCTTAACCACGTCACTAAGGACAATATGTTCATCACACTTAAATTTTGCCCGGCACTCGTGTCAATGCCGTGATAGAGTACATAAGCATGCAACAGCAACGCGCAGGCAATCACACTACGCAACACCGGGCGATGCACGCATACGCCCCGTACCGACATAGCCTGAGCCAACGCAGTCAACACATAAACCACAACCGTCGCTATCACTACCGTTTGCATGACATCCCTATTGACGTAACCATCACACCCGCTGAGCGCGGCAGTATAAATTTACCACATGACGCCAGGCTGAGTTTTTGTAACGGGTAATGATAGCAGACTCCCGTGTAGCATAGTAATATACCCGCAATAAAGTGGGTTGGTCGTTTAGGAGACACGGGTATGTTTGTGGGTATTACATCGCGTTTTGAGAAAATTATCAAAAAAATTAGCGGGACTGGGCGCCTCAGCGACGAGAACATCAAGGACACCCTGCGCGAAGTGCGCAAGGCCTTGCTCGAAGCCGACGTGGCGCTGGATGTAACCAAAACATTTATCGAGCAAATACGCAAGCGCGCCCTAGGTCAAGAAGTCGCCCAGAGCCTGTCCCCGGGCCAAGCATTAATCAAAATCGTGCACCAAGAGTTGGTACAGCTGATGGGCGCAGCCAACGCCGAACTCAACCTAAATTGCCAACCCCCAGCGGTGATTTTGTTGGCCGGACTGCAGGGTTCTGGTAAAACCACCACGGCAGCGAAACTCGCTCATCATCTCAAAACACGCCACAAACACCAGGTCTTACTCGTCAGCACCGACGTCTATAGACCAGCGGCCATAGAGCAACTGGCGACCTTGGCCAAAGAAATCGATACACCGTGTTTTGCCAGCAACAGCAGCGACAAACCCAGTGCCATCGTTAAAGCGGCGTTGGAGCAAGCGAAGCGTCAAGCCTGTGACGTAGTCATCATAGACAGTGCAGGCCGTCTGCATATCGATACACAAATGATGGCGGAAATCAGCGAACTACACCGCCTGTGCGACCCCATAGAAACCCTATTTGTCGTCGACAGCATGACCGGCCAAGACGCCGCGAATACCGCTGCCGCATTTAACCATGCCTTAGCGCTTACCGGTGTGATATTAACGAAAACCGATGGCGACGCCCGCGGCGGTGCCGCACTGTCTATACGTAGTATCACCGGTAAACCGATTAAATTTATCGGCGTCAGTGAAAAAATCGATGGCTTAGAAGCATTTCATCCGGAACGCATTGCCTCACGCATACTCGGCATGGGCGACATACTCAGCTTAATCGAAGAAGCACACCACAAACTCGATCAGGACAAAGCGAAAGCCTACGTACGCAAACTAGAACAAGGCAAGAGTTTCACCTTGGATGAATTCCGCGATCAAATGCTAGAGATGAATAAGTTGGGTAGCATCAGTCAATTGCTGGATAAGCTGCCGGGCATGGGACAACTCAAAGAAGCCGCCATGGCAAAATTTAATGATAAGAGCATGCGCCAAACCGTTGCTATCATCAACTCCATGACCAAACAAGAACGCCGTTTCCCCGATATCATTCGTGGTTCACGCAAACGCCGCATCGCACAAGGTTCAGGCACGCAAGTGCAAGACATCAATCGTTTGTTAAAGCAGTTTGCAGAAATGCAAAAGATGACGAAGAAATTCGCCGGCCAAGGCAACATGACAAAAATGCTGCGCCAAATGCAAGGCATACTACCGCCGGGTGGAACGCGGTGATAAGCAATGTTTCTATGCAGCGGAGAAGAACCTCATTTCCTGAGCAATGGACTAGTAAATATTTTTTCTAATGCTCCTGTCGACTCCAGCTGATCTCCATTTGTATGTAAGCAAATAGACCCACGGCCCCAAATGACACCGACAACCGGAGACAGCTCGTTAAATTTAACACAGCACAGTCCCGCCAAATTTCAGCCTCCACACCCCCTGCGGCACCTAACTTACAGCTTTTTATGCAATTTACCCCCTGCACCACCCGCTCAGCGAACTTTTATTTGCTAATCGTATTCCCAATGGGCAAATTTTTCCGTAGAATTACCCCCTTTGAATTGAGCACAGAGGACAAGACATTATGGTAGTGATACGCTTGAGTCGCACCGGCGCAAAGAAAAAACCGTTCTATCACGTGATCGTTGCAGACAGCCGCTGCCCACGCGACGGACGTCACATTGAGCGCCTCGGTTATTTTAATCCTATTGCCAAAGGCAAAGAAAAGCGTGTCGTGATGAATAAAGAGCGCATTGCCTATTGGATTTCAGTTGGCGCGCAGCCTTCTGCCCGCGTTAATCATTTGATTCAAACCGATGACACGCAATCTCACACCACCGCCTAATAACGCAATAACACCGACCCCTCCCAGCGATCTACTGATCATCGGTAAGCTGGGAGCCGCACACGGCATACAGGGTTGGCTGAAAATCCATTCGTTTACCGTACCCATTGCGAATATTTTTCTGTACCAGCCTTGGTGGTTACAAGACGCCAACGGCTGTGGACCCGTCACTGTCGCAGAACACAGAACACACGGTCAAGGCTTGGTGCTTCGCATTGAAGGATGCGACGACAGAAATACGGCATGCCTTTATACCGGTGCCACCATCGCAGTCTCGCGCCAGCTGTTACCTGCTTTACCAGCGGATCAGTATTATTGGGCCGATCTCGAAGGATTACGCGTAGAAACCGTCGATCACCGTGTGTTAGGCACCGTCGATCACTTGCTATCAACCCACGCCAATGACGTGTTGGTAGTCAAAGGAGAACGCGAACGCTGGATCCCGTTCCTGCGACCACACGTCGTCAAACACATCGATCTCGCGAATAAAATCCTGATCGTCGATTGGGACAGTGATTTTTAAGCGATGGATATCGCCATCATTTCGTTATTTCCCGAGATGTTTACTGCCCTCAACAGCGGCATTCCAGGGCGCGCGCAACAACACGGCTTGATCACATTACATCACTACAATCCACGCAGCTTCAGCAATAACAGCTACCGCAGTGTAGACGACAAGCCCTACGGCGGTGGACCCGGCATGGTACTACAAGCCGAGCCGCTGCTTGCCGCCATCCATGCGGCAAAAACAGCGCTAGGCGAGGCTACCCCGGTGTTTTACTTATCCCCGCAAGCGTATCCATTAACCCAGGCGACTGCACAAGAATACAGCCAATGCAATGCCCTCATTTTACTGTGTGGACGTTACGAAGGTATCGATCAACGCGTCATTGCTGCGGCCGTCGACCGGCAAATCTCGATCGGCGACTATGTCTTGAGTGGCGGCGAACTGGCAGCCATGGTGCTCATCGACGCCATGGTGCGCTTGCTGCCCGGCGCGCTAGGTGACGCCGATTCGTCCGCACAAGATTCATTCTGTCATGGCTTGCTGGATCACCCCCATTACACCCGGCCCGAAAAATTTGCTGGCCTTTGTGTACCGAATGTGTTATTAAGTGGCGACCATAAAGCCATAGTCGGCTGGCGGCAACAACAGGCATTGGGGCAAACCTGGTTACGTAGGCCCGATCTGTTACAGCGCAAAGCGCTTACTGCCGATGAACAACGACTACTGGATGAATTTATAAACGCGTACCAGGCTGATACAGGTGGAAATAAGCAATGAGCAATATCATTGAAGAATTAGAACAAGAACAAATGCGTAAACTCGACAAGCAACTGCCGGAGTTTTTCCCCGGTGATACCATCGTCGTTAAAGTACGCATCAAGGAAGGCAGCCGCGATCGCGTGCAATCCTTCGAAGGCTTTGTGTTAGCTAAGCGTAACCGCGGCCTCAACTCTTCTTTTACGGTGCGTAAAATGTCGCACGGTGAAGGCGTAGAACGCGTATTCCCTACGTACAGCCCAATGATCGAAAGCGTAGAGATCAAACGCCGTGGTGATGTGCGTCGCGCCAAGCTATATTACATGCGCGCATTGACCGGTCGTTCCGCACGGATCAAAGAAAAGCTGGTTCGCAAAAATAAATCGCGTGGCCTTGTTGTCGAAACCAATGCAGCGCCGGATACGACGAATCCCGCATAGACTTGTTATAACATGCATACCGCGTACACCACGGTCCTAAGCAGCCCTATCGGCTGCTTGGGTTTGGTGATTGACGATGCCGATTGTCTGTTAACGCTAGATTTTCTACCCGCGCAGGTCCAGCCGTGCGCAACGCAACAGACCACCACAGTAACGCGCATCACTCAACAACTGCTGGCCTACTTCTCTGATCCCAATGTCACTTTTAATATACCTTGCACCTTGCACGGCACTGCATTTCAACGCCGCGTGTGGGATTATTTGCAACACATACCCTGTGGCACAACACAAACTTACACAGAAATAGCCCATGCACTAAACAGTGGCGCACGCGCCGTGGGCAATGCCTGCCGCCATAATCCCATTCCGCTTATTATTCCCTGCCACCGTGTCGTCGCACGCAACGGGCTGGGCGGTTACGCCGGACAATTGCAGGGCGCAGGACAGCAACAAAAAAGGTGGTTACTCGCACACGAGAAGGTGTTGTTAAAGGCGTAATACAAGGCAGTCATTGCGAACGCTTACGTTCAGGGCTTGTCTACGTTAAAACTCTCACCGCAGCCGCAAGCACCTTGTTGGTTGGGATTGCTGAAGGTAAAACTTTCGTTTAAACCACTGCGTACAAAATCAATGACAGTGCCGGCCAGATAAGCGAGATCACTTGCCGCAACGTACACGGCAATGCGTGCGTCTGCTGGAAACACGATATCATCCGGATTGGCTGCATCCACATAATCGACCACGTATTTTAAGCCATTGCAACCACTCTGTTTAACGCCTAGGCGTAAACCCACACCTACGCCGCGCGTCATAATACGCTTTGCAACATGGGCCAACGCCGCAGGCGTCAGCGTAACCGGTTGCGACGCCGTCGCCGCCGGATCCCATATCTGAACTGGATCGCTGACCTTACTCATTGGGCACTCTCTCTTGAGTTTTGTTCCACGCGTCTAATGCAAGTAACGCCGCATAACGCTCATTGGGCTGTAAGGCGAGTGCTTGCACTAACCACTCCACCTCTAACGCAGTTGCTAGCGCAACCGAATTTACCGACAAATATTCACACAAAAAAGCACCGCACGCAATGGTGGCGCAGGATCCATAGGCTTGAAATAACGCGCGGGTAACCACCCTCGGTACGCTGTCCGTATGCGTCACTTGCAGTTGCAAGCAATCACCATAACCCCGCCTGCCCGCTAGCACAGTCAATACACCCACCGACGTAGGCGCGAATACCCCGACGTGTGTCCCCTGCCTAAAATAATGTAATACGCGTTGGCTAGGCCATGTCATGCTTATGCTCCCAGCAAGGCGATAGCGCGCGTAGCCGCTGCACTTCGTCAGCCACCCGACGTATGGCATACGTAATATCTTGTGATGTCGTAAAACGCCCCAATGAAAAACGTAAACTCGCATGAGCCAACACCGGATCTACACCCATGGCCAAGAGTACATGCGATGGCTCTGTGCTAGCGGCATTACACGCCGAGCCATTGGCTACCGCTAAGTCACACAGCGCTACCCGCAAGGCTTGCCCATCCACACCCGCCACGCTCACATGCACGTTATGTGCGACGCGCTGTACCAAACTACCATTGAGCGACACAGCGGGTATACGCTGCAAACCTTGCCACAGTTGATCGCGCAATGCCGCAATGTGTGGCACCTCATCGACTAAACGCTGCTGCGCCAATGCGAAAGCCGCACCCATGCCCACGATCTGATGCACCGGCAAGGTACCGGGACGCAATCCGTGTTCCTGTCCACCACCGTACAATAAAGCCTGTAAACGCACCCGCGGCTGCTTACGCACATACAATGCACCAATGCCTTTAGGACCATAACTTTTATGCGCGCACAAGCTCACTAAATCAGCATCCCACTGCTGCACATCTACCGCTATTTTCCCTACGCTCTGTGCGGCATCCACGTGCAGCAATGCATCCTGTGCATGCACCAATGCTGCAATCCGTGCAATATCTTGGATCACACCGGTTTCATTATTCACGTGCATTA
Organism: uncultured Gammaproteobacteria bacterium; assembly: GCA_964646995.1. Classification (GTDB taxonomy): domain Bacteria; phylum Pseudomonadota; class Gammaproteobacteria; order CAZYIF01; family CAZYIF01; genus CAZYIF01. The sequence continues at coordinate 30,507 of CAZYIF010000002.1, forward strand.
CCGACACCAACACCGTGTCGCTACGCAATGCCGCTTGTAATACCGCCAAATCCAGTAAGCCGTCGGCTTGTGGTCTCAGGTAGGTGATACTGAATCCCTGCCGCTCCAAATAGGCGCAACACGCTAATACCGCCTTGTGCTCAGTCGCACACGTTACAATGTGCTTGCCGCGCCCGGCGTAGGCCTGTGCCACGCCTTGTAGCGCTAAGTTATTCGCTTCCGTTGCACCCGAGGTCCACACAATCTCTGTCGTGCTGCGTGCACCAATCGCCGTTGCCACTGCAGCACGCGCCGTCTCCACGGCATGTTGCGCCGGTGCTGCCAACGCGTGATCAGACGCCGGATTCGCAAACACACCGCGCCACGTCAGGTAGTCGTGCATGCTTGCCGCAACCTGTTCATCTACCGGGGTAGTGGCCATGTAATCAAAGTAGATCGGGGGGAGTAAACGCATGGCTTAATCGTTACGCTTCGTGCATTGCTGTTCTATCAGCGAGAAAAAACCACGCAGTATACCGACTTCCATATTTTCCAAACGCGCACGCTGAAATAAACGACGCAAGCGTGGCATCACTTGACGTGGATTCGTTACATCTAAAAACTCCACAGTACACAGGGTCTGCTCTAAATGCGCAAAGAACAATTCTAATGCGGCATGCGTGGGATAACCACTCTCTGCCTCATAATGATCTTCCAGCGCGGGCGCCAACGCAGCTTGGCGTAATTCGTAACATAACACCTGCACCGCCGCAGCCACGTTCAATACCCCATAGTTTGGCTCACTGGGAATTTGCACATGGTACTGACACAGTTGCAATTGGGGATTAGACAAGCCTGATTTTTCACGCCCAAACACCAACGCCACCGGCGCACTGTGTGCTTCGCTGACTAATTGGCGTGCCGCTTGCGACGGCGTCAGCATGGGCCACGGTAAACGTCGACTACGCGCGCTCGTCGCAATAACCAATTGACAATCGGCTATTGCCTCACTCAATTCGTTCGTCACCACGGCGTTCGCTAGTATGTCATCGGCACCCGACGCTAACGCCGTGGCATCACCGTGTGGAAACTGTGCCGGCGCGACTAAATGCAGTTGAGTCACCCCCATGGTTTTCATGGCGCGCGCCGCCGCCCCGATATTGCCGGGATGGCTAGTGCCGACCAAAACAATACGCACCTGCTGTAATGCCGTGGACGCGGGTGAATGGATAGAATCAGATTGCATGCTGTTATGCCAACCATGTAACGAAGCGCTTATCAAGCCGTTATGGTAACTAAAAACCGTACTCTTTGCCAGAACTACCCCGCTATACCCCGCGTTTTCAAACAAATACACTACTCTGAAAATTTGCCGAATAGTTACAAACCAAGTAATATGGCGCGGTCGTGGATAGATTTAGGGAGATAACTATGGGTTTCCTACAAGGTAAACGTGCATTGATTGTGGGCCTAGCCAGTCAGCGCTCCATTGCGTATGGAATTGCGCAGGCCATGCATCGCGAAGGAGCGCAACTCGCCTTTACCTATCAAAATGAAAAACTGCAATCGCGCGTCACCGACATGGCCGCGGAATGGCAATCCTCTCTCACCTTTCCTTGCGATGTGAGCAGTGATGAACAAGTGACAACAGCATTCCATGAGCTGCAACAACATTGGGATAGCTTAGATATCATCGTTCACTCCGTAGCATTCGCACCTGCAGATCAACTCGAAGGTAATTATCTCGATTGTGTTAACCGCGCTGGATTTGCCATGGCACACGACATCAGCAGCTACAGCTTATGCGCATTGGCTAAAGCGGCAAGTCCCTTACTCAACCCCAACGGCGCGATCATCACCCTCACTTATTTGGGCGCTAACCGCGCTATTCCTAATTACAACGTGATGGGTGTCGCCAAAGCCAGTTTAGAAGCGAATGTACGTTACCTAGCCGCCAGCTTAGGTAGCCGCGGCATACGTGTCAATGGGATCTCGGCCGGTCCCATACGTACCCTCGCGGCATCGGGGATCAAAGATTTTCGCAAAATGCTGAGTTATGACGAAACGGCAAACCCGCTGCAAAAAAACATAACGCCGCTGGAAGTCGGTAACGCGGCTGCCTTCTTGTGTTCTGATCTCGCCTCCGGCATCACCGGACAGATCGTTTATGTAGATGCAGGATTCAGCAGCGTGGCGCTCACAGGGTTAGATACTCAGTAAGTTTCAGCATTTTGCCGAATAGTTACGATGCTTAAGCTATGTGTAAAGTACAGGGAAATGATATACGATGCGACAAAAACTCATTGGGCTAGCTTAGGCTGTAACTCTTCAATTTCATCGCAGCTTAGGCCTGTTGTGTCAGCAATAATATCGATGGCTATCTGTTTTAACAGCATGTTACGCGCTATAGTGTAACTGGCTTCTCTAAAACCCTCTGCACGACCTTCGACGCGACCTTCAACGTGACCTTTCTCAATAAAATGCTGCGAAAATGATTGCATCTTTTGCCTCTTTTCTTCCGATAACGCGTCTTGTAGTCTTGCCATAAATTCTTACGCTGCTGACACATACCAAGAAAGACCGCGCAAACGCGATGCGACAAAAACTCATTGAGCTAGTTTACGCTGTAACTCTTCAATTTCATCGCGGCTTAGGCCTGTTGTGTCAGCAATGATATCGATGGCTATCTGTTTTAACAGCATGTTACGCGCTATGGTGTAACTGGCTTCTCTAAAACCCTCTGCACGGCCTTCGACGCGACCCTCAACGCGACCCTCAACGCGACCCTCGACGCGACCTTCAACGTGACCCTTCTCAATGAAATGTTGCGAAAATGATTGCATCTTTGGCCTCTTTTCTTCCGATAACACGTCTTGTAATCTTGCCACGAATTCCTCCGGCGAGCTTACGTCGCTGCCATCCATCACGTAAGTCACAACGACATCAGCATAATCCATCTCGTTGAGTCGTTCAATATCCAACAGAAGTTCCGCCAGTTTTTTTAGCTGCTGCTTGGAATTTTGTCGGCATTTGATACCAGTAACTAGCAAGTCTAGCAAGGTATGTTGCACAAACGCATTGTCCGCTGCCTGGCTAATGTCAACCAACTGGAATGGGCGGTGCAGTATGTTTCGTGCTAAATCACGATCGGCTGCGTCAAACAGGGCAATCAGATCCGTTGGTTTGTTATACGGTCTATCACCGGAATAAAAAACCAAGGGATAAACGACAGGTACAGGCTCATTCGGGTGCTGTTTGTAATGCGTTTGCATGATGCATAGCACATATTGAAATAACCGAATAGGCATCATGGGATCGACCGTGGTCTGCTGCTCTACTAGTAGATACAAATACCCAGGTCGCTTATCGAATGTCGTTGAAAATAATAGATCGCAGCTAGTCGCCTGCAACTCTTCGTCAATGAAGCTGGTGTTTTCCAGATGCAAACGATTCAAATCAAGCAGTTGTTTTATATTGTCCGGTAACAGGCGATCAAAAAACTGTTTACTAACCGCTTGGTAACTGAGCGCAGTCTTGACTAGCTTGTCGTGCGGCTGATGAATCGGCATGAATAGTCCTTTATGCGATCGATCATAGGAACGTAAATAATGCTAACGTAGGAACGTGTAGAGGGCCAGTGTAATTTATGTCCTAGCCGGTTGTGGCTATTCCGCATAACGGCTGAATATACCACTGACGAATACATGGATGATGCCAAACGTGAGACTTAACTTAGCGTGCTTTCAAGCAAAGAATGGTATCCTATACGCGCTACAATACCTAACTTATAGAGACATATCACCGTGAAATTATTGTCTATTGCCTTAGTCCTTGCTCTCTGTAGCATTCACCAAAGCGCTTATGCAACTACGTCAAGCCACTGCACCGATAAAGCATCATCCGCCTGTTATTTTACATTTAATCCAGGTGGCTCATCTAAAAAAATGCACTTCTACGCATCCTTACTGCCACAAGACCATGACACGCCACGGCACGCGTTGCTTGTTATCCACGGTTATGCCAGAGATGCCAAGACCCTCTTTAACACCACCTTGTTGGTGGTTAAACACGCCCACGCATTGCATGACACACTGGTCGTCGCCCCGGTTTTTCACGTAGTGCCAAGCGCGGCAAGCAAGTGCCAAACATCGGGAGTACCGCGTGCACAAAGCGATGACGTGCAGTGGACGTGCCGCAGCTGGTTAATCGGTAGTAGCGCCAACAACGATCCGCACATCAGCGCATTTACCGCAACCGATGCACTGCTAAACGCATTAAAAATACGTTGGCCCAGTTTACAAACAGTGACTATTGCTGGTTTTTCAGCTGGCGCACAGATGGTGCAACATTATATTGGTTTTGCGGCGCCGGCACCGACGCTTGCGTTGCATTATGTAGTCTCCAATCCGGGAATCTGGTTGTATTTCGATCCCCAACGACCGCAGCCACTGCGCCAAGGTAAGCGGGTTGATTGGTCTAGCTGCGCCAGCGGTGTTAACGGACTGAACCACTGTCAGATCGCGTTGACAACACCTATTGCCACTTGCCCGAATTACAATCGTTGGCCCTATGGTACTGAACAACTGCCCGCGCACACTATGTAACGGCCAACATCAGTTATCTGGAGAGTGCGCTGGATAATGACGCCACTGCGGGCATGCATTACAGGCAATTAAATAAATCCTGCGCCGCTAAACAACAAGGCCCCTATCGCTTACAACGTGGTATCGCTTACGCTGAATACGATCGTGGGGTACTTGCGCCAACCCAGCAACGTCGTATCGTCATTATCCCCGGTTGCGCACACGACGTAGCCTGCGTATTTTCCTCCGCGTTGGCTCGTCCTCTTTTATTAGGGAATAACTATAGCGCTAGCGCGACGAAAGCATGACAACGGTGGTGCACTGCGGTATTGGAGAATAACAGAGTAAGCAGAGTGAATTATCCCGTGGCATGCAACGCAAATCGGCTATAGACCTCGCCACGATCGACTTGCGCACCCAGACGCATACGCGTAGGTTGTCCGTGGTAATCAAGCTCCAATTGATCGCCGACTTTGCAGCGACTGGTCACCAATAAGGTCGGCGCAGCAGTGGCATCCTCTGCTTGCAATAACCAAGCAGGCACTGCTTGCTTCGCGTCCGCTAAGCGTGCATCGGTCATAACACAGGTATCGGGTAATACTTGTATACCCAGCTGCATACCGTGTTGTGACTGTTGTTGTGCCCAACGTATCACACCCATGTGCCAAGGCTTATCTTGTATACCGGCCTGTACTTTTAACCATTGCCCGACATGCAGATCAGCGGGCAAGGTGTTCGGATTGGCGAGGCAGTAGCCCGTGGCACTGGCATTCACGATGTGCCACTCCACCTGTGTGTGCTCACGCCAGGTAGCATCCAGGTCGAAATGTAAAGCCAAGGTACCTGACTGCGACACCCGTGGCTGCTGCCGCACGGGCTTGCTGTGCCATACTTGCAGCAAACGCTGCAATACCTGACGGCTTAATACCTTACCCTCTAATTCGATCTCGCTTTCCGCCACATCATCTAACAGATCCACTAAAGTTAGTAACTGCGTATTTAATCCGGTTAACACCACCTGTTGTAAGGATGCATCATTGTGACCCGCGCTGCCTCCCGTTAACCACAAGGGGGCCTGATCGCTGTGTGCATCTAACACATAAGCTGACTCTGTGCCGTCCCACTGCGTCAGTAGTGCATGCGGACTCCATGCCGTCACACATTGACTGACGACGCTGATATCTGTTGTTGGTAAGCGGGACGTATTGGCAATACCCAGCAAAAGCAATTGCTTATACATTTCCTCTAGCGTCGTACAACTCTCGGTACTGTGTGGGAAAATCACGGGATAATTTGTCAAGCGCAACTGCTGTAATTTATCGTGTACTGCATGCAACGTTGCCCATAGCCCGCTGGGAACTGGGCAATATAGCTGATAACACCATTTTTGTAACTCGCCCAAGTGGTACAGCACACGGTAAGCGGCTAGCGCCACTAAAGAGGAACGTCCCGCTAACGGTGCACTATACACGAGCTGCGCATAACCGTTGGCTAACTCTTGCTGTAACTGATTGATCGCTTGGCTACGCCTGCATTTTTCGTCGACCCCAACGGCCGCGTGCAATATTTCCAACCGCGTCGACATCATTGTCGTGTCAATGGGCAAATGAAAGCGTTCTAACAAAGCAAACCACCGCACATGTGGCATGCTTTCTTCGCGCAAACGCTGTAATGTCGTGCAAATAGTCTGCATCGCCCTGCCTTGCTCCCCAAAGGGAAGATGTTCAAGCCAGTAAGTCAATGCTTTATATCCAGATAGAGTCGGTTGTTTGCTCGTTGTCATAAATAGTTCGCTCGTTAACGCTATAACTGTATAAAACTAAGCAAAACACGTGCCAGGATAAATGATAATTGCACCCTTAAGATTTTGGAGAATCACGGTTCTCCCCTGCAGAATCCCGATCGCGCAAAGAAGGCACCGCGTTTTAACGCACAATGCTTTGCAAATTTGCTGAATAATTACATTTTTTTTAGCATAATAGCGAATTCATTACTAAGTAGAGAGCGATATGCGACCCTTCCTTAAATGGGCAGGCAATAAATACCAAATCATACGGCATCTGCAAGACCTATTGCCTCCCGGCAAACGTTTGGTCGAGCCCTTTGCCGGCTCTGGCGCGGTCTTCCTTAACACAGACTACACCCGCAATTTACTCAATGACATCAATCCCGATTTAATTAATTTGTATCAGATACTCAAAACCAACAGCCAACTCTTCATCGAGGATTGTCGCCATCTGTTTGAAAAAAAGAAAAATAATAAGGAACACTTTTATAGCATGCGCCACACCTTCAATCACTCGACGGATCCGTGGGTACGCGCACAACTGTTTATTTATCTCAATCGACATGCGTTTAATGGCTTGTGCCGCTATAACAAACAGGGCGAGTTTAACGTACCGTTTGGTTGCATCGCCAAGCCGTATTTTCCGGAACAAGAAATGCAACACTTCGCAAAAAAAGCTAAAAAAGCACAATTCGTGCGTAAAGACTTTTTGCAAATTCTACAAAAGACTAAGCCAGGAGATATTGTCTACTGTGATCCCCCTTATGTGCCTTTGACAGACACCGCGTACTTTACCGCGTATAACCCGGGAAATGTCTTTGGAATGGAGCAACAGATTATTCTCGCCCAACAAGCGGAACAACTGGCGAACCGCGGCATCCCCGTCATCATTTCCAATCATGACACCGCATTTACCCGCAATCTCTACGCCAAGGCCCAACTCATGTCACTGCAAGTCAAGCGCAGCATCAGTTGCAAGGTGCATCTGCGCAAAAAAGTAGGTGAACTCATCGCCGTGTACTTGTAGTAAGTTACCGCGCTAACGCACGATATACGTATAGAAACGCCAGCACAGTCCAGTAAACACAACCAAGCCTAACACCGAGGCAATCGGTGCGAAATTAGCACCAACGAACGACCATGGATGTGAATCGCCGGTCGTAACAATCACCCCTGCAAACACAATGCCTAATAAGGTCTCACCCAAGATTAAGCCCGACGCAAACGACGTACCGCGATGCTCCCTACACATGATTTCATCTTCCGCATCACCGTATTGCCGATGTAGCTTGCGCCTCACCACATAACTAATCACCGTACCGAGTACTATGGCCAAATCAATATGTATAGGCAGATACAAACCCATAGCCACGGCCAGAACGGATAAACGCGGCCAACGCAATGGTTTAAACACTAACACATCAACCGCAATGAACATGGTACTGATCAACGCACCTACACCCAACAACCCCCACTGCCCGTGTTGCAACACGATCCCACGCGCTAACTCGGTCATCATCGCGGCCTGTGGTGCAGACAGTCCTGCGGTAGGATCCATTCCCGGTCTTGGCATAGGAGAACCCAAAAAACCGTAGGCTTGGTACATCAAGGTGATAATGGAAGGAATGACCATACCACCCGCTAACACACCAAATACCAATGCCACTTGTTGGCGCCATGGCGTGGCCCCAACAATTTGCCCAGTTTTCAAATCCTGTAAATTATCGTTAGAAATGGCGGCAATGGCCGTCACAAAAGATCCCATGAAAATGCCCAAAGCCATGAGCGACTTTCCGGTTAATTCCACCGAATAACCCGGCACCCAGTGATTAAAAAAGTAAACCAATAGTAAGGCCGAACACAAAATGGTTAAGATGGCAATACCCGACATAGGCGCACAGGAGGAACCAATGATCCCCGCCATGTAGCCACACACCGTCGCAATTGCAAATCCCAACACAAACACAAACACCGTGCAGGCAATAACCAAACCTAACATCGTCACACCGGCCACGGGTAAATGTGCATGTTGAATAAAATAGTAAAATAACAAGAACGTGGGAATAATCAAGAGCAAGGATATACCCAACACATACGTGATCGGTATGTCACGTTCCGTACGTACAATTTTTTGTGCCTTATTCGCGTTATGTAAACGCAAATCCCGTATGCTAGAACGTAGACCTTGTAGCAAAGCCGGCAATAACGAACAAATCGTCCACACCGCAGCAACAGCCATAGCACCCACCCCAATGAAGCGGGATTTAGTCGACCATATTTTATAAGCAATGTCGACCAACGATCCGGCATCAGGTAATGCCTGCAAACTCGAGAAATAAGGCACAGCGATACCCCAACTGATCACCAAACCCAACAAGATGGCTAACCCAGCACGTATACCGATTAAATAACCTGCTCCCATCAGTGCCGGGGAATATTGCATGGCAAAACCAAAGACCATGCCGCCAGCCGTAAAAAAGCAACGTAAGGTCTCCCCCAACAAACCAAAACCAGCGCTGAACAATGGGAACAATACCGAAAGCACTGTGCCATACCAAATATCTTTAGCATCCGTACGCGGCAAGTGATTTCCAGCCTGCTGATCATTACCTATGGCTAACACCTTAGCGGCAGCCACACCTTCGGGATACGGTAAATCACAACCCACCACCAATGTACGTCGCAGCGGGATGGTAAACATCACGCCTAGCACACCACCTATCACACAAAGCAATGCGGTCTGCCAATACGGGAAACTCGACCAATATCCCAACATGATCAACGCGGGTAATACATAGATAATAGAGGTTATCGTCCCAGCCGAAGACGCAAATGTTTGCACGGTGCAATTTTCTAGAATGTTCGATTTGCTAAAAAAACGCAGTACTGACATGGAAATAATGGCGGCGGGAATAGAGGTAGCAAAAGTAAGCCCCGCTTTTAACCCGAAGTACACATTTGCGGCGGTAAACACCACCGTCAGCAACGCGGCTATGATGCAACCCCTTAACGTCAATTCAGGTAAATCATCATTCTTTATCATAAGCCCTCAATCATTTACAGCGCGTCGTTTGCAATGTACCCCTGAGCTTATACGCGCTAATGTGCCAATAACACAATAATTTCAGAATAAAAAATGCAGTATGACTGCACTACCCCTACTTTGTCTCAATGGCTAGTTTAGTTATCCCTAACCGCCTCGCCCAGCAACACCGGGCTTGGCAGTGGCTCAAGGGAAGAATCACGATTCCCCCCTTGAGAATCCCTATCGCTACAGGAACTATTTGTTTTTTTTTCTAGCAGACTTTCGTCGCTTGAAATTTTGCTAAATAGATACATTATTTACATCGATACTACAATAGCAGCACCCCATTACAACCAAAGTATTTTCAGTGGCATGTGCTATTTTTCTCCAGTCCGGCTTAACTTATGCGTCCCGCTCTAGCAACGCAGGCTGAGTGATGACTTTATGCATAAACTTGGCCACTAACAAAATCATGACAATTATGATCAAGTTATAAAAAATAATGTTAAAAAATGCATTCTGATAAATCCCCAATGATTGCAGTGGATCAATCACCCCATTTGATTTAGGCACAGAAATTAACTTCGCAAAAATATAATACGCTAAATCTGAAAACGCATAGGAGACCATCACCAAACCCATCAGCGTCCCACGAAAACGCGGCGGTGCAAGTAATGGCACCAAACTCAAAATCAGCGGCGAAATCAGTACTTCACCCACCCCGATCAGGGCAACCGCTACCAACAGATAACCTAATCTCGTGATACCTTGTGCGTTCGCACCTAAACAGCTGGTATACAACAAAAAGAAACTCAGGGTTAAGCAAACGAAACTCAACACCAAACGCCAAATTGAAAAACGCAAATCACAACGTGCGAACACCGGCGCAATCAATAAACCAAACACAATGATCACCATGGGACTAAGACCCTGCACGGAACCCGGAGAAATGTATAGCCCCCAAATTTCATGCGCAACATTGCGTTTGGCGAACAACGTCAACATACCACCCAATTGCTCTTCCAACACGAAAAACAACATCATGCATATGGCTAATAGGATAATGACGACCACCCGCGCTCTTTCTTTGGGGGCAACACGCAGCAAAATAGAAGCGCACACCACGACGGTAATGAAGGCCAACACCTCTTTAATGTTGGATAAATGCGTGCTGTTTTTCAATGCCACCGCAACCCCAAAACTGACAGCGATGCAAATAGCCACCATCAACGGAACGGCATAACGCTGAAAAAAACGGCTGCAAGTGTAATACGCCGCCGGTGGTAAACCGTGCTGGCCTAACAGACGTTGATAACGCACAAAGAAGATGAGCCCAGTAAGCATCCACAAACCTGCCATACCGAACGCATAACCCCACCCTAAAAAATCTCCGGTATAGCTACACAGTACAGGCGCGAAAGCACCACCAATGTTAATGCCCACATAAAAAATCGTGAACCCGCGTTCGCGTTCTTTGGGATTCTCAGAGTCTTGATAACAGGCACTCAATAAATTGGTGATGTTACCCTTAAACATTCCCACTCCGACCGCCACCAAGGCTAAACCCAGATACATAAATTCAAAATTAACCGCAATCATTCCTATCATGAAATGCCCTAAGGAAATCACGATACCGCCGATGAGCACCATCTTACGGTAGCCAAACACGCGATCGGCCAGAAACCCACCCAGGATGGGTCCAAAATACGTGGTCCCCATGTACAACGCATAGAGCGAGTAAGCCACGTGGTCCTCAAAACCACGCTCATGGGTTAAAAACAAAATCAACAATAAACTCAACCCGTAGAAACTAAACCGTTCCCACATTTCCACGAAAGCAAGTAAACGCAAAAAAGGGGGGATTTTCGCCAATATTTTCATAGTTATATTTCCATCCACTTGCAACAAATTTCTACCAACAAAATTCTAACTATCACATGCTTAGTCATGCAAAAGCAAATGCACTTTTGTACCATTTCCCTGGCAGATGACCCACCTAACGAGCCTGTTGCGTGTAATAGACTTAAACCGAACTAGAGCCCTCATAACACTGGTTATGCTCTACTCTCAGTAAAACTATGTATCCCGCAACTATCATCATTATATTGTTGTCCCAAACGTTAGCTCGCGGGTCGCGCAGCGTCGATGCAAATACGCGGCAACATAAAGCGATTGCACTACGGAATGAGGTCTGCTGAAACAGTAGTGGCAAAAATCCACGATTATGTTAACGACAAATACGGGGGGGTAAATACAGAGGTTGTTAATCGTATGTAGTAACAAAACTGGCAGATGCAACACACTACCCAGCGCATGCACAGAGGTCTTTACACCGAAGCGTAAAGAATTTATCGCACCTAAGCCATCACATTGCACGGCAAACTCCTATTGTTATTATGTTTTGCCTTTTAGAGCACACCAAGATCATTGATCATCGGCTTTTACAAACAGCAAACTGAGTTTCTATCTATGTCATCCACTTAACTTACGCCACTGCGTAAATAGTAAGCTGAATAGGAGTATGCCAGTTTTTTAGCCGCATGACAAGCATTAATCCACCCGCGGTCATGTTCCATACAACAAACACCTTGTTTTTCCTTGTTTAGTTTGTGCGAGTTAATCCAGCCTAGCCCGTTTATTTGCTCAATAATGTCGAACGATTTGCCGCTGGCATTAATTCGATACCATATATTGGTGGCGTTGTTGAACTGCGCCGGCTCTCCCCCTGATCGAGTGGGTGACATTATCTTCTCATCGCCGTTGGATATAAATCTAATCCGCCAAGATGAAAGTAAATTGCAGTTTTAAATCGGTCTTTATTTCTAAATCCACAAGCACTTCGTTTGATCCTTTGAATTTGGGCATTCATAGATTCAGCACAACCATTGCTGGTGTTAAATAATATGACATTGATTATACCCCACTGATATTTCTTGATAGTCTTGGTTGCCTTTTGCATTGGTTTTAAGCGAGAACGGCATGCCCATGATAACCATTTCTTCCAAGCTGACATAGCCCAACCATAACAGCTGTAATGCCATAATGTCATCGCTAATTCTTTTATCGCCCAGGTCTAGATGTTTTAAGTACGCTTCTTGTTAGCTGATTAAAGTCTCTGCGTGCACGACCATCTGTAATATTCGCATTACGCAACCAATCGTATTTAGTTCCTTTAAGACGCTTGTCGTCTTGCAACAGCAGTTGCTTATTCTCTTGTTTACGGACCTTTTCAACAACGCCATTAAGGCGTTTTTCAACATGGAATTTATCAAACGCTATCTTATTATCTGCATCTGGAACATAGGTTTTAACCGATTTAATAAACGCAGGCCACATATCCATATTAACACTACGAATATTAGCTTTTAATCTTGATTTACCCCCTGCCAAAAGGCATCTAAGCTTTCACTTTTTCTGTCATCAGCGACATACAGTACACGTCTTTGTTCTGAAACAACAGATACATAATCATGGCCTGTCTTAAACGATGTTTCATCAATGTGCAAACCTGTTAATTCTGCAACTTCGCGACGCTTTAGTCCACGCTTCACTGCACGTTGCATGATGCCATCAATGGCATTCCAGCTTAGCGAAAATTGTTTAGCTACAGAGGTCAATTATCACCTCAATGTACTTTGGGTCATTCTGAAAAAAATTTGTCTTTTTATACACAAAACCCTTGAGTTTTGGCACACATCGAGGATAGTCTGTAGTCGCATCTGTTGAACGTTGGTAACGATTTTTGACGAAACTGCTTTACCATAAGGGATCGGCAGATGCACTTGATTTGAGATGAAAGCGCTTAGCTGAATTGATATTGATTATGTTGGTAGTACGGTAGGTACGACTAGTAATTTAACGCTAAATGACCCACAAAGTCTGGTGAGGAGCCATCAAAATTAATAATGAGGTAGCGGATGCAAAATAAAAATTATCTCTCTTTAATCATCTGGATTGTGGCACTCATAGCGATTGGCTCAATCATCGGTTCTTTCACTAAACCAGCGATTAGTACTTGGTATGGCACCTTAAATCGTTCATCCATGACACCTCCAAATTATGTGTTCCCGGTTGCTTGGACTATTTTGTACGGGGCTATTGGAGCTTGCGGCTGGCTCATTTGGCGTGCACCATCATTTCCAAAACTCAGATCTATCAAAACATTATATGTGATCCAACTCATTTTAAACTGGAGCTGGACGCCTTTGTTTTTTTACTATCACTTGACCGGACTTTCCATCCTGATTTTGATCTGCATGAATATTTTGGTCGGCATGCTAATTTGGCTAGCTTACCGGAAGATAAGATTCGTCTCGTTGCTCATGATTCTATATTTATTATGGTTCCTATTTGCCAGCTACCTAAACTTTTACATATGGCGTTATAACTGATTGTAAGTATATGCTAGTCGACACCCTAATCAGGGCAAGACACCTAAACATTGATCAGTTTATGCCTTGGTTAGATTTAAATCTACCCCAGTTTCACGTTTTGATGCGATGCCCGCCAGCAACTTAATGGCTGAAATTTTCAACGGTTCGATAGCATACGCAGCTAGCGCAGAGACTGGGTGTGTCATTGCATTTAATACCGACCGATGCCTTGTATGCCACACTTGATAATGATGCTTAAGATGCCCAATGACAGTCTCAACTATTCCACGTTGATTAAGTAACTGTTGCTCGTAAAACGACATCACTTCTGATTTCATATTTTTGCGTTTACGGGTAATCAGCTTAAGTCCTGCAGCATATAGCTCTTGAAATATTTTTTGCTGATGTAGCCCTTATCGCCAAAGGCTAGGCCTTTGAGTTGATACAGTAAGATTGATGCTTGTTCTCTACGCGATGGGGTTTCCCAAGGGGAGAATCGCGTATCGATCCTTGGGTGACCGCGCGCAAATTTACTGTGTACAGGTCGTCAAAACAAAGTATACCGCGCGACTCCCCCATCAACATTCGCATCTTGAAGTACGAGCGGTATATAACTCGAGATAACATCTATTTAGAAGGATTATTTGATGCACACGGTGTTAGAGACTGCTGGGGGTATTCTAGCCGTATATGAGCGCATATACCCATGCGCCGCAGCTGAAGATGCCAATGACACCTACCAGTATCACAATCGCATACTCGACCAGACGCGTCACATGCATGATTTGCTCGATATCCAATGGGGTGTCGGCGTCGTTGGGTATGGCAAACGCGGTTTGTGCGCCAGCGACCAACACCTGAATATTGTCTGCTGGTCTAGCGAAACAATGCTGTAGCAAGAAGTGAATGCCATCACCAAAATTACCTGCTAGCGCATACAACAACAGCGTGATACGTACCGGTATCCAATCCAACAAGGCCACCCCGCGTTGCAACAGTGTCTGCTGGGTAGCAAGTGGGTGATTCGTCTCTTGCGTCAGCGTATACAGATCCATCGTCAAGCGATACAGTAAGGCCCCACAGGGACCTAGCAGCACAAACCAAATCAATACCGCGAATAAACGGTGATGCAGGGTATAAAACCATATCGTTGGTGTGACATCGGTATGCCGCTCGTGCAGCACATAGCTGCCTAAGCTAAACCACAACACCGTACTCTTGGCGCACAATGTTAATAACAGACCGCTGTCTCTGCTGATAAGGCTGTAGTAGATAAGAGTGACAATGAGCCATGGTAGTAACAGCAAAATTGCCATGAGTAGTCGCGTATCTTGCAGCTGTAACCGTTCTTGTAGCAAGCGTATGTTTCTTTCGCCCCATAAGCGTGAGCAAGAAATCGTGTTGTGCCATTGGGTAAAACGGATCAGTGCTAAACAGATAAGGATTGCGATAAAGTCCATAGGTACTCCCGATTGAACAACATACCCCGCGCCAAGCCGTGGGGGGTGGCAGCCAGTTCTGTGCGCGAGACACACCGCTGCTAGCGGTATAGTCACGACACTCGTGCAAGTTGCACCGCAAATGTAAACAAGTCAAGACCTATGTGCAAAAATGTTGGATCTGCGTGATAATTAATCGCGGCGTAGCCGTTCATTGAATGCGATGGGTGTAGGGTAGCGCCAAACAACCCAATAGGACGAGACAATAAAGGTGAAAAGTGTCGTGACTTGGATCAGTGACGAGCCGGTTTCGCTCAGCAAGGCTAAGCCGGGACTGCTGGTGATGTAGGCGACTAGTAGTGAAAATTCACTGCCTTGTGCTAAGCGTATGCCGACCTCGGTGGCAACCGATTTGGATTCTTTGGTCCATTGCAATAGCTTGGCAAAGATCCAAGGTTTGGCGCAGAGCAATACCCCGGCAAGTAACAACGCTGGTTTTAGCACGGTGATGGCTTCTGCCAGTTGCATACGCGCGCCAATCGAGAAAAAATACAAAATCAAGAAAAAATCACGTAGTGGCTTGAGGCTTTCCGCAATATATTGTGCAACCGGTTCTTGGGCTAGCACCACCCCTGCGATGAAGGCGCCGCATTCACGTGATAGACCCAGCCACTCCGTGAGCTCAGCCATGCCTAAGCACCAACCGATGGATAGCAGAAAGATAAATTCTTTGATCCCATCAAATTTCACTAACAATTTAATAAAGACAAAACGTTGGAATCCATAGGCTAGTGCAATCAGTAAAGGTAATTCTAACAGCATGCGTAAGAAAGCCAGTGCACTGGCGTGGCTGTGTGCGCCGCCTAAAAATATCAGCACCGCGATCGCGATGATGTCCTGCAGCAGTAACACACAGATCATGATTTCACCGGTGTGTTGGTGATGCAATACGGTGGTGGGTAATAATTTCAAGCCGATTAAGGTGCTGGAGAACATCATGGCGATGCCAATCACGCAACTGTCTTGTGGACTAAAACCACAAGACAGCGCAATGCCGGCACTCAGCACAAAAAAACAAAGAGAGCTAAAAATGGCGACTACGGTTGTCTTACGTAAAGATTCAAGCAAGTGTTGTGGTTGCAGATGCAACCCCAATAAAAACAACAAAAAAATAATGCCCATATCACCGATTTGCTGAATCCATATCGGCTGATTAATCCACTGCAAGCCAGAGGGGCCAATGAGTACGCCCAAGGCAATATACGCGATCAATAATGACTGTCGAGTGAATAAGGCCAAGGTTGCAATGATGGCTGCACCGGTAAAAATTAAAAACATAGAGGTCAACATGGGTTCATCCTTGCATCATTATTGTGTCCGGCATTATGGCAAATACCTCCGGGTGATAGCTAGTCCTGGCGGTTCGCCACGAATATAAGCATAATGGCAACGTCTCAACGAAGGAGAGAACAGATGACAACAGTAGCCGTGATGTTAGCCGGATGTGGCGTATTAGATGGTAGCGAGATTGGCGAAGCCGTACTCACCCTGTTGGCGCTAGATGCAGCGGGCATTGCGTACCGTGCATTGGCTCCGAATAAACAACAAGCCGTCACTCACCCTATTACCAAGCAATTACAAACACACGTGCAACGCAACGTACTCGAAGAATCCGCACGCATCGCGCGTGGCGCTATTGATGACGTAAGTGAAGCTAATCCTGCGGACTTTTCTGCGTTGATTTTTCCGGGTGGTTTTGGCGTGGCGCAAAACCTATCCGATTTTGCCAGTCGCGGCACTGATATGACGGTGCAACCCGAAGTGCTCGCTTTTGCTAAAGCCATGCACCAGGCTAACAAGCCCTTGGGTTTCATTTGTATTGCACCGGTATTGATTCCCAGCATCTGTGGTCCTGGCGTGCAGCTGACGATCGGCAATAACCCGGATTTAATTACGCAAGTAGAAGCGATGGGTGGGGTGTATCGTGCGTGTGCCGGGGATGAAATTGTCGTTGATGAAAAATACCGCGTGGTGTCGACGCCAGCCTATATGCTGACTTCCTCTATTCACCAAGCGCATCAAGGTATTGAGAAACTCGTGCAACGCATAGCATCGTGGTTGCAGTAATTCTATCCGTTCACCATGAGGAGATATCAAAGTTCGCATTTTGAAGTACGACTATATCTAAAGAAATACGCGTAAAGAACCGGCAACACTAACAAAGTCAGTGCTGTTGATGAAATTAATCCGCCTACTACGACCGTTGCAAGAGGGCGCTGAATTTCGGCGCCAATGCCACGTGCTAATAACATAGGGATTAAGCCTAATGCGGTAATAAATGCAGTCATTAACACAGGACGCAAGCGTGATACTGCACCACTAAAGACAGCCTCATCTATGTGCATTCCTGTTTGTTTATTTTGGTTAATCGCACTCACTAAAACGACGCCATTTAAGACGGCAATACCAAACAGCGCAATAAATCCAATAGAACCCGGAACAGAAAGATATTGCCCTGAGATAAACAAAGCGAAAATACCGCCAATCAGTGCAAGCGGTACATTAATCATAACGAGAAGTGCTTGTCCAATCGAAGCAAACGCAAAATACAAAAGTAAAAATATGAGGGCTAAAGATAGGGGGACAACAATCATTAATCGTGCTTGCGCACGTTGCTGGTTTTTAAATTGTCCGCCATAAATTAATGAATAACCCGTAGGTAGCTTAACCTGCTTTTCAATTTTCTGTTGTATCTCAGACACAACACTACCCATATCACGATCTTCAACATTGGTTTGAATCACCACGCGTCGCTGCACGTCATCACGGCGAATTTGTGGTGGCGCAGACTCAAGCTTCACAGTAGCGACATCGCCCAAGCGCACCCAACCTCCTTTAGGCGATAGTAGAATAAGATTACTGATGGATTCCACACTGTCGCGATAAGGCTTACCTAGGCGAACGTAAATGTCATACCGTTCATTGCCCTTGATAACCTGTCCCGCCTTTTTACCGCCAATGGCATCAGAAATTAATAACATGACTTGTTCCACTGAAATGCTATAGCGCATGAGCGCTTCCCTGTTGGGTTTAATAACCAGCTGTGCTTCCCCAGTAATTTGCTCCATTGCAACGTCACGCGTTCCTTTAACCGCTTTGACAACATCCTCAATTTCTTTCCCTTTCTCAGCAAGCATAGCTAAATCAGGGCCAAATAATTTTATGGCTAATTGTGCTCGTACTCCGGAAAGCAATTCATCGACACGGTTAGCGATAGGTTGCGAAAAAGCAAAAAGTAACCCTGGATAAACCGACATTTTCTTTTGCATTAAATGTTGTAACGCTTGGCGATTGTTTGCAGAAGTCCATTCTTTTATAGATTTTAAGCCAACGTAAAGTTCAATATTCGAAACCGAGTCAGGATCCCACCCTAGCTCTGGTCTACCTATACGACTTGACGCATAAGAAACCTCAGGGAAAGTCATGATTTCTTGCTCTAGTCTATTCGCAACGCTAAGTGCTGTTTCTAAACTCGCTGAAGGGGCGAGGGTGATGCGGATATTGAGCGTACCTTCCTCAAGCTCTGGCATAAATTCAGTGCCTAAAAAAGGCAATACCAGGAGTGAGATGAGAAACAACGTCACTACACCCACAATAATGGGTTTAGGGCGTGCTAATGCGGTTGTAAGTATTTTTTTATAATGGTGCATGATAGGCCGTAACACAGGACTTTCACGATGCTTGAGCGCTGATGTAAAAACATAGGTAGATAACGCTGGAATAATCATTATCGCAACTACAATAGAAGCAAACATGGATAACACAATACTGATGGCCATTGGATGAAATAGCTTGCCTTCAACCCCTTGTAAACTAAATAGCGGGGTAAAAACCACCATGATAATTAATACCGCATAAAAAACCGGTCTCGCTACTTCACGCGCTGCTGCTTGAATGCGGACGGGAATAGTATGATTGCTTGCGGCGATAGTCGCAGTCGGATCTGCATTCGCATTATTAGCTTGACTAGAGGAATGATCAGCACCCGATTGCTCCACATGGTGAAAAATATTTTCCATCATTACAACCGAACCATCTACTATCATCCCAATGGCAATGGCCAAACCGCCGAGTGACATGAGATTGGCAGACAGTCCCCAACACGCCATTGCCATCAACGCAAGCCCTACTGAAATAGGTACGGAGATAAGCACAAGCAACGTAGCGCGTAAATTCATCAGGAAAAGTAGCAATATCACAAAAATTAAAACAAATGCTTCTAGCAGTGCTTTAACAACGGTATGAACGGCCTGTTGAATTAAATCCGCTTGATCGTATACGGGCTCTAAGTGTACGCCTGGAGGCAAGGTTTTTTGGATGAGAGGCAATACGGCTTTGATGCCATCGATGGTTTTTTTGGTATTGGTACCAATGCGTTTTAATACGATGCCTGCGATGACTTCCCCCATTGGCTTAGCTTGACCCTTTGCATTACGTTCCGTCATGGTAACTGCACCCTGACGTATTTCACTCCCATAAACCACTTGTGCTACATTGTGAACTTTAACGACTACACCATCTTCGTCTTTGATGGAAATATTCGCGATGTCTTTTAACCCATCGTCTCCACTGCGTACCCACCCCAAGCCACGTACCGTCAATTGTTCAGAACCGCGATCTAAATACCACCCACCGGCATTATGGTTATTGGCTTCAATGGAATTGACTAAATCCTCAATCGTAAGATGATATGCCAGTAAGCGCGCGGGATCGACTTGTACCTGGTATTGACGTACTTGACCGCCAAACGATAAAACATTGGTTACACCATCCACCGGTATTAATAACAGTTTAACCACCCAATCATTTAAACCGCGTAGTGCCATAGCATCATATTTTTTGGGATCATCCGTGCGCAAAATATATTGAAAAACTTGACCAAGACCTGAGGTATTTGGACCCATTTCAGGTATGCCCACGTTAGCGGGTATCCTTTCCCGTGCTGCTTGTAGGCGTTCAAATACTTGCTGCCTAGCAAAATAAATATTGACATTATCCTTGAAAACCACGGTAACAACCGACAACCCCACTTTAGAAATAGAGCGCACTTCTTCAATGTCAGGGAGTGAATACATAACGGCTTCGATAGGATAAGAAAGTAGTTGTTCCACTTCTTCAGCAGCAAGTCCTGGTGCTGCCGTATTGACAACAACCTGAATGTTGGTGACATCAGGAAAAGCATCTAAGCTAAGCTTGGGCAGTATCATCGTCCCAGCGAGCATCGTTGCCAACAATGCGAGTAGAACTAATAAACGGTTATTGACGGAGAAATCTATTAATTTATCTAACATACGTGTCATTAACTCCAACTATCCTCAGTGCGCCTGCGATTTAACCCCTTGTTTATTTAATTCTGCATGCACGAAGAAGGCACCTTTGGTAACGACGCGTGTCCCTGGCGCTATCCCTTCAATAATGACTTGATTATCAATCACTTCACCCATTGTGACTTCAACTTGCTGAAATTCCCCGGGTTGCTTTTCAACATAGGCCACCCAATTTCCATCGTCTTTTCTTAAAATGGCATCAACGGGCAGTGCGAGTACGTGTTTTGTTTGGCCTGATTCGATTTGGCAATTGACATATTGCCCAGGATGTAGAAGATCATCCGTATTAGGAACTTCCAATCGTATAGAGCGTGTACGTGTTGTTTCATCCAATTGATGGTGAATTTGAATCACCTTGCCTGTTACCATCCGGTTACTCACTGACACACGGGCATTGTCACCCACTTTCACCGTATGCACCAGATCAGGGGATAAATTGGCATCAACCCACACCGTAGATTCTTCCACAACTTGCAACAGTGTCCGTCCCGTTTCAATCAATTCGCCTTCTGTAAAATGGATGTTAAACACTATGCCATCGCGCGGGGCAAGTAACTTAAATTCACCGTTTGCAGTGGATGGTTTTTGCTTTCTCAATATTTCATTAATTTCCGCTTCTGTCATCCCATAAGCCAATGCAGTGGAATAAGCATGTTGATAAGCCACTTGAACTTCTGCAAAGCGCTTTGCTGATATAGCATCTCTGCCTAAGCGTTTAACCCGCTGCCATTCCTGCGTCGCTAACAATAAATCACCTTGTGCTGTGGCCATATCTACACTGGAAAGATCAACCAGTGGTTGGCCTGCGCGTATATGCTGTCCTTCTTGTACATACCGTTCTATGACTTGGGCAGGAACCCGCGTGGTTACTTTTGCGGTGAGGTTCGCATTGGGAACGACTTCGCCAGGCGCAGATATTAAATAGTTGAGTACCCGGGGTTGTAAGGTGACGATTTGAATATCAGCCATTTTCAGAGAAGCCGAGTCAAGCACAAGCACTTTTTCCTCTGTGGAATTTTTTCCTTTAATAGCTGCGTAGCTGCAAATATGTGTCAACGTTAATCCTGCTAAAAGGGTTGCCAAGATGTACCTTGCTTTTAATTTTCCTTGCACTATTGCTCTCCTAATCGTAATGGCTTTAATTGCAACCATTTATCCGTTTGGCCTGAGGCTCTCAGCCATTCTGCCCATGCTTGCCAGCCGTGGCCTTTTAATTCGACACCAGCAATCTGACTATCAATCCGTTGCTTTAATTGTATGATGTAATCAATAGAGTTTATTTCTCCGGCTTGCCACAATTGTTCGATAAGTTTCATCCCTTCATTTAAGGGACCACCGGCAGCCTGTTGCCATTGCTGCATCGCATGGTAAAGGATCTGGTACCGTTCAGCACTGCTCCTAATGCCTGCTTTGGCTTGGCGAATGACATCAGCACGTTTGCCCTCTGCTTCTATGGCACTAGAATTCGCCGCATCAACCTCGGCCCTATAAGGGTTACGCACAAACAACGGCATCCTCAGTGTTAAACCCACTAATCTTTTATGTTGGCCTTCACTGGACGACTTACCACCTTGAATACCGATCGTGGGATCAGGATAACGTTCACGTTCGGCTACCTTTATGCGTGCGCGTGCAGATTGATATTGTTGGTTTAAGACTAAAACCGCGGGTAATTTTTTGATTAAATCATCGATATCACTATCGATACTGTGTGTCGTTAATGTGGGTAACTGAGAAGGTAACCCAGGCCCATCCATCTGAGTAAAGCCCGTTATGGCCCTTAATATTTGCAATGCATGGTTTACACTTACCTCTGTGTCAGCTTGTTGGGTTATTGCTTCTGACAGTGCTAACTGTGCCAAGTCCAAATCAATGCGTGTAATATCCCCACTCTTATAACGCTTGGTTGTAAGCACTACAAATTTCTGTAATAACGACGTACGCTCCTTGGCCAAAGCAAGCGCTTGTTGCTCCGCTTGATATTTGGCTAATGCACCCAACACTTGTGTAGCAAGTTGTTGCCTTAAATCGGCTAATTGTGCTTTTGCTACCTGTGCATTGGCTATGCCTACTTGTTCCCTAGCGCCACGCTTATTAATCCAGTCAATCGTTTGATCAATTTCAATATAAGATTGATTTTCTAATCCATTTTGTTGTTGGGTATTTAATGCGGGGTTATAGATAGGATAACCTGCTGCCCGAGTTCGGGCCTCTGCCGCTGTGATGTTAGCTTCTGCTGCTTGTATTCCAGGGTTATTCTCTATGACTTGTTGGATAAATGTACCGATGGATGGAGCCGCAGCTGCAAAAAGAAGTGGACTTAACCACAGTAGCAATAACAGGCCCACCGTTTGCACAATCGATGCTATTTGTATGCTATTTATCATCCTTGCCACTGAATCCATCCTTGATTCAACATTGCCACCGCATTGACAGCCGATTGTATCAGCTATCATTGGACATGTGCATTAGACTTCGTTTAATTTCTCCTGATTGTATGAGTGCGCTAGCGTTTTTCCAGTAGTTGTTCAAATCGCTGTAACAGCTGTGTGGCTTTGGTCGTTGCGGTGAATTATTGTCGCGCAGTGGCTTGCGCGTTGCGCGCCATCTGCTGGCGTTGTTGCGGATCGTGATACAAGCGTGCTATGACCAGTGCTAATGCTTTGCTGTCTTCGCTAGGTACGAGTAAGCCAGTTTGCTCGTGTTGTACTGCTTCTACGATACCGCCCACACGCGTAGCCACGGGACAAATGCCTAAGATCATGGCTTCTACCAATGCGTAGCTTAAGCCTTCTGCGCGTGAAGCCAACACAAACACATCGAATTGTGCAATCCAACGTGCAGCAGGACTAACATGACCTAAGCGGTGTACACGCCTGCGAGCGCGCGAGTCGATGTAGCTATTCCGTGAGGGCTCATCTTTCCCTAAAAAAACTAATGGATGCCTACATAGTGGTGTAGACACATCTGCTAGATACACTTAAGTCATCGTGGAAAATGACGATAGAACCCATTGGGGGTAGAATAATCCTTACTTAACCAGGAGAGGCATTATGCGAGAATTACAAATAACCCAATCAGAGTACGCGCCTTATTGGCAAACACCCTGTGTGTCAATACTCAAGGCGGCGCGTTTTGGTGCTACGTATTTGAATACCACCATACGCTCGACCACACCGGCGAATGAGCAAGAGAGGCGGGATAATGCTGAGTGGAATAGTTTTGATGTGCTCGCAGGGCAGGTGCGCAATGGGATTTATCTAGGGTGTTTGCCGCACACCGAGATGTTGTCCAGTCTATTGGGCGACTATTTCCCTTCGCTCGCACAGGGCCAGCGTGGCTTGGTGGTTTCCTGTAATGATTATTTTGAATTGGCTGGCAGCGGCGCGCTTAAAACGATTGTTTCGCCTAACCAGTGGCGAGACAACGGCGTGGAACATCACCATATGCTAATGACGGATTTCACCGCGGGGATAAGCCCACCCTTGGTTGTTGAAGCGCTAGCTAAGATCAAATCTTACCGCGATCAAGGCTTGCCAGTTTATCTGCATTGTAAAGCGGGCAGGGCGAGAAGTGGGATGTTGGCTGTGCTCGCCATTATACAAGAAAATCCCGCTCAATTTTGTTGTTATGCGGCTGATGGTGTCTTTGATGTGAATGCGACTTATGACAAGGCTTACGCCAGTTTAGTCGGTGCACGCAAGCAAGTGACCGTGGGGCAAGACAAAGCCGATGTCGCCAAGGCGGTGCTCGCGCAGTATTTTGATCCTATCAGTCAGCAATTTGCCACGCCAAGCTATGACGCCGGGGATAACACGAATCCAGCGAGCCACCTGCAAAGTGCAGCATTTAGTAAGTACTTGGTACAATCATCCAGCTATAAATCACTCATGACCTATTTAAGCTTAGATGCCAGCGCGAGTTCTAAACGTACCGCGTGCATACTCGATTTTATACAACGTCTGGTGCATGGAGACACGACGTGTTTAGGCCAATTAGAGGAGATTGCACAGAGCAAGGATGGTGAACGCCAAGATGGTTTATTCGCATTTAGCAATGCTAACCCTTGGCGTGAGTCTTTTACCCGTGGTCTGGGCTTTGCGCCCTCCGGCAAGCAGGAGCGTCACGCCTTGTGTTGTAATCTGCGTGACACGGTACATGCCTGGGTGGAGGCACAGCACCCAGGCTGTTGGGCACAGTCAGTGGCTCACGTCAGTAGACACAGTGTTAAGCGCTAGTTTGTACAGGAGAGAAGAAGCATGAATACTACGCCATATGTTATTGCCAGTGCCTGGAAACGAATAGTGAGTGGTATCATCGATGTTATTTTTCAAATACTCTGCTTGGGTTTATTTAGCCTTATTGCCGGTGTGGGGGAACAATCGTTCGGTACCTTTAACGTCGCGTTTTCCTTGCAGGGCTGGCCTCTTTCCGTGGGTTTATTGCTTTGTTTTATCCTGCTTGCGGTGATGGAGTATAAAACGGGGAAAACGCCAGGCAAATATTTTTTGAATATCAAGGTTCTCAGTGAATCCTATGCTGCTATTGATTTAAAACAAGCATTATTACGTAATTTGGCACGTTACATTGATATCCTGTTTTTTTATCTGCTGGGTTTAATTATCATCCTGTGCACTAAAGAAAATCAGCGCTTTGGCGATATATTAGCAAGAACCTATGTGGTTGATGATTAAGTGGTTCCGGGTAACGTTAAAATAAAGGGGAAAAACACTTGAGTAGAACCAAAAAAATCGTGTTAATTGTGTTGCTTGTTGCGGGCCTATGTGGGGCAGGTTATTGGTTAATACAAAGTAAATTTAAGCAATTAAATGCACTGACCGAACCCATGGTCATGGCGATGGTTGATAGTGGTTGGGACAAACAGGTGATAGCCAAATACGCGAGTCCGCTGCTACAGAAGATATTGGCCGACGGCAGTAGCGACGCTGGGTTAGTCGTGTTTAAGCAGCAGGGGAAAGTCCAGCAATACAAAGGCATCGTGCAATTTGAGGAAGTAGCAAAAGACGGTGAACACTATGCGAAAGTGGGTATTTTAATTGACTTTGAGCAAGGGGAAAAATTGCTGGCTATGTTATTGATTAAAATGGATAACGAGTGGCGCATCCAAAACTTAAATCTGCATGAGGTGAATCAATAAGGTAGGAGAGACACATCAGACAAGAATGTTCAGCGTTATCTTACGTGTGCATTTGTGCGTATTTACATGCACACATCCTGCGTGCATTATCCCTCGCATTATATACCGCTCGTACTTCAAGATGCGAACGTTGATGGGTAAGTCGCGCGGTATATCCTGTTTTTAGACCTATACAAAGTATGTGCGCACGGTCACCCAAGGGGAGAATCGCGGTTCTCCCCTTGGGAAAACCCATCGCGTAGAGAACACTGAAAAATGCAAAAAGCGCATTTTGAAGTGCAATGGGTATATTACCGCATGACGGTGCTCTTAGCGCAAAGTTAATAGCTTCTTGTCTCAATTCTGCCGTGTATTTCCTAGTCTTTCGCATTATTTAAAACGCCTCTTCGTTGACTCTCGTAAGTCTACCAAATTAGTGTCTATTAAAACGAAGGGAGATCATCCATTCATCCTTCGAAATGCCGCCCTGAGGACGAACGGATACTTTTAAAATTCGCGGAGAGGTATCAGTTCAGGAGCGTGACTAACAATAGCGAAAGTTTGGTACGCAAACATTATTTAACGGAGCGCTGTAGACGAGACTGATCTGTTGGTACTAATTCTACGGTAAATTCAGCATTAATTGGCTCAGCACGGCGCCAAAGTTCTATTCTGGGAAAACGCAAATTCGATAAATAATGCATGATGCAGTGCGAAGAAACATGAGCCGACGCAGCATGCGTAGTGAAGGCAGGGTGTTCTGCTACGTTATACTCGGCGTGAGAGGATGCCTCGCTACTCCAAAATCTTATGTTAGGTAAATTCGGCAAGTACTGCGTAATGCCGTGCGTAGAATTGCTGACTGGGGTGTGTTGTTCTGGATCCAGCAACCACTCAGGCTGATTGGCGATGAGCGACATACGCTGATCCACCGCACGATGGAGAATGCCATAACACAACACCATGGCGGCCAACGGCAAAACAAAAAGCCACAAACCACCTAAACGGTTCTCTCCGCCAAAAAACAAGCTTAGCGCCAGCATAAAGAAAGCAGTGGCTATCGAACAACTGACCAACGCCGGATAACGTAAACTGCGTTTATCCGGAAAGGATTGATATATGTCTGACGAAATGATGGTTCCTACATTGAAAAACAAAGTAGTCGTGGTAAGACGCAGCACGGTATCACTGTTGTTATCGGTAGAACCGCCCAGCATCAATCTATTTAGCGGTGTTGCGAAACTTATTATCCCCACGCAAAAAACACCGGTAGCAACTAGACCTATCCAGCGTATCGCACTGATTAGCAAACGTAATTCGCGCAAGCGTTGCAAAAATTCGGGACTACTTTTTATTACATCAACTTCTGTAGACGTATTGCGCGCCAACGTTATATATTGGCGCAATGCGCCGATTTTATTCGACAACAAGGCCCTAATGCCTAAGCCGTAGCCTATGGTTACCGTCAACCAGGAAGGGGTGATTTGTATGGTGGAATACATGGCGCGCAACATGGCTTTATCCTTTTTACCAAAGCACCACGCGGTAATGAAGGGGATTCCCCAATTAACCACATCTTCCAGCATGAAGGGCCAGCCGTTAGCCAGCAATCCTTTAGCACCTTTAATCAAGTCTTGCATGCCACTTTGCCATTGCGCGCGTAAACGCGGCAGCCTAAACAAGGGATGCGTGCTGAATTTTTTACGCCTATATAACGCCAAGAATGCAAAAGTAAACAGTGTAGTCGACACAGCAGGCGCTGCGCCTATGCCGTACATGCCACCGCGCAAGGATACGGCGAAAGGATACACCGAAGCAGCCGTCATTATGTTTTGTAGGCTGCGTATCAGCGCCGCTTTATTCACATCGCCCACACCTAAAAAAAACTGCATCAATACAATGAACCCATAACCAGGCAATACACTCAGGCTGAAGCTTCGATTGTAACGATCGACTTGTTCTGCTACCGACGCACTCACGCCACTCGCCACCAATAGGTGACGTTCCAGTAACAGGATAGGTACAGCCACCGTAGCAAGACACGCAGACAGGAAAAAAGCATGCTGCAACATCTTAACGATAGCCTTGCGTTTGGCTTGAATTTGTTGCGTTAACGCATCCGTCATACCAGACTGTTGCTGCTCCTGTTCCAAACGCCGCACTTCGCCGTTTAAGTTACCTATGAACGTGGCCAACCTATATAATAAGGCCACGGTTGAACCCACCACCACAAAGCGCGAGGTGAGCGCGAGCGGGTATGCCTCGATAATTGCGTCATCTGCCATCTCGGCAATCGTAACTGCAGTCACAACGTTAGTTAGGATCATCCACGCTCTGGCTTTGGTGATCGGCAAGGCTTTGCGTGCAACTTCTTTCATTGCAGCAGACAATGTGTGGATGAACTCATCGCTGGGTGCTGGCGTGAGTAATGCGGCGGTTTGTGTCGTAGCGAGAGCTTGTTGCATGGGCACGCTTCCTTGTGTAGTTTAAGCGGATATTAGCATTGAAC
The DNA here is from genome assembly GCA_964646995.1 of uncultured Gammaproteobacteria bacterium. Lineage (GTDB taxonomy): Bacteria > Pseudomonadota > Gammaproteobacteria > CAZYIF01 > CAZYIF01 > CAZYIF01. Next base: position 58,725 of record CAZYIF010000002.1, read on the forward strand.
AATTCGGACACTCAAATAATAAAATCGTGTGTGTCTAATACATGCTTATGTTGGTAGACGCCAACCCGCCTTGCTCATTTCAAAGTGGGCTAGTAGCATCACTCTGAATGCGTGCGCAATGTTGACAAAGCACAAACGGTAAGCATCCCATCAACAACTCGGTCGCTTGCGACCGAGATTTTTCCTTGATTGGTTCGCCTGCGCGAAATAAATTCGCGCGACGGCGACCAGAGCGAAGTTATTGCATAAGTTCCCCTCTGGACTCCGCATCGCTTCGCCTCACCCGCAAGCGGATGAGATTTCTTTCTTTAAAAAAGAAAGCCCATCTATGAGACCGCTAATAAATAGAATTTATCCGTTATCCTCTGGGTCATTACCATCAACTCAGGAACTTTAACGGTCCCTACTCTATCCGTTACTAAACTACAATCTATTTGGGTAATGACATCAGCCCCGCAACCCATGTAGTCCGGGGGCACACCGTATTAAAATCAGCAAACACCCGATAAATCTTAATATTCGGTTAATAATCCCATGCTATGCTGGCAACTTAGGGATGATTTGGGCGATTGGGACAACGATTTTGACGTATCTTAGAATAATAAAAGGGGACTTATCATGCAAACCGTCGAACGATCCATTGAAACTGCAGTTAAAGCAGGTGACGTAAACCAAGTCATTGCGCTATTGCATAGCACCCCAAATTTAATCTCGCACCGCGAAGCAAAAACCGCCAATACCCTGTTACATATTGCGGTTATCGCACGGCGCAGCGCAGCGTCTGCCATACACTACGCCTCACACGCAGGTGCGGCCACAGTCGTTACTGAGTTAGCCACACAGGTTAGCAACATAAACCAGATAATAGATTTGTTAATTAGAAAGAACAGTAACTTACTCTTAACCAACAACCGGGGTCAGCGCGCTGACCAACTAGACTCATCCATCGTATGTCATTGGCTAAACTCACTCGAAACTGCAATAAGAAAAAATGATTTAAAGACCGTAGATGATGTAATGAAGGTAAATCCAGACTTGGCATTATTGCCGTTAAATTCGCATGGCGAAACCGCCTTAGAGCGTACGCTAGCCCAAGACAAACCCGCACTAACGTTAACGATACTCGCGGGATTTGATGTAAACACAATAAATAAGCTTAAACAACAAGCAGAACATGCCATAGCAAAACGAAAAGTAACACAAACCAGCCTTGTGGATACCGTTATCGCATTTTTTAAAACACCACGTGCCGCTGATGCGCCAGCCGTTGCTGCAGAAGCACAACCCTTGTTAACACCCGAAGCAGAAGAACCCTCGCTAACACCTAGAACTGTGTGCTAGCCCTACTGCCGCTAGCTAAACGCTGGCGGCATAGAGAAATCATCCGTTTTACAGGATTATGAGAGTGTAACTATTCGGCAAAAAATGCTGCATAGTTCCTCTTGTCAATGTTCACCCATTCGAGACGGCGCTGCGCGCCGCTCAGGGTGAACGGTATATTTTTAAACGGACTGCGTGGCGAACGACCCGAGTTAACACCCACCCGTGCGCAGCTAACGCCTCGCTCGGATGGCATTGCGAGATATCACCGACGCTAAGCGAAGATTGCCGTGCTAATTTCTCTTTAGCGTTAGAACAGCTGCATTCTCTGCGTCGGTTCCAGCCTGATCATCGGATGAGGCAACTCGCACGCGTTTTTCTTCCGGGCCAGCCGTCGGCTCTTGTTCTTCCCTAGCGCGCTTCTGCCTTTCCGGTGGAAATAAGCTTAACTGGCTCACCGTAAACACTGTCAGTCGACTCTGCAAGCGCGGTGGCAATCGATGTTTTCTCAAAAACTGATTGATCTGCACTGAAAAATCCATACCGGCACGCAACGTCTCTACCGCGTATCCCTTCGCGGCGATCAAACCGTCACGCTTGGCTTCCCAAACAGTACTTTGTATCTGCGTTGACATAGTGATAATTAATTTGTTGGCAACAACAAAGGTTACCGGAATGATGCCTAAAAAACAGTGCTGTACCTGAATCTCAGCATCGGTGGCAGCACACAAGGCTAAAAGTGCTTGCGAGAAAGCATCCGGCCGCAGTATCGACTCCACAGGTTGGTGTATAGCAACAACTGTTCGTAGCGCCTTGCCTACTGTATTGTCCAGTGGCATCCTAAGCGCATCCACACACTGAATTAACTCTGCAATGTTCGCCGGAGATTGGCTCAATTGAAACACATAATCGTGAATGCGTTGCAGCAACCCGTCCGCTAATCCTGTCAACTGTATCTCAGGCCACTCCGCTTGCAGGACGGCTAGGGACTTGAGCAACATATCAAACTGGGTATTATCCACGTCATCCAATACACGTCCCACGGCACTTAATAGGCTTGACCTGAATGATGCGTGATGACGAAGTACGTAGTCATGCATGCCTTCCAACTTTGCAAGAGCAAACGCAGCATCACAGACCAATTGTGGGTCACAGTCGGTTAGCTCGGCTGCAGATTGGTTTATCACCATTGCTGCCAACTCGGGGATTGCATTTATTTCTTGCCACTTCACACCCAAGTCGTACAGCGATGTTACGGTGGACAATACACAGGGTAGACGCTCATCGACAATACGCAGTAACAATTGTAACAAGCCATCGATTACGCCCGCTTGCGCCGCTAAAATATCCCGAGTAAAGAGTGAGTTACCCATTGTAGAAATAAGAGAATATGCTTGTCGCCCGTCGAAACTAGCCAGATTACGCAACACGGCTTGCAACAACGCGTTGGGCAAAGCAGCTTGGCTTAAGGCATCCACTCTTAAATACATATCAGCTAAGGCTAAGAATACGCCCACCGTGGCATTAGCATCTAATTTGTTGGCACTGTTTGCCAACGCATCTAACAAACTACGCCACTCTTCGTTGGAAAGAACAACTGACGCGCCTAATTTTTCTAACACATCCGCTAAACGTAATAAATCATCCGCAGAATTAAGTGAACTTACCATGCTTGCAATAATCTGGATCAAGCATCGCGCTAACGCACTGTCTTCCCTATTAAGAAGCGACCACACTGAGCCATGTACGGAGTCATTTTGTCCTGAAGGATAAACAGCTACGACGCTAGTCAACAGCGCTAGCATCAACCGATCATCGAAGCCAGCACCATCCTCGGCAGATACTTGCCTAAGTGAGGCGAACGCATCTGCTGAAACTGCATTTTCCTCTAATAGGTTAATGAGGGATTGCATTAAACGGGGAAAGTTAGCCCACTATATCATAATCATCTCCTGGATGAGGCCAATGAATCTGGACTCTTCCCTGAGCCAGGGCCGCAGTCTAGCACCACAGCACCGCTTGTCAACTCCCCTACCACTACTGTAGATTACATGACAACAAAATTAAGTTATCATCCACGCTTATAAAAAATAATAATCGCAACCATGACCATATACGCATATGCCTTTGATTATGACGGTTGTTTATGCCATGAAAAATTCGTGGCACAGTGCCGTCATTTGCTCGATGTACAGACGCCCGATCCAGATATCGTGGTACACAATCGTCGCTTGCTCGACACCATCAACGCACAGGCCATGCCGACAAGCCAAAAAATTGTGTTATTAGCGTCATTGCGTCAATCTCACTTACTCGATAGAGCACTGTATGCCAGCGAGCGTCTGACGGTATTGGGATCTGCCTTTACCGCCATCACCCACATTGCCACTGCGCTGGATGCAAAACTCGATGACTTACTGTGGGCAGATGTGTTACATGCGCGTACCCCAGGCACTGCCTTCAAACGCAGTCTTGCTGCGTCAGCAAACACTGTCATCCACGATGATTGTAAAATTATCGGCGCAGATAGCGCCTATGATCACAGTAAATGCGGCATCGTCTACGCCCAATTACATAAACTTGCACTCGACCACCCACAGTATCCATTGATTTATCATCTGTACGATAACAATGAACGTATACTCTCCGCCATCAGCCACTTCTTTACGAAACAACCTGTGCTGCTGCCGCCACATACTAGCCTACAGCTGTACCACTATGCGGGAAAAAACGCTACATTGCACACACACATCATCAGCCAAGGTAAGCACGTGGATCAGAATTACTGTCGCTCATCACAACACATGGCATATGCAGCAGATAAACTGGCGGATAAACAACGGGGGTATATTGCCGCACTCGATAATCCACAGCAATATGTCAGTACACCAGAATAAATGGTTCTTTACGTAGCATAAAAATAAAAGCCGTTCGCACTGATGCGCTGATATACCGCTCGTACTTCAAGATGCGAACGTTGATAGGTAAGTCGCGCGGTATATCCTGTTTCTAGACCTACGAAAAGTAAATTTTCGCTCGCTCACCCAAGGATCGATATGCGATTCTCCCCTTGGGAAACCCCATCGCATAGAGAACACTGCAAAATGCAAAAATCGCATTTCGAAGTGTCCGGGGTATATACCCCTGGCAAATGAAACGACAACGGCCCCCGGTTATACAAATGCAATCTCTGCCTTTGGCGTTTGCATGGCTTGACGTATTTCTTCGATGATTTGCTCTGGAATCACGACATAACCCAAGGCCGTAGCCGCCGCCACATACTTCTGCATCCCGGTAGTAAAGAACTTGATGATATCCGCATAGTGCGCATTGTCTTGCGCCACCAACACAAAACCCGTTGCTATGATAGGCCACGTCTTCTCACCCGGTTGATTGCTTAATAGCAAATAATAACCTTTTCGCTTATTCCATTGCGCATGCGCTGCAGCACTGTTGAAACTATCCAAGTTAGCACTGACCACTCGTCCCGCTTTGTTTTTCATGCGCACCATAGTCAGCTGTTCTTGTTGTGCAAACGCATATTCTACATAGCCGATAGTATTGGCAATCAGTTTAATCTGTGACGCCACCCCGCCATTGCCCTTAGCACCTAGACTGTAGGGAATAGGCCACTTCACCAAGGTATTGTTTCCTACTTGCGTTTGCCAAGTCGCACTGACCTGACTCAGATAATGGGTGAAATTAAAGGTGGTGCCCGAACCATCCGCACGGTGTACCGTAATGATTTTATTATGTGGTAGCGCCAAGCTTGGATTCAATTGCACGAGTGCAGGGTCGTCCCAAAACGTGATTTTCCCCAAGTAAATATCCGCCAACACCGTACCATCGAGGACGAGTTCATCGTTTTTTATCCCGGCAATATGCACAATCGGCACGATGCCACTCAATACCGTAGGAAACTGCAGCCAATGTTGTTGCTTGAGTCTGTCCATGGTCTGCGGCTCATCAGACGCAGAAAAATCCAAGGTCTTTTGCGCCAATTGATTCACGCCGGCAGAAGAACCTATGCCTTGATAATTAATTTGTAGATGTGTCTGTGCGAAATAGGTTTTACTCCAATCGGCCAGTACGGGGTAAATAAACGTAGAACCCGCCCCATTGATCGATACGGGTTCGGCATATCCTAGCGTCTGCACTAAACACAGCACGGCACTCAGCAAACAGGTGGCGACTAATTTCATGGCTTTTCTCCTAAGCATCACTGTGTTTGTTTGACAAATAGTTAGCGGTGGCGCTAGATTGCGGCTGCGTAAACAATTGCTCGCTCGTACCAAATTCCAGCAACTGACCTAATTGCATGAATGCGGTGAAATCAGCGTAACGCTTAGCCGCCTGAATATCATGCGTTACCATGATGATGGTGAAATTTTCCTTGAGCGACAAAATGAGTTCGCTGATTTTGTACTTGGAAATGGGATCCAATGCCGAAGCCGGCTCATCCAACAATAACACCTCCGGTTCCGTGGCAATGCAACGGGCAAAACACAAACGCTGCTGTTGTCCACCCGATAGATGAGTGCCGGCATCATGTAACTTGTTTTTTACTTCATCCCACAACGTGGCTTGACGTAATGCGCTTTCCACGCGATCGGCCAATTCGCTCTTACTCATTTTAAAGTGTTGACGCAACGGAAACGCAATGTTGTCGAAGATACTCATGGGGAAAGGCGTCGGCTTTTGAAACACCATACCAATCCGGGTACGTAATTGATGCAAATTGATTGCATCATTAATAATATCTTGTCCACGGTACAGCACCGAACCCGTCGCCCGTTGATCATGATACAAGGAATAAATCTTATTGAGTACGCGCAACAAGGTCGATTTACCGGAACCAGAAGGGCCAATGATCGCCGTGATCGCATGGGCTTGGAAATCCATATTGATGTCATGTAAAGCATGCTGCTTACCGTAATAAAAATTTAAATGTCGCACACTGATGATAGGATTATCCATGATGTTCCTCAGTTCTTGCCGCAATATTCTTGTTGTGCAAACCACGTCGTTGGCATTTGGCAATAATGTTACACGTGACCACAAAAACCGTCATGATCAATGCACCCGCCCAAGCCATCGTTTGCCATTGTGCATAAGGACTCAACGCATAGTTGTAAATAACCACCGGTAAACTGGCCATGGGCTGGGTTAGCTTGGTGGTGATAAAATCATTGCTCAATGCCGTAAACAGCAACGGTGCGGTTTCACCGAAAATACGCGCAAATGCCAACATGACCCCAGTGATTACACCCGCACGGCTGGTTTTCAAAATCACTTTGAAAAATACTTTATAGTGACTAATGCCCAAGGCCAACCCCGCCTCGCGCAAATTAGGCGACACCAAGTACAACACATCTTCGGTGGTACGCATGATAATGGGTGTGGCAATCAAGGCTAAGGCGATACTCCCTGCCAAGGCCGAGAAGCGGTGAAACGGGATCACCAACAAACTAAACACAAACAAGCCGATCACAATAGACGGCATCGTCAATAACAAATCGTTGGCATAGCGAATAATCTTAGATAACCGATTTTTTTTGCTGTATTCCACCAGGTAAATCGCGATCGCAATCCCCAGCGGGATACTAATCGCCATCGCTATTCCGGCCATAATCAGGCTTCCCAATATGGCATTGGCCAAACCGCCGGACTCATGCGGACCCATGGTCACCTGCGTCAACAACGACAATTTCAAGCCCGCAAAACCGTTACACAGCAAGGTATAAGCAAAGCAACACAAAAAAAACAAACCACATGCCAATGCCAGGTAGCAACATGACAAAAATAAATAATCACAGAACTGTGTATAACGGTAACTTTTGTGTTGCATTATTGCGAACCTCCACGCGTCACACTGTGATGAATCAGCGCACGGGCCAGCAATAAAATCAGTATTGAAATAACCAGCAATACCAAACCTAATTCCAATAACGAACTCACATACAGAGGTGAGGACGCTTCGCTAAATTCATTGGCAATGGTCGAAGCGATAGTAGAACCTGGCAGGAGTAAGCCGGCAAACATATTGTGTGCGTTACCAATCACAAAGGTGACCGCCATGGTTTCACCAAACGCACGCGTGAGCCCCAGCACAATGGAACCGAATAACCCGGCACGTGAATAATGCACGAAGATATGCCGCACCGTCTGCCACCGCGTGAGTCCTGCACCGTAACTGGCTTCGACCAAGGTATCAGGAACCAAGGCAAACACATCGCGCATCATCGCCGTCATCAACGGGTAGATCATGATCGCCAACACAATACCCGCGGTTAAGATATTGGTCCCTATCGGCAAGCCCGCAAACAGATAACGCAATACCGGAATAGGCTCACATACCGCAAGCAGTTGCGGATAAACATGCTCACCTAAAAAGTTCGCTAACACAAACAAACCCCACATGCCGTAAATGACACTGGGAATAGCGGCCATCATTTCTACCGTCACCCCTAACCAGTACGCCAATTTGCGCGGCAGTAAATGCGCGATACACACTGCCGACAGCAAACTCAGCGGCACTGCCAGCAACAAAGCAATCAACGTAGTGATCAGTGTGCCCACCAAGATAGCGCCCGCACCAAATTGTTGCTGCGCGGGATCCCAGTCACTCGACAAAAAGAAATGCAAACCAAACACATGTATGCTGTGGCTGCTGGTACGCACCATCGCCAATATCATCGCAATGACGATCAACAATAGGAGCAAGCCTGAGGCAAAACTGCCCCAGCGCAATGCGCTATCGCCAAAATGTCTGTGTATTATTTTCTGCAATGTACAATAACTTATCTAATTGACCCACAAGTAGTTTATGATAGTTTTATGACAAAACGATGACAAGAAATATTGTAACTATTCAGCAAAATGCTGACTAGTTACCCTTGATTCGACGCCTAGCCCAGTAAAACTGGGCGTAACGGCATTCTACGGTGAGAATCCCCATCGCGTAGAGAAAATACTGTATTTCCAAGAAAAATCATCCTATTTTGGTATTACTGAACAATTACGGAAATTATATATTTTTACCACATTGTTGCGTTCTTACGCACACAGTGTGCTTTAATTCAACTAACTTGGCTTGTTTTCAGCATTCCTCCTTGGATTTTGCGGCTACTCTAGCGCGTAGGGTAGGCGTAGAATGCGTGTGACCATAGGTTACGGAGTAATGACTATGCTACACACACCACCCTGCCCCCCAACTGCGCCGGATTTCGGCAAGACCGCGCACGACTATGGCACGCACCGACAAGGATTTCCCCCCGCTTTTTTTGCTCGTCTCATCACACACGGCGTCATCAAACCCGGATTACAGGTAGTAGACTTAGGCACTGGCACCGGCACTCTCGCGCGCGGTTTCGCCTTGGCAGGCTGCCACGTCACGGCACTGGATCCATCCGCTGCCTTGCTCGCAAAGGCACGCGAACAAGATGTGGCAGCGGGTGTTGTGGTGCAATACCTCGTTGCCAGCGCAGAACAAACCACGTGTGCCACAGCAACATTCGATGTGGTCAGCGCCGGGCAGTGTTGGCATTGGTTTGATCCCGCAGCGGCGATTGCCGAAGTTAAACGCGTGTTAAAACCACACGCCACCGTGGTGATTGCACACATGGATTGGCTGCCGCTACGCCATTCGGTGGCGGCGTTAACCGAACAACTGATTCTGCAACACAACCCACGCTGGGCATTCGCAGAAGGCACCGGCTTTTATCCCGCCTGGGCCACGCAACTGGCCGAAGCCGATTTTACCGGCATAGAAACGTATACCTTTGATATCCCGTTGCAGTATACCCATGACCAATGGCGCGGACGGATCCGCGCGTCAGCCGGCATAGGCGCCACCCTCACTCCCGCCGCAGTAGAAACATTTGATCGTGAACATGCTGCACAACTACGCGCACAGTTCCCGCACGAACCGCTAAGCGTGTTACACCGTGTGTTTACCTTGACTGCGACTGCGCCGTAAAACGCCGTGCTATAAATAGCATCGCTTTTTGTCATGCCGAACGCACGTGAGGCATCTCGGAACGATTGCAAAGTATTGTTAGTGGGTATATGCCATCTGCTCGAGATCCCTCGTTACACTCAGGACCCCGTGTTATTGCTATGTATCAAATGAACTAAAAAAATCGCGAAACTTTAACTGTGGACGGGTTTTGTTGTCCTTTTTCTGCGGCTACAGATGCCCCTGGCAGAGCTGAAGCCACTTCAGCAGATGGAGAGGGAGGAAACATAGCGTATGGATTATTACCCGGATTTGCTGATTTTACCCCACCTTTCCACGCAGCCACTGGCGACAACAGATCTTCCAAAGTCGATAGAATCGTGGATGCCGACTTACCTACCCCACCTACCAACGCCTCTTCCAAGGTTTGTGCTGGTTGTAGCAACTCTATCAACGTTGTTATTTCTGCCACTTGTGCATTCACTTTGCCTTGTATTTGCTGTTCAGCTGCACGCAAGCTCTTTTCATCTAAGCCGTCGCGCGTAGCAATGCGTTGCTGCAATGCGCCGAGCTCACTCAGCAATACCTGTGTGTGTGTCATGGCAGACTCTAACTTCGCTTTATCGCCTTCCGACGCCAACATTACCAGCGCCTTGCTTTGCAAGCCTTGTAATTGCTTTAAGTCGACTTGCATGGCCTGCAGTCTGTCTTGCATTTGCATCACAAACGTATCGACCAGTGATTTTACGTCTACGGCAAGACGTTGCTGCGCTAATGGCTCCAGCACGTCTGCCCCTGCTTGTTTAGTAACGACCGAGGTTTGTTTTTGTTTATCGACCTGCATGCCGAATACAGATTTAAATAAATTAAGTAAATCTTTTTTGTCTGCGCTGGACGTTTGTAAATCTTGATAGGCTTTCAACAATGCCACACGATTGCCTTTATCGGTAAAGCCTTTTTCGCTATGCAACAATGTATCCAATGCTGCAGCAAACACTTTTACATGCCGGTGTGCTGCTTGTTCGGCGGGCGACATGGCCTCGTAAAGTTTGGATAACTGTTCATTGAGTTCATGCAATTGCACCAAGGTCGGGCTGATCTGGGATAAAGCAAATTTTTGTTTACGTAACACCGTCTCGGTACCTAACAACACCTTGACCGTGGCTTGCAAATCACGTAACGCTTGTTGTTGTTCAGGCGACTTATCCGTAGCAGAAAATTCTGCGGTTTGTTCACGCAAACTTTTCAGCGTATTCAACCATAAACTGGGTTCATCAGACGATCCTGCAGACTTGATGCAACTCTCTAACTGTCGCTGCAATTCGGCCACCGCAGCAGCCACATCGCCTTTGCCAGCCACCGCTTGCTCAAATGCGGCCAGTGGCGCGGCCAGCTGTACACTTTGGGTTTGCGCCAGGTGTATTTCAGCCGTCAGTTGCCTAAGCTGTGGTAGCTGCGCCTTAACCCGTTCATTCGCGTGCGTGATGTCGCGCGCATGCTCGCTGCTTGGCAGTGTGAATGGATGCCAGATAGACCATGATTTTGCAGCTACTTGCTCCTGCATTTTACCGATTTCTCGATGTAGTACATCAATCGCTTGCGCCGCTTCGGTAATTGAATAATGTGTCATCGGCTTTGCCGCCATGTCTTGTGCTAAGTTGCCATTAACATACGTGGCGTGTTGACCTAACTCTTGTGCTACGCTGCGCAGCTGTGCTGCCAGCTGCGTGGCAGCTGGCACAGTGGGTGCCGCTGGTTCAGCCAATAATTTTGCAATACCTGCTTTTAAGGTGGCATGCCGTAGTGGTACCTCAGTTGTGTCTGTCTCGCCTGCCAACAGCGTTACACGCTGAGCAAAAGACTGCGCGGTCAGCGGACAATCCGCATCGTGATGCGTCACTTGCAATAATGCTATCGCCTCTGCGCACAACACCAATTTATCCGTCGTGCCTTGTTGCGGTTGTTCACCTTCTTGGGCTTTCATGGCTTGCAATTGCTGTTCTGCATTTTGCAATTTACTCAATAACGCTTGGTGCTTCTCTTGATAGACACGGTAAGCTTGCCGCGTCTCTGGGGCTATGCTCAGCATGCTATCAATTTCTTGCATAATCGCCAAATAACGCGCTCTGGCGACCGACGATAAACGCTGACCATGATTATCTTTGGCCTCATCCATGAATTGATATAAGGTTGCCAATTCAAGGACTACATTACGTTTTGCTACCGTACTCTCTTGGCCTTGGAAAGCTTGCAGACGTTGGTAGGTTTGTTTGAATGCTGCTTGCAACACCCTATCGCGATTATCTACAGGAACAGGGAACTCGGCAATCGCTTTCTTGAAACCATCCATGACCGGTTGCAACATCGACTCCGTGCTAGACAACCATTTACTATCAACACGTACGGATTGTTCTGGCCGCAAGGATTCCAATGGTAATGTGGCACGACTCGCCTTAGCAAAATCAGTGGATGCAACAGCATCTACCGTATCTTTATGCCATACCGGAATTTTTATTTTAGTATCTATTTGCTTTTCTAATGCTTCTTTGGCATTAACCGCACGTTTTTCTACCGCAGGATTAAAGAAGCTATAGATGGCTTTACATCCCTGATAAACACCTTTAAGTCCCGCCCACACAGCGTTACCTAAACCCTTAGCGGCTGTTTTGGTTCCCTCCCAAGCAACACTAAATGTATTACGTACACCCTCAGGAATATAAGATTTTAGCGTTTGGATCACATTATCTGCATTTCTATAAGCAACAACGGCGACCACCAACAACACAGCTAAGGCTATCACCGGACCGACGAAAGGCGCCAAAGGCGCCAAAAAAGCCACGCTCAGCAACAGCGGCGTTAACAACGCTGAAACTAATGGCGCCACCACGGCGTAAACCAGCGGCATAGTCAGCGACACCGCAAATAACGCAAACCTACCTTGTGGGGTCATTAATTTCATTAACAAAGGAAATTTCTTTATAGTACCGATCGGATCGCTTTTAAATGCTTCATAGGTTGCATTGACCTTGCCGGCCAATCGGTAAAATCCACCCGCCATAACCACAGTCACCGCCAAAGCCACCGGAATAGCAACGACTGCCGCTAGTCCTAAACCAAGTACCATTGGCAGCACGATAGGTAGCAGCAAAACAGCTAAAGTAACTGAGCCCCAGAATTTGATCATCTGATTCCGGTTGGCTTTGTTGATCGCTTCTTGTTTTTTAATATTATGTTCTAGTGACAAAGCCGCTTTTTCTGTGGTTTGATTTGCTGTCTCCAATGCTTGGTTTAAATCACCTAATTCTTTTTCTGTTGCAGCCACTTCATCGCTTGCCACTTGTATTTTATTCTGCAATTTAAACCATGCTGGATAGGCAGAGATAAACGCATCCAGTGCTGCCGCTTGTTCCGCAGTAAAGCTTGTACGATCATTAACGAGGTCCGCTGCTTTTCCATAACATGCTGCTAAGGAATCTAATTGTGCTTGCGACGGCAATTGCCACAATAAATCTGAAAGATGCTTTTCTTGTTGTTCACACTCTCGCACTAACTTTAGTTGTGCGTTGATAATACCGGGTAATATCGCTTGTTTTTGCTTTAATTTCTGCGCTAATTCATTAGCCTGTGTCACGGCAAAGTGATAGCTTTGCTCTGCCTCAAGCAGTTGCTGCCACAAGGAAGTTTCGACTTTTATCTCTTCTGCGGGGGTCTCTTCTGTAGCCGATGTTTCTTCTGAGACAGACGTATTTTCGGCAACAGTTACTGCTGCTGTGTTTTCCGCTGCACCGTCTATTGCTGTTGCCTTTTCAGTTTCTTCCGCCATAAGTCGTCTCCCACGGTGACATCACCTGCCGTGATAAGTCAATCGTTATCATTACACTCACTCATAAGTGGCGGGGGAGTTACACTTGCGGCACAACGTTTTTCCCAACACACATATGCTTTGGTAGCATATCCTTGCTGAAATTCCTTCCTGTTTTTAGAGTACCTCACACACCTTAAGGTTTTCTTAACGCCCGATGCATTGCGGCGTGCAGCCTTAAGCGTGTTATCCCCGATAGATCCACACGAATCCAAGCTATCCGTGATGGCCAGCGGTAAAGTCATATCGACCACCGCGCCGATCTCTTTAGCCGACGGCATGGGGATACCAACCAGCACACGCTTACTTGCTGTGTTCCAACCCATACCAGGGCCCCTAGTCGGTTTGTCGTCTTTGCCGTGTTGTGTTAGGATGCCCTGTGGATGTTACTACAGGGAGAGCGCCATGCTATTGGAACGTGAAGAGTCGTGTTTATTACTGGTTGACGTACAAGAAAAACTAACCCCCTTGACCCATGAACACGAGCAACTCACGGCAAGTTGTCTCTGGCTGTTGCAGGTCGCGGAAGAATTGCAGGTACCCATCCTCGTCTCCGAACAATATCCCAAGGGCTTAGGCCCCACCTTACCGGCGCTACGCGAGGCATGCCCGCACGCGCACACCATGGAAAAAATGCATTTCTCGTGTATGGCTGACAGTGCGTGTGCCGCCTTGATCAACAAGCAAAGTCGCCCACAAGTCGTCGTCATCGGCATAGAGACCCACGTGTGTGTACTGCAAACGGCCGTGGATTTATTCATGGATGACCGCGATGTGTTTGTGGTAGCCGATGCCGTGAGCTCACGCAATCCACGCGATACCGAACATGCCTTATTACGCATGCGCGACATGGGCATACAAGTCGTCACCAAAGAAATGGTATTGTTCGAATGGCTCACCTGTGCGGGCACCGATCTGTTTAAACGCATGAGTAAGCAATTTTTATAAGGAGTAACCTCACATGGAACTAGCAGGCAATGTTGCAATCGTCAGTGGTGGTGGCTCCGGCATGGGCGCAGAAACCGCTAAGACGCTGCGTGCGGCAGGTGTTCAGGTCGCCTTGTTGGATGTCAACGCAGCGGCCGTCAAAGAACAAGCGCAGCGCTTGGATTGTTTAGGCTTGGTGTGTGATATCAGTAACGCCGAGGCGGTAGCGACTGCATTAGCACAAGTCCGTGCAACGTATGGTGTAGCGCGTATCTGTGTATCGTGTGCGGGCATAGCCCCCGCCAAACGCGTCGTAGGCCGCGATGGTGCCATGCCGCTGGATGATTTCCAGCGCGTCATCAACGTTAATTTAATCGGTACCTTTAATCTATTGCGTCTAGCAGCCGCCGACATGACCCAACTAGAGCCGGTCAACAGCAGTGGTGAACGCGGCGTTATCATCAACACCGCATCCGTCGCCGCATACGAAGGCCAAATTGGCCAGGCGGCTTATAGCGCGTCTAAGGGCGGCATCGTTAGCATGACCTTACCGATTGCACGTGAATTAGCGCGCTTTGGCATACGCGTGATGACGATTGCCCCGGGCTTGATTGCGACCCCGATGTTATTGGGTATGCCGCAAGACGTGCAAGACAGTTTGGCGCAAAGCGTTCCCTTCCCCAAACGTTTGGGCGAACCAAATGAATACGCACGTTTAGTGCTACACATCATAGACAATGCCTTACTCAATGGCAGCGTGATACGTTTGGATGGCGCCATTCGCATGCAACCGCAATAAGTTCATTGCATGACACGCTAAAAATAGTTAATCCGTTCGTCACTAGAGGACCCTTCAAGACGACGCTAACGCGTCTCCTCAGGGCGAACGGCGTTCGGGGCATTCGCAGCGGCGGTGTGTTTTGATGACCGGCACAAAGTCTGTGTGCACGGCCACTAAAGGGGAGAATCGCGAGTATCCCCTTTGGAAACACCATCGCGTAGAAAGCACTGCAAAATACAATAGGTACATATGCATATTATCTTTGGCAATTACGGCAATGACAGCATTGCGTTGATCGCTTGGGCCAAGGCACAAGCTTTATCCGCGGTGACTGTGGTGTCTGTTGACACCGGCTGGGCCGATCCCGCGTGGCAACACCGAGTCACTGCGGCACACGCTTACGTGCAAACCTGCGGCTTTGCCTGGCAACGCTTGACAGCACAACCTGACTTTACCCAATTGGTTCAGCAACGACGCGCCTTCCCCCACGTAAAATTCCAGTGGTGTTCTGGTATTTTAAAAGGCTTGACCTTGTTGCAATGGTTAGATGAATACGATCCCAACGCCACGGCCTTGGTCTTGTTACCCAAACGGCGTGCCGCCGTACGCAGCGACTATGATCTCCCCGAATACATTCCCGACAATCCGCATTACGCCGGTCGCACGGTGTGGCATCCACTGTATATGTGTGACAACGCACAACGCGATGCGTGGGTACGCACCTCGCCCTTACCCTTACTCAACCACCGTAGCTTGGAATGTGATCCCTGCATTCACAGTAACAATCGCGACATAGCCCGCTTGGATGCAGCAAGCGTGGCACGTGTTGCGGCGTTGGAGCAGACACTGGGGCACACATACTTGGGTCTAGGCATCACCGACTTGCAGCTAGAGACTAAAAAAGACACAAGCTCACCTACCGATCCTGCCGAGCAATTTGCATTGAGCTGTGGTGCCTATTTTGCATGTGGCTTATAATGCCAGCCTGAGGTGACCCTGCGTCGCGTGTTCTTCCAGCTAAAGGATAGATACTTATGGCCTTTGTGGTAACAGAAAGCTGCATTAAATGTAAATATACCGATTGTGTTGACGTGTGTCCGGTGGATTGCTTTCACGAAGGGCCACTCATGCTCGTCATCGATCCGGATGAGTGCATAGACTGTGCACTGTGCGAACCGGAGTGCCCCGTTGACGCCATCATGGCAGAAGATGACGTGCCGGCTACACAACGCGAGTTCATCGCGCTGAATGCAACGCTCGCCGCACAATGGCCGGTGTTACGCGAACACAAAGATCCCCCTGCCGATGCCAAAGCGTGGGAAACAGTCACCGATAAACGCCGCTTCCTAGACGAAGAGTCATAGCCATGGCCATTCATTCCGTTGATACCCTCATGGAACAAACGCGGCATTTGGCCGGTGAGTATTACCGCAATACCGGGCAAATCCTACCCGTAACGCTGGAATTGTCGCGTTACGATGCCATGCGTTTATTACACTTAGAAAAATCACCGACTAAGCGCATGGGCGTTGACGCCGTGGGCAGTGGCGCCCGTGCCGGCCGTTTATTACAAATTAAGGGGCGCGTACTCTTTCAAGGTAACGCAGCCAATTACCGCATCGGGCAAATCAATAACGACGGCACATGGGACAGTCTATTGCTCGTGTTGTTTGACGCAAGCTATCACCCTACGTCCATTTATGAATGCCCACGTGAAACGATCAAGCTACAGCTGAGTAGCACCAATCCCAAACGCAGCAAGCGTGGCGCGATGTCCGTCGCTAAATTTATCGCAATCAGCACCCTGGTGTGGACGCCACAAGAAGGCGAGGTTAACACGTGAAATTACTGGCGCTTGAACTGTCTACATCGGCTTGCTCCGCTGCATTGTGGATAGACGGCCAAGTCACCGAACGCTTTGTGGTGGCGCCTAGGCAGCATACCGCCTTGATTTTACCAATGTTGGATGAACTACTGAGCGCTGCACAATTATCCTTATCGGCGCTCGATGCCCTCGCTTTTGGTTGCGGACCGGGTAGTTTTACTGGCTTGCGCATCGCCGCAGGCGTCATTCAAGGTCTAGCCTTTAGTCATGACTTGCCGGTGATTCCGATCTCGAGTTTACGCGCCATCGCCCAACGCCACTACCGACAACAAGCAGCATGCACCAACCTGCTCGTCTGTGTGGATGCCCTAGCACAAACCTACTATTGGGGGCATTACCAAG
This sequence comes from uncultured Gammaproteobacteria bacterium, assembly GCA_964646995.1. GTDB lineage: Bacteria > Pseudomonadota > Gammaproteobacteria > CAZYIF01 > CAZYIF01 > CAZYIF01. The sequence goes on from CAZYIF010000002.1 coordinate 75,799, forward strand.
TAGACGCACAAGGTTATATGCAAGGCACGGATCAGATTTCTGCACTCGCATCCATGCAGATAGCCACCCATTCTGCACCGTTGTGGTTAGCACTGGGCGCTGGCACTGACGCGCATGCGATTGCAGCAACACTGCATATAGATCCGCAACACATCAGCACAGCGGACGGCTATCCCCACGCCGCAAACATTGCCGAATTAGCCGTCCCTGCTTACCAACAAGGACAAGTGCTGCCAGCAGCACACGCAGTGCCGGTGTATTTACAACAACCGTATCAAACTACCGCCGTTTATCCCATTAAAGAGGTATGACACATGGATAAGAAACTACTCGAGATATTGGTATGCCCACTGTGCAAGGGGCCCTTACACTACGCGAAACAACAACAAGAATTGATCTGTAAAGCCGATCGCCTCGCTTATCCGATTCGCGATCACATTCCCGTGATGTTAGACAACGAAGCCCGTACCGTCACGACTGAGGAATTAGACCAGTGTTCCATGTAATCATCCCTGCACGCTATCACGCCAAACGTTTTCCCGGCAAATTACTACAACCACTCGCCGGCAAACCCTTGTTGCAATACACCTATGAAAATGCCTGTCGCAGTGGTGCAAGCAGTGTGACGATTGCGACGGATGACGCACGCATCGCACAAACAGCGACTGCATTCGGTGCGTCCGTTGTGCTGACCGACACCGCACACAGCTGTGGCACCGAGCGCATGCAAGAAGCGGCGCGCTTGTTGGGTTTAGCCGACGATGCCGTTCTCGTCAACGTGCAAGGTGACGAACCGCTGATGCCGAGTGAAAATATCCAACAAGTGGCTGCGGCATTGTTACAGCAACCCAGCGCCGATGTCGCAACGCTCGCACAACCCATACACACACAATCTATGATTTTTGATCCCAATTGCGTAAAAGTAGTGTGTAATACGGCAGGCTATGCGCTGTATTTCAGTCGTGCGCCGATTCCCTGGGACAGAGATCATTTTACCAACGATGAGCATACGCCTGTCGACTTGTCACCCTATCAACATCACCTGGGTATTTATGCGTATACCTATGCCTCCGTGCAGCGCTACTGCGCGTGGCCCAGCACGTCGTTAGAACAGATAGAACGTTTAGAGCAATTACGCGTGTTAGCGCACGGTGGCACTATCTATGTCGCGCCCGCCGCAGTGAATATTCCCAAAGGCGTGGATAACCTAACTGATCTGCAACACTTGGAACAGCTGTTGTGTGCGGGGAGCAAAGCGACGTGATGCACCGAACAACCTACTCGCTTGCCTTTTGTTGCGCAACACGCTACATTTGTCGGCACAAGTGGAAACTGGAGATTAACTTTTATATTCGTTGATGCTGATGTTTATGTAGTAGATTACGAGAATTACCACTCATGAGAATGCATAAACCACCCCATCCCGGTGAATTTATAAGAGAAACTTATTTGTATCCTTTTAATAAAAGTGTGAGGGATATCGCACGCAGCCTTGGTGTATCTCCATCAACGTTTAACAGAATTGTTAATGGGGAAAGCGCTGTTTCCCCAGAGATGGCATTTCGTTTGTCTAAAGTGCTGGGGCGTTCTCCGGAAAGTTGGCTGTACATGCATGCAGGCTCAATACGATTTATGGGAAACCAAGGATGAGATTGACTTATCGGGGTTAAGTAAAATTGAATTTCCTATACATCCTGAAGCTGCCGCGAAGAAACCGAGTTCAACGTAATCTACGGCTAACGAATGAAATTTAGGGGGGATGCTAATTTAGCGTGTCATTCAGAGCGCAGAGAAGAATCTCGCATAGGAATGTCATCCCGAGTGTAATGAGGGATCTCGTGCAAACGGCACGGTCTCACTAACAACGTCGTGCAAACATTCCTGAGATCCCTCACTGCGTTCGGGATGACAAACGAGGGAAAACGGATAAAATCCGCAATCCGCTCATATTAATACACGCAAGCAACCCGTTCAATTTCAATAGCAGGCGTAGACGCAGGCACCACAACCGGAGAATGCCAAAAACGCGCGCAGCAACCCAAAGCGGCGCTTTGATAACGCTGTACTTTCGACACTGTTTCACTCTCTTCACTGCGTTGCACCGCTTGCGCGCTTGCCTCATTTTGTAGTGTTGGTTCGGTCACTGCGCTTAGCGCTCGATTATCGGTGTCGACCACCGTGTCTTCTACTTCGCTGCACCGCGCCGCTTGCACCGTAGGATCTTCGTGCACGGGCTCTGCCGTAGCAATTATCGACACCGAGGCACAGGTGCCACCGACTGTCGTCACAACACCAAAACCCGTAGACACAGGCGTCAAATCAATACCTGCCAGCACTTGGGCTACCGGGTCTAATGTGTCGATATCCGCAACCGGTGCAGAGACGAGACGCATCGCCTCTGGCGTAGGCAACGCACCGTTGGCACAGGCATTGGTGACCTGAGCGGTACGCTGTACACGGGTAAACTGTCTGGCGTGGTGTTCGTCAAATAGGGTAAACGTGTTCCGCGCGCTGCGTTGCAGTACTTTGTCGGCTTGCAATCCGTAGTTTGTTTCCAAGGTTTTTGTCACGCGCGGCGCGGTCTGTGCCCACGCCCGTCCCGTCACATAGTTGTATGCACTCACTACAGGCCGCACAATGAGCCTATCGACAAGCAGTAAGGAAAAGAATGCTTTGACCGGGAGAAACAATACCTTTGCCACACCCCGTGCTATTTGCTGTAAACGCGACTCGGCAGCAGGCGTGTGTGTCGCCATCGGCGCTGGCGGCCAATACCGGTTAAACGCTGCATACGCAGCACCTAAATAACTGGGTAACAATACCGCGCTGGCGACTACCAACACCACCCACGATAGGGTAGTAACCGCGAGTGTAGCGCCAAAAATACCGAGTAAGGCATAACTACCAAACAATGCTGTCATGACCACACCAAAGGCGACAACAGACAATAACAACGCTAAACCAAGGCCGCGCTTCCAATCATAGCCGTGCGCAAGCGCTCGCAATTTTTGCCACAGCTGCGCCAAACTAGGCATGCGTCGGCGACTGTTCTTCACCATGATTTCACCGAAAATAATGAAATAGCCCACACCCACTGCCGTCGCAAACAGGGCTATCGCCGCTAACGCCAACCAACCCCAAGGATTCGTGGCTAGCATCAACACGAGGGTCAAGGTATTCACTGCTGCACCGTGTAACGTCAATGTCATACCCAGTGCCGCAGCTAGCTTAATGGGAATAGATAACATGCTATAGGCGGTAATCGCAAAAAATGCCAACGCCATGATGGCTGTCAGCGTCAACGCAAACACCGCTCTCACCTTATCCCAACCCGTTAATGACTGTACCTCGCCCGTAGTAGGCTCAATCACTTGCAAAATGCCTAAACCACTACCCATACGTTTCGGCAATATGCTATTGAGTAAGGTCCAATTGGCCCAGCAGGTCGCAGGAAAGACGACCAGAAAGCCTAACACAAACGCCAACGGGAGATTACCAAACAATGCGGCGGCGACAATGAAGGCTGACACACCCGTGCTGGCTGCGTCACCGATACCGTAACATACGGCAGTAAACTGCCCCAACTTAACCCTAGACCAACGCTCGGCAGGCACATAATCACGTATGTGTTCACACGTGCGTTCATCCATCGCGTGAATTAATTTTTTAGTGACACGCATTTTTTCGGCGGCAGACAACACCTCTCCCGAGGTAAGGCTTGCTTGCATGGCCTGAATCAGTTGCAGATCGTCGAGACGTATGGGAGCAACACGTTGATCCAACGCGTGACACACTGTTTCTAGGTTTTTTTCGATGGTTTTACGCTTCGCCACGGGCAACAAGGCATTGGCTTTCTCATCTTGTTGTGTCGCACGCGATGCATCACGCCACGCAGCACGGAACACACGCAACTGTAAACGTTGATCGGCAGTCAGCGTGATGTCGCGAAAATCGTTTTCGCTACACGTTTTATCTAATAGGGTTAACAGAGTCGTTATATCCGCGTTAGCCAAAGCCTGCTGTATCGCAGCGCCAATAGGCATGTCTTCTCGCAATTGACGATATTTCATGGGAACCTCATCGTTATTATTATCCAAATAGACGACACATCCACCGACGCGGCGGTGCAGACTAATACAAAAGTGAAAAAAATGCAAATCCTGTGGTGCCGCCTGTTAACGACACCGCTAGAGATCTGCTGCGTCGGGATAACCGAGGTGGTGATCAGGACGAAAAGATGAGCATACGCGATCTGATCCCATTAAGGCACGACACAGGGCTGCTTCTCCACGTTAACAATAGCAACCGGTGTAGGATCAAGCGCCTTGGCAGCGGAACGCCAAAAACTACACGCAGCAGAAGAAGCGATTTTATAATGCTGCGCTGGAGTCACCCTTGCATCCGACTGCACAACCTGCGTCTCTGCCAGCGTTTCTCCCACGGCACAGAGTCGTGCGGTTTGCGCCACAGGCTCTTCTTGTGCTGGCTCCGCCGTAGCAATAAACGCCGCCGAGGCACAGGTACTACCAACCGCCGTCGCGATACCCAAACTGATCGGTCCCACCGTCAAACCAATCCCGGCCAGCACCTGCGTCACAGGATCCAATGCACTGCCAGACGTGGTTACAGCAGAAACGAGACGCATTGCATCTGGCGTAGGCAGTGCTCCATTGGCAGAGGCATTGGTGAACTGCGCCGTACGCTGCACCTGCGTAAATTGCTTAGCATGGCGCTGATCGAATAAGGTAAATGTATCTTGCTCACCGCGGCGCAACACTTGTTCTGCTTGCAGCCCGTAGGTTTCTTGCAAAGTAGCCGTTACCCTGGGCGCAGCTTGCGGCCACGCCCGTCCCTTCACGTAATCGTATAACTTGACACTGGGCCGCACGATGAATCTATCGATGAGCAACAACGACAAAAATACCTTGATGGGAAAAAGTAGCATCTTTGTCACACGCTGCATGCTGGATTGCTCAGGTAAGGGATCCGGTGCTGCCGTTTGCGCGACTGCCTGCGTCGGCCAATGTCGCTGAATGGCTGCGTGAGCGGCTCCCCAGTAACTGGGTAACAACACCGCGCTGGTCACCACCAACAGTATCCATGACGCGGCCTTCACCACGAGTGCAGTACCAAAAATACCGAGTAACGCATAACTTGCAAATAAACTCGTCATGATCACACCAAATGCGACAAGGCATAAGACCAAACCTAACACCATCGCACGCTTCCAGTCATGATCCTGTGTTCCCGTACGCAAGCGTTCCCACAACTGCGCCAAGCGCGGCAGTTGTTGTCGACTGTTCTTTACCATAAGCTCAGCGAAAATAACAAAATAACCATAGCCAACCACGGCGGCAAACAGCGCTACGCCTGCCAACGCCAACCATCCCCAAGGATTCGTCGCTAACAGCAACAATAGTGTCAAGGTATTCGCAGCCACGCCATGCGACATGATCGTCATACCCAGTGCTGCCGCGAACTTGATCGGAATAGACAATAGGCTATAAGCGGTAATCGCAAAAAACGCCGTTGCCATGATGGCGGTCAGCGTCAACGCAAGCACCGCTTTGGCCTTATCCCAACCCGTTAAGGATTGCACCTCGCCGGTGGTGGGCTCAATAAACTGCAAAAAGCCTAAGCCATGCCGCATCCTTCTCGGCAAGATACTATTTAATACGGTCCAATTCGCCCAACAAGCCGCAGGGAAAATAATAAAAAATGCCAAGGTAAACGCCAGCGGCAGACTGCCAAACAAGGCAGTGGCGACAATAAACGTAGACACGGCCGTGCTCGCTGCATTGCCGATACCAAAGCCTATCGAGGTAACTTCCCCTAGCGCGACGCGATATCGACGCGCGGCAGACACGTGCATGCGTATCGCCTCACACGCACGCTCATCCAGTGCACGCACTAACTCCTTAGTCACGCGTATTTTTTCTGCGGGTGTAAGTGTTTCTCCTGATGAGATTTCTTGTTGTAATGTCTTAATTAATTGCAATTCATCGAGATGTAAAAAATTGCTTTCTTTTCTGGGTTGCGGATCAACCACCTCGCAAAAAGCAGTGAGATTTTTCTGTATTTCTTTTCTATCTGCCGCGGGTAAAACCGCATGCGCTTTCTGGTCCTGCTGTTTATCACGCGAAGCGTCATGCCATGCGGCGTGCAACACGCGTACATGTAAACGCTCGTCGGCAGAAAGTGTGATGCCATTAAAATCTGCTGGAACACACGGTTGGCTTAACAGCAAGAGTACGGCGGCTATATCCGCTCTCGCCAACGCCTGTTGTAGATTATATCCGACTGAACGCTGATCTTGGTCTCGTTGTGATTGATGATCCATCCGTTAACTCTCCATTTTTATCGTTATTATTAAATAATTAACGCGCTATAAACAGAAAATCACAAGAACGTGCGAAGCACACACCCATCCTGGGATTAGCACAATTTTTCAGGGTAATACAACAGCGAAAAAAACGCAAACCTTCTTGTTGGCGCTGCGCTTTGGTAACAGATAGCATTCCGCGGTGAGGAATGTAACACTGGAAAATGAGTCGGCGGTATATTAAGACCATACGACGGATTGGAGATTTTCTCTTGATATTTGCGTGGCATCAGTATAAAAAACAACGTAAACGCGTTGTGCCTTACCCAGAAAGCACAACGCGTGATCTCGTGTAGGAATGTCATCCCGAGCGTGTTAGTGTCATTCAGAGCGCAGCGAAGAATCTCACTCCGCAATCCACTGTGCGTCCTTCCTGAGATCGCTCACACCGTTCGGGATGACACCTCCATAGTCACACTTCCTCTAAATAAGTATAGCCTTGCAAGCCATCACTGAATTCTTGCAAATAACGCGCTTGCTGTGCTGGCGTCAGCGTAGATTGCTGTAATTGCTCGCGGTAAGACGCCATTAACTCCGTCACTGAAAAATCCACGCTCTGCAACACATGCGCCACCGTATCGCCGGTTTTTGCTTGCAGTAAGCGATATCCCCCTTCACCGTCCAGTTCCACGTGCACAGAATGAGTATCCCCGAATAAATTATGAATATCACCTAAAATTTCCTGGTAGGCACCCACCAAGAAAAACCCCAATAAATAAGGCTCTGTTTGCGCGGGTAACGCTAAGGTGGCTTCTATGTTATGGCCATCCGCGTAACTATCGATGCGACCATCCGAATCACACGTAATATCTTGCACGATACCACGCCGCTGCAACGGTTGATCCAAATTATACAATGGCAACACCGGAAATATCTGATCGATAGCCCACACGTCGGGCAAGGATTGAAACAAGGAAAAATTCACAAATAATTTATCCGCCAAACACTCGTTTAATTCATCTAACACCTCGCGGTGCGATTTGCTGCTGGGATCCAAGTGACCGCGGATTTTAACGCAGGTGGCTTGGTAAATTTGTTCGGCACATGCACGTTCGGCCAGGGTTAACAAACCGTGTCTATACATCGCGTAGACTTCTTGCAAACAGTACATCACCGTGTGATACGCTTCTAACGCGGAATCGGGTGCGACCTGTTGCCAGGCCTGACGCAGTTCTTGTAAGAGCCGCGGCTCTTGTGTTGCAGTAGGCAATGCGGGCGGTTGCGTCGTGATGGTTTCTATGCCGATAGTATTCGTTAATAACACGGCATGATGCGCGCTCAATGCCCGACCCGACTCACTGATAATATGCGGATGCGGCAGAGCGGTTGCAGCACAGATATCAGCAAACGCGGCCACCACATTATTCGCATATTCCGTCATGCTGTAATTGGTAGAACAATAATGTCGGGAACACGTTCCCTCGTAATCTATGCCTAAACCACCGCCCACATCAACACAATGAATAGTAACGCCCAGCCCCCACAATTCGGCATAAAACCGCGCCGCTTCGGCTAATCCAGTTTGAATATCACGGATATTGGAGATTTGTGAACCCAAATGAAAATGCAATAACTGCAAACAGGCCGTCTTGCCGCTGTGTTGTAAACTGTTCACTACGGCTAACAGCTGACTGGTGGTTAAACCAAACTTGGATTTTTCACCGCCGGTATTTTGCCACTTGCCTTTACCAATCGAAGCCAAGCGTACACGCACGCCCAACAAGGGCTCTATGCCGATCTGCTGCGCCTGCTCTAGGATCAACGCCAACTCCGAATATTTCTCAATGATCAAATACACCCGATGTCCCATGCTACGTGCTAACAAGGCCAAACGAATGTATTCCTTATCTTTGTAACCATTGCACACGATCAAGCTGTCGGTACGCTTCACCAAGCTGAGCACCGCCAACAACTCGGGCTTGCTACCGGCTTCTAAACCCGCTTGCATGCCGCCGGCGTGTAACAGTTGCTGCACCACCAAACGTTGTTGATTGACTTTGATCGGATACACAGCGGTATATCCACCCTGATACTGCCGCGTGTGCATGGCGTGATTAAAGGCTTGCTGTAACTGCACGATTCTATCGCGCAAGATATCGTTGAAACGCACCAATACGGGCAAGGTCAAGCCTTGCTGCAATAATTGTTTGGTCAGTGCAAACAGATCCACACTCGCACCGTGCTCACGCAGTGGCTTAGCCACCAAGGTACCCTGTGTACTCAAGGTAAAATAGCCTTCGCTCCAGCGAGCGATATTATAGGTGGCTTCTGCTGTCATCAGTGGGTTGTCACTCACGTCGGTTGTCTCCTGTCATTAAGCGGCCCTAAACGATAAATCCCGTGCTGTGGGCTAATCGTGCAACGCGCATTATCGCTATTCCCTGTGCATTATGCTATAGTTTCGCGACGTTTATCCCCACGCGTGCTTGATTTACCTGCCGCCATTATCCGTTAGGAAAACGCGGCAAAGCGCCTACACCGCGCGGTAAATGAGACCGCTACGCCCTAGATGAGGAAGGTAATATGCTACACACGACCGGTACGCAACCGTGGTTTATTGAAGACGGCCAACACGGCATCGCCACAGGCTTTGCGTTGAAAATGGCTAAAAAACTCTATAGCGAGCAAACGGCCTACCAACTCATCGAGATCTATGAAACCACCGATTTCGGCAAACTGTTCGTGTTTGACGGCCTCGTCATGCTAACCGAGCGCGATAATTTCTTATATCACGAGATGCTCACTCATCCCGCGTTACTCAGCCATCCCCATCCGCAACGCGTGGCGATCATTGGCGGTGGTGACTGCGGCACCTTACGTGAAGTCGCCAAGCACCCGCAGGTCACTCAAATCACACAAATTGAAATAGACGAACGCGTCACGCGCATTGCAGAAACATTTTTTCCCGAACTGTGCAGCGCCAACCAAGACCCGCGCGTCACCCTCGCCTTCACCGACGGCATACGCTGGATGGCAGAAGCCGCAGATGATTCGCTAGACGTTATCCTCATCGATTCAACTGACCCAATAGGATTTGCCACTGGCTTATTTCAGGCGCCGTTCTATCGCGATTGTTTACGCGTGTTAGGCAAGAACGGCATACTGGCGCAACAAAGTGAATCGCCCTTTTTACACGGCGAAACCATCGCTGCCATGCAACGCGCCATACGTGAAGTCGGCTTCGCGCAAACGCAATTGTTACCGTTCCCACAACCGTGCTATCCCTCCGGTTGGTGGTCTATCACCGTCGCACGCACCGTCGCAAGCAATGCCGCACCACGCCCCGCCGACGGATTAAATACACAGTATTACCAAACCCAGACCTGGCACGCGGCAATGGCCTTACCGCCTTTCCTCCAACAACAGTTAAACAAGGAATAATACCCATGGATCCCACGTTGATTGATGATCTGGTTGATAAACTCAGTCGCTTGTTGCCCGCGGATCTCAACGCTATACAACAGGACTTACGCAAAAATTTCCGCGGTGTATTGCAAGCCACCTTTGCCAAAATGGATTTAATCACCCGTGAAGAATTTGATATTCAGAAAAATGTCTTGCTGCGTACCCGTGCCAAACTAGACGCGCTGGAACAACAATTACAAGCCTTAGAAAAAAAATCCACGACACTGTAGTGTGGCGTAGTCTTAAAAACAAATAAATACTTCTCGCGATGGGGTTACCCAAGGATCGATACGCGATTCTCCCCTTGGGTGACCGAGCAAAAATTTATTTTTTGCCGGTCATCAAACAGGGTATACCGCGTGACTTACCCATCAAAGTTCGCATCTTGAAGTACGAGCGGTATATCCAGCCAAAATACTACATGGATACGAAAAAAATCCACGACACTGTAGTGTGGCGTAGTCTAAGCATGCAACAATAAAGCTCTTTTCCAACAGAGCAACACCTGATGTCATTTGCCATTGTGTTAAGTCGCGCAACGCTAGGCATGGACTCACCGCCGGTGAGCGTAGAAGCCCATCTGGCAAACGGCATACCGAGCTTTTCCATCGTCGGCATGCCAGAGCTTGCGGTTAAAGAAAGTAAAGATCGCGTACGCAGCGCGTTGCTCACCAACCACTTTGATTTCCCCGCCAAGCGCATCACCATCAATCTAGCGCCCGCCGATCTCCCCAAAAGTGGTGGCCGTTTTGATTTGCCCATTGCCTTGAGCATTCTCGCTGCATCGGGTCAACTTCCCAAGCAAGCACTGAGCATGCACGAATTCGCAGGGGAACTCGCGTTGTCGGGGGAATTGCGTCCCGTAAAAAGCATTCTGCCCTTCGCGCTCGCCACCCATCAGCAACGGCGGCGCTTAATCATTCCCCTAGCGAATGCGCGCGAAGCCAGTTTAGTACGCGAGTTGGAGATATTGCCGGCACAGCATTTAATGGAAGTCTACGCACACCTAGTAAACCAACACGCGTTACTCCCTTACGTTGCCAGCGACGCACCACATCCTGCACCGACTTACCCGAATCTCAGTGATGTTTACGCCCAACCTTATGCCTGTCGTGCCTTAGAGATTGCCGCGGCGGGTGGCCACAGCCTGTTGCTGATAGGCGCACCCGGCACTGGCAAAACCTTATTAGCCCAGCGCTTGCGCGGCTTATTACCCCCGATGACCGATGCAGAAAGCTTAGCAACTGCGAGCATCTTATCCGTCGATCGCGGTTACTTTGCGGCAACCCAATGGGGCATACGACCGTTCTGCGCGCCACACCATACCGCATCGCCAGCAGCACTCGTCGGTGGTGGTTCACCACCACGCCCCGGGGAAATTTCGCGTAGTCACCACGGCGTCTTGTTCTTAGATGAATTACCGGAATTTAAACGTCAGGTCTTAGAAACCTTGCGTGAACCCATGGAGGCCGGCTGCATTACCATCGCACGCGCTGCTACCCAGCTCACGTTTCCCGCACAGTTTCAATTGATCGCGGCGATGAATCCCTGTCCGTGTGGCTACGCCACTAGTCCCACACACAGCTGCCGCTGCACACCCGATCAAGTACAGCGCTATCAAGCACGCCTCTCCGGTCCATTCCTGGATCGCATCGATATGCGCATACACATGCAAGCTGCACAACCAGACCACCTAGGCGATCGCGTGCACCAAGGTGAAGACAGCGCTAAGGTACGCGCTCGGGTAAGCGCGTGTCGACAACAGCAACTCGCCTTGCGCCATTACATCAATGCCGAGTTACAAGGTGAACACTTAGAACAGGCATGCCAGTTAGCAGCCACCGAACAACGTTGGTTTAAGCAGATGAGTCAACAACAACAGTTATCGTTTCGCGCACAACACCGCGTGTTACGCGTCGCCCGCACCATCGCCGATTTAGCCAATAGTCACGGAATTGACGCGGCACACTTGAGTGAGGCCATGGCGTATCAACAACAGTTAACGCCCTGCAATACAGGTGCTCTGAGCTAAACGCGCTGCCTATACCCATTGCACTTCAACATGCAATTTTTGTATTTTGATGTGTTTCGCGATGGGTCACCCAAGGGAAGAATCGCGATTCTCCCCTTGGGTGACCGTGCACAGTTACTTTGTGTAGGTCTAAAAACAGGATATACCGCGCGACTTACCCATCAAAGTTCGCATCTTGAAGCACGAGCGGTATAGTCTCAAGACGAACTGAACTAACAGCTAACGCGCATGTACTCTGTTGTTCGCGCCAACGCGGCCGGCTGTAGGCGCGAACCAAATGACGTGATCACCTGCGCAGCAGCGAAGCAACCGATATCCAAGGCCGTGCGTAGGCTCACGCCGCGACTTAACGCAAATAGCACTGCACCGGCAAACACATCCCCTGCGCCCAAGGTATCTAACACCTGCACACGGTGCGCCTCTACTCCCACCATCTCCCTGCCATCATACGCCATCGCGCCGTGTTCACCTTGTGAAATGATCACCAAGCGCGCCTGCTCACCCAGCGCTAAGGCGGCAGCTGTCACCTCGCTGCAGCCGGTAAACAACAAGGCTTCGGCTTGGTTAGCAAATAAAATATCAATACCATGTTGCAACACGGTCTCGAGTTTGGGGCGGGCGTAACGCACAACATTCAAATCAGACAAACTCAATACGATCTGGACACCGTGTTTTGCCGCGACACGCATCGCCTCGGCAATAACTGCCGTGGCAATATCAGAGCTCACCACATAACCCTCTAAGTACAGATAACGTGATCGCGTTAAAGGCTCTGCGCTGAATTCCTGACACGACAAGTTAGCGGTACAACCGAGAAAGGTATTCATGCTACGCTGACCATCTGGCGTGATCATGGCAATGCACTTGCCAGTAATGTCACCGGTGACGCGCAACGCATTATTCATGTTGGTGTGTACCCCAGCGGCGCTTAGCGCGTCACAAAAAAAACGCCCACTTTGATCGTCTGCTACTTTACAGCAATAAAAACCTTGTCCACCCAACTGCTGCACGGTCATCACGGTGTTAGCCGCTGAACCGCCACAGCTCTTCGCGTGTTTAATGCCACTGAGTTCTTCTAGTAGAAAATGTTCGCGATGCTCGTCGATCAACATCATCGCGCCTTTTTCTATATTTAGACGTACCAAAGTGGCATCGCTCACTTCAAACTCAAAATCCACTAACGCATTGCCTATACCATATATATCAAACATGATCGCGCACTATCTCCTGTAGCACGTCTTCAACGGCATTCAACGTCGCAGCAATGTGCTGGGCATGATGTGCTGCTGTCATGAAACACGCTTCAAAGGGTGAAGGAGGGAGATATACGCCGCGCGCTAACATACCGTGGAAAAACGCACGGAAACGATGCACGTCACTGTTGGCAACATGATCAAAACACGTAATGTGTTGTTCTTCGCTGAACACAAAACCCCACATACCACCTACCGCTTGCGCGACTAACGGCACAGTTAAACGTTGCGCGATATCGTGTAAGCCAGCCGTCAGCGCCGTCGTTTGTACCGTAAAATGCTCGTAGAATCCGGGACGACTCACCGTCTCTAACGCGACTAATCCGGCCGCCATCGCAATGGGATTACCCGATAAGGTGCCCGCTTGATACACGGAACCTAACGGCGCCAAGTGTTCCATGACGGCCCAACGGCCACCCAATGCCGCAGCAGGTAAGCCACCGCCTATCACTTTGCCCAGTATGGTCAAATCGGGTGTGATCCCATAAAGACCTTGCGCACCCTGCAAACCAACACGGAATCCCGTCATCACTTCATCGAATATGAGCAACGCCCCGTACTGATCGCACAAAGCACGCAGCCCGGCTAAAAAGCCCGCTTGCGGCGCAATCAAATTCATGTTGCCTACAACAGGTTCGACAATTAATGCCGCTACATCATCCGGATAAGCCGCAAAGCATTGCTCAACGCTGTCAAGATCGTTGAAAGTAGCGACCAAGGTATGCTGCACAACCTCCGTCGGTATTCCCGCAGAGCTGGGTACCCCACAGGTTAATGCACCCGAACCCGCATCGACTAACACCGCATCGGCATGCCCGTGGTAACATCCGCCAAATTTGATGATTTTGTTGCGTCCGGTGACCCCGCGCGCCAAACGCAACGCCGTCATCGCCGCTTCGGTACCGCTGCTGGTCATGCGTACGCAATCAATGCTAGGCAATACACTGATAATTTTCTCTGCCAAACTTAACTCAATCTCAGTCGCTGCACCAAAACCAAAACCTTGCTGTAGCGCATGATGCAACACATCGATCGTACCAGGATGCGCATGCCCCAATGCAATGGCGCCCCACGAACACACGTAGTCTAGGTAGCGCTTGTTATCTACATCAAACAAATAGGGCCCTTCACCGCGCGCCACAAACACGGGTGAACCACCCACTGCACGGAAAGAACGTACCGGTGAATTAACCCCACCCACCAAACAACGTTGCGCACGCACAAACAAATCTTGTTGTGTAGACATCATCATCCTCCTACCTCATCAGAAAAAGTGAAACCGCTGCGTAACTTTCAACAAAATGCTGAATAGTTACCCTTAATTCTACGCCTACCCGGTAAAACTGGGCTTTACGGCATTCTCAGGATCGATACGCGCTTCACCCCTTGAGAATCCCCATCGCGTAAAGAAAACAGTCCATTTTCAAGCAAAATCACACTATTTTAATAGTGCTGAATAGTTACACCGCTGTCACTACCAAACTCATACTCACGATGACACAGTGGTACACGTGTAACGCCTAGGCAACACCCTACCCATCCCCAAGCGTTGTCCTTTGTGCAAGCTGGCCCACGTATAGAGTTGAGCTTCACGCACCGCCGCAGACACCGTCAAACCTTGCGCCAACAAAGCGCTGATGTTACCACTTAACGTACAGGTAATGCCATGGTGGGTAGTCTTCGTTAAACCGGCATAAGGGTAGGTTTGCAAAAAACGACGATGACCATACAACACATTATGCATGACCTCCACGCGCTCTTTGCTATCTAGCAATAAGAGATGCTCTATGCCCTGCGCCATCACGTCTTGCGCGCAGGCCTCTAAGGTATCAGCACCGATGCTAAATTCACGGATGATATCTGCATGCATAACCGCCACCTGCGTACGCGGTCCCACCGTATCACGTAACACACTCACCATGTCACGGTAGATATACGCAGGACTGTGATAAAAATCCAATTGTGGATCAAACACCACGGCCACGTGCGGATAGTCTGCCAGCAAGGTCGTGATCGCAACGATGTTTTCTATACTGTGTAACATTCCTAACTTAAAAATTCGCACCGGCATGTCTTCTAAGATAATGCGTGCTTGTTCGATCACCGCAGTAACCGGTACGGTAAAAATACGTTTAAACGTTGCCGAATCTTGCACGGTAATCGCAGTGAGCACAGGTACGCAGTGACAACCCAAGGATACTGCCGTTTCAATATCGGCTTGAATACCACCACCCCCACTGGGGTCGCTGCAATTGAAGCTCATGATGATGGGTACACTGTCAAACTGCTCTGCGTTTACACTGTCCATAGTCTGGGCCCTTGTCATTGGATAGCGGATTATAGCAACACCCTAAGGCGGGGCTCTACTGGAATGTAGTACTATCCCATGGATTTTCGCGCGATTACGCCAAACGCTACCACCCACTGTACACGGGTGTAGCCATGCGGTAGCAAGGAATGTCATTCAGAGCGCAGCGAAGAATCTCGTGCAAGCAGCACGGTCTTGCTAACAACACCGTACAAACATTCCTGAGATCCCTCGCTGCGTTCGGGATGACACCGATTTTAGTTGCAATGTTCGGGATGACATCCGTTAGAAAGATTCCTCACTTACGTTCGGAATGACACGAGTGGTGTACGGTGCCGAAATGACACCCTTCTTTACTACGCGCTGCTTTCAACTCTCCCACCAAACTTACTCAAGCGTATGGCGCGTCGTGCACAGGCTTCTTGAAAACGACGCTGTTGCACTTCGGTACGTACTACCAAGGGTGGTACCGGTGTGGGTTTGCCTTGCTTATCAATGGCTACCATCGTGAAATAACACGTATTCGTATGGCGCTTAGTACGGGTTTGTAAATTTTCAGCAATGACTTTTATCCCGACTTCCATCGAGGTCGTGCCCACGTGATTGATAGACGCATAACACGTAATGAGTTCAGCGACATAAATAGGCTCTTTAAAAAAAACCTGATCCACCGACAGCGTCACTGTGAAGCCACCGGCGTAACGTGATGAACACGCATAGGCGACTTTGTCTAATAGATTTAACAAGTGGCCACCGTGCAAATTACCGTAAAAATTAGCCAAATCGGGTGTAATGACTTCGGTCATCACCAGCGAGTTATCGATGTCACTTGTCTCATTCATGCGTAGTATCCTGTAGCGTAATCATTCATCCCAATTCAACGCGCCGCCGGTTTGGTATTCAATCACGCGTGTCTCAAAGAAATTCTTCTCTTTCTTCAAATCCATCATTTCACTCATCCAAGGAAACGGATTCGTGGCCCCCGGGTATTGCTCATTCAAGCCAATTTGGGCCAAACGCCGATTGGCAATAAATTGCAAATAGTCTCTGAACATGCCCGCATTCATGCCTAGAATACCACGTGGCATCGTATCCACCGCGTATTGGTATTCTAAATCGACGCCTTCTCGGATCATGGCAATGGTTTCTTGCTGAAACTCAGGGGTCCACAGGTGCGGGTTTTCGAACTTGATTTGATTGATCACATCAATGCCAAAATTCAAATGCATGGATTCATCACGCAAAATATATTGCAGTTGCTCCGCGGTACCGGTCATTTTATTGCGGCGTCCCATCGACAAAATTTGGGTAAAACCGACATAGAAAAATATGCCCTCAAACACCACATAAAACGCAATCAAATCACGCAGCAAACGCTGATCATCTTTACGCGTGCCGGTTTGAAACGTCGGATCACTCAAGCTTTGGGTGTATTGCAAAGCCCAGGTGGCTTTGGTCGCAACCGACGGGATTTCGCGATACATATTGAAAACTTCCGCTTCGTCTAACCCCAAACTTTGGATGATGTGTTGGTAAGAATGCGTATGTAAGGCTTCCTCGAAGGCTTGGCGCAATAAATATTGTCGGCATTCTGGGTTCGTGATATGACGATACACAGCCAACACTAAGTTATTCGCCACCAGCGAGTCCGCCGTCGCAAAAAAACCTAAATTACGTTTAATGATCATGCGCTCATCATCGGTCAAGCCGTCGATACTTTTCCATAAAGCCACGTCTGCCGTCATATTGATTTCATTCGGCATCCAATGGTTGGCACACGCGGTGATATATTTATCCCAAGCCCACTTATATTTAAACGGGACCAACTGATTGAGATCCGCACGGCAATTAATGATTTGTTTGTCATCCACCTGAATACGCGCAGCACCGATCTGCACGGTTTCTAATCCTTGGGCCTGAGCCACACTGGGCTGCCCCCGCGGCGGCTCAGGGGTCTCTGCCGCCTTCTGTTCAATCACATCGTCCCAACTTAGCATAGACATAAGAAACTCCTGTTCGTCATTCGTAGACCTGCATGCATTACTGACACGCCTCACAATCTGGATCGCTGATAGCACACGCGTTCATGCCCGACGTATCTACCTGCACCGCGTTCAGCGTACTGGTGTGTATCGTCGATTTCTCCGTATCACTGGCGCCTAGCGTACGCAAATAATACGTGGTTTTTAAGCCTTTTAGCCATGCCATACGGTACATGATATCCAACTTCTTACCCGACGGTTGCGCCATGTAGAGATTAAGGGATTGAGCCTGATCTATCCATTTTTGGCGCCGTGATGCGGCTTCGATCAACCACCGCGCATCAATTTCAAACGCCGTCGCATAACGCTCTTTTAACACGGCGGGGATGCGTTCGATATTCTGCACACTACCGTTGTAATATTTCAGATCGTTGACCATCACATTATCCCACAGCTGCAACTTCTTCAGATCAGCCACCAGATACGGATTAACGATAGTAAATTCACCCGACAAATTAGATTTGACAAATAAATTCTGGTACGTCGGTTCGATGGATTGGCTGACCCCGCAAATATTAGAAATAGTTGCTGTGGGCGCTATCGCCAACACATTGGAATTACGCATGCCTTGTTGCTTAACACGCTGACGCAACGCCTGCCAATCCATGGTTTGCTGCGTGTCTTGCTCCAGGTAAGGACCACGCGCTTGGCGCAACAACTCAATAGAATCGATAGGCAAAATACCTTGGCTCCACAACGAACCATCATAACTCGCGTAACAACCACGTTCCACCGCCAATTGCGAAGACGCTTCGATAGCATAATAGCTAATAGCCTCCATCGATTGATCGGCAAAATCTACAGCGGCATCAGACGCATAATGCATACCCAGCTGATACAGTGCATCTTGGAAACCCATCAAACCCATACCAATTGGGCGATGACGCAAGTTGGATTTTTCCGCTTGCGGAATAGAGTAATAGTTAATATCGATCACATTATCTAACATGCGTATCGCCGTACGTATCGTTTGCTTGAGCTTGTCGTGTTGCAACTGACCGTGTGCGATATGCTGCGCGAGATTAACGCTACCCAAGTTACACACCGCTACTTCGTCTGCCGACGTGTTCAAGGTGATTTCGGTACATAAATTAGAACTGTGAATAACCCCCACATGTTGTTGTGGCGAACGCAAGTTGCACGGATCTTTGAACGTAACCCAAGGATGCCCCGTTTCAAATAACAGCGACAACATCTTGCGCCACAGCACCACCGCAGGAAGGGCCTTGCTATTTTTAATTTCACCACGACGCGCGCGCGCTTCATAGTCCACATAGGCCGACACAAATGCATCACCGTACAGATCATGCAAGTCTGGCACTTCATCCGGCGAAAATAAGGTCCACTCTTTATTTTCAAATACCCGTTGCATGAATAAATCAGGAATCCAATTGGCGGTGTTCATGTCGTGGGTACGACGACGTTCATCACCGGTGTTTTTACGTAAATCGAGAAATTCTTCTATATCTAAATGCCATGTTTCTAAATAAGCACACACCGCACCTTTGCGTTTGCCACCTTGATTGACCGCCACCGCCGTCGCGTTAGCCACATTGAGGAATGGCACAATACCCAGTGACTTGCCATTCGTACCTTGAATGTGTGAACCCATGGCGCGCACCGGCGTCCAATCATTACCTAGTCCACCGGCAAATTTGGACAACAACGCATTGTCACGCAACGCTAAAAAGATGTGTTCCAAATCATCCGGTACCGTCGTAAGAAAACAGCTGGATAACTGCGCACGCGTAGTCCCTGCATTAAATAAGGTGGGCGTAGAACTGATAAAATCAAACGATGACAACAAATCATAAAACGCGATCGCATGCTCTTCACGCTGCGTGGTTTCTGATAACGCCAAACCCATGGCCACCCGCATGAAAAATACTTGCGGCAATTCATAACGCACTTGCTGCTCATGAATAAAATAGCGATCATACAAGGTCTGCAACCCAAGGTAGGTAAATTGTAGATCACGCTCTGGCTTTAACGCGTAGCCTAACTTCGCGAGATCAAACTGTTGCATCAAGGGATCGAGACGCTGCAATGCAATCCCTTTCTCAATGTAATGCGCCAGTGCTTGGGGATAGAGTACAGTCATATCATAGGTATTGTTCGCCTGTGCCAACCCCAGGAAACTCAACGCTTCACGTTGCAAACTCTCTAACAATAAACGCGCCGCTACATAAGAATAGTTAGGTTCATTTTCAATGAGCGTTCTGGCACTCATGATTAATGCCTTACTCAGCTCTACCAGGGGAATGCCATCGTAAATATTACGCAGGGTATCCTCAAGAATAAGTGCCGCTTGCACATCGACTAAACCCGCACACGCGTTCTCAACCAACGCAGCCAGGCGCACAGAATCCAGCAATGTCGTCGTACCATTCGGTAGCGTGATACGCAATGGCGCCGCACTCGCCGGCTGCTTGTCCTGTTGTTCACGTAGCTTGCGGCGTTCTTCACGGTACAACACATAACTGCGTGCCACCAAGTGTTCGCCTTCACGCATCAATTCCAACTCGACCTGGTCTTGAATATCTTCGATGTGAATCGTGGGATTAAGCGCGATGCGCCGCATGAAGGTCTGGCTAATCTGGCGTGTCAGGCGAGCTACCGTCTCATGGATGCGCGTAGAGGCCGCCGCATTGCTGCCCTCAACCGCTAAGAAGGCCTTGGTGACAGCAATACTGATTTTGCTATCGTCATAAGGCGTCACCTTACCGTTGCGACGTATCACGCGCAATTGCCCAGGCATAGTGGCTAATAAATCAGCAGTGTGGTGCGTGGTTTTATCTAACATTTCAATATCGGTGGTTATATCAATCATGTGCTCTTCCCTTTACCTATCCTTCAACAACTGCCTGAACGCAGGCAGCTAACAGCAAGTGTTTGTGCCCGTGCATGACGTCCCCTGCACTGCACAAACAACACGCAATGGCAACGCGCCTATGGCATGTCATATTTACTCTCACAACGTAGTACGGTTGAGATGCAGCTACTACATCGCGATGCGTCACTATTGGGCTAATTCATCAATATATGGACGTAGTTCCAAAATTTCATACAAGATAATGCGGATTTCACTAAAAAGCAAGATGACAAAATGAGATTAACCTGTGGATAAGTTGTGAAGATTAGTGTAAACACCACGCCCACACGATTTCGCGTACAATGCCACTTTAGCTTATGCCACACGCCAGGTTGCGCGGTATCTTTTCAGCGCCTGCATTGTTACAATCGCGCGAACCCTGATACTTCATCCCTGTGATTCCGAGGTCTTCATGTTAATAAATTCGCACTCTGTTGGGTCTAGTCTCCGTGTAGCGCGTGTGGCCTTGGGCTGTATTGCACTACTTGTGTTGACCAGCGGCTTCTCAAACCCAACAACACCTACCACCGTGATGCCACTTAACACGTTCCCTATCCAACACTACGATCAAAACATCGCCCACTGGCTACGTCCCACACAATCCAATTACACCAAGCCATTACTCTCCGCGCACTATCAGCAACAGCGCTTACAGGAATTCTATCAATACCGCTACGGCAGCGATGCGAATGGACTCTCGCCTTGGAGTGCAAGCTACGTCACCGCCCAATTACACCGCCAACCGGTACCACACGAAAGCATGGAGCAAGCGTGGCAAACCTTCGATAACCGTCATCAAGATGCAGAACACACAGGCTATGCCAGCAATTTTCATCCGTACAATACAGTTTGGATCGACAGCCTGCATCGCAACGTGGATGCCAAACAACTGCATGGATTAAGCTACCAACCGCTACGGCGCGCCATTACTGTTGCCCATACCCATGCGCGTCAACTCCCCACTGATGAACCGTTTTTTTATTCGCCTACCCTGGCTGGCGAAGGCTTTCCGTTTGATGTGTTACAAGTCTCCGCCGTGTGGGCTGGCACACCCGTCTATATCCTGGCAGAAACACGCGACAAGGCCTGGTCTTATGTACTCATCGAAAATTTCGCGGCGTGGTTACCCACGCAAAGCCTGGCACGTGTCAGTAATGATTTCATCGCACGCTGGCAACATGCCGCACGTAAGCACATGATTGCCATCACCCACACCCAAACCTCTATTATCGATAGTAAAGGACAGTTTCAGTTTAGCGCGTATGTGGGCAGCGTATTTCCGCTACTCGCACAACAACACGGACGCTTCAAGATACTCATTCCACGCCGTGACGCACAAGGCGCCGCGCAAATAAGTACGGCAGAGTTGAGTTCCCAACACGCGGTACGCATGCCATGGGCATTCACACCACAACACGTCGCTACCTTGATAAAAACCTTGATCAACAGGCCCTACGGTTGGGGTGGATTGTATTTTTATAATGATTGCTCGCAAGAATTAAAAAGCCTGTTTACCCCGTTTGGCTTGTGGATAGCACGTAATTCCGCCGATCAACTCATGGCAGGACGCGTAGACGACAAATCAGAGCTAGACACCAACGCACGCCTCGCCTATCTAACCGCTCACGGGCACCCCTTATTGAGTATCGTCTACATCGGCGGACATGTGTTGTTGTATTTGGGTAACTATTCCCTCGCGGGCCAGCCGCAACCGGTAGCGATGAGCTACCAAAATGTATGGGGCTTAGCACCCGCGGATCGATCCTCGCGCAGTGTCATAGGGCAAGCCACATTGTTGCCGTTATTAAACCAATACCCCGAAGATAAAAGCTTAGCCTCGCTGGCCAGCAAAAAATATTTTCGCATCATTCACTTGGATGAATGGCCCAAAACGACGGAACACTAGCGCTATACTGCTAGCGAATGCGTTAGAGGAACACCCCGTTTCATTGGGCTAGCACATCGAAGCTAACTATTCAGCAAAATGCGGAATAGTTAGCCTTAATTTTACGCCTAGCCAGTAAAACTGGGCTTAACGGCATTTTCAGCGGGGAATCGCGATTCTCCCCTGAAGAATCCCCATCGCGTAGAGAAAACAGCTGTTTTCTCTTGTAAATGGACAGGATCTTAAAATTTGCTGAATCGTTACGATAAATTTAGTGTAAAACAAAAAACTTCACGAGCAGCGGAAACAGGGCCGCGCTGTGCAGCTGCATAAAGGTCGGTGCTATCTTAAACTCCGTGAAAAAATTGGATGGGGTCCACTATACCTTAGTTCTCTTCGGAGCGCCTGCTAGCACAGGCTACAGGCGCATAAGGGCAAGCAACCTGATGTTGCTCTGCATAAGCCACCAAAGGAGGCATCTGCCCTGCACAATCCATAGCAGCGATGGGACAACGCGTGCGAAAGATGCACCCCGAGGGCAACGCAAGTGGACTTGGCACATCCCCAACGGAATGCAAAACGGAATCAGCGCGTGCCAAACCCCGTTCTACATCGGGAACAGAAGCAAGTAACGCTTGAGTATACGGATGTTGTGGGTGAGCAAACAAGTCACGTTTAGACGCCACTTCTACCACATGCCCTAGATACATCACCATAACGCGTGTTGCAATATATTTAACTATTGCCAAATCATGGGCGATGAATATTAATGTCATGTGCAGCTCCCGCTGCAATTCCATGAGTAAATTGACAATCTGTGCCTGAATAGAGACATCCAGTGCCGAAACGATTTCATCACAAATCAAGAGCCTAGGTTCAGACACTAAAGCCCGTGCGATCCCCACACGTTGACACTGTCCACCGGAGAGCTCATGTGGATAGCGGCCCATCATCGCAGGAACTAATCCGACTTTCGCTAGCATGTCTTCTGCCTTACAGCGTCGCACTTGCATCCTGTCACCGCGAAGCGGTTCCATAACACTCTCCCCAATTGTCATACGAGGATTTAATGCAGAAAAGGGATCTTGAAAAATCATTTGAATATCACGGCGATGCTGCCGCATGATTTTTTTCTGCGTCAAGTCTTGGCCGAGATACGTGATCTGACCCTCTGAAGGAGCCACAAGACCTGCGATGACACGCGCCAACGTTGATTTACCGCATCCAGACTCGCCAACAACAGCTAAAATATCACCCGCATAAAGTGGCATATGAATATCACTGAGTGCATGAATATAATGGCGCTGCATCAATCCCGTTTTCACCGGAAAGCGTACACTGACGTGACTGAGCTCGAGTAAAGGTTCATTCGACACGAGAAAACTCCCGAAAACAAGCGACACGCTGCGTCTGAGTAAGCGATCGAAGCGACGGCATACTTGCCATACACGTATCGTGAACATAAGCACAACGGGCTTGAAACGGACAACCCTGCGGACGGTGCAATGGATCGGGAGGATTCCCAGGAATACTGTATAAACGTGCTTCATCACTCGTCAAACAGGGCATCGCACGTAATAACCCTTGTGTATAGGGGTGCTGTGGCGTTTTAAACAAAGTCTCTGTGCTCCCTTGTTCCATGATTTGTCCTGCATACATGATCAATACCTCATCGCAAACACTCGCAACAACACCCAGATTGTGCGAAATCATGAGTAAACTCATAGAAAACTCCGTCTGTAACTCACGCAACAGTTGTAAAATCTGCGCTTGCACCGTCACATCTAGGGCCGTCGTTGGCTCATCTGCAATCAATATTTTTGGTTTACACAGTAAAGCCATTGCAATTAGTACACGCTGTCGCATCCCGCCTGAAAACTCATGTGGCAATAGCGAAATTCGTCGCTTGGCATCTGAGATTTTCACTGCATCGAGCATGTGTAACGCCGCCGCTCGTGCTTGTGAATGACTCCATCCTTGATGCACCTTAAGTACCTCCGTCATTTGTGTTTCAATACTCAGGTAAGGATTCAACGCAGACATGGGATCTTGATAGACCATCGCAATTTGTCGTGATCTAATCTGATTGAATTGACGCTGCGTTAGATCGTGTATTTCACGACCCTCAAGGAGAATACGCCCAGAGACTTTAGCAGTACGCGGCAACAAACCCATCACGGCAAATGCTGTTTGTGATTTTCCAGAACCAGACTCCCCGACAATCCCCAAAGTACGACCCGCGTGAAGTGTAAAACCAAGATCACGGACCGCATGCACAATGCCTCGTGTTGTAGGGAAAAAAATATTGAGTGCTTCAACACTTAGCATACAATCACCCAGCCTGCTTGGGATCAAGTGCATCTCTTAATCCATCGCCGATAAAATTAAAACAAAATAAAGTGGATACCATAAAAAAAGCAGGGAAAAGCAATTGCCATAAAGCGACTTCCATATTTTTAGCCCCTTCATCTAGCAACATGCCCCATGAGGTCATCGGCTCTTGCACTCCTAAGCCTAAGTAACTTAAAAAAGACTCAAACAAAATCAACACCGGCACCAATAAAGTGGCATATACGATTACAATGCCCAATACATTGGGTACAATATGACGCCAGATGATTCTGCCATGTGACGTACCACAAATACGTGCCGCTTCGATAAATTCTTTGTGCTTAAGACTCAACGTCTGTCCACGTACAATACGTGCAACATCAAGCCATGCGATAGCGCCTGTTGCGACAAAAATCAAATACACATTTTGCCCAAAAAACGTTACCAGCAAAATGACCAAAAACATAAAAGGCAATGAATTAAGAATATCTAGGGTGCGCATCATCACGCGATCTACTGTCTCGTGACTAAATCCGGATAAGGCGCCATATAATGTGCCGATACCCACAGCCACTAATGCGCCTGATAAACCAACACACAAAGAGATACGGCCTCCCATCAACGTCCGCACATATAAATCGCGCCCTAATGAGTCCGTACCAAAGTAATGCTGCGTTTGCCAATTGGGGGCTTGCTGTATCGCGCCCCAATCAAGTTCAGCGTAATGATAAGGCGAAAGAAACGGCCCAAACAGGATCAGGGCAATAATACCAAATAAAAAAAATAGGCTACATAGCGCCACTTTATTTCGACAAAACCGCAAGTAAGCATCACGCCACAGTGAAACGCTTACAGTAAAATCGATATGAGCATTTTGAGCATTCATGTTAATTCAACTTAGGTTCTAACCAGACATATACAATATCAACTATCATATTAAAGCTCATCGTCAAGGCGCCCATTAAAATGGTCAAACCCAATACCATACCATAATCCCGATTTAAGGCGCCATTTACAAATAATTGTCCCAACCCTGGCAAACCAAAGATCACTTCCACAATAACCGACCCTGTGATAATACCCACGAATGTAGGTCCTAAATACGCTACCACCGGCAACAATGCGGGACGCAACATATGTCTTGTTAAAATATAAAATGTAGATAAGCCCTTGCCACGCGCTGTACGAATATACGGCTGACTCAATACCTCCAGCAAGCTTGCTCGCTGGATACGTGCGATAGTCGCAACATAGTGCATTGCAATACTGAGCATGGGCAAGATAACGTATTGCCATTTACCTGCATGCCACCCCCCCGCGGGTAACCATTGAAAAAAGATACAACAGACCAAAATCAATACGGGAGCGAGTACAAAATTGGGAATCACAATGCCAAACATCGCGACTCCCATCAAAAGATAATCAAGCCAGCGATTATGCCATAAAGCAGCCAATACACCGACGCAAACGCCAATGAGTAGCGCAAATGTAAACGAGATGCCCCCTAACATCAATGACACAGGTAGCGCCTGTTTGACTAAATCATTGACTGAATAATCCTGGTATTTAAAGGAAGGGCCTAAATCACCGCGTAACACATTGCGCAAATACTGCGTATACTGGGTGAAAACAGGCTTATTTAAGCCATATTTCGCTTCGATATTGGCAAGCACTTTGGGTGGAAACGCACGTTCCGAAGAAAACGGATTTCCGGGTGCAAGACGCATCATAAAAAAGCATACTGTAATTAAAACCAACAAAGTCGGCACGGCCTCTACGAAGCGCCATATCACCAGTCTCAGCATCACTTGCCCTCCGTAGCAAAACTTAAATCTTTACTATAAATAAAATCTAAAGCATTACTTTTATATCCCTTTACATAAGGCTTTAGCATGTGGACTTTTACATATTGATACAAGGGGATAATCGGCATCATCTCATCTACCTTACGCTCTGCACGATAATACAATTGCTGGCGCGTTTTTGCATCAAATGTGCGACTGACAGTCTCAAGCAGCGCATCAAATTCCTTATCACTATATCCTGATTCGTTGAGTGGAGACGTGCTGCGAAGCACATCAAGCATACTAATCGCTTCGTTATAATCAGCGTTCCATCCTGCACGCACGATGTCAAATTGCTTTAATTTACGCGTTTCTAAATACGTTTTCCATTCTTGATTGACAAGTTTTACACGACAACCCAATGCCTGCTGCCACATTGAAGCAATCGCCACGGCCACTTTTTTGTGGTTTTCGTCGGTATTGTATAAAAGAGAAATATCAAGTGGATGCGCTGCATCATAACCGGCTTCCTTGAGCAACCTCTGCGCTTGCCGTACGCGCTCTGCCTGTGAGCTTGTCGCCCAAGTCGGCAATTGCGCCGTATAGCCCCGCGTAATATGAGGAATCAGTCCATACGCAGGAATCTGGCCTTGTCCCAACACCACATGAGTGAGTTTTTCTCTGTCAATAGCATAACTTAATGCTTTGCGTACCCGCACATCATCTAACGGTTTACGCAAGCTGTTAAGCGAATAATAGTAAGACGCCACTATCGGGGATATCTTTATTTCTCGAGAATACGCTTTTTGTAACCTTTTAAAATCATCTAAGGGAATAGTAAACGTCATATGCACTTCATTGGCAAAATAACGCTTTAATTCTGTACTGGTTGATTTAAGCGGCAAAAACACGACTGTGTTAATGTGCGTATGCGCATTATTCCAATAATGCGTATTTCGAGTTAGCACAACGCGATCGTTGACCGTCCACTCACTCAGCTGATACGCACCATTAGAAACCATATGCCCAGGTTGAGTCCACTTCTCGCCGTATTTTTCAATCACATGTCGTGGTGCAGGAAACATTGTCGGCAGCGCCAGCATAACCGGGAAAAAAACCTTAGGTGAATCGAGTGTCACTTGCAACGTGTGATCATCAAGCGCTTTTATCCCTAGTGCTTGAACCGCTTTTTTCCCATCAATGATCTCTTGTGCATTTAAAACACCCGCCGCAGCGATATACCAAGCGTATCCACTGCCTGTTGCAGGATCAACGGCGCGCTGCCAGGCATAGACAAAATCATGTGCGGTAAGCAACGTGCCATCTGACCATTTGGCTTCTTGCCGCAAATGGAAAAGATAGCTGATATTGTCTTGGCTTTCCCATTGCCGCGCCACGCCCGGAATCGCTTCACCCTCCGGGCTCAGCGTGACCAAGCCTTCAAATAAGTCCAAAGCCACGTTTTTCTCTGGCTCACCAGTCATTTTTTGCGGATCTAGCGTCGCTGGTTCATCACCATTTCCTCGCACCAATGTTGCCGAATCGAGAGGAGCCAATGCCTCTTTTTCAGAAGCCCCCTTCGATGGGACATCGCATGCACTCAGCAACAAGCTCATTAGAAATAAAGCCATGACTACACGCATATACGACCCCCTGTTATTTTTCACTTATTTTGGTGCAGCAACATGCGCAGCAAACAGCATAAAACGCTGAAGAGCGACCATGAGTCATAAATTGTACAGCTATCTAACTGCAATTGCAACGACTCGTTCCGAAGCGCGCCATCTGCTGTTAAAGCACATCGATATCGCTACCATTGCTGAAGCAACCGGCCTAAACCACGACGAAATTGCAGAGCTACAACGTGAGTTAGCGCAATAGTATTTTGCGCCATGACAAAGGACAGCAAAAGATGCAATCGTTTTCGCAGTATTTCATTGAGAAAGGTCATATCGAAGCTCACGTTGAGGGCCGCATTGAAGGGCCGAGGGCGAGATGTGGCACAAGCAAAGCCCGTCACGTTATCGCACACAATCTGCTGTTAAAACACATCGATATCGCTACCGTTGCTGAAGCAACCGGCCTAAGCCACGACGAAATTGCAGAGCGCGTAAGTTAGCACAATAAGGTGTTTGCGCCGTTAATCCCACCTAAGGCGTGCGCCAAATCCGCCTGCAAATCAGTCACGTCTTCTATGCCTACAGATAATCGGACCAAGCTATCGCTGATCCCCAACTGCGCGCGCAACGGCGCCGGAATAGACGCATGCGTCATCAAGGCAGGGTGTTCAATAAGACTTTCCACACCGCCTAAACTTTCGGCCAAGGTAAATAATTCACAACGTTGCAAGAACTGTTTTGCCTCGTGCAGCCCGCCCTGCAATACTAGGCTGATCATACCACCAAAACTGCGCATTTGACGTTTGGCGAGCGCGTGCTGTGGATGTGAGGTTAAACCGGGATAATAAACCTGCTGGACTGCCGGATGCTGTTGCAACCAGTCCGCCAGTGTCGCTGCATTTTCACAATGACGTTGCATGCGTAACGCCAATGTTTTAATTCCACGTAACACTAAAAAGCTATCGAAGGGCCCCGCGATCGCACCCACCGCATTTTGCAAATAGGCCAAGCGTTCGGCCAATTCCGCATTAGCACCGACTACCGCAATCCCACCCACCACATCGGAGTGCCCATTCAGATACTTAGTGGCAGAGTGCATCACGATATCGAAACCAAAATCCAATGGGTTTTGAATCCACGGTGACGCAAACGTATTATCGGCTACCAGTAACAGATTGTGTTTCTTGCCAATGGCGGCAACCTGTGCGAGATCCACTAATTTAAGCAAGGGGTTACTGGGTGTTTCTACCCACAACAAGCGCGTCTCTGGCTTAATGGCCGCTTCTAGTAGAGTCGGATCGGTGAGATCAACAAAATCGCAACGCAAACCAGAGGAACGTTGCCTGACCTGTTGTAATAAACGATACGTACCGCCGTATAAATCATTCATCGCGACAACATGACTGTTGTGATCACACAACTCCAGAATGGTAGCAGCGGCTGCTAAGCCAGAAGCAAAGGCGAAGGCAGCAGTGCCATTTTCTAAACTAGCCACACATTTTTCGTAGGCCATGCGCGTGGGATTTTGCGAACGTGAATATTCGAAGCCTTTGTGTTCACCGGGTGCGGTCTGCGCATACGTCGATGTTGCAAAAATAGGTGGCATAATGGCTCCGGTATGTGCTTCGGGTGCCTGCCCTGCGTGAATAACTTGACTGGCAAAAGCAAGTGGCTTTTTTGCAGACATCAACTGACTCTCCTTTTTAAAAAATTCACTACATCTATCGCTGTGAGCACACCATAAAATACACCGTCTTGCACAATAGCAACACATGGCTGTTGTTCCAACGCGGCCTGTAATGCAGTCAACGAAGCGGTCGCAGCCAAATGAGCGCGCTCATCCACCACCAACGCATCGGCCACGCATTGTTTTAAGGCATCAGCGCCTTGTTGCATAACCCGCAACACATCGTTAATGTGTAGCAACCCCATGTACTGCTGCTCGCGCAACACCGGTAATTGCGAAATATGGTGATCATACATACGCTTGTGTGCGGTAGCTAGCGTGTCAGTGTCTGCAACAGTGATACACGCTTTGCTCGCATGCGGATAGGCGATCACGTCACGTAAGTCACCGTACTGGCTAGTCGGTAAAAATCCATGATCCCGCATCCAAACATCATTATAAAATTTTGATAAATATTTATTCCCCGTATCACAGACAAGCGTCACTACCCGCTTAGGTTGGCTCTGGGCGCGGCAATACAACAACGCTGCGTGCAATAACACCCCCGTTGATGAACCTGCTAAAATACCTTCACGCGCTAACAAATCACGTGCCGCTAAAAAAGCCTCTTTATCACTGACCGTGATCGCACGATTGAGTAGGGACATATCGCTGATGCTAGGAATAAAATCCTCACCTATACCTTCAACTAACCAAGAAGTCGCTTGTCCCATGCTGCCATGATTCACATAATCCGCTAAAATCGAGCCCTGTGGATCCGCCAAAATCAATTCCACCTGCGGATTCATCGTTCGTAAAAAACGCCCCACACCCGTTATCGTTCCACCCGTACCCACACCCGCCACAAAGGCATCTATATCGTGTTGCATCTGCTGCCAAATTTCAGGGCCTGTGCTGGCTGTGTGTGCTTGCACATTGGCGACATTGGCAAACTGATTGATGTAATAAGAATTCGGCGTTGTGGTGGCAAGCCGTGCCGCCACATCCTGATAATAGTCGGGATGTCCTTTGGCTACGTCTGAACGCGTCATGATGACTTGTGCGCCTAAGGCACGCAGATGAACGATTTTTTCTTTGCTCATTTTGTCCGGCATCACAATCAAACAATGATAACCTTTAACTGCAGCCACCAACGCAAGGCCAAGGCCCGTATTGCCCGCAGTCGCTTCAATCAACGTGCCACCCGGTTGTAACAACCCATCTTGTTCCGCTTGTTCCACCATGCGTAACGCAATGCGATCTTTGGTGGAACCACCGGGATTTTGATTTTCCAATTTCAGAAATAACTCACAACACCCCGTGTCTAAGTGCTTAACGGCTAACAACGGTGTGTTACCGATAAGTTCCAAGACATTATGATAAGTCGACATCATTGATTCTCCTGTCCCACTTGCGCATCAAAATAAGCACCAATGATTTTTTTTTGCAGGCCATGTTCTTTCAATGCAGTTAACGCATCGTTAAATGCAGCCAGTAACGCTTCATCATCGGGTCGTACGGCGATCGCAAAATGAGACACAAGACCAGGCACACCATAATGCGAGGGCTCCACCGCATAATAACTTGCGGGATGATCCGCTTGTTTCAACCACAACCGGATCACCGGGGCATCCGCAATAAAGCCATCCACCTTGTTTTCTTGCAACGCATCAAATGCACGCGTGACATCATCAAAAAATACCATTTTTATTTTACCTGCATAATATTGCTGTAGATACAGCCAAAATATGGTGCCACTTTGCACGCCGATGGTCTTGCCTTCTAACGACTGCAGCGTCGCTAAATCGCCCTGCTTATGCATCACCAACAAGGCCTGCGTTTTAAAATAAGGCGTGGTGAAATTAACATAGTGCTTCCTGTCTTCGGTTACACTCAAGGCAGAAATAATGGCATCAAATTCTTGCCGGCGTAAACTAGGAATAAGTGTGTCCCACGGTCTGTCGGTGAAGGTACATTTAACGCCCATATGTTGACACAGTGCTTGTGCCATGCTGATATCAAACCCCACGACATTGCCCGTGATATCACGCGATTCAAACGGGGGATAATCTGCACTGGTAACAAAACGAATGGTTGGCATCGCCTGTGATAAGCCGCACCCTAACAATAACACGAGACAAGCACATAACTTGTAGATATATGACATGATACTACCCCCTATATATACCCATTACACGTCAACATGCGATTTTGCATTTTGACGTGCTCTCTACGCGATGGGGTTTCCCAAGGGAAGAATCGCGATTCTCCGCTTGGGTGAACGTGCACACATACTTTGTGCCGGTCATAAAAAAAGAGTATACCGCGCGACTCCCCCATCAAAATTCGCATCTTGAAATACGAGCGGTATATATCCATTACACGTCAACATGCACTTTTTGCATTTTGACGTGACCTCTACGCGATGGGGTTTCCCAAGGGGAGAATCACGATTCTCCCCTTGGGTGACCGTGCACACATACTTTGTGCCGGTCATAGAAACAATATACCGCGCAAACAATTAACTTAAATTAGCATTTTGAAGTACGAGCAGTATATACCACTAGCGAACGAGTGAGATGGCTGTGCTATTGAATTATGTCTATCACGCCTAGCACAACGCATCCATTCGCTAGGAGTATAACGGTGCACAGTTACGTACATGGCCACACCGCCGCCGCCAACGACCGCTGCATTATGACGAATTCATATCAAGAGCTCAAGCCACATCAAATTCATCCCAGTAATAAAAAGGTAACTATTCAGCAAAGTTGCAAAGCATTATGATTTTGCTTGAAAATGTGATGCTTTCTTTACGCGATGGGGTTTCTCCCCTGAGAATGCCGTTAAGCCCAGCTTTACTGGATAGGCGTAAAGGTAGGATTAACAGTAATAGTTCAGAAAATTTTTAGCTTATTTTTGCAGGTAACTAGGAACGACTCATTACGCGATGGGGATTCTCCCCTGAAAATGCCGTTAACCCCAGGTTTACTGGGTAGGCGCCAAATCAAGAGTAACTATTCAGTATTTTGCTGAATAGTTACAAAAAAAGTTGTATACAACTTGCATTATCTGCTACAAAGCACCCATATCGATTGAATTGCGAGTGAGTCATGGAGAAATCAGCCGTTTATTACGCGGATTATTTGCAGTTGGATAAAATTCTTACCGCACAGCAGCCACGCAGCGGCTCCGCACTCACCCCTCCCGCACAAGATGAAATGCTTTTTATTATTATTCACCAAGCGTATGAATTGTGGTTCAAACAAATCTTGCATGAACTAAACAATATCTGCGCAACGCTAACCGAGCCAGTATTGGCCGATCACCGTATCTCTGGTATAGAACAACGCCTAGGACGCATCGTAGAAATTCAAAAATTATTGTTACAACAATTATCTATACTCCGCACGATGACCTCCATGGATTTTTTAGAGTTTCGTGATTTCCTCGTTCCTGCCTCTGGTTTTCAAAGTGTGCAATTTCGTATACTGGAGATGCGCATAGGTCTTGAACTCCAACAATCGGTGGCACAAACCGCACATTTCAATCAGTTGCAGGTAGAACACCAACAAGAATTATTAGATTTAGAACAACAACCCTCGCTATTTTCGTTAGTGGAACAGTGGTTGTTACGTATGCCGTTCCTCACCACAGCCGACTTTGATTTTTGGCAAGCGTACCAACAGGCTGTGCAGAGCTGGTTAACAACACAATCGCCCGGTCCTGTCATACCTAATGCCTGCCCATCGAACGACGTGCGCTATGCGCAATGGCAAAATGAAACGACACATTTCACGACGCTGTTTGACGAACAACACTACCTTAACTTGCAACAACAAGGCTTGTGTCGCTTAGCATACCGCGCCATGCAAGCCGCTTTGTTTATTTATTTATACCGTGATCAACCGGTATTCCATTTACCGTATCAATTACTAGCAAGACTCGTAGAAATAGACGAGTTACTGGCGCAATGGCGTTACTCACACCTGGCGATGGTACAACGCATGATAGGATGCAAAATGGGTACGGGTGGCACCAGCGGTTATCACTATCTGCAAAAAACATTGGAAAAACCTGGCGTTTTTGCTGATTTAGCCAATCTGGCAACCTGTATCATCCCACGCTCTGCGCTACCGCAATTTCCCGATAGCTTTGCCATGCAGTTGGGTTTTCAGCGTAGCAAGGCAGGTTAACATGCAACAACGACAACACATACATAACTTCATTGCGGGACAATGGATACCTATGGCCGCAACGGACTATCGCCGCGGAGAAAACCCTGCAACCGGCGCACCTCTGTATTACGTCGCTAACGCAGGTAGCGTGCAAGTGGAACAAGCAGTCACTGCCGCGCAAACCGCCTTTGCAACCTGGCAAGATGATCTCATGACACGCGTACACTGCTTGCAACGTCTGGCCGATTTGCTGGAACGCGATAGCGCTATACTGGCAGAACAAGAAAGTCTAGACACCGGTAAACCGTTAACCTTAGCACGTCAGATGGATATCCCGCGCAGCATCAGTAACCTGCGTTTTTTCGCGGCAACGGTGCAGCAATTCCATGGTGCAGCATATCGCATGGATAACGTCGCATTGAATTATACCTTGCAACAACCACTCGGTACGATCGCTTGCATTGTACCGTGGAACTTACCCTTGTATTTGTTGACGTGGAAACTAGCGCCGGCCCTAGCCACGGGCAACTGTGTGATCGCCAAACCCTCCGAACTGACCGCGTTAACCACGCATCATTTCACACAGTTATTAGTTGAAGCGGGCTTCCCACCGGGGGTATGCAATGTGTTATATGGCGAAGGTAGCACTGTGGGACAAGCCTTATGCGAACATCCCCATATCAACGCTATTTCATTTACAGGTGGTACTCACACTGGCGCTATTGTGGCGCGTACTGCGGCAGCGCAATTTAAACGCTACAGCTTAGAACTGGGGGGTAAAAATCCTTGTCTTGTCTTTGCTGACTGTGATCTCACCACCGCTGTGACTCAAATCGTACGCTCTGGCTTTACCAATCAAGGTGAAATTTGTTTATGTACCAGCCGTATTCTCGTTGAAGAATCTATCTACCCGGCCTTTCGTGACGCCCTAGTGACTGCAGTGCGCGCATTACAACTGGGCGATCCGATGCACGCAACCACCCAAATTGGCGCATTGATCAGTCAGGCACATCAAGAGAAGGTATTGCAACATGTTACACTGGCACGCGAACAAGGCGGCGACGTGTTGTGCGGCGGTCATGCCGTATCAGTCCCTGGCCCCTGCGCATCCGGTTATTTTGTCGCACCCACCGTCATCGCAGGCTTATCCGCTGGCTCCGCCGTCAATCAAACGGAGATCTTTGGCCCAGTCATTAGCCTGCTGTCGTTTCGCGATGAGGCAGAAGCACTTGCCATTGCCAATGGCACACGTTATGGTTTGGCTGCCAGCGTGTGGACGCGTGATCTAGCACGCGCGCACCGCATCGCCGCACAGCTACAGCATGGCGTCGTGTGGCTAAATTGCTGGCTGGTACGTGATTTACGTACACCCTTTGGTGGCATGAAAGACTCGGGCGTGGGTCGTGAAGGAGGGGACGCTGCACTACGGTTTTTTACCACGGAAAAAAATATTTGTCTTGCACTTTAGAGAGGGCGTCAACAGCAAACAACCACCGTAACACGACAACAGGAGAGTAATGCAATGACTGCCGGTATTTACATCGCTGACGCACCCAAGCCCGTAGGTACCTATCCCCACGCCAAGCGCGCAGGTCATTTGTTATTTTTGTCTGGCGTAGGACCACGCCAGGCTGATACCGGGCTGATTCCCGGCGTCACCTTAGATACATACGGTAACGTACTTGCCTATGATATAGCGGCACAATGCCACGCCGTATTCGCCAATGTTCGTACGATCTTACAACAAGCCGGATCGAGCTGGTTGCAATTAATCGATGTCACCGTATTCCTCACCAATATGCGCGACGACTTCGCTACTTACAATCACTTATACGCCACCTATTTCCACGATAATCAACCGTGTCGTACCACGGTAGAAGTCAATGCATTACCTACACCGATTGCCATCGAACTCAAATGTATTGCCACCCTAGGAGAACCGTAACATGGTGCTACCACCGATTAACCTCGCGGCATGGATAAGCGAAAATAAAGCCTTACTCCAACCGCCGGTAAGTAATAAAGTCATCTGGGAAAGCAACGAATTGATCGTCATGATCGTGGGCGGCCCCAACGCCAGAGACGATTATCACGTGCAAGCCGGCGAAGAGTTTTTCTATCAATTACACGGCGATATGGTGTTGGGCATTATCGACGACACCGGCACACCACAGTCTATACCGATACACGCAGGCGAGATTTTTTTACTGCCCCCACGCACACCACATCAACCGCGTCGTCCTGCCAATTCGGTGGGCTTAGTCGTGGAAACGCAACGCTTGCCACATGCGCTAGACGGATTTCAATGGTACTGTGATAACTGTCATGCTTTACTCTATGAAGCGTTTGTGCCGGTTAAAAATATTGTTACCGATCTTCCTCCGGTATTTGACGCCTTTTATCAAACAACCGAGCATACGACATGCCGGCAGTGTGGTACAGTCAAACAGCGCAAGGAAATATAGCAGACATGTTAAGTATAGATATCCACACCCACATATTGCCGCCGCTATTACCGCAATTTAAACAACGGTTTGGTTACGGTGGTTTTATCGAAATGCAGCAGTCACAGACCTGTTCTGCCCATCTACACTATGATGATGGGCGCTTTTTTCGTAAGGTAGCATCTAACTGCTGGGACCCCGACGTGCGCATGCAAGAATGCGACGCACATCACATTAACGTACAAGTGCTCTCTACAGTACCGGTGATGTTTTGCTACTGGACCAAACCACACGATGGTTTGGTGGTGGCACAATACCTCAATGATCATATTGCTGGCGTAGTCGCACGGTATCCCCAACGCTTTGTCGGATTAGGCAGCGTACCGTTGCAAGATCCGCAACTAGCGATTACGGAATTAGAACGTTGCGTGCAACAATTGGGACTGCGCGGCGTGCAAATCGGTTCTCATGTCAATGACCACAACTTAGATGCACCCGCCTTATTTCCGTTCTTTGCCGCGGCAGAAGCCTTAGGTGCATGTATCTTCGTGCATCCCTGGGATATGTTAGGTCTGCACGAAATGCCTAAATATGCGTTGCCCTGGTTGGTCGGCATGCCAGCGGAAACCACACGCGCTATCTGTTCCTTAATTTTTTCGGGCACCTTACAACGCTTACCGCGCTTACGCATCGCATTCGCGCATGGCGGCGGATCTTTTCCTGCGACATTAGGTCGTATTGCACACGGGTTTATGATGCAACCAGAACTGTGTGCCGTAGAAAATAACATTAATCCACGTGCGTATCTATCACGTTTATATTTTGATTCACTCGTGCATGACCCCGTCAGCTTGCAATTTCTACTGCAATTGACCGGCGTTGAACGCGTGGCGCTAGGCAGCGATTACCCCTTCCCTTTGGGTGAAGCGAAACCCGGCACGTTAATTCGTAGTTTGTCTGGCTTAAGCGATACCGACAAACAACGTTTATTATCTGGCACCGCATTAGAGTGGTTGGGTTTAACAGAGGATAAATTTCATGTATGACACAGCACTAGCGACCGCACAGCAGTTAGATGCACAAGACCATCTAGCACCCTTGCGCCAAACGTTTCATCTACCACAACACGCACAACAAGAAGCCATTTACTTGTCGGGTAATTCATTGGGGCTAGCGCCTAAACGCGCCGCACAATACGTGCAAGCAGAATTGGATATCTGGGCACAGTTGGCCAGCGCAGGTCACACGCATGCACCGCAGCCCTGGGTTTCTTACCATGAAACGGTTACGCAAGGCTTAGCCCACGTCGTGGGCGCATTGCCGCATGAAGTCGTGGCAATGAATAGCTTAACGGTGAATCTACATCTGTTAATGGTGTCATTTTATCGTCCGACATCTCAACGCTACAAAATCTTAATGGAGCACGGCGCGTTTCCCTCTGACTATTACGCAGTAACTTCACAATTGCGCTTTCACGGCATTGATCCGGCCGACGGATTAATTGAACTGCTGCCTAGACCGGGTGAATACAGCCTACGTGACGACGATATACTGGCTTACCTCAATGAATACGGCGCAGAGATTGCGTTGGTCTTATTAGGCGGCGTCAATTACCTCAGTGGCCAAGTGTTTGATATGGCCGCTATCACGCACCAGGCACACGCTCAAGGCGTTGTTGTGGGTTTTGACTTGGCCCATGCCGCCGGTAATGTCTTATTACACTTGCATGACTGGCACGTCGATTTTGCCGTATGGTGCTGTTACAAATATTTAAACGCAGGACCCGGCAGTATCGCTGCAGCGTTTGTGCATGAAAAACACGTAGCAAACGACAGCTTACCGCGTTTCTCTGGATGGTGGGGACACAATAAAAAAACGCGATTTAGTATGCCAAAACATTTTGATCCGATCCTAAGCGCGGAGGCGTGGCAATTGAGTAATCCCTCGATTTTAGCCTTGGCGACATTGCGTGCGGGGTTGGAAGACTTTATCCAAGTCGGCATGCCTGCCCTGCGCGCCAAAAGCGAGCGTTTAACTGGCTATTTAGCCTATTTGCTCCAACAAAAATTAGCCGATGCAGTCAGCGTAATTACCCCGTCGCAAACCACACAACGAGGCAGTCAATTGTCGTTGTTAACGCGGCAATCCGCGCATGACTTACAGGCTAGACTACAGTCACACGGGGTCATCTGTGACTGCCGCGAACCCAATATCATCCGAGTAGCGCCCACCGCATTATATAACCGCTTTACGGATGTGTATTACTTCGTGCAAATTCTCCAATCACTCATAAGGGAGTAGGTATGTCCGTCACAATTATCGGTGCTGGTTTAGCCGGAACATTACTCGCGATTACCTTGGCCAGACAAGGCATCCACGTTGATCTCTATGAGCGTCGTCCTGATCCGCGTCAAGTCAGTGGTTCTGCCGGCCGCTCGATTAATTTAGCCATCTCGATACGCGGTCTACATGCTTTAGCTGAAGTGGGGCTACGCGATAAGGTCAATGATTTGTTGGTGCCCATGTACGGCCGCATGGTACACAGCACGACAGGACAGTTGGATTTTCACGCGTACGGCAAGGATCGCAGCGAGCACCAAAATTCAATTTCACGCGCCATGCTCAACCGCCTGTTGTTAGATGCCGTGTCGACTTATCCCAGCGTGCAACTGCATTTTTCCCACACGTTGCTCCACGTTGATTTTGTCAAACAACAATTGTATTTCTATGACAATAATCAGCAGCAACAACACCTACGTGAGTTTAACTGCGTCATCGGCGCAGACGGCACCTCATCCGCTTTAGCACAAGCCATGCAACAACAAGGTTATATCAACCGTGACCAACAACCCTTAGGACACAGCTACAAAGAATTATGCATTCCCCCTGTCGCCGATCACCTATTACAACACCATTATTTGCATATTTGGCCGCGCCAAGATTACATGTTGATAGCCTTACCCAATCAAGATGGATCGTTCACCGGCACCCTGTTTTTAGCGACAGAAGCTGCAGCACCCACACCGAGTTTTGCGTCCTTAACCCACACCAAGCACGTCACTGATTTTTTCACGCAACAATTTGCGGATGTGTTGCCGCTGATGCCTACGCTATTGACAGATTTTTTCTCGCACCCCACAGCGACGCTGGGTACGGTGTATTGTGCGCCGTGGCACGTTCCGGGCAAAGCATTGCTACTCGGCGACGCCGCGCACGCGGTGGTACCTTTCCTGGGGCAAGGCATGAACTGTGCGTTTGAAGATTGCAGCGTATTTGCCGCCTGCTTTGCGCAACATGGCACGAATTGGGCTGCCTTATTCGCTGACTTTTATCAACAGCGTAAAGTGAATGCAGACGCAATTGCACACATGGCACTGGCCAACTATGCGGAAATGCGTCACCACGTCGCCGATGCAAATTTTCGCTTGCGCAAACAAGTGGAAGCTATCTTGCTGCGCGATTACCCCAACCAGTATTTATCGCAATATCATCTGGTTGCATTTCACCGTGTCCCCTACGCCTATGCCGCATACTGCGGTCAATTACAAAATGAGTTATTAACGGAGATAACCCATAACATCACACACATCGATGCCATTGACTGGCAACAGCACCGCGCACGTATCGAAGATTATCTACGTGCCACCCGTCAGCCGCTAGCGGCTATGCATAATACACGAGACTAAACCAGTACCGTATGTCTTTACGATCGGTCGGTAAGCGAGCACCACCCATGGGCTTGGCTGCTTGTAAATGCATCATAGCTTTAGCACTGGGGCGAAACTTTAGTCCCACACCATAGCCCTTTAAGGTAACGCGGTCATGACCGCTTTGTCTATCTAACAAGGTAGGATCGTTGGCTCTACCCAAGGCCGCATCCACGAAAGCAGAAACATCCAACAACTGCCCCCACGTGTAGCCACCATACGCCGCTTTGTGCGAAAAGCCTGGTGCGTGTATGCTCCACTCCAGCGAAGAAAACAAGGCTTTATCTACCAATATTTCGGACGTGGCATAGGCTCTCACGTTATTCATACCGCCCAAGTTAAACTCCTGCAACGGCGCGAGTAAATCCCGGGTGTATTGCCCTTCTAACTTAAACTGTACAAACTGCTCATCCAAGATGTAACGTAAATAAGAGTATCCCCCACGCACTTTTTCAAAGCGTCCTTGTACCCGTTTACCTGAACCACCGGCACGGGTAGGTGGTGTACCCACCGAGTGTGAATCATACACACCCATCGCACCTAACAAATTATTAAATCCTTGATGAAAACGCAAGTTAGCTTGAGTATGGGAACGATTAACAGCATCGCGCGCACTATAGGATGTCCCGATACTGGCTACCGTCAACCTATCGTTATTCATCAACACCTGACCCAAGTGCGTTTTCGCATCGATGTGCTCCATTCTAATATCCGCAAATAATTCGTGGAAACGATCGTACAACAGACGACGTCTAAGATGGGCGCCACTGATTACCGAAGTACCTGACACACGCGCGGCCGTCAAGACACCACCCAACATAAACTGGT
This sequence comes from uncultured Gammaproteobacteria bacterium, assembly GCA_964646995.1. Taxonomy (GTDB): domain Bacteria; phylum Pseudomonadota; class Gammaproteobacteria; order CAZYIF01; family CAZYIF01; genus CAZYIF01. The sequence continues at coordinate 116,535 of CAZYIF010000002.1, forward strand.
TTTTACTTAAATCGAAACCTATACTGTTATCGCTAAAGGCTAACGGAGCTTCGTAATTAAACGTACCGTAAAAACCATTCCTCGGTGCATAGTTTTGAATAGCCGTCACATTAAGACGATCCCCTATCTCAAATGGATTATTTACCGTCACTTGCGCTAACGCACGATTCCTACCGGTTAATGACGCACCCGAATTATCGTAACTCAACACAGCATTAAGGCGCCGTTGCCGTTTGGGTTGAATTACCAAATCAGTCTCACCCAAGCGAGCACCCGGCCTAAATACCGAGGTGATCGCTAATCCGGGGTAAGAATGTATGCGCAGCAAAGAACCTTCCATCGTATCCGCAACAACCGGCTTCCCCAGTTGTTGGTTAAATTGCCGCGTTATCGCGGCTGGGGCATATAAATCACTGCCCTCCACTAACACTTTACCCAATATCCCCTCTTGTACTTGTAACAAGATGGTGCTGCTCTCTGTTATCTTCTGCGCAGGCACATAGACCCGCGAGAGAATAAAACCTGCTTGTCGATATTCTAGGGTGAGTGCATCCGCAATATGCCACAGCCCATCGACTGAAATTTTATCGCCACCCTTCAATGCTTTTTGTAATAACTTATCAGCCAACGCTTGCAGACGCTTGACCGTAATGCGCTGTGTGGGATGCTCGACAACACCCACTAATTTGACGTGATGCACGGTAATGATATTTTGTGCACTGGCCGACTTCTCTTCTTGGGCAGGGAGAGGCTGATTAGGCAACGCCTCTTGTGGCTTCTCTGTTTCGGGGGCCGCATCAAAAATTTGCGGCACGCTGATTTGACCTCTCGGATCAGCACCACCGGTTGAACCCGCATCGGGAATCGTCTGGCCGCCGACTTGCACCTCAGCAAACGCGGACTGACAAAACAAACAGGCAATAAACCCAATAAACCACAAACCCCACGCAACGTTTGCTTGTAACTTTCGCATACCACATTCCTTCCTTGGAGACTCTGTTTACCACGCTACAGCCGGCAATGTACCATCGCACACCGTAAAATTCAACGCCTATGCGTTGTTCCTGTCGCATTTCCGCGAGTCGCTACACCGCTAGCAAGTGAGTTAGCGGTATATACCCATTCCACTTCAAAATGCGCTTTTTGCATTTTGCAGTGTTCTCTACACGATGGGGTTTGCAAGGGACGAATCGCACTTCTCCCCTTGGCTGACCACACATACTTTGTGTAGGTCTAAAAACAGGATATACCGCGCGACTTACCCATCAACGTTCGCCTCTTGAAGTACGCGCGGTATATCTGCAAATAACTGCGCCTCACCAATGTGTACCAACCATTTAAAAAGCCGGTTACCTCGAGGAGATGCGTAACTGTGTCTCTAAAAATACCCGTTCGCCCTGAGGAGATGCGCAGCATCGTCTCGAAGGGTAAATGGGTATTTTTAATTTTAGTCGTTCACACGTCGAGACGGCGTCCGTCGAGAACCTCAGGACGCCTCCTCGGGACGAACGGCTGTTTTTAATGCGTGGGGATGTATCAGCTGAGGAGACACGCAGTGCGGCATCGCTAAGGATGAACACATACCACTATAGCCAACACACCACGGTGTGAGTTGTACTGCGTTGCTTGGTCGGTGGTGCTTGCGTACGACAACGTGCTTGCGCCTGTATACAGCGCGGATGAAACGGACAACCCGTCGTAACCGATTGCGTAACAGACGCTGCTACATCGCGTACCGGCACCTCCCCCAATGAGACTCTATCGTGCCTAGGCACAGCGGCTAATAAGGCTTGCGTATACGGATGTTGTGCGCCGTGTAAAATTTCTTCGACCGTACCGTACTCTACAATCTTACCGCGGTACATCACCGCCACCTCATCCGCTAAAAAACTCACCACCGCTAAATTGTGGGTAATAAATAAATACGCGACACCTAAGCTACGCTGCAAGGTCTGCAATAGATTCAGAATCTGTGCTTGCACCGAAACGTCTAATGCACTGGTGGGCTCGTCACAAATGATCAATTGCGGTTGCGGTGCTAACGCTCGCGCAATACAAATACGCTGGCGCTGCCCACCCGAAAATTCATGCGGATAGCGCCAATAACTTTCTGCGCTTAATCCCACTTGCTGGAATAAGGCCTGCACCCGCGCCTCACGTTGTGCCTTGCTTATTTTTTGCAAAAGTAAACCCTCGCCGACAATGTCTCCCGCCAACAGACGTGGATTCATCGCGGCCAACGGATCTTGAAAAATAACCTGTATCGATTGTCGCACACGACGCAATGCAGCAAAATCCAAGGTATTTAACAACTGTTGCCTAAAATACACGCGGCCAGAACTGATCGGCAATAATTGCAGTATGCTCTGCGCTAACGTCGTTTTACCACAACCCGACTCACCCACCAGTGCCACGGTTTTCCCCGCATGCAACTGCAAATCCACCCCATCGACTGCACGCACAGTGCCACGTACGCGCCGCCACAATCCTTTACGCACAGGAAAATGTACGTGTAAATGAGCTACACGCAATATTTCTTCGTCGCCTTGCCACACCAACTCTCCGCCCGTTACAGGGTTTGTCGCAACAGCATTTTCCGGCGCAACCATACCCGCAGAAAATAAATGACAACGCACATTTTGTTGTACGTGCACAAAGTGCACGTCAGGAGCGCGCGTGTGACACACAGCCATAGCATGCGGACAACGTGCGACAAAGCGACAGCACGCCAAACCAGCATCCGTCAATACATCAACATGGCCCACTACACTGGGTAAACCCTGCGACCGTTTAACGTAATCAGGTGCCGCGGCAAATAGCGCTTGACTATATGGGTGCTGAGGCGCTGCAAAAAACTGCTGGCAGTCCGCCTGCTCAACCACGTGTCCCGCATACATCACCGCCACTCTATCTGCTATCTGTCGCACTACCGCCAAATCATGCGTGATCAACAGGATGGCCATTTGCCTACTACGCTGCAATTGCTGTAACAGCAATAATATTTGCGCTTGCGTAATCACATCTAATGCAGTAGTCGGTTCATCCGCCAGCAATACCTCAGGCTCTCCGGCCAACGCCATGGCGATGACAATGCGTTGTTTCATGCCACCCGAAAGCTGATGGGGGTAAAGACAATAACAGGCCGCGGGAGCTACAATACCGACTTCACCCAATAAGGCCAATACCCGCCGATAACGTGCATAACGCGTTAAATTGAAATGACGGTGTAATACCTCTGCAATTTGTTCACCTACGCGCAGCACTGGATTCAATGCCGTCATGGGATCTTGGAAAATAATCGCGACGTTGCGTCCACGTATCGCACGTAACGCCACTTCAGCTTGCTCACTGAGGATAATATCCGCTAGTTTTATTTGACTAGCCACCGATAAACGCGCAGCGTCTGGCAACAAACCCATGATGGCTAATGCCGTCATTGACTTACCACACCCCGATTCACCGACTAACGCCAATACCTCGCCACGCTGCAGGATCAAATTAAGACCATTGACCGCATACACACGTGTAGTCGCTTGCTCGAAAGCAACACTCAACTGCTGCACTGATAATAACGCGTCGGTACCCTCTGACAATCCGTGTCACTCCCTATCAACGCTCCAACAAAATGCTGTATGATTACCTGGGATCTATGCCCATTTCACTTCAACATGCGATTTTTGCATTTTGCAGTGTTCTTCTCGCGATGGGGTTCCCCATCAAAATTCGCATATTGAAGTACGAGCGGTATATCTTCCCCAGCTTCTCATTCGCTGTTATCTATCACATCTACCCCTTTGGGCATCACAAAATTAAACTGTGCCGCATCCACAGGCTGATTCTGCAATACATGCGAAAAGGCAATTACTGTGGTTTGTCCCAAGCGATCGGATAAGGCGATGCGCTGCAACGTACGCTGGGAAAAATACAAATGAATATGACTAAACGTGCTGTCTTTTAGTTTAGGCAATAAATAAAAGTGATCGGGACTACGTTGGGTAATCGTGAATTGTTGTGCCAACAAGCTTGGCTCATCACTCAACAAAAACGCGGGCAGATCATGTTGCGTCGTTGCTAGTTTATCAATCGTCACTTGCTTTAAATCCACTTCATGAATCCACAAGCGCTGATGATCGATCATTAACAATTGTCGCGTCGGCTGTTGTGTCATCCAGCGCAACCGACCGGGGCGTAATAACGCCATCGTTCCTGCACTCTGCTGCAACACCTGCCCGCTGCCATCATTTACCGTTTGGGTAAACGCCGCTTGCAGACTGTGCATACCGGATAAGTAATGCGTCAATTGTTCAGCCGCATTGGAGGCCGCGACCCCCGTACTCATCAACAATGCCCAACCCAACACGATGTAGCTTATATACCCATTGCACTTCAATATGCGATTTTTGCATTTTGCAGTATTCTCCCCTTTGGGGACAGAGCACAAATTTACTAGGTATTTCACTTATCTTTCCTCAGCTGCAGGCACCAACACTTCACGATTACCATTGCCTTCCATCGCACTGACTAAACCGGCTTTTTCCATTTGCTCGATCATTCTAGCCGCGCGGTTATAACCGATTTTCAAACGCCGCTGCACCGCAGAGATCGACGCACGTCGCGTGTCTAACACGAACTCTACGGCTTGATCGTAAAGCGGATCCGCATCCTCATCGGTATCTAAGCCACTCGCCACACTGCCAAACTCACCACCCTCTTCCACCACATGGCTTAAATAATCAGGTTTGCCTTGCTGGCGCAGATAGTTAACCACCTGATGCACTTCGTGATCAGAAACAAAAGCACCGTGTACACGCGTAGGAATGCCCGCCCCCGGCGCCAAATACAGCATGTCGCCGTGACCGAGTAATTGTTCGGCGCCTTGTTGATCCAAGATGGTACGCGAATCAATTTTAGAAGACACTTGAAAAGCAATACGTGTAGGAATGTTCGCCTTAATCAAACCGGTCAAAACATCCACCGACGGACGCTGTGTGGCTAAAATCATGTGAATTCCTGCAGCACGTGCCTTTTGCGCAATACGTGCAATGAGCGATTCTACTTTTTTTCCGACCACGATCATCATGTCAGCTAGCTCATCAATCACCACCACAATGCACGGCAGCGGCATCAGTGCCGGCGCAGGCCCCGCTTCCGCCGGCCACATTGGGTCAGTCAACGGCTTACCGCTCTCTGTTGCACTCGTCACTTGGCTATTGTAACCCGCTAAATTACGCACGCCTAATAGCGACATTATCTTATAACGTCGATCCATCTCTGCAACACACCAACGCAAAGCATTGCTGGCATCTTTCATATCGGTTACTACTGGCGTGAGTAAATGCGGAATATCTGCATAAATCGACAACTCCAACATCTTGGGATCGATCAGGATCAAGCGCACTTCGGCGGCTGATGCTTTGTACAGTAAACTCAATATCATCGCGTTTAAACCGACTGACTTACCCGCCCCGGTTGTTCCCGCCACGAGTAAATGTGGCATCTTCGCGAGATCCATTACCACCGGATGCCCCGCAATGTCCTTACCCAACGCAAGGCTTAACGGAGAGCGTGCTTGCTGATACTGCGTCGACGCCAAGGTCTCACTCAGACGCACCATTTCACGTGTTTGGTTCGGCAGCTCAATACCAATCACCGACTTGCCAGGAATCACTTCCACCACACGCACACTCAACACGGATAAAGAACGCGCGAGGTCTTTGGCTAAACTGGAAATTTTACTGACCTTAAGACCGGGCGCCAACTGCAACTCAAATCGCGTAATCACCGGACCCGGATGCACCGCCACCACCTGTACCTCTACACCAAAATCATGTAGCCGTTCTTCCAACTGGCGTGACATAAGTTCTAAGGTCTCACTGGAATATTGATTGCCTTTGCTGTGCTCTGGTTTATCCAACAAGGATAACGGCGGCAAACCATTACTGCCCTTTTTCGCTACCTGCTCACGTCGGGTCGTAACACGCGGTAGTTCCACTACAGGCATCTCATCCGCAGCATCAGACGGCAGACGTGGGGGACGCTGTCGCACATGCGGCATCAGATCCAGCTCCGGTTCACTGCGCACGTGGATAGCCGGCGTTTTCTTCTGCGTCACGACGCTGGATTCTGCTGCGTGAATACGCGGCTCCCGCCACTTAGATGGTGCGGCTCTCGTGTGTGTTTCTCTTTGCAACGACAACGTGGACATACGCTTAAAAATATGTTCGCGTAAACCCAGCAGCACACACCACGCAACATAACCCAACCGATCAATCAAACGTAACCAAGACCAACCGGTCAGCAAAGTAATGCTGCTAAAGACCAAGGCAAACAATAACACGATGCTGCCACTGACACTCAGGTTAGCTGACAGCGCAGTCGACAAAGCATACCCCAAGACACCACCACCGCCCGCTGGCAAATGCACTTTGTACGCAGGAAAAGCGAGATTCCCTAGCGCGCTACCGGCGGCCAACAAAAATAAAAAGCCTAATCCACGCAGTATCCACAAGGTCTTGGATGCGTCCTCTTGCGCGTCTTGATCGCGCAACAATACCCACGCCGCGTAGGCCATCACCAGCGGCAACAGATAAGCGGTATAACCCAAAAAATAAAGTAATAAATCAGCTAACCACGCACCGCGCTTACCCGCCGCATTCGCAATATGCGTACTGCCACCTATATGCGACCAACCCGGATCCACCACGTGATAGCTACCCAAAGCGATTAACAAAAACGTGGCTAACGCAAATATACCAATGAAGGCACCCTCTTTGACACGTGTCACGCTGAGCTTCTGGTCAATTTTTAATTTCTTGTGGCGTGGCGCTATTTGCTTCAAGACATCCCTCTATTTCTAACTAGTTGCGTAAAGAAAACACCGCGTTTTCAAATACATACACTATTTTGGTATTGCTAAATAGTCCCTAGTTGCTTACCAGATAATATAGTATCATCGCGACGATAACGAAATTCATAATAAACCAAGCGCGCATTGTAACAACGGGAGTCGACTAATGCACACGAAACATCATCGCTTATTGATCCTGGGCTCTGGCCCCGCCGGTTACACCGCTGCCATTTATGCCGCACGCGCTAACTTAAGCCCCACACTCATCACTGGCCTGGCACCGGGCGGGCAGCTCACCACAACAACCGACGTGGATAACTGGCCAGGCGACAGCGAAGGTTTACAGGGTCCGCAACTCATGCAACGCATGCAACAACACGCCGAACGCTTTGCGACGCAAATTATTTTTGATCACATCACCCACGTCAATCTAGGCCAACGTCCGTTCATCCTTACCGGTGATCAAGGAACCTATTCCTGCGACGCGTTGATCATTGCGACCGGCGCCAGTGCGAAATATTTAGGCATACCCTCGGAGGAAGCCTTCAAAGGCAAAGGCGTATCCGCTTGTGCGACCTGTGATGGTTTTTTTTACCGTGGCGCCGAAGTCGCCGTCATAGGCGGTGGCAATACCGCCGTAGAAGAAGCCTTATATCTTGCTAACATTGCCGCCAAAGTAACGGTCATACACCGGCGTGATAAGTTCCGCGCGGAAAAAATCTTAATCGATAAACTGATGACTAAGGTACAACAGGGTCGTGTCAACATCGCATGGCACCACACCATCGATGAAATCCTAGGCAATGACAGCGGCGTCACCGGCATACGTGTCAATCACACGCTCACGCAGGCGAGTCAAATCATCCCCGTCACCGGCGTGTTTGTCGCCATTGGCCACCACCCCAATACGGCTGTCTTTGGTGAGCAACTCCGTATGCATAACGGCTATATCCAAGTGGCAGGAGGCAGTAATGGCAATGCCACCGCCACCTCCGTACCCGGCGTGTTTGCCGCAGGCGATGTGGCCGACCATATCTATCGCCAAGCGATTACGTCCGCTGGATCCGGTTGCATGGCGGCGCTGGACGCCGAAAAATACCTTGACCAATTAGCATGAATACCCTGGCCGCAACCCAACCCATCGGCCTACTAGACAGTGGCATCGGTGGCCTCACCATCGTGTCAGCGTTACAGCAAATTTTGCCGGGCGAAAATATTGTTTATTTTGGTGATAACGCGCATTTCCCATACGGGGAAAAATCGCCGCAAGCGTTGCAACATTATGTGCGTAAAATCAGTGATTTTCTCCTACAACGGCAGTGTAAATTACTGGTCGTGGCCTGTTATACCGCCACTGCAGTGGCTTACGCTACACTACAGCAACACACGCAAGGAAAAGTCTTATTAGATAATGTGATCGACCCGATGATCACCTTTGTCGGCGAGCACTATGCGAATAAATCCATTGGCCTAATAGCCACAAGACAAACGGTGCGTTCACAATGTTATGCAAAACGTCTTGCACAACTCAATCGAAATATCACCCTACACAGTCAAGAAACGCCGTTGCTTGCACCGTTGATCGAAGAAGGTCTTGCACACCGACGCTTTGTTGATGATGTGTTACACGTGTACTTAGACAAACCGCAGATGCGTAACATAGACGCATTGATTTTAGGCTGCACGCACTATCCTTTGATCAAAGAACGCATCGCACACTATTACCAAAACAAAGTGCACATCTTAGACTCCTCTGCTGTGGTGGCACAACACGTGGCGCAACAATTACAAACACACCAATTATGCAATCCACAATTGCATGGCGAAAAAAAGTTTTACTTATCTGATTACAGCGCAAGCACAATACAAGCCGCTAAGTATTTTTTTGCAGGGAAGATAACATTCGATTATCATGAACTTTTGCAATAGTGAGGATAAGGCAACACCATGGGCGCACCTTACCTACTCGGTTTAAACAATACCGCTTTCCCACCCGCAGATCATGCATTAATGCAACCCAATGGTCTGTTGGCTGTAGGCGGCGATCTCAAACCAACACGTTTGCTTGCAGCCTACCGCGCCGGTATTTTTCCGTGGTTTAATTCCGGTTCGCCCATCTTATGGTGGTCACCGAATCCACGCATGATCCTATGGCCAGAGCAATTTAAGTTATCGCGTAGCTTAAAAAAAATCATCGCCAAGGACACGTTTCACGTCACGCATAATCAGGCATTTGCTGCACTCATTCATCTGTGTGCTGAAATACACGGTAGCCAAGACAACACCTGGATTACCACCGACATGCAAAAAGCCTATCTCCACATGCATCAGTTAGGCTATGCTCACTCCATCGAAGTGTGGCAAGCAGACACACTGGTGGGTGGTTTATATGGCATACTCATCGATCGCGTATTTTGCGGTGAATCCATGGTCAGCACTGTTAGCAATACCTCAAAAATTGCATTAGCTTATCTGGCACAGCACGCCGCAGAACTTGGCATTGCCTTTATCGATTGCCAATTACCTTCTGCACATTTAGCCTCGCTGGGCGGACAAACGCTCACCCGTAACGACTTTTTATCATTACTGCAACAACATTTGTTTAAACAAGCATCATGACAAACCTTGTTCGTAACTATACCGCTCGTACTTCAAGATGCGAATTTTGATGGGAGAGTCGCGCGGTATACTTTGTTTTAACGACCTGCACAAAGTAAATTTGTGCACGGTCACCAAAGGATCGATACGCGATTCTCCCCTTTGGAAACCCCATCGCGTAGAGAACACTTCAAAATGCAAAAAGCGCATTTTGAAGTGTAATGTGTCTATGTCTTTCGATCTTTCTAAGCCACAAACTATTTGCTGATTTTTTCAACAACAAAAATATTGTGTACCGCAAGTTGTTAATGATAGAGTGCACGATTAGTAGCTGAAGGATATCAAAGTAGAATCTTAATTTATGACCCTCACTATTTTAGACAAGGATGTTGAGCTATGGCCCATATTTTTATCGATAATCTTATCAATCCCCCGGTACTGTTTTTTTTCCTCGGAATTTTAGGTGTCATGGTACACTCCGACATAGAAATACCACAACAAAGCGCAAAATTCCTGTCTATTTACTTGTTGTTTTGCATCGGTATCAAGGGCGGGCAGGGACTCTATCACAGTGGGTTCTCGTTCCTCGTCATCAAAGTGGTAATCAGTTGTTTGCTCCTGTCGTTTATCACACCGTTCCTGGTTTATAAAATTCTGCGCGCCAAGCTCAGTGTCTACGATGCGGGTGCCGTCGCCGCAACCTACGGGTCCATCAGTGCGGTGACCTTTGCCACCAGCGCCTCTTTTCTCGATGCATTACACGTAAGTTACGGCGGTTATATGACGGCGGGCATGGCCTTAATGGAGTCGCCGGCTATCATCGCCGGACTGCTACTCATTGGCCTATCGATGCGTAGAAAAACCCTGGCGGGTAACGTACAAGTGAAAGAACAACGTAGCATCAAGGAAATCTTACACGAATCATGCTTCAATGGTTCGGTGTTTGTGTTAATTGGTAGCTTAATTGTCGGTATTGTATCGATGGACATCGGTGAAAAAGCGCTTAAACCCTTTGTCACCGACGTATTCCAAGGCATGTTGACCCTGTATATGTTGGACATGGGCTTGCTCGCAGGTAGACGCATGAGTGATCTCAGAGAATCCGGTTTGTTTCTGATTATGTTTGCTTTCCTCTATCCGTTAGCCGGCGCTACATTCGCCATTGCCGTGGCTAGGTTAATCGGCTTAGACGTAGGTGACGCCGTATTGCTGACCGTGCTCGGTGCGTCAGCCTCCTATATCGCAGTCCCTGCTGCCATGCGCATGAGCGCACCCGAAGCCAACATGTCGCTCTTGCTTCCCATGGCGTTAGGCATCACGTTTACCTTCAACGTGACAGCGGGTATTCCCTTGTATTATTCCATCATTAAATATCTTTGGAGCTAATCATGATTAAAATAGAATTCGTACACGGCAATCACGTATTAAAAAAAATAAGCGATTTATCCTCAGAAAATAAACTCATTCAAGGTTTTACGTCCTGCCAAGTCAATCATGGCCATGGTGTTCACCACGGCAATTACGCGAATGATGCATTCGCAACGGAAAAATATTACACGTTCATGTTGGTGACACCGGATAAAAAACAAGAAATATTAAGCACCCTACGTGCTATCTGTAAAGACTGCGCAGAAAACGTGGTGTTATTCCACTCTGCCGTTTGTATGGAAGCTGAATAACGCCGACGATAATCATGCGCAGGCTTTTCTGTGCATGATTATCCTTGTTCCGCCTGTGCGTCAACGCTACCCCTTGCCTTGCGCGCATACACACACTATCATGCGACACGCGAGGTGAAGCTATGCAAGCAGACTATTGGCATCAATGTTGGCACGACAATGCCATTGCATTTAACCAAGCAGCACCCAACCCTTATTTACAACACTACTTTCCGCTATTGCGCACGCAAATTGACGATAAAATTTTTGTCCCGTTATGCGGCAAAAGCGTGGATATGGTCTGGTTGGCAGCGCAACAACGCAGGGTATTGGGTGTAGAGCTCAGCGCCATTGCACTAGAAGATTTTTTTGCGTCACTGCAACAGCCGTTTAGCATCATCCCCGAACCCGCACACCGCCTTTACCACACGGCATCTTATGACTTATACCAAGGGGATCTATTTACCCTGCCTGCCAGTACCTTTGCACAGATCAACGCCGTCTATGATCGCGCGGCACTGATTGCTCTGCCGCCCGGCGCGTTGCGCGATCAATACATTGATTTTTTAGCCACACACATCCCGACCCAATGCCCCATGTTGTTGCTCACCTATGTGTTTGATCAGGATAAAAAGCCCGGGCCACCGTTCGTCATAGATGAAACCCGCTTACGTGCCTTAATGGGCACACGTTTTTCCATCGAAAAACTGGCCACAAAACCCGTCAAAGCGCACGCGGAGTGGCAAGCCAAAGGCATTGCCACGTTGCATGAAGAAGCCTATTTGCTACATCGTCTGTAACGACTTCACATCAACTCAAGTGCCATTGCCGTGGCTTCACCACCACCAATACACAAAGCCGCAACACCACGACGTAACTGTTGTTGCTGTAAGGCATGGATCAGCGTCACCACGATGCGTGCGCCACTGGCGCCAATCGGATGCCCCAATGCGCACGCGCCACCGTGAATGTTGACTTTAGCGTGATCCAATTCTAAGTCTTTGAGTGCCGCCATCGTCACGACCGCAAACGCCTCGTTGATTTCAAATAAATCCACGTCGCTGGTACGCCAACCGCTGTTGTGCAACACAGTTTTGATTGCACCTACCGGTGCCGTGGTAAACCATGCGGGTTCTTGTGCGTGGGTACTGTGTGCCACGATACGCGCTAACGGCTGCAGACCGCGTTGTTTTGCCGTGTCTTCACGCATTAAAATTAATGCCGCTGCGCCGTCTGAAATGGAACTGGAATTTGCCGCCGTGACGGTCCCGTCCTTGCTAAACGCGGGTTTAAGCTGGGGAATTTTATCGGGTTTGGCGTTACCGGGTTGTTCATCGATAGCGATGACTTGACTACCCTGCCGCGTCACGCAAGTCACAGGCGCAATCTCACGTTGAAACTTACCCTCTGCAATAGCGCGCTGCGCACGTTGCAATGAAGTCAAGGCAAACTGATCTTGCATCTCGCGGGTAAAGCCATAGCGCTTAGCGGTTTCTTCCGCATAACACCCCATGAGTTTACCTTTATCATACGCATCTTCTAGACCATCCATAAATAAATGATCCACCAATTGTCCGTGCCCCAAACGATAACCGGCACGCGCCTTAGGCAACAAATACGGGGCATTACTCATGCTTTCCATACCGCCCGCCACTACGATGCGCTGACTGCCCGCTGCTACACTGTCGTGAGCCAACATCAAGGCTTTCATGCCCGAACCGCACATTTTATTCACGGTGGTCGCTGCTGCGCTATACGGTAATCCTGCACCCAATGCCGCTTGACGCGCCGGTGCTTGACCCTGTCCTGCGGCCAACACACAACCTAAGATAACTTCTTCTATTTCGTGTGGCGCTAAGTCAACGCGCTGCAATGCCGTCTTAATCGCTGCGCTACCTAACTCAGCCGCCGTCGTGTCTTTGAAACACCCCAACAATCCACCCATGGCAGTACGTGCCGCAGCCACAATCACGATCGCATTTTGCATGTCTCTCTCCTTAACGCGTTTCATTAAATAATTCACGCCCAATTAACATACGTCGTATCTCAGACGTCCCCGCACCTATTTCATAGAGCTTGGCATCACGCCACAGACGACCTGTCGGATACTCATTGATATAGCCATTGCCACCCAAACATTGAATGGCTTGACTGGCCATAGCAGTGGCCTTTTCGGCGCAATACAAAATCACACCGGCAGCATCCTTACGCGTAACTTGCCCACGATCACAGGCATGCGCCACCGCATACAGATACGCACGACACGCAGACAAGGTGGTATACATATCGGCTATCTTACCTTGCATTAACTGAAATTCGCCGATCGCTTGGCCAAATTGCTTGCGTTCATGCAGATACGGTAACACCGTGTCTAGACACGCCTGCATGATACCTAACGGTCCTGCGGCCAGCACGGCACGCTCGTAATCCAGTCCGCGCATCAATACTTTTACGCCTTGATTGAGTGTTCCTAACATATTTTCTTCGGGCACTTCACAATCTTGAAATACCAGCTCGCACGTGTTCGAGCCGCGCATACCCAATTTATCAAGTTTCTGCGCACTGCTAAAACCGACAAAACCACGCTCCACGATGAAGGCGGTAATTCCGTGTGCTTTCGCACTTGGATCGGTTTTAGCATAGACAATCAACGTGTGTGCATCCGGACCGTTGGTGATCCACATCTTATTGCCATTTAAAATGTAACGATCACCTTGCTTGCGCGCGCGCAGTTGCATGCCGACGACATCAGAGCCTGCACCCACTTCACTCATCGCTAACGCACCCACGTGCTCGCCACTCACTAACTTGGGCAAATAGCGTAAACGTTGTGCCGCACTGCCATTTAAACGCAACTGATTGACACATAAATTAGAATGCGCGCCGTAACTCAAGCCAATGGCTGCAGACGCGCGGCTGATCTCTTCCATCGCGATGACGTGTTGCAAATAACCCATCCCGCTGCCACCGTATTCTTCCTCAACCGTGATGCCCAGCACACCCAACTCACCCAACGCGCGCCACAATGGCTGGGGAAACGTATTGCTGTGATCCAGTGTGCCGGCCAGCGGCGCAATCTCTTTGCTGGCAAAATTTCTCACACTCTCGCGCAATAATTCGGTCGTCTCGCCCAGATCAAACTTGAGCAACTGATCCATGGTCTGTTCCTTACAACAAGAAAAGAGCAAGCCTAGCTTGCTTTGCGCCTTGGGTAAAGCCCAAATCCGTGTTAGGGTACGCGTGACCGTGCAACAAATTGTTGGGATGGTGTAGCCTTGCGTGAAAATGCGGTGTTTTCTTCACGCGATGGGGGATTCTCAAGGGACACAAGCGGTATAAGGCAGGAGAGAACGATGGGACGCTTGGACACGATATTGCTATGGGGCCATTCTTTGGCGGAATACCAACAGATGTTTGACCTGCACGAACAGGACCTCGGCAAATCCATTTTAGATTACGGTGCAGGTCCTGCCAGCTTCAATGCTGAAATGCACGCCCAAGGCCACCACGTCATTTCCTGTGATGAACTGTATTGCGATAAGCAAGCCACCATCGCACAACGCTTAGAAAAAGAATTTCAACAAATGCGCGATAACGTCAAACAACATCCCGAGCGTTTTGTGTGGCAACAAATCCCGGATGTAGCTGCCCTAGAGCAACGCCGTCGCGCAGCAACCGCCGTGTTTTTGCAAGACTATGCCTTAGGCCAACAACAAGGACGCTACTGCGGTAATAGCTATCCTGACTTGCCATTTGCCGAATCGACTTTCGAATTAGCCTTGGCCTCGCACGCGGTGTTTACCACACACAGCGATAAGCCTGCTGAATACGTCATCGCCATGCTGCGTGCCTTAACCCACATCGCGCAAGAAGTACGGGTGTTTCCCTTGCTAGCCGATCAAGGTGACATCTCACCGTTAGTGGGTCCGGTGTTACTGGGTTTGCAACAACATAAATTAAATATCGAAGTGCGCCAAGTCGCCTATCAATTTCAGCGGGGTGGTAACGCCATGCTGCGGGTGTGGGTAGACAGCTGCCGCCTGCGTTGAGGATAGGATATAACCATGTATTCGCTGCTACGTCGCTTATTATTTTGTTTACCACCCGAAACCGCACACAGTCTAGCGCTACGCAGTTTGCATTATGCAACACGCTTACACCTGTGGCGCACACCACAACTGGCGTTACCCTGCAAGGTCATGGGCTTGGATTTTACTAACCCCGTCGGCATTGCCGCGGGTGTCGATAAAAATGGCGAACACCTAGTCGCCTTAGCCAGTCTAGGTGTAGGCTTCGTAGAAATCGGTTCTGTCACGTTGCAACCGCGCCTAGGCAACCCCAAACCGCGTTTGTTTCGTCTGCCACGTCAACAAGCTTTGATTAACCGTATTGGCCTTGCCAATCGCGGCCTACATGCGCTGCTACAACAACTAGATCGCAACACATTTCCAGGCGTTTTAGGCATCAACCTTGCCAAAGATGCCGCGCAACAAGACACGCACGCCATCGTGCGCGACTACCAAGACGCGCTGCAGCAAGTTTATCCTTACGCGGACTACGTGACGATCAATCTGTCGTGTCCGCACGAACCCGGATTACGCAAACTGCAATTCGGTGAGGCCTTACAGCAACTCTTGACTGGCTTAAAACAACAACAAGCTGCGCTCACCCAACAACACACACGTTACGTGCCGATTGCCATTAAACTCAGCCCTGAATTGAGTGACGAGGAAATAGCGCACATCGCACAGCAATTGTTAGAACACCGCATAGACGCCGTCATCGCCACCAATACGACCAATCAACGTCCGCTGGTCGCAGGCCTGCGCCATGCCGATGAGGTGGGTGGATTGAGTGGTAAGCCGTTACTACCTGCGGCAACCCACGTAGTCAATGTCCTGCACCAACATTTGCAACACCAGATCCCCATCATCGCCGTGGGCGGTATTCTGTGCGCGGCAGACGCACAGCAAAAATTTGCAGCCGGCGCGCAGCTCGTGCAAGTGTATACGGGACTCGTCTATCGCGGTCCTACACTCATACGCGACATCGTCACCGGCCTACAAAGTACTCGACAGCAAAGCACACGCTCCTTATGATCGACTGGGTTAGCAGCACCAAGGAGGCAGCGATGTGGCAACGTCATCTGGTTTACCTATTACTCTGTCTCTGCGTAGCGGCGGTGGCGAAACCACCACAACCCATGCCCGCTGATTTTGTGTATTTGCGCGACGTAGCACCCACTATTTTGCAAGACCTGCGTTATGCGGAATACCATAACTTTATCGGCAAACCCCTCAACGGTTACTTCGCCAATGAATGCATCGTCACCAATCGTGCCGCACTGGCATTGGCTAGTGTGCAACATACCTTGCAACAATCGCGCTTATCGTTAAAAGTCTATGATTGCTACCGGCCGCAAATGGCCGTCGATGAGATGCTGGCCTGGGGTAAAAAAAACAATGACAACGCCATGCAAGCCGAGTTTTATCCCCGACTGAATAAAACACAAGTGCTCACCGACTACATTACCATCCCATCCGCGCACAGTCGTGGCAGTACAGTAGATGTCACCCTCGTCAACGTGCCTACCTATCAACAGGCCGAGTATCATCGAGGACAACCCCTCAGTGCCTGCTATAATCCCTACTTGCAACGTTTTGCTGACAACAGCATAGATATGGGTTCTGGTTATGACTGCCTAGACAAAACGGCTAAACCCACGACGCAACACAGCAGTGCCGTGGCACGGGCACATCGACAATTGTTGAGAGAAGTGATGATGGCGCAGGGGTTTGTACCCAGTGCGAAAGCATGGTGGCATTTCTCACTGCAGCCCGAACCGTATCCCGATACTACGTTTAATTTCCCGATTGTCAGTAAGAACTGACGTAATTATACCGCGCGTACTTCAAAACGCGAGTTTAAGTTATTTGTTTGCGCGGTATACCTTGTTTCTAGACCTATACAAAGTAAATTTGTGCACGGTCACCAAAGGAGAGAATCGCGATTCTCCCCTTTGGAAACCCCATCGCGTAGAGAACACTGCAAAATGCAAAAAGCGCATTTTGAAGTGCAATGGATATATCCAGTATTTTGCTGAACAGTTACGAATGTGCGCTAGGCGGTGCGACGCCACGCTCTAAACTTATGCCTGCGGCGCGCGCATCCGGCAGTGCATCGGGTTTGCGTACCGTTAAACGTAACCACGCTAATGCAAACTGCTGTTGTAAGTTGTCGGCCAATTGCGTGGCGAATGCTTCCACGAGATAGTATTGGTGTGCTGCAGCAAAATCACGGATAAATTGCGCGATCAGCGCATAATCCACCACCGTCTCTATGCTATCGTGCACACACGCCTGCTGCGTGTCGCACGCAAAACGAAGATCTAACCATAACGTTTGAGTTTGCGTGCGCTCGTGCGGGTACACACCAATGACCGTGTCAATACGCAGCGCTTCGATAAAGACTTCATCCATCACCACACACCCACATAATACAGCAACAACCCCGTGACACCGTAAGCGGTATCACGGACTGTTGAAAAGCTTACTCAACCGATGGTGTAGGTGCAGCAACAACATCGCTGGCTGGATTATGTTGCAACGCGTGTGCAGCATGTCCTGGCAGACGCCATACGTTGGTCGTCACCACATAGCTGGTCAATGCAGAAACCGCAATGGATAGCAGCACCACCTTCACCCAATGTTTACAACCCAGTAGCGTTGTTGGCTCCTCCATCTCATCGTCTTCCATCTCTGTCCTTTCGGACTGATCCTTAGCAATGCTAATTTTTAGAGTACGACCATAGAATTCGCTACCATCTAACGCCAAAGCGGCCTTGGCTGCGTTAGCATCCGCGAAGCTAACAAAACCAAAACCTTTTAAGCGGCGTTTACTCCGATCTTTAACCAAATGTACTTCTGTCACTTCGCCACACGGCGCAAATAATTGCTCCAGCTCGTGCTGTTCTAAGCGATAGGGAAGATTACCAATATACAATTTATTCATTAAATTTTTACCTTACACTGAAAAATAGACCTAAAAAGATCACCAACCCAAACCAGTTATTGTTTAAGAAAGCCTGTAAGCATTTGGCAGGAATGCGATCTTTTAACAAAAATTGCTGGTAGCTGGCGAGCAGTAACGCAACAACCAGCGCTACATAATACACGCGATGCAGATGGATACCTATACCCAGCACCAACAAAGCGAGCAAGATACAAGCTTGCATCGCCGCTAGCAAGAGTCTGTCGCGTTTAGCGAACAAAATAGCCGTGGATTTTACACCAATGCGCATATCTTCTACACGATCGGCCATCGCATACATCGTGTCGTAAGTGATTATCCACAGCGCCACTATGGCATATAAGCCCCACGCCAATGGGGGTAACGTACCGGTTTGAGCGGCGAAGGCCATGGGCACACCCCAGCCGAACGTCAACCCCAACACCACTTGTGGCCAATAGGTAAAGCGCTTGGTGAAGGGATACAGTAGGGTCAAACCCATCCCCACCAACGACAACTCTAGGGTCAAACGGTTGAGCTGACACACCAATGCAAAAGCCAAGGCAAGCACCACTAACAACAACACACAGGCTTCGTTCAGCGACACCGTGCGTGCAGCCAACGGTCGCTTGGCCGTGCGCGCCACGTGCGGATCGATATCGCGATCAGCGACATCATTGATGATGCATCCGGCCGCGCGCATGCACACTACACCCAACATAAAGATCACCAACACCTTTGTCTCGGGCCAACCTCTTGCCGCCAACCACAATGCCCACAGCGTGGGCCACAGCAACAAGTAAATACCGATTGGTTTATCAAATCGCATCAAACGCCAATATTGCACTAGGCGCTGACTAAGCCGCTCATACATCATTTCATCCTAGGTTCAGGAATGTCATTCAGCGCGTAGCGAAGAATCTCACTATCACTCCTCAAGCCACTCCGTGCGTCCTTCCTGAGATCCCTCACTACGTTCGGGATGACACCCATTAGAAAGATCCCTCACTGCGTTCGGGATGACACCATTCATTGTCATTCATCCCGGAAAAGCACACACAGCATGAAATTTCGTGGGGATATATCCACTCCTCAGGACGAACGGCGTATTTTGCCAAACGGATTAAACAATGCGTGCATCATTCACCGTTGATTACCATCATTAAGACGGCATCGTTGCCGGCTTAGCCACAAACTGCTCCACCGCGATTTCTTTATTTAATTGATCGGCTACCGGCACGATCGTCACTTCTACATCCAAATTTTGTTGTACATGCTGCGCCTTGCCTTGATACAACACGCGCACGGGCACCTGAATTTGCCAGGCCCGCTCGCCGTTGAAGAAGTGTTGACGCAGTAAACGCGGCTGACCCGCTAACGCGGCCGATACAATCATGCTGCCATGCATCACGGTCTTGATATTGTTCGATTGCTCCAAGGCATGCGAGTACGCCTTCCACCCTGCATTCGTAAAAAACTGCTCCGTCTCATGCAACTTGTTCGCGTAATTTTGGTAATCGTAGGTAAACGCGGATAAGGTTGCTTGCTTGGCTAAATCCACCAAGGCTTGCACCGAAATCGGTTTCAACGGTTGCGTCACCGCGGCTTGCGGTGTTGCTGTGCTGGCTGCGGGTTGTGTCGTAGCCGGTAAAATAGGCAATAAAGTTGCGCTTGCACTGGGTGCTGACGACTGTGTGGGTTTGACCGACGACTCCGCTGCCTGCGCCACAGATACCCCACCAACGAGAACCATAGCCAATAGGCACGGTGCAACACGACTGACTAACTCCATTTTTTACTTCTCCTTTACCTTAAATTCCGTATGCTACTTGCTAACTAGATCTACGGGAATGAGTTGTTAGCACGTGGCTTCTTACCACCTGCCGGCTTACCACCACCGCCGCCTGTACCTTGCGCTGTTGTCGAGCCTGAGGTCTGCGGGCTCTGTTGCTTGGCGTTCGTCGCTGTGTTTTGATTGCCGCCACCCGGTTTCTGCCCTTCCACCTTCGCATCTGCACCTTTAGAAGCAGCCTTACCTTTCATATCTTGAGCACCACTAGACAGTGACGAACTCATGCCAGAACCCACACTCTGTCCGGTCGCACTGACGCCACTCTTGATGGAATCGGCTGCGCCAGCGGATTCTGCACCCAAACTCTCGGCCATACCACCCGACAACCAACGTAAAATCTTATCCGGAATGATATGAATCAAGGTGAATGCCTTGCTCACTATGGCCACAGCAAGTCCGGCATAGACGACGGCGATAATCAACGGCCACCAAATCAGCCCTATACCCGCACCACCGATATTAAACGGATTCACCACATCTAATGCGGCACCAAATCCCTTATTTAATATCCAAACGCCGATATAGGACAGACTGATACCTGAAATAAGGCCAATGATCATCATCCCGGGACGCAAAAATACGTTAAGCAACAACATCACGCCCTGCTCAGCTTTGCCCCACACTTCATGTTGACCATCCGGGTGCAATACCCCTAACGCCACGATGGGCGCAGCTACCATCGCTTCGATGACACCGATAAACCAACCTAAGGATGCAAAGGTGAAAATAATAAAAGGAATCAACGGCACGTAGTATCCCAGCACCGCACCGGTAGAAAACATCAACGTCATGATGACGGTGAGGAAAGGCACTAACCAGGTTGCCGCTGTGGTTGCCATGGTAGATAGGGTAACCGAAGGAATGGCTCCGGTTGCACCTGCTAGCACTACCAAGGCGATACCCGTTATCCACAATGCCGTCGCCATGTTAATTAGCTCATACCCCATGCGTGCCAAAATAAGCAATGGATTGGAATTGGATTGCTCCGCTTTGGTTAATTCCGCCATCGCAATCGCCAGCTGCACCATCGAAGAGATCAACGGACCCATGAGGAAGGAAAACGCACTCGCAGTAATCCGCGCAGAACGGAAGGCAGACTGCGTATCCTGTATGCGGTTATTGTGCTCGCTCACGGATTCCGTGTTGGCCACCCTATACTTGAACGAATCATTTAAAAATAGCGTCAAATTATCATCGACCATCACGTCATAAAATTTTCCGCAATTTTCCGCCTCTAAACTAGAAAACGGCGTTTTTTTACAAAAGTTATCTTTGTCCGCTCTGAGCTGGGATGACTTCTTCTTTTCCTGCGAGGGTCCCGATGATATCGCGGTAAATTTAATCGTAGGAAAGGCATTATCAGCCATGACCGATGCATCGTTGTTTAGCGCAGCGAGATTATAATAATAAGTACCCGCCATCAACCAGCCCTGCTCTTTTGCCTTACTCATCCATTTCTCCGCACCCCGCCCCGCTGCTGCACGTAAAGAAGGCGAGATAATCCCCGTGTAATCCGCATACATAGTTTGCAACAAACTACCGTCGAGCAACGCACTGCTGCCATTGCCGTCACCACTCCACGTCGATTGATTACAATTGCCGTTAGTCGGGCAACGACCGAGTCCTACCCGCAGATTAGGCTCTAACGTCGAATTATTCACGACAGACGCCGCCGCCGCATCCACATTCATCAACATCTGTTGCAATGCAATAGTACGCGGCGCTGAACTGATCGTTGTGTCTCTGCCGTAGGGATTTTTTTCTTTATCCGCCATAGGCGTCCACGTGATTTCACCGCACGCCCCATCAAAAGCCTTGAGTTCCGGATACAAGGTTGCGTCGATGGAGGGGATCTTCATTGTTTGTGACGCACTCGGCGTACTACCCGGCACATCTAACTTAGAAAAATCTAAGGTATAACTCAGCAACGGCACACTCACACTGCCATCACTGTATTTAGCTTCTAATGCATTTTGTAAGGCATACATACAGACTTCAGCTGCCATGAGGCCTTGTAAAGATTCTTTCGCAGCAGATTCGGCCGATATACTCGGTTGAAAAGAACTCTGAATAATAACACCACCTTTGGAAAAATAGTCTATCGCGGCATTCCAAATGCTATCGGCCATACCAACGCCCTGTATCACCAACCACATGATAAATACTTGAATGAATGAATAGCCCGTAGTTTTAGGTAAGAGTAACGCAACACCCATGGCTGAACGCACGGGAATCCAAATGGACGACCATTTCTTCCCCATCACCTCGCCTTCGTGTGCGGTGTTTAGCGTAGACACAAACAAGGTATACGAGACAATCAATCCACCTAACGCAAGCACAGCGGAATTAAACACTTTAAACATCACTGCCATGACCTGGCTGCCCACACCATGCAGCACATTGCCCACCACGCCAAACAGCGCTGCCAAATACTGCACGGATTGATCGGTATCGGGAGGGCTAAAATCTAACATGTTTTGATACGAATAATCAGCGGCGAACACTAAATGCGGCAAACACAATATACCCAGTACGCACAGTAAAATAACTCGTCTCATCGTTTACTCCGCATCACACCACAGTGGAACCATTCGTTGAGCGTACAACCCAACTTGCGCGATTTAATTTGAAACCACCAAAAATGATAACGAAACGCCAAGGCTAAAACCAACAACAGCATGACACAGGAAATCAGCGCCGCATGCCAATTACCGTGGGAGAGCAAATACCCGGTATAACCCAGCGTAATCAGCGCCAATCCGAGAAAAATACACGCCATCGATAAAAACACGCGTTGCATACGATAAATATCTTGTATGTTTAAACCAAAACGTTGTTTAGCATCAATGAAAGTCTCTACACGCGTAGCCCGCGCGCGATAAGGCACAAGATAACGTGTGAGGATCGCCCAAATAGTTTTGGCATTATCAGTAACCGTCTGCGCATCCATCCAAGCGGGTACATCTACCAGCGGTTTAGTGACCCGTTTCATCCCACGCCAAATGCCCATAGCACAGCCTCACACTCAGGTAACGAAAGAAAGAGAATACCACTTCGCGGAAAAATAACAATAAAAAATAAGGTAACCGCCAGGACAACGCCCGCTGGGCAAACAAATAGCAACTAGTTACTACGTCATCGCTGTGCCGCGCACACCTTGTTAACTGTTTTGCCTCACCCCGCATCACCACCGCGCGATCACTTGACCCCTACCCAGCATCAGTTTAGAGTACAATGAATTTTTTCATATTAAAGGTATGTGTTATGCCTGATCTTAGCAAAACCGCCGCTCACCAATTCTGGCACGAATATGCAGACAGCATGATTTACCGTGTCGTTTGCATGATGGAGGGGGTAGAACAATGGACACTGGACAACGACCCCACACTGGAAGCCGTGATGAAGGAGTTGGGGGAAGAGCTGGATAACATAAGCCAACTCAACATGAATGAACTGGGCCATGAAAATAAATTTATCGATATCGCCGGTAATATCAGTTCAGCACGCGCACTGCGTTTGTTGCAAGCTATAGATAGTGAGCACCCCGGCTCTGCGTCCAAACTACTCATATACGCAGAAGAAAATAGCCAACGTCCCGATGATCCTGCGGGTTTGTTCTTACGCCGCAATATCGTATTTGAACGTCTACGTCTGTTAGGTCGCGTGTTTCATAAAGAACGCATCGCCCTAATTTTGCGTGTTCTGGAAGGCGAAGACCATGAACACGAGTAAACTGATACTCTGCGCGGCCGCGCTGCTGTGTGCACACAGTACGCTGAGCCAAGCCAAAGATATTGATGACCCGCTGGCACACTTTGATCCGGTGCGGCAAAGCGAGGAGCTGAGTAAACGCAACGCCGCTTTGCAACAACGCAAAGACCAGCAATTACAACAACAAAAAGAGGCAGAGGAAAAAGAGCGTCTGCAACAATTGTTCGAACAGTACAACGCGCCACCGCCGCCACCACCACCTACAGCGGGTTACATCAAGGGATGGCGCGGCGAAAACCCACAAAAGACCGATGTGCCACAAGATTGGGACTATACAAAGCCTAAGCCCAAAGACGCACCCATGCTACAGACACCGCAATCCATACATAATGTTCCGAATGATGACGATGCCGTCTTTAATTATCAAAATCAACCCGCGGCAACAACAGACACCGCACCAGACGCGACGTCAGAAACGACACCAGAGGCAACAACGGCGCCCGATGCTACCTCAGAATCACCGACCGGTAACGATGACAACCCACAGAATTACAATTATTGATGCTTGTAAAGGAGCTACTCATGAAAAATAAACGCCTGTCGCATACCCTAGGTGCTGTACTTGCATTATCGCTCGGCGCTGTCGAACTGGCGTATGCTTACAGCGATGTAGATAGCCTACGTGCAGGCTATGGCAAAGACGAACAAGGCAGCATGATCAAGAACCCGCCTTCCACCGATCTGGCCAAGATCAGTGGCATCTTGAAGTACGTAAAAAATGCGGCACAAAATGTAAATGACCAATCCAAACAACAAACCAACGATTTTGTCACGCAATTCCTCTCGGTGCCCAGTAACGCTGATAAAGATGTCACACGCTTGGCGTTTTGTGTGCCCGGTAGCGACATTAACATGGGCAACAGCGCCATTGCCGGCTTCATTCAAGACAAATGCAAAGTCAGTAGCAACATGTATCTTGCTGGCGGCAGTACTCCATTCGCCAACAATCCACACGCGAACAACGCGTTTAATGCGAATCTGCTATTGAGCGATAGCCTGTATACCAATGATCAACTCACCTCCAGTGGCGATCTGGCTAACCCCATGGCGTTGGACTATCTACGCTATCTGTCTGGCACAACCAACCCACCTAATTTCCCTTATTTTATCAGTAAATCCGCTACCTACGATGAGGGGAAAAAAGTAGATAGCGATGACTCACTCAGCGATCCGGTTGCACAGCAATACTTGCTAAATCTACGTGGTTATGCCAGTGAACTATCGGCGGGCTTAAATACACTGTTCTACCTCTACAACGAGCGTTTACCCTCTATACCACTCGATGCGACAAGTGCTGTGACCACCGCACAGAGCCGCGGCTTAAAAACCATCACGCGCAACGGTGGAACGTGGACGAGTAAACTCGCGCTGGAAGAATACATGGCTACCTGGCGCGTACACGACAGACAGAAGAAAGGTGATGACAACATCAATAATTTGTGGCGCGAGACCATACAAAAAGGCGATACCATTACCTTGCAACGCGAGTTAGCATACATTGCAGCCGAACAATTGTATGAAACATACCAACTGCATCAGTCAATGGAACGCCTGAGTGTGACCCTGGCAGGATTGGAATTAGCGATGTTACGCCAACAACGCGACGGGCTGGATTGGAATGCTACCACGCAGAAAAATGAAAACTAACTTCCTTGTCATTCAGAGCGCAGCGAAGAATCTCATTCCGCAAGCCGCTGCGTCTTCCTGAGATCCCGAACGCAGTGAGGGGTGACACTCTTGTCATCACGGGTGTAACGAGGGATCTCGTGCAAGCGGCACATAGCTGCTAATAACACCGTGCGATCGTCTCGAGATCCCTCCATCGCGTTGCGATGTTCGGGATGACACCCATTTAGCGTCACGCGTCATCTAAACAACTGTCATTTTGTTTGATGCGCTCAACCAATAACGTGGTGGAACAGTTCGGCAAAAACTGCAATAGCTTGACTTCACCACCCCGTGCTAACACGTGCGCGGCACCGGCAATATCTGCTATGTTCGCGTAATCGCCTCCTTTGACTAACACATCCGGTTCAATATCATGAATCAGGCGTTCCGGCGTCAGCTCGCCAAATGGCACCACCCAATCTACTGCACGCAATCCCGCTAACACCGCCATGCGTTGCTTCAGCGTGTTAATCGGACGACCCGCTCCCTTGAGCGCACGCACCGTAGCATCCTCATTGACAGCGACAATCAAACGATCGCCTAAGGCTTTTGCTTCCGTCAGATAAGCAACATGACCTGCATGTAACACATCAAAACAACCATTCGTCATCACCACGCGCTCACCGCGCAGTTTAGCTTGACGTACAACGCTCTGTAATTGCGTTTGACTCAGCACGCCACTCGCACCACTGTGCTCCATAGTGTCTTGAGAAATTTCCTGCATTAATTCCGCTTGATTTACCGTGGCAACACCTAACTTAGTCACCACGATGCCGGCCGCTAAATTCGCTAAACGCGTGGCTTGCGGTAATGACTCACCCACCGCCAATGCGGCAGCCATCACACCGATTACCGTATCACCCGCACCCGTAACATCAAACACTTCGCGTGTACGCGCGGGCAAATGCAAAGGTTCTGCATCACGCTGCAATAAGGTCATGCCTTCACTGCCACGCGTAATCAGCAACGCCTCTAATTCAAATTCATGGATCAGGGCATACCCACGTTGCACCATGTCGTGCTCATCCTGGTACGGACCCACTACCGCTTCAAATTCTTTGCGGTTAGGTGTTAACACCGTTGCGCCACGGTATAAGGAAAAATCCCTGCATTTAGGATCCACAAGGACCGGAACACCGGCCTTGCGCGCCAAAGCGATCCATTGCCAAGCACCGCTGAGCGTACCCTTGTTGTAATCCGATAAGACCACCACATCGGTTTGCGCGAGACCCGCTAAAAAAGGCGCATGCAACACATCGATCTGCTCGTTCGCAATCATGTGTTCTACATCCAAACGTAATAATTGTTGCTGTAAACCAATGACGCGTGATTTCGTAATCGTCGCCGTATTCGCAATGCGACGCACATGTACCGTGATACTGCACTGCGCTAATTTAGCAAACAAGCTATCCGCCGCCGTATCATCACCAACTAAACCCAGCAAGCTCACCTGCCCTTGCAACGCAGCGATATTCAATGCCACGTTAGCCGCACCGCCGGGACGTTCTTCTGTACGCACAACCCGCACCACAGGCACCGGCGCTTCCGGCGAAATACGCGTCACCTCGCCGTACAAATAACGATCGAGCATCACGTCACCCACAACCAAAACACGGCCACGTGCAAAAGGCGGTAGCTTATTCATCGTGTTATCCTCACTGCAAAATAGCGCAGTTATAGCACAGACGTAACTATTCAGCAAATGTAACTCTTCCGCAAATTTGAGGATCCTGTTCATTTACAAGGTAAAAAACCTGTTTTCTCTACACGATGAGGGATTCTCAAGGGGGAGAATCGCGGTTCTCCCCATAGAATGCCGTTAAGCCCAGTTTTACTGGGCTAGGCGTCAAATTAAGGGTATCTATTCAGCCTTTTTCTGAATAGTTACGCACAGCCGCTGGAAAAGCATAGCTTCTTATGTACCACCCTAGCCCCCGGTTACGCTACCAGCCACCCCGCGCATCGACAATTTTTCAGCGAGCCTCTACAATGCTGTTTCGTCCACAACAGGTAATATTCGGGTTATGCCACAACTCCGTCCTCTCATGCACCCACGCCATTGGCTGAGCTGGCTCGCCATAGGTATAACGTGGCTGCTGAGTAAATGTCCTTATCGCTGGCAACCGCCACTGGGCCACTGGGTCGGCCATCTACTGCGTAATACCGATAAAAAATCACGGCATAATACCCAAACCAACCTGCGTTTATGCTTCCCCTCCTTGACCTACACACAACGCACGCTACTGGAGAAACGCTGCTTTGCTTCCTTGGGACACGCGTTGCTTGAATCCGCCATGGCATGGTGGAGCAGCGATAAACGCTTACTCCCACTCGGACATTTTCACGGCCTAGACCACTTGAAACACGCGCAACGCGCGGGACAAGGCGTTATCTTGGTCAGTGCACACTGGCATGGTTTAGAATTGGTGGGACGTTTGCTGAGCCAGCAACTCCCGCTCTGCGTCACCTACCGCCCCCAAAAAAATGCCATACTCGATTTCTTGATCATGCACTGCCGCCAACGCCATTACTGTCATCTCATCGCACGCCACGATATACGCGGCATGCTGCGCGCCTTGCGCCAGGGGCATACCGTGTTTTACGCAGCGGATACCGATGTACACGGCAAAGGATGCTTTGCGCCTTTCTTCGACATTCCTGCATCCACCACAATCGCCACGGCACGCTACGCGGCACAAACCGGAGCCCAAGTCATCCCACTCACTTTTTATCGTCGTGAGCAAGGCGATGGTTATGAGATACACATCGCACCACCATTAACGAATTACCCCAGCGCCAATCCAACACAAGACGCGCAACGCATCAATCAGCTCATAGAAGACGCCACGCGCCAATACCCAGAACAATACTTGTGGCAATATCGTCGCTTTAAAACCAGGCCCGCACAGGAACCGTGCTTTTACGATGCAACGCCTTCGCGTAATATTTAAACATGCGCGCTCTCCACGCTGCGTAACTTTTGCATGCTTAATCCAGATGAACACTACTTTATGCGGACAACGCCTCGTGTTAGTTGACAGGACGCACGCAACTTGTTTCAATCTTGCTTTCACTGGGATGTCGCCAAAAATTATGAATGCTTATCGCCAGCACTACATTGCATTAGTCACTACGTTATTGCTGCTGATCGGCCTGGCCGGTTGTTCTAGCAACTACAGCAACAAGGTTAACTCTGTGCGCGTCTATGGCAGCACAACGGACTTAAAAGGCTTGCATAACTTACATAGCACCACATCAACCAGCAAGAAAAATGAAATCAGCCGCGTCCGCTTAACTGCCCTCAAAGAAACCGGCATGACCATCGGCGCACAAGCAGGACTGGCCTGGCGCACGAAAACCATCAATAAAATCCTCTCCGACAGTACTAAGGAGCTGGATAATATTTTTAATTTCAATGCCATGTTAATGGAACACAATGTATTACCCCCTGTATTAGTCGAAGCAAAAAACACCTTAAATCTTGCTGACAACGACGCCATTCGTTTAGCAGACCGCACGTATAAAATTCAAAACCAAGCACGTTTTGTCAGTACGGCGCCCTCCTGGCGCGATTATTTATGGATGGAGTTTAGCGAACCGGAAATGCCAGATGCCACCCTATTACCGCAGAACAAACAAGAACGTCTTGCTTGGCGTCAATTTGTGGATGCGGGTTGGCAAGAAGGTAACCGGCAAGCAAATATTATTTACACGGAAAATCTCGCGCGCCTACGCAGAGACTATACGGGCATGGCATTGTATCGCAAATTACTGGCGCAAAATATCGTGAGCAAACCGTTTGTGGCACGCTCTGATTTAGGCGTCACCGGTGACGAGGCGAATATTCGCATCAACGATCAAATATTGCGGATCACGGCCCTCCCCGCGTTATCCGCTAATAGTAAAGCGTGGCAAGCGATATTGACCAAAGACAATGAATAAAGACTATTTATTCCCTAACGAACCCACACGTTTGATGCCGGATCATCTGGAACAAATCCTGGCGTTCTGCGCACAACACAATGCATCCGATATCACCTTGCAAACCAATGAAACTATTTTTGCAGAAATTTACGGGCGTCTCTATCCCATTACCAGCAAACGACTCACTAACCCTGAAGTCGGCGAAATACTCAACGCTATTTATGGCCCTAATGCAACCGCGCAAATCTTATCGGGCAATGACATTGATACCTATTACGAATTTAATCCCAATCGCTTTGAACGTTACCGTTACCGCGTCAATGGGACAGGATGCCAAGTGGAAGGACATGAAGGCATGCAAATCACCTTGCGCTCCATTCCCACCACGCCCCCGTTATTAGCTGATCTGGGTTTAGAACCCGAGATCCTTGCCGCTTATGCCCCCGCGGAAGGCATTGTCTATGTCACTGGCGCTACGGGTTCGGGAAAAAGTACCTTGCTCGCTTCCATGCTACGTCAATTAGCAGAAGATCCCGCCAGCAATCGTAAAATGCTGACTTATGAATCGCCGATTGAATTTGTTTACGACAACATAGACAAGCCTTCGTGCGTCATCAGCCAAACTGAAATACCACGCCACTTACCGTCTTTCTCTGCCGGTATTCGCAACGCATTACGGCGCAAGCCCAGTTTAATCATGGTTGGTGAAGCACGCGATCAAGAAACCATCTCTGCCGCATTAGAAGCCGCACTCACGGGACACCCCGTATATACGACACTGCACACCAATGGTGTTGCCGAAACGATACGCCGTTTAGTCACCTCTTTTGCAGCCGATGAACGTCACGGTCGCACGATTGATATCTTAGAAACCATACGTCTCGTCGTGTGGCAAAAGCTGGTGCCCACCGTTGATGGCAAACGCGTTGCCTTGCGTGAATTCTTGGTGTTTAACGAAAGCGTGCGCGATCGCCTATTAAATGCTGACCTAGAACAAATTACCGCAGCAACCCGCCGCGTATTGCGTGAAGAAGGACAATTGATGGCAACCGATGCCCAACATAAATTTGAGCAAGGCATCATCTCTGAACGCACATATCACCTGTTACTCAGCAGTTCACAATCGGCTGATTTAGATGCGGGATTAACGTTAACAGGTAAAAAATAGCGATTATTGCTATTCAGCATAGTTTTCAAGATAGTGTGATCTTGCTTGAAAACACAGCTACGCAAGTCATTCAGCAAGAGATACGGTATGCAAAAAAAAATCGTGAGCAATCGGCGCCTAAAGTCGGTGTTACTCCCTATCGCTATCAGCATTTTTACACTCGGCTTTTTACATCCAGAATGGTTTTTACACGCCATCACACTGTGCGCGACAGGCACCTTATGCATGCTCTGCATCATCTGTTATCGCGCGACCTTACGCACACCACCACACAGCAAATCCCAGGGATTGACGTGCGGCATCACCGTCGCGGCCTGTCAACTCGCCGGCACCGTCGTATTTATCACGCTGGTGAATAGCCTGCGACTCACCGACCCAGGCATCACGCAAGCCACGGCACAACAGTGTATACAACAACAATTAGTGAATTACGCCCTGTTTCCTTGGAGTCTGTATACCGTCACGCTGATTGCGTTTTTACACTTACGCCAAACACCGTTAGCGCTGACGTGCAGTGCCTTGTTTAGTGTACCTAACCAACTCGGCACCAGCCTATTACAACTGCTGTGTGATCTGAGCGGTCGCCTCAGTGCCGTGTTAAGCATCACCCTGACCTTGTACGGCCTGGTATTCATGGCGCTCTATTTATTCGAAATACACTGGCTGGCAACCCCATTGCATATGGGTGTTACCCTCCCGCACCTACTGCTTATTTCAGTGACAATAACCCTCGCCAACCACGCTGCATGGCAACGCTACATACAACGCCAACTCACCGCCGGCCGTCGCTTCGGTGTATTGGTATTAGGAAGCGCACTGTGCTTGTTGATAGTGGTGGGCGTGTTACACAACATAAGCAACGCCTTTGTCACCGGTCCGATTGCTACGTCTACCCTCACCTGGATCAACCCACCCACTGAAACGCTCTATCTGCACCTGATAGGCTTAAGCTGGTGGATAGGCCTCGCACGTTTATACGCGGCCTACCTCGTCGATCTGCACAAGGCACTCAGCCTGCGCAGCATCCTCATCATCAATCTGTGGTTACCCACCGTGTTTGCCATCATTGGCTACATGCAACCACAAGCCATAGCACATCTCGCTGCGACAGTGACACAGCATCACGCTGTGATCTACGCCTTGTTTGCCATCAGCCTTGCGCTATGCGGCCTGTTTTTGTGGCGCAGTCAACGGCTAGGCCAGTTTCTTCTCGTCGGCGAAATAGACAACTCGCAACGACGTGCGCAGCCTAGACCCTATGCCACCCGCTGGTTTTTCACGTTTATTCTCATCATGCCTTGTGTGTATCTCACTGGCCTACGCTTGCCTAGCCTCTTCGCCGGCATTGGCCTGTGGCAAATCATTCTCATCTTACTGGGCGCATCGTCTATACTCACTTATCGCAAACACGCTGTTTCACAATAAGCCGTCATGCTGTTGTTAATTATTCAGCATCCGTGCTGAATAGTTACACAAAATTTCCTAGCCGCGCGACCTCTTACACCCAGATGGCAGTCAACACTAACACTGTCACGGCAGGCTATGCTAAGGTTGCACGATAACGCAATACTAACGCACACACGCCGATTCCCTGCTAGGGCACACATGTCCCTAGGAGTAGCGGCAATGGATTAGGCATGATAATTGATGAGCAAGGCTTTCGTCTCAATGTAGGTACCGTCTTATTAGGTCCCAAGCACTGCGTTTTTCTCGCCAAACGTCTGGGACAAGACGCCTGGCAGTTCCCGCAAGGCGGCATGCACGTTGACGAAGATCCCGAAACTACCTTGTTGCGCGAACTGCAAGAAGAAATCGGCTTAACCTGCAACGATGTGAAAATCCTCGCTTGTACCCAAGAGTGGTTATACTACCGTCTGCCTAAGCGCTTAATTCGACAGCAACAACCGCTGTGTATCGGTCAAAAACAAAAATGGTTTCTGCTGCAATTCTTGGGACATGACAGCAAGATCCAATTAGACACCAGCCGCTCCCCGGAATTTGACAGTTGGCGCTGGGTTGATTATTGGCATCCGTTGAAAGAAATCATCCCCTTCAAACATGAGGTGTATCGCAAGGTGTTACGTGAATTTGCACCGTACGTATTTCCTTTGTCGCATCCCCACGATAGCCCACAGGATTCTCATTCATCATGTTAAAAACCTTACGTCACATCGTACAAGAAGTCAGTAGCTGCGACGACTTCGGCAAAGCCATGCAAATTCTCGTGCAGCGCGTACGTGAAACGATTGGTACCCAAGCCTGTACCGTGTTCCTCATTGATAACACACAACAGGATTATCTACTCATGGCGACCGATGGGCTGAATCCTCAAGCCATCGGTACTATTCGCTTACAACTCAATCAAGGTATCGTGGGATTGATCGGCCAACGTAAAGAACCCATTAATCTGAGTAATGCACAACAACACCCTAACTATCAACTGTTTCCGGGCACAGCGGAAGAACGCTTCAAAGCCCTGCTAGGCGTGCCCATTATTCATCACCGACAATTACTCGGTGTGCTCATCGTACAGCAAGAAGAGGAACGTGCATTTGATGACGCAGAAGAAGCGTTTCTGGTGACTATGTCCGCACAGTTGGCTGGCATCATCGCGCATGCAGAAGCCATCGGAAAATTAGCGCATGCTATGCAATCTTACAGCACTCAACTGCGTGTCGACACAGAGCGCGTGCTGCAAGGCATTGCTTGCGTCGGTGGTATAGGCATAGGGCGCAGCGTCATGGTCTATCCACAAGCCGATCTAGATGCCGTACCCGATCGCAAAGCGGATAATCTCGAACAAGAAATTGGCTTCCTGCAACAAGCATTAATCCAAACACGCTTGGACATTGAATTATTAAATCAACGCATGCGTAATGTATTACCGGTGGCAGAACAAGCCTTATTCGATGTGTATCTACGCATGCTAGACGATGACGGTCTCGGCAAAGAAATTATCGCTGAGTTGCATGCCAGCCATAACGTAGCACAAACGGCATTGCGTAACGTGATCCAAAAACACTTACGCCACTTTGAAAATATGGAAGACAGTTATTTGCGTGAACGCGCCGATGACTTACGTGATCTGGGACAACGGGTATTGGCCAACTTGCAACGCCAACAAAAAGTCGACATCAACTACCCCGCCCAAACTATCCTGGTGGGTAATGAAGTCACGGCCGCTGCACTGGCAGAAGTACCGGAGGGCTGTTTAGTGGGTATTGTCTCTGCCCGTGGCTCGAAGAATTCCCACGTCGCGGTGCTCGCACGCGCCTTAGGCGTAGCCACCGTCATGGGCGTCAAGGGTATCAACTTAGTTTCGTTAGAAAATAAAGACATCATTGTTGACGGTTATACGGGGCAAGTCCACACGGAACCACACGCGCAATTACGTCAGACCTACCTGGATCTTGCGCAAAAAGAACAAGAGCTGACAGCGAATCTGGAGCAGTTACGCGATCTACCGGCACAAACAACCGATGGCTATTCCATCGCGCTCTTTATCAACACCGGACTCAACGAAGACGCAAGCTACTCATTGAGTGTCGGTGGTGAAGGCATAGGACTGTTTCGTACTGAAGTGCCTTTTATGCTGCGCGACGCATTTCCCACCGAAGAAGAACAACGCATATTATATCGGCAATTACTGAAAACCTTCGCGCCACGCCCCGTGATCATGCGCACCTTGGATGTAGGGGGAGACAAACCCTTACCGTATTTCCCCGTCGTAGAAGACAATCCTTTTTTAGGTTGGCGTGGCTTACGCATTACCTTGGATCAACCCGAACTCTTTCTGGTGCAGTTACGCGCGATGTTAAAGGCGAATGTACGCCTGCATAATTTACGCATCATGTTCCCCATGGTCAGCCATGTGGGTGAAGTAGATGACGCTTTGCGCCTGTTAGCCAGGGCGCACAAAGAAGTGCGAGAGGAAGGCATTGACGTTCCCATGCCACTGGTGGGTGCCATGATAGAAGTCCCCTCGGCCGTATACCAAGCCCGTGCGTTGGCTAAGCGCACCGATTTTCTCTCCGTAGGTAGCAATGATTTAATTCAATATTTGCTCGCGGTCGATCGCAATAATCCGCGGGTCGCCGATCTGTACGATGGTTTGCACCCGCCGGTGTTACAAGCCTTGTTGCAAGTAGTGGAAGGCGCACACAGTGTCGGCAAATCAGTGAGTATTTGCGGTGAAATGGCCGGTGATCCCGCCACCGTATTGTTGCTTGTGGCCATGGGGTTTGACGCCCTGAGCATGAATACCACCAGCTTGCCACGCATCAAATGGGTCATCCGCAATTTCAGCCGTGAAGACGCACAAGGCTTATTAAAAGAAGTATTATTAATGGAAAATCCAACACTCATTCGTTTTCATCTGGAACAAGCCCTAGAGGCAGCGGGCTTAAGTAGTTTAAACACGCACAGGAAAAATGCCGCATGATAGCATTGTATGTGTATCTGTTCATCGGCTGCGTCACTGGCTTGTTATCGGGTTTGTTCGGCATAGGCGGCGGCATCATCATCGTACCGTGTTTAGTCTGGACGTTTCGTTATTTTCACATAGCACCTACTTTTTATTTTCAATTAGCCACCGCCAGCTCATTAGCCAGTATCATTTGCTTAACGACAACAGCTGCCATCATGCACTACAAACAGCGCACGATCCTGTGGAGTGTCTTATATCGGCTGTTACCCAGCATGCTACTAGGCACACTGATCGGTACCAGTGTCGCTAAATACTTGTCGACTCAATTGCTGGGAACCTGTTTTGGTGTACTCCTGTTAGTTGCCGCCTACCGCATGCTCGTGCACACGCCACACCCCCTGCGTGCCCTACCGGGCACGCGCGGTTTATCGGTACTGGGCTTATGGGTCGGTTCACAATCCGGATTATTAGGCATCGGTGGTGGCAGCTACCTCATTCCGTTTTTAGTGCGTTGCAATATTCCCATACATCAAGCCATAGGTACTTCCATCACCGCCTGCTTACCGCTAGCCGTGGTCGGCACGCTCGCGCTGATGATCACCACACAGCCAACCACCCATGTCCTCCCCTGGAGTACGGGTTATGTGTATTGGCCCGCCGTATTGGGGATATCCGCAAGCAGTATGCTGTGCACACCTCTTTGCACTTATCTCGCCACAAAAATAAATCCTGGCCTACTCAAACGCTTGTTTGCTCTATTGCTTTTATGCATTAGCATTCATTTTTTATGGTCTAATGTATACCCGTAACGAATGATTTTTAGGTGCTAGCATGAAATTTTTGCCCCGCGAACGCATCACTATCACCCCTAAATATCATTCGCTACGGGTATAACTTTGTTTTACGCCACCTGTAATCAGGTAACAGAGATACGGGCCATACCAATAGGAAATAGCCACCCAAATTTACAGTCACGCAACATCTCATACCTGTCATGTCAGACACCTTGGAAACAATCGCATAGCGCTGTGATGACATAAGCTATCGTGCATTTACTTTGTAACGATGCCTTTGCATAATGCAGATACGGCTGCTTGATACCGGAGAACACCATGTCGTACCGCCACCGTATTCTCATGCTCACATTGCTGATTGCGTCACCGATCACACACGCAGAATGGCTCAATGGATTTGAGTATCAACTCAACGACAATGCGGATACTCTACTACTCACAGGCGTAGACTACACTGAGAATTGGCGCTATTCATCGCGGATCAGCGTAAGTAATAGCAACACGGATAACGCGTGCAAAACGCTCTTAGCTGGCCTCGATAACAACGTGAATACGACGTGCAAAACTCAAGGATTTCAGCTGGAATTTACCGCGACAGACGACACCGCCGCACACGCCTATTGTCATTACCGCATCCAAAAAATTTATCAACATAATACACTGCAGTCTATCTCTCTGTTACTGCAAGACCATCAGTGCAACATGCAAACCGGATACGGTTGCATCATCGTGTGTGAACCCACGGCGACAACCATCACCGACATACACACGGCAGCACAACGCATTGACGTGTATATTGATGCGAATGATTAATGACACCTTTTTGTCATCCCGAATGCAACGAGGGATCTCGTGCAAGTGGCGCATATAACACCGTGCAACCATCACGAGGTCCCTCCACCGCGTTGCGGTGTTCGGGATGACAAGGGGTGGTGTGGTGTCGGGATGACGCCTATGACTTAGCAGAAATGTATTTTTCGCGTCGCACGCGTGGACTCGCAAAACCAGCGGCCGTTAATAGCGCAAATGCGTCGTCTATCATATTGGGGTTACCACAGAGGTACACTAAATCGCGTTGTGGATCCAACGCTAGCTCATCGAATACCTGATGTACGCGACCACAGCGTTCGTGTGCTTGCGCATCCGGTAATTGCGCCTTGCTGTAACAAGCCACATAACGAAAATTCGCCTGTGCGTTAGCAAAGGCGACGAATTCCGCACCATACAATAATTCTTCGGGGGTACGCACACCTTGCACCAACACCGCTTGCAAGTTTTGTTGTGCCATGCGTTGTGCTAACGCCGGTAACATAGAACGATACGGAGTAACGCCCGTACCAGTGGCAACCAGTATCACACGCGGCTGTGGTTCTGTCGGCAAAACCAAACGTCCAAACGGACCACTGGCCTGCAACGTATCGCCCGGTTGCAATGCAAATAATAGTGTAGACGCCACACCCTGCGGCACATACGCGGCCGCGAGCTGCAATTCATGACTGCCACTGGGTGCGTTTGCTAAGCTGTAACTACGCTTTAATACGTGACCAGAATGTTCCAGCAATAAGGTGATGAACTGCCCAGGAATAAAATCAAAGACACCACCATCAGCGCGGGTAAAACAAAAATGCCGCACCAAGGGTGCGATATCTTCTACCGACTGCAATACCACTTCAAAGGTTTCGCGCACTATTTTAGCTCCACGACAATAACAAGCGCTTGACGCTACACCCACAAACAAGCAGTAACATAAGCTTGGTGGGCCGTGTAGGTTTCGAACCTACGACCCGCTGATTAAGAGTCAGCTGCTCTACCAACTGAGCTAACGGCCCGCACCCGCCATCATACGGATTTATGTTGAATTTGCAACAGACCAGGTCGTATTTGCACGGCTCAGTGCAATAAATAGTCTTAGCCCTACGCCGATCTGTCTCTTTATGCCGTGCTGTCTGCGCTGATCAGGCTGCGCATCGCGCTGCAGGTATCATGCATTACTTGAATGTTGTGGGCGCAGGCCAAGGGCGGATACATCGCCGATCCGGTTTTAAATAAATAATGCAAGTGGCCGCGCGAATACTGCTGACACGTCACGCAAACACAACCCGCTAAAATCGGTTGATCATCCAACGCGTATTGGCTTTTTTTAATTAAAATGCGTCCGCGATCTTCGTCCGTCGCAAATCGTAACCAATTGCCGTCTCGCACGGTGTGACCGTGATACAAGGCACCGTGGCGCGCGTTGCGTGTAGGCGCCACACAATCGAAAAGATCAATGCCGCGTGCAACCACGTCTAATAAATCCTGCGGGCACAAACCCACACCCATGGTGTAACGCAGCTTAGCCTCGGGTAACAGCGGTCGCACCCAATCGATGATCTCGCCGGTCAGTGGCATATCAAAGCCAACGGCTTCACCGCCTATCGCGATACCATCCAGTCCTGCAGCCACAACTGCCGCCGCACTTTGTTCGCGTAAATCGCGAAACCGCCCCCCTTGAATAATGCCGAATAAGGCTTGACTGTAACCGTAGGGAGACTGTGGCTGCTGCGCATGTGCCTCTGCTGATTCCTGCAACCAACGGTGCGTACGCTCCAGCGCCGCTAACGCCGCTTCACGTCCACCGCGTTCCGGCGTGCATTCGTCAAATGCCATGATGATGTCCGCGCCAATGATCTTTTGCGCAGCGATAGAAGTCTGCGGCGTCAAGTGAATGACTTGTCCGCTGACAGGATGTTTGAAGTGCGCACCCTTGTCATCGATTTTACAAATTTTTTGTTGCTGCGACAGACTAAACACTTGAAAGCCGCCGCTGTCGGTCAACATAGGCTGTGGCCACGCCATGAAACGGTGCATACCACCCAAGGCTTGGATCACCGACAAACCCGGCGCGCATAACATGTGATAGGTATTACCGCCTAAAATGATTTGACTGCCACTCTCACGTAATTGTTCTGGCAACATCAAATTGACAAACCCGCGCGTACCCACCGGCATAAACGCCGGCGTCGTCACGCTGCCGTGTGCAGTATCGAACGACATGATACGGGCATGATTGTGACTGTAGGTCTTGATGACTTTACTGGTAAACATAGGTGGTGCACGCACTGCATAAAATGGGGTGGACGATGGGACTCGAACCCACGACGGCCGGAATCACAATCCGGGGCTCTACCAACTGAGCTACGACCACCAATATAAGCGTTTGTTCTAGGGCACTGTGGTGCGCCTGGCAGGATTCGAACCTGCTACCCTCGGCTTAGAAGGCCGATGCTCTGTCCAAATGAGCTACAGGCGCCTCGCGATTACCCGCCTTTAGTACCGCCACCTGCGAAAGGCGACACTTCAATCCAAGCTGGTCGGGGTAGAGGGATTTGAACCCCCGACATCCTGCTCCCAAAGCAGGCGCGCTACCAGGCTGCGCTATACCCCGAGCTAAGGTTGAGCATGATACCTGTGACTGCCCGCGCCGTCAAAGTAAAAATAACATCACTTATCCATTTCCATCGCTTGCCCCGTGCTGCGTTTGCTTTGCCTGCACTTATGTTTTATTCTGCGCCGGTGGTGCAACAGCCACGCGATCGCGTCCCACAGCAAGGATTTACACATGTCAGCGCAGCTATTAGATGGCAAGCGACTCGCGGCGCAACTGCGAGAGAAACTACGTATCGAGATACAAACGCGTCAACACCAAGGACTGCGCGCACCGGGACTCGCCGTCGTACTCGTAGGCGATAACCCCGCCTCGCATATTTACGTACGCAATAAACAACAAGCCTGTGCCGAAGTGGGCATCATCACGCACGACCATTTCCTACCGACTGACACTAGCGCCGATGTTCTACTGGCGTTGATCGATCACCTCAACGCCGATCCACACACCGATGGCATCTTGATCCAACTGCCCTTGCCCGCACACTTAGATCCAGACGCCATCATAGAACGCATAGATCCGCGCAAAGATGTGGATGGCTTTCACCCGTATACCCTGGGCCGCTTAGTGCAACGTCGTCCGCTGTTGCGACCCTGCACGCCCTTCGGCGTGATCACCTTGTTGCAACACTATCAGATCCCACTGACCGGGATAGAAGCCACCGTCGTCGGCGCATCGAATATTGTGGGCAGACCCATGAACTTGGAATTATTACTGGCCGGCAGCACTGTCACCACCTGTCATCGCTTCACGCGTGATCTGGCACAACACGTGCGTCACGCCGAGCTACTGGTGGTCGCCATCGGCAAACCCGGTATCATCGACAGTGCGTGGATCAAACCCGGCGCCGTGGTAGTCGACATTGGCATCTCACGCTTAGACGACGGTCGCATTTGTGGTGATATTGCATTTGATAGCGCGCGTGAACGCGCCGCGTGGATCACCCCCGTGCCCGGCGGTGTGGGACCGATGACGATCGCGTGCTTGTTGCAAAATACGCTGGCGGCGGCAAATGCCGCATCAGCTGACTAACGCTAGGCTTCACTTCTTCATTTGCATTGTAGCCGCCGGATTGGCTTCCAGTATATTTTTATACTCGTCCATGGCCTGTTCCAAGCGTTGGGTGATCTTACCCAGGTTGCCCTGGTGGCTAGCGGCAGTAAGCCGCGGCTGGCCTTGTGCCCTGGTTTGATAAGCTTGTAATGCGTCTAGTACTTTCTTAGGATCTCCCTCCTTTATTGCCAAGTTAATCCTTCCCACATCGCCTAATAACTCCATCACCGCCGTTTGCTTAGTCCCTAACGAATGGCCTTTGAAAAAACTCAGTCCACTGCGTGCTGCTTCGGTGAACTGGCTAGTACAATTGGTGTCGCGCTTCTCCGCTCTTTGCGTCAATCCGCCTTGATACGCAAGAAGCTCACCCTGCAAAGACAAAATTGACGCATGGATTATGGTTTTGGTTACGGCTAGATTGAAATCCACGAAGTTATCTTGCGTCACCGATACAGGTAAAGGTGGTGATTGTGCCAGCCCCTCATTGGCCGCTACTGGCGTCAATACCATCTTGCCTCGCGCATCCTCACCCACTTTATACACCTGGTATCCATTAAAAATTTCTGGGTTTTTTGTTGCAGAACCATCGTGATGATAGAAACGAACGCCCGTGTCAGCGTCTTGCTGCGGCATAAATTCATAGAACTTACCATTTAAAAACGCATCTTTTACATCAACGCCTTGCTCCCGTATCAATGCAGCAGCACGTTCAAACTTAGAAGATTCTTCCGAATTCCCGCGTGAGTTAACAAACACCTTGGGCGTGCTATATCCTGTTCTATCAATATGGATCTTGTTTGTAGCAATGAGCACATGCGTTGGCATATGCGGCGCGACCTCTGTGCTCAGACGCTGGTTAAACCAGACTTTGCGCGTGTCTTTGTTACCCATTGAAAAATTAGCATCTACATAGTCTCCTTTGTCATACACCGCTTTTTTTGTTGGACTACTCAGTATCGCGTTTGCTTGATTCACCAAATTGAGTACGTGTGCATCCGATTCATTCGTACCCACTTGCATTGCTATTTTTTCATACGCCGCTTTTATCACGGCATCAGATGCATCAATTGCAACACCTAACACGGCATAGGGTGTTGTTCGCTTGTCAGGTTTCACACGACCGTTGTCATCGAACATATCGGCTAAATGTTGTGGGACAGGCATCGTAGTCTCTCCGCTTACTTGAGCTATACGCTGTTTATCGGCCACTGGTGCCGTAAACATGAGGGAACCTGCCAACAACGCTCTTTCGTTTGCCATTCAAAGCTGATACATCCCCACAAATTTTTAATGCAATAAATTGATAAGCTGAATAGTTCCTCTTGTAAATGTTCACCCATTCGAGACAGCGCTACGCGCTTCCTCAGGGCGAACGGATGAAATGATTAATTAAGAACGCTGCTCGACGGTATGAAACCAGGTATTACATTCGCCACGTCACAACGCATGCAACCAGGTGATGCTGTAAAACACCGCTAAGCCAAAGAAGTTGGCAATGCAGTAAGAAAACAACCCCAGGATTAAACCGATGGCACTGCCCTTAGGCCAATCCTTAGCTTGGCCAAAGGCAAACGCCGTGCTGGGTCCACCGATTAAGGTTTGCGACACCAGCGCCGTTTCTAAAAACGATATCTTACGTAGCACGGCATAAGCAAAAAGGAGGACGCCATGTATGGCTACAATGAGGAACGGCATCAACACCATAAACAGAGGCAATGAGGTGACGGTTCTCAAGTTGGATAAAGCACCCACCGAAAAGAAAAATAAAATGAAGAGTACATAACCCATGGCGTAGGCAGGGGCTAGGTATTTTTTTACCGCGGGGACTTGGCCGAGTACCAGTGCCAGTACGGAAACGTAGACTAAGGGACTCAGCAAGGCGAGTTTACTATATAAAAACTGCGACAACACATGTACGCATAACGCCAGGCACACACTCGCGAAAATGTTGCCGGGATTGGCTAACTCCGCCGCAGATGCAGGTGCAAGTGCGATGACGTCACCAGTAGCATCGGGTTGTTTACGCAGGTAGAACCTGCTCAGGAAAATGCAGCACACCATCCATAGACTCGTGACGATGTGATCAACCGCAAACACGTTGACAAACATGTTGCTGGGTATGTTCAACATAGATTTCATGGCCGCGGCATTTTCACTGCCGCCGATATAACTCGCGGCGAGTTGCGCGGCAAGTTTGATGCCGTCAGTTCCCAGCAGAGGGATACTGATTAATCCGACCGTGATAGCGGCCAGGCTTGTGCACAAGGTGCCGAAAACAAAAAGCAGGATCAACTGCTTGGGAATCAGCAACAACGTCTTATAGTCGAAACTCATCAGAATCAGCGCGATGCCTATCGATAGTCCCGGCCCTAAAAAAAAGTCGTATAGCGGACTACTGTGCGGTATCAGATCGGCGGTAGACAACGCTAAGGCGGTTAAGATGACGATGGCGACACCACTGATGCACTTGGCCCAATGCGTGGTTTTTTCCAATGTTTTCGCGGCAGCGGCAACCAAACACATCACGATTAACAAAACTTCACAAGACATACTAGCATCTCCTTTGCGTAGCCGGGAAATATAACACTGTCGTCATTTGCAATGCAAACCAAGGATATTAATCCCACGACGTCTCGCGTTTTGTTTAAGGATGTCATCCCGAGTTTATGGCTGTCATTCCGAACGTCAGTGAGGAATCTCAATCCGAAAAACGTACCATGCAGTCACCCCGAGATACCTCGTTACACTCGGCATGACACCGGTTTTAGTTGCCGGGATGACACTGGTTTTACTCCCGCCGCCACAAGGTTCCCGTGGGGTTATCTTCGAGTACGATACCGGCGGCATGCAATTGATCCCGAATCTGATCCGCGGCCTGCCAATCGCGCGCTACACGTGCTTGTTGTCTTTGAATTAACAACGCATCGATCGCGGCGTCGGTCAACTGCGGCGTGCCGCTGCGTAAGAAGGCATTGGCGTCTTGTTGCAACAAACCCAAGATGCACGCCAATGCACGCAATATCGCTGCTAGCTGCGCCGCTTGCGCCCGATCACCCTCACGCACACGGTTGATTTCACGTGCCAGATCAAATAACACGGCCAAGGCTTCAGGCGTATTGAAATCATCATCCATGGCCGCGTAAAAACGCTGCTTATACTCAGCAGCAATCACCTCATCGACAGGCACTGCCGGTAAATCACGTAAGCTTAAATAAAAACGGGCCAAGGCTTCTTTCGCGTGTTGCAAGGCTTGCTCAGAATACTGTAACGGACTGCGATAATGACTGGCCACCAACACGTAGCGCACGACTTCGGCCGGGTGTTTCGCCAACACCTCGCGTATCGTAAAGAAATTGCCTAACGATTTCGACATTTTTTCTTTATCGACTTGCACAAAGCCCACATGCATCCAGGTATTCACAAAGGTTTTTCCGCTGGCTGCTTCGGATTGCGCGATTTCATTTTCATGGTGCGGGAATTGTAAATCGGCACCGCCACCGTGAATATCAAAATGAGCGCCCAAACACTGCATAGACATCGCCGAACATTCGATATGCCAACCGGGCCTACCCAACCCCCACGGTGATGGCCAACTGGGTTCTCCCGGTTTGGCTAATTTCCACAACACAAAATCCAGGGGATCTTGTTTATCGCTCACCACCGCCACCCGTGCACCGGCACGCAAACCGGCCAGATCTTTGTGGGCCAACGCACCGTAGCGTGGAAAACGCTCTACGTGGTAACACACATCACCACTGGTGGTAACATAAGCATGACCGTTGCCAACTAGCGTCTGAATCAATGCAATGATGTCGCCCACATGCGCCGTGGCTTGCGGTGTGTGATCCGGCGCGACAATCCCCAGTGCCTGTTCGTCTTCGCGCATCGCCGCAATATAGGTCGCGGTGAGTGCCTCTAAGGTCACACCACGTTCCGCCGCACGCGCAATGATTTTGTCGTCGATATCGGTAATGTTACGCACGTAATTTACCAGATACCCTTGCTGACGCAGATAACGTACGATGACATCAAAGGCCACCATGACACGCGCATGCCCCAGATGACAATAATCATAGAC
Source organism: uncultured Gammaproteobacteria bacterium (assembly GCA_964646995.1). Classification (GTDB taxonomy): domain Bacteria; phylum Pseudomonadota; class Gammaproteobacteria; order CAZYIF01; family CAZYIF01; genus CAZYIF01. The sequence continues at coordinate 160,807 of CAZYIF010000002.1, forward strand.
CGTCATGCCACACACATAGAGACCCAACTGCCCCGCCACGATAGGCTTCACGGTTTCTTTGCTGCGCGTCAAACTATTGAAAATTTTCAGCATGTACGATCTCCTGCGCTGGCCACACCCGCACAAGCGTCCAGTGCCTGCTGCAAACGGAGTAATAAGCGTGTCTTGCCTTGCAATAACAAGACCTGTTTCAATTCAGGACCGTGCAACTGACCGGTGAAAATCAACCGTAAGGGTTGGAATAGGGCTTTGCCACGCAGTGGCAATTGCTGCTGTAACGCGGCAATAAGCGCAGCATAATCCGCGCCGTGCTGTGTTACCGTTGCTTGCGCAAGAGAAATCAGCTCCATCGGCACCGCTTGCGTTGCATCACTTGGCCACACCGGTTCATCGGCAAACAATATCGTGGCCCACGCCAATGCATCGGCCGGAAACAAGACATTCGGTTTGATTAAATCAATGAAAGCCGCCTGCAACGCATCCGGTACTAACGCGTGCACGGCGGGTCCCATCCACGTCCATAGCGCCGAATTTTCCGTGATCAATAAGGCTTGGCGCTGCCAATACTGTAGTTGCTGTTCATCAAATTTTGCAGACGCTGAACCCAAGGCCTCGAGATTAAATGCCTCTGCCAATTCAGCGTGACGCAACAAAGCCGGATTCACGTAATAATGCCCCAGGCGCGCCAAATAATTTAACACGGCAAGCGGTAAATAACCCTCTGCAGCCAAATCACGTATGCTGCGACTGCCATTGCGTTTGGATAACGGCGCCCCGTCCTTACCGATCAACAAGGAAATATGCGCGTATTGCGGCGGCGTGAGTTGCAGGGCTTGCAGAATCAATAATTGGCGTGGTGTATTCGTTAAATGGTCTTCACCACGCAGTGCATGCGTCACTCCCATCACCGCATCATCGATGGCATTGCAAAACATAAACGAAGCCGTACCATCCGCACGGCGGATAATAAAATCACCGATATCATCGCTAGCAAAGCGTTGCTCGCCCTTCACCCGATCGATAAACACCACACTCTGGCCGCGTGCAACGGTAAAGCGTAAGCTGGGTAACACGCCTTCGGCACGAATAGCTGCAATGCGTTCTGCGCTTAAACCACGACACGTCCCCGGATAACGTGGCGCTTGTCCACTGGCTAATTGTACTTTGCGTTGTAAGGTCAATTCGGCTTCGCTGCAAAAACACGGATAGGCGATGCCGTTATCGATCAACTGCTGGTAATACTGATCGTAGATCGCCTGACGCTGTGATTGCCGATACGGTGCATGCGCTCCACCGACGCTGATGCCCTCATTCCAGACGAGACCCAGCCAATGTAAATCGGCTTGCAATGCATCAATATAATCCTCTTGTGAACGTGCCGCATCGGTGTCTTCTATGCGTAACAGAAAACAACCGTGACTGTGCTCTGCAAGCAAGGCATTAAACAAAGCGGTACGTGCGTTGCCCAAATGCATATAACCGGTAGGGCTAGGGCTAAATCGCGTTTTTATCTTCATGTGTGTTTCCCAACTAATTGATGTCCAGTTGCGCGTTGACGAGAGAATCGTTATGCTCCTGCGCTGACGCATTATCCTTGATTTACCTAGGTGCAAGCAAGGCTAGACAAAAAGCGTACCCATAAACTGTGGCTGACCTATATGTATACATTATTTATTTCTGATCTTCACCTGGAACAATCGCAAGCCGCACTGACACAGCTTTTTTTAACCTTATTACGCAAATGCACCGACACCATCGATGCCCTGTATATCTTAGGTGATCTGTTTGCATATTGGGTAGGTGATGACGATAACACGGCAACCGCCATGGCCGTACGTGATGGCTTGCAACAACTCACCCGACACGGCATACCGGTATTCATCCTGCAGGGTAATCGTGACTTTTTATTGGGTCATGACTTTATGCGCGACACGGGCTGTCAACTGTTACACGACCCCAGTGTGATCACCGTGTATAACACCCCTGTTGCCCTCAGTCACGGCGATCAATTTACAACAGACCGTGATTATCTCCGTTATCGTCGCCTCGTCCATCACGCCGTGGTGCAACGCTATTTTTTGCGTCTTCCCCTGACGTGGCGCCATCGCATGGCCCACTATCTACGTCGTAAAAGTCAAATGACACCGCGTAATCAATACGTCAATGACGCAGACTGGCATGCCCTGCAACCCCTACTACAGCAACACCACACACTCATCCATGGCCATACCCACCTGCCGTGTGTGCATTACACGCACGCTCCCACGGGTGATTGGATACGCCGCTTTGTACTGTGTGATTGGGAACACCCCTATGGCAATGCGCTGCTTTGGCGTAAGGACACCACACCACGCTTAGTTTATTTCACCGCACAACAATTAACAGAGAACAGCTGGCACGAATTGGGTGGTTTTATCCATGCAACTTAACGATAACCCTTTAAAAATACCCGTTCGCCCTGAGGAAGCGCGTAAGCACTGTCTCAAACGGTAACCGGGTATTTTTAATTTTAGTCGTTCACACTTCGAGACGGCGTCCTTCGAGAACCTCAGGACGCCTCTTCGGGACGAACGGCTGTTTTTAATTCGTGGATTGTATCAGCTCTGCAAAGCGAATAACGTAAGACTGAACAAATCATTACATGAAATTAAACAAATGCAGCTGGTTGACTTTAATATACATCTTCTGCGATGCCTCTAAGGCAAGTGATAGTTGTGACATCTCACTGATGACCTTGGCGTAATCCACTTCGCTGATCTCGGCTAGCGTGGATTGGTTAGCAAACGTAATGTTGGCATTAATCTGCGTTTGGCTATCAAGTATCGCCAACCTAGCACCGCCTTTAGCTTGCACATTGCTAGCGACACTGCGTGCGCTTTCCAAGCTCGTTAACATATTCTGCGTGGCAAAATCTAAATTTGTCGAAGACTGCTGATTATTTAAAGCATCAATATACATTTGTATACTATCAAAAATATTTTGCTTGGGTGCAGGCGCTAAACGAAAGGTATCGCCTGCATTGGGTTGCCCATTGATGCTGAAGGTTACTCCTGACAAGGTGATATTCATGCCTGAACTAAAGTTCACATGATCCCAGCCACTGACCGGGTTATCCAAATCATTGGCCGCAAACACACTGAAGTTCGGTAATCCTGCACTGGCATTGAATTTAATGACATAGCCCTGCCCTAAGGTTTGTTGCAGCGCGGTAGGATCCGTCACATTGCCACGCGTTATTTGTGCATTGCCTTGATTGTCGCGTCCCGCCGCCGTGAGAAACGTACCAGGTGGTGCAGGAACATTAGAAAAAATATCGGAACCGGGATCATTCGTGACGATGTTTAAGCTAGAACCCACTTGCGTCATACGTTGGCCTTGATCACCTTGGTATATAAAACGTCCGGCAGTATCTTTGGCGAAGGCTTGCTGTGTGCTCCTATTACCAGAAAATAAATATAACCCATCCGCATTGCGACTATTCGCCAACGACGTGAGCGCATCGAGGACCTGTTGCATGTCGACCGCAATAGCCTGGCGATTACTTGCCGTTAAATCTGCATTACCGGCTTGCAAGGTTAATTCATTCAAACGTGTCAAATGGGTACTGTATTCTTCTAGCAAGGTGTCTTGTATCGATAAATTATTCTGTGCCACTTTAATACTGTCGTCAAAACGTTGAATGTAGCTGTTATCTTGAGCCAAACTAATCATACGTGCGCTAGCCAAAGGATCATCGGATACGCGTTGAATGCGCTTGCCCGATGACAACTGTGCTTGCCTATCTTGTAACGCACCCTGCAAATCGGTGATGCCAGTAATGGATTGATTAATAAACCCAATCGTTGATGTACGCATATTTATCCCATCGCCTGAAATATAACATCGAATAATGATTTGGCAATATTGATCGCCTGTGCATTCGCCTTATACGCTTGCTCATACTTCATAAGTTTGACTGATTCTTCATCTAAATTAACACCAGAGGTAGCATCACGCTTATCTTGTAATTGTGTTTGTAAGGCAACCGACGTATTTTTATCTAAATTCAATTGCGCTGTATTACTACCCACCCGCACAATCAATTGTGTGTAGACATCATTTAAGCTGGCTACCCCATTGTTGAAGCTATTCTGCGGTTGCGTTTGGGCAATGGCTAGCATATTGCTACTATCACCTGGGCTATCGGTATTATACGTAATTCTAAAGGTGTCACCCGCTGCCGCAGCACCGCTCATGATAAAACGATAGCCCGGATCATAGCGCGTGGATGTCCCCGCCGTAAAACCCGCATTGTTAGGTGATGAGCCTGCCAAGGCTATATCTTTTTCATCACTTACTAAGCGTACCTCTGCCCGCGCCACCTGATCGTCTGCCGCACCGGTTAAACTAAAATTAGCAAACGTCGCACCGCCACTGCTACCACTGGTCGTCACTTGTATATTACGGCCATCCGCCGCGGTTAATACCATTGCGCCACTGTCATTAACAGACGCCACAACACCGGTGGTCGTGGACAACTGATTAATTGCCAAGAGCAAACCATCCTGTGTACCATCCGCTACCTCAATATCTTGACCATTGATTTGGAATTGGGTACCGGTGAGCACCGCGGGGGTGAAGTTACCTAAGTTTACTGTCGTCGGTAACGTCATTGCCGTCACGCCGTGATTGCTAGAACTTAAGTTGATCGCCTTCGCAATCGCCAAAGCACTGGCAGACGCATCACTCGTCGATAAGCCATCATCGCTAGGTACCGCAATAGTCATACCATTTAGCACCAAATTACCGGTGGCTAGCGTAGGCAGACTACCCGCAGCAACCAAGCCTGAACTCGTACCGGTATTCACCGCTGACGCAGGAAATACTGCGTTACTCAATCCCGGTTCGTAAGCGATGGGGCCACCTTGCACTACCGATCCGGTGGTATCGTTGAGCAGGCGGTAATGTCTGTCATCGATAAACTCAATGCGTATCGGTGGTGACAGTGTCTTGGGATGTGCAAACGCCGCATTGGTGATATCCACCACTTGTGGGTTGCTAAGCGTGGCGTTGCCGCGGTTAGTCAGTGGCACATCGGCGTGTACTGCCGCAGCAGTCGCAATAGCAGATGCATCCACTAGACTGACAGCTATATCTCGTGCAGCATAGCGTGTAGGGCTAATGGTAAAGTTATCACCACCAACCAACGCACCCGTATTGGGCACGCTTTCAATGGTGAAACCATCGATACTTTTAGGTAATTGTCCGAATAGCGTGCTGGTGCCATCCTTCAAATTTTGTAATGTATAAGAACCCACGCCATTAAACGTCAGCTTGTAATCCGTATCTGACATTTGACTCACATCTTGTATGGTCACTTGCAGTCTTGCATCGCCTACATTCAAACGATTAGGAATAACACGATTACCGGCCATTCTGTCATTATTAATGTCCGTAAAAAACGCCTTACCCAAATTGCCATTAAGATCAACACCCACGCTGTGTTGAGTATTGACTTGTTGGGATAAGCCTAAGGCAATACGACCTAACAAGTGCACGGCATCATCAATCACACCATTACGCAACGAAATCAATCCGCCTAATGTACCACCCGTAATACTGTTGGAATCTAAGCGTTGTGAAGTGCTGTTTGTCGTAATGGAGATATCCACTTTATCGGGATCTTGCAAACTTTGTTGACTCGTAAACTGAGTAGCCACTGCGCCTACAACCAATGCCTCACCCGAACTCATGAAAACATTCACCGCGCCGTCATTTTGCTCAAACGTTGTTATCCCTACTTTTTTGGATAAGTCACGTAATAATTTATCGCGATTATCTAACATGTCGGGAGAAATCGTGTTATTACTGCTTATTTGCCGATTGGCTTCGGCAATGCCTTGGGTGAGTATCGAAATATCTTTTACGGTTGTTGCAATTCCTTTTTCATTTTGTTGCGCCATAGAGGCAAGCTGTTGATTGAGGGTACGAAACTGATTTGCCAACGTATGCCCTTGTGATAGCAAGGCCTCACGGCTAGCTTGGCTAGACGGATTATTAGCTAAACCATTTGCCGCCGCATAAAACGCATTGACCGAGTTTATCACGCTGGTATCTGCGTTGGCTAATAGAGTATCCAGTTGCGACGATACATCTTGCGCGGTCGATAACGATGCTATACGTGAATCTGATACGCGCAATTGTTCTTCGATATATGCGCTATAAACTCGCTGAATAGAACCGATGGTGGTACCAGAACCCACAAAAAATCCGCCTTCATTGTTAGGTGTACTAGTTGAAAAATCCACCACTTGACGCGAATAACCCTCCGTGCCCACGTTAGAAATATTGTGACTGGTCGTTGCCAACGCTATTTCTAATGCGGAAAGACCACTCTTGGAAATACTAAATAGATCAGCCATCGTAGCTTGCTCCCTGAATCATGAGAATTCCCATTGCCGCTTCATAATGCCATGTCTTGTAAAATGGGACTGTTGAGTAAACGTAAAATTTTCTGTGCATAATACGGGTCGGTGGCATATCCCGCACGTTGTAGCTCTTGCACAAACAATGCATTGTCCTGGGTATTTGCCAAGGCTTTTTCATAACGCGGATTACTGCGCAAAAACGTTAAGTAATCGTCAAAACTCTCGGCATATGAATCATAGCCACGAAACGCACTGAGCTCGGACTGCATCTCGCCTTGTTTAAACTCATGCGTCATCGCGGTCATACTATCACCTGACCAGGCATGTGATTTAATGCCGAATAGATTGTAACTGTTATTGCCGGATTCATCTTCCACCATAGCACGGCCCCAACCGGTTTCTAATGCCGCTTGCGCCAGCAATAGCTTAGGATCCAAACCGAGTGCCGTCGCCGCTTTTTTGGCGTACGGTAATAATTCGTCGATAAACGCTTGGCGTGACTGAAACCGTTTGCTCTTCTGCGCTGATTTTTGTGCCGCAATAAGCACTGCATTGTCTTGTGGCTTATCTTGTTGTTGCGTGAATTGTTGGGTCTGTTCTTGCTGCGCACCTATCGCCTGCACAGGCGTATAACGTAAGGACTTCGTCGCTAGCTCAGTCGTCGTGTTAGCCGCCGGTTTATTATCCGTAGACTTGTCATATTTGCTCAACTGGCGAATAATGACGTCACTCAGCCCAACCCCTTGATCCGACAAATGCAAGGCTAATTGTTGTTGATACATCTCTTGATAAAAATCCATGTCATTACTGTTTAAGAAATCAGAGCGCAATGCGGCGCTAGCATCACGCATGCTTTTGAGGACCATTTGCAAAAACACACCCTCTATTTGCTTGGCCACCGCAGGCAATGCCGCTGGGTCATGAGCATGCGCTTTAATCCGCAACTCATCAATGCCACGTGTACTGGTATAGACTTTCGCCATATCTGTGTAAGTGCTTTGCATTGCCGTATCCATTAGATCACCACCAAATTACCGTGTAATGCACCGATTTCTTTGAGTGCTTCCAACACCGCCATCAAGTCACCTGGCGCTGCACCCACTGCATTGACTGCTTGTACGAGTTCTTGTAACGTCGTACCGCCTTTGAAATAAAACATACGACCGTCTTCTTTGGCAACTTGTATCGTAGACGAAGGCAGCGCAGTGGTCGTGCCAGTCGATAAGGGATTGGGTTGTGATACCGATGCATTCTCTGAAATAGTCACTGTCAGCCCGCCGTGCGCAATCGCCGCGGGATCAACACGCACATGCTGCCCAATCACCACGGTGCCAGTACGCGAGTTCACGACAATCTTAGCGCCGCCGATATCCGGATCCACGGGAATGTTTTCCACGACAGAAACAAAGTCCACGCGCTGTGCTGTATCCTTTGGCGCACTGACATGCACCGAACTCGCATCTATTGCGCGCGCCGTCTCTGGTCCTAAGGTATGATTGATGGCATCGACTACGCGTTTAGCCGTGGTAAAATCGGCACGAAATAAGTTAAAGACTAAATGATCACCCTGATAAAACGGCGAAGGCACAGCGCGTTCTACCGTCGCACCATTAGGAATGCGTCCTACACTCGTCATGTTGACTAAAATTTTAGAACCATCGGCACCTTCCGCACCTAAACCAGATACCAAGAGATTCCCTTGCGCTATCGCATAGACTTGCCCGTCCGCACCTTTTAAGGGTGACATCAATAAGGTGCCGCCACGCAAACTCTTGGCGCTGCCAATCGACGACACCGTGACATCCAAACGCTGCCCCGGTTTAGCAAAACTCGGTAACTCCGCACTCAAAGCAACTGCCGCTATATTTTGAATATCCAGATTACCATTGGCAGGCAAGTTAATGCCGAATTGGCGCAACATACTCATGAAGCTTTGGATGGTAAACGCGCTGTTCCTATCACCGGTGCCTTCTAAGCCCACCACCAAACCATAACCGACTAATTGGTTACTGCGTATACCCTGTATATTCGCCAAATCTTTGAGGCGCTCGGCCTGCGCCAATACACACAGACCGAGACAAACCCCGGTGATAAGGCACATGACCATACGCTGTAGACTTAGCATCATCTGTTCCTTCAATAACTCGGCCGCAAGCGACTGAGCGTGTTTTCTTATTTGGCTCACCCTTAGCGACGACACGCTGGGTATCTCCTCAGGGCGAACGGATTAAGTCTGAGCCATTCATCCTGATGAGATGTAATCGTCTCGAATAGGTGAACGGCAACAGCAATTCTGCTGGATCCCTGATGATCTCCATGCTTTTTCGTCAACAAACATAATCTTTGTTATCCAACATTTTTACTGCACAGTTACATTTTTTAAAACAACCACTTCGCACTATTGAAGAACCGTGCCAACCATCCCATGGAATTTGATTCTGCCACATCACCGGTGCCACTGTATTCGATGCGCACATCAGCTACGCGAATAGAATCGACGGTATTCGTGGCACTGATATCTTGCGGCCTGACAATACCACTGAGCCGAATATATTCTTGGCCACGGTTTATTCCCACCCATTTTTCACCGCGTATCACCAAGTTTTCATTCGGCAATACTTCAGCCACAGTCACCGTAATGTTCCCCGTAATCGTATTATTTTGTTTACTGTTCGACGTGGCGGTAAATTTATTTTGGGCATCGATACGGCTTTCTAACGGTAAAATAGCGGTAGAACCAACCAATGGCACATCCGGTGCATTCAATGTGGGGTTCACTCCCGCCACCTTAGGTGTACCCGGATTAACATTGGTATTCTTCGTGAGTGAGGTATTAGCATTTTTGTTGGCATTGGTATTTTCAATCAGTGTAACCGTCAAAATATCTCCTACACGATAGGCCCGGATGTCTTCGAACAAACGCCGTTCAAAACCCACTTGATAAATCGAACCACTATTATTCGGTGGTTTAACCAATTGTGCCGGCGGCACCGGTGCATACTTCGGATCATTCGGTTTGACTTCGTTGTTCATACACCCGCCGAGCTGTAGTAGTAAACTCGCTATGCACAGACATTGCATATATTTTTTACTTAGCATAGATCACCTATCTCGTTATACCACTTGCGGTAAATACTTCAGCATATCATCTGCTGTACCAATGGCTTTGGCATTCATCTCATAGCCACGCTGCGTTTCAATCAGGTTGACTAATTCCTCTACCGCGTTGACATTTGATCCTTCGACAAATCCTTGTCGCAGCGGCGACATACCATTCAATGCCGGTTGGCGTTGGATCGGCACACCACTGCTGGCGGTTTGCTTATATAAATTACCACCCATAGGTTGTAAGCCTTCCGGATTAATAAAATCAAACAGCTGGATAATACCGACATCGGACGGCGAGGTATCACCGACACGCAATAATGAAACGGTACCATCAGGAGAAATGTTGGTACTCACCGCTTCATTCGTCAACGTGATGGCCGGCTGTAACGGATAACCCTGTCCTGTAACCACTTGCCCTGTTGCATTGATTTGGAAACGCCCATCGCGGGTATAAGCCGTCGTCCCATCGGGCATTAGGATACTGAAAAATCCTTTGCCTTCGATCGCTAAATCCAAGGTGTTATTGGTTTGCTGAAAGGATCCCGTGATATGAATTTTCTGTGTGCCGGCTACTTTTACGCCGGTACCGGCCATCAAGCCGGAATTAAAGCGCGTGTCTTGGCTAGACGCACCGCCCGGTTGCTGCACTAATTGGTAAACTAATTCTTGAAAGTTCACCCGATCACGCTTAAAACCCACCGTGTCGATGTTCGCTAAATTATTCGCAATCACGCGGTTTTTAAACTGTTGTCCATCGAGTCCTGTTTGACTGATCCGCAATCCTGGATACATGTGCTTACTCCTCTTGCCTCACTGTCACAATTCAAAGAAAAAATCTCACCCGCAAGCGGATGAGTCAACGCGATGGGGCGTCCAGAGGGGCGCCTATGCAATAGCTCCCCTTTGGTCGCCGTCGCGCGAATTTATTTCGCGCAGGCGAAATCGCTTAAGACGCACAACTTGTTATGAACGCATATTCATTAACTGTGTTTCACGGCTCGCAATATCTTGCGCTTTTTGTATCATATTCATTTGTATTTCATACTGCCGAGCAAACATCACAATTTCGGTTAAGGTCTGCATGGGGTTGACATTACTCCCCTCCAGCACGCCTGCGCTCACTGTCACATTGGGACTAGGCTGCGTAGCCGCTAACCCATCGGTACGATAAAAATATCCTTCACTACCACGTGCCAAGACCTCGTTAGGAATTTCCACTAATTTCAGTCGGCCTATGGTAGCCACGGTGTCCGGGCCTTGGCCTTTGGGTTGCACGGTAATACTACCGTCTGGCCCTATTGTCACTTTCTCCGCTTCAGGGATCACAATGGGGCCACCATCGCCCAACACCAAGTTACCCTCGGCATTGGTCAATTGCAGTAAACCATTAATCTGTAAACCTCCAGCACGGCTATACGCTTCTTTACCCTCTTTGGTTTGTACCGCAAGCCAACCCTCGGTATTCAATGCGACATCTAAATCGCGTCCCGTGGTGACCATGGGACCTTGTTTAAAATCACTGAAATTATTATTAGAACGCACATGCACCCGTGACGACAAACGTCCGCCGGCCACTTCGGTGCCTTGTACGTGTTCCAAGCTCGCGCGAAAACCAATCGTATCTACGTTGGCTAAATTGTGCATGCGGATGGTTTGTGAATCCATCGTCTGTTGTGCACCATTGGTGACGGTATAGAGTAATTTATCCATGCGTTTATTTACTCACTATCTTAAGTTAATTACGGTTTGTGTGGTTGCATTAGCCGTTTCAATCGTTTTTGCATTGGCCTGAAAATTACGCTGTGCAATGATCAGCGAGACTAATTCTTCGGTCAATGTCACATTAGAGTCTTCCTGCGCACCCGATTGAATCAAGCCTAAACTGGCAGTACCTGGGGCACTCACAATGGGCGAACCCGAATTAAATGTCTCACCCCACGCGGTATCACCTAACGGCTGTAACCCTTGCGTATTGTTAAAGTTCGCCAACACCACTTGACCTAACGCCAGCGATTGGCCGTTACTGTAACGACCAAACAGAATGCCTGACGAATCCACATCGACCTGACTCAAACGTCCTGTGGTATAACCATCTTGCACCAAATCTTGTACCGCAAACGCACTACCAAATTGCGTGCCTTTGCTAATATCTAAAACTATTTTTTGCGGTTTGTTTGCACCGTTATATTCACCTTTTGCATTCAATGGTGTCCAATCGACAATAATCGGTTCCGAGGCCACATCGTTAAACGAACCGTCGTTATTAAACACCACTTTCCAGGGTGCTAAATAGGTATTGGCATTGATGCCAATTTTAGAAGGAACATCCCCCGCTATTTCAATCGGAAAATTGGCAGTTAAGGTCAATTGGCCGCGCTGCACTGCATTACCCGCCACACCCAAACTAAACACGCTGAACGTTGAATTAACCGCATTGCCGTCACTCGATATTTCTATATTACGTCCATCATCGGGTGTGGTACCGATCGCCGTTAAATTGACTTGACCCAAGGGGTCTACCGATGCCGTAACGCCCGCATCGGCTGCATTAATGGCTGCTACCAACGCATCTTGCGTTGCAGTCGCTGTCTCGATCTGTACGCCGTTTATCGTGAAATTATTATTTTGCAATATCCCTGGGGTATAAATGCCTAAATTAACCACGGCAGGAATGACTTTAGCCTCTACACCGGTCGTGGATTTAATGCTATTAATCGCCGTCACTAAGGCTTTAGCGCTGGATTGATCATCCGTCGTTGATATTCCATCACTGCTGGGGATAGGCACTGCCGTGCCATTAATCGTCAAATCATTCGTATCTAACACCGGCAACGTGCCTGCTACCACCAAGCTCCCCGCAGCACCGGTCACCATATTCGGTTTAGCTGAATTGGTATACACATCCATACCATCGACTTGTAAATGTACATTCCACGTGTTAGCCGCAGTCGACTTCTCAAAATACATAGTCATAATATGCGAATTACCCAAGCTATCATACACGGTTGCTGAAGTAGCATCGTTATATGAACTAGGCGAAGGCGGTGTACCACCAAACGTAGAAGTCCCTAACCAAGGAGAAGCCGGCAGATCACTGGCCGCATCTAAATTCAACGTGGAATTAACCTTGTTGGTAGCCGCTGGCGAGAGATTGGAACTATTGAGTACCAAGCCACCCATGGCACCCGTAATGTTACCCGTGGCATCGGCTTGTAAACCTTGTAGTTGCTGACCGCCCGCATCCACAATACGACCTTCCCGATCCACACCAAAACTTCCTGCGCGTGTGTAATTCGTCACACCGTTACCGTTCAAAATAAAAAATCCTTTGCCATTGAGCGCCAGATCCAAATTGTTATTGGTGAAATTAACCGTGCCCTGCGTAAACTGTTGCGTCACTGCAGTCAAGCGCACACCCGTACCGATCGCGGTAGAGGTAGTACCCAACGCACTGGCTGCATACACGTCAGAAAACTCTGAACGTGCGCGCTTGAAACCCGGCGTACTGGCATTCGCAATATTGTTACCCGACACTTCCATTTCTGAGGAAGCGGCCTGCAAACCACTGAGTGCGACATTAAATGGCATGACTGACTCCTACTTGCTTTATGTAACTATGCAGAAAAATACTGAATAGTTAGCTTTTATCTATGCGTTACAAATCACGGTCTGAAAAATTACCAAGGTACTACTGCTGTATGGCTTGCACATCACTGAGTGCCACCTTACCCACACCCGCTACATTGAGCATGGTGTCTGAGGCATCCTTACTGATGACCACACCTTCTACCTTACCTAACATCAGCGTAGAAAACTGTTGCGCCTTATCACCTATCGTACCTTGTGCAATTACTTCATAAGTACCCGCCGGTGCACGCTCACCATTCGCGAGTAAACCATCCCATTGATAATTAGTAACACCCGCGGGCTGTATGCCTAAATTAACTTGCCTGATCACTTCGCCCTGTTGATTCTGTATCGATAAACTTAAATCTGGCACACTGACCGGTACGTTAACACTGATCGGCATAGTGCCTTGTTCGGGTAGAGTACCCATGGTCCCCGGCACTAATACCGAACGTCCCACAATAGCCGAGGCTTCCAACGCTTTGTCCGCGGTAAATTTCGTGGCAAAATCAGCAAATGATTTTTGCATGGATTGCAAACTATCCAATGAACTAAACTGTGCGGTCTGCGTCACAAAGTCGGTGTTGCTTTTAGGATTCAGCGGATCCGGCGGATTGTTAATCTGCGCCACCAACAGCGTCATGAATGAATCTTTGTTTAGGGTACTGCCTTTGGCCGCCGCCTTTTGTTGCGGTGGCGCCAAACCAATACTCGCAAAATCAAAGTTGGTGTTGTTATTGACTCCATTATTATCCATGATACCAATCCTCTTATTGTCCCATTTGTAACGTATCTAAAAATAATTGTTTGCCGGTATTGAGCACAGCAATATTCGCTTCATAAGAACGTGAGCTAGACACCATGTCCGCCATCTCTTGAATCACATTGACATTCGACAAATACACCATGCCATTATCATCCGCTAATGGGTGTGCAGGTCTGTATTCACCACGCACCGGCACTTTGCCTTGCGCGATGCTTTCTACTCTGACCCCTACGGCAGCTTGATTCAGTACGCTATCAAACGCATCTGCAAACGATGCCTGTCCTTGTGCGAAAATAGGGTGTCGGCTGCGAAATGCCGTGCTTGGACTGCCAGATACGGTTTCTGCATTGCTTAAATTACTGGCGGTTGTATTCAAACGCACGAGCTGCGCCGACATACCACTACCTGCCACCGAGAATAATTGTTCGAATGCCATGCTTATTCTCCTTTAATCACTGTTTGTAAAGCACGAATCCTGCTATTGAGAAACGACAAACTTGTGCGATAGCGTAATGAGTTCTCGGTAAAGGTGACCTTCTCTTTTTGGCTATCTACCGTGTTGCCATCCGCAGAGGCTTGCAATACCTCGCGGTATTGCATAGAAAAATCCATGCCTGAGGCTTGCGCTGGCAAGTGCCCTGTCCGCGTTGACTGTAGTGCTAACGTCTCCGTGTTAGCATCACCGCGCAACATAGCGGGCACATCCATGTCTCTGGCACGAAAACCCGGGGTATCCGCGTTGGCAATATTGTTAGCCAATACCACCGAACGCTTACCGTAAAGCTGTAACGCCGGTGCTGAAATACCCAACATATTGTCTATTTTGCTAGTCATGTTATGTGTCCTCTGCCTGCACCATGAGTCCCCTTGAGCAAAGAGACAGCAAGTTGCATGCCAAACAACTATTCCCTTGAAAAACAACACATAATTTCTAATGCTGGCAACATAAACGGCAAGGTCTGTAGTCGCATCAAACCCAGCAGCGGCAATCTACTGGGTGTCATGCAGAGCGCAGCGAAGAATCTCGCGCCGTAAACCGCTCAGTGTATTCTTCCTGAGATCCCTCACTAACGTTCGGGATGACAGCCATACACTCGGGATGACACAAGTACTACGGTGCTATACAATTGCGAATTATTTTGCTGTTTGGTCACAAGGAGTTTATATGCACCCAGCAGGTCAACTACGCCACTTACTACAACAACCTACACCGGTGGTGGCGCCCGGCGTATTCGATGGCCTTTCGGCTAAACTCGTGGAACAAGCCGGCTTTGCTGCGGTGTATGCCAGCGGCGGGGCGATTGCGCGCAGTGCGGGGCACCCTGATCTCGGTCTGCTCAGTCACACAGAAGTGCTGGACCGCTTAGCGCAAATTATCGAGGCCACTCACTTACCCGTGATTGCCGATGCCGATACCGGCTTTGGTAATGCCCTCAATGTACAGCGCAGCGTGCGTCAGTTTGAGCGCATAGGCGTTGCTGCCCTACATCTAGAAGATCAATTGTTTCCTAAACGCTGCGGACATTTAGACGATAAACGCCTATTACCCTGTGCCGACATGGTATATCACGTCAAAGTTGCGCGTGATGCATTGCTCAACCCCGATGTATTATTGATTGCACGTACCGATGCCATCGCAGTAGAAGGCTTAGAGGCCGCACTCGCCAGGGCGCAAGCTTACCTGGATGCGGGTGCTGATATGATTTTTGTCGAAGCACCAGAGACACTCGCACACATCCACACGATTGCTGAACGACTGTCTGCACCTAAGTTAATTAACATGTTTTATGGCGGCAAGACACCGTTGGTGCCACTGCAACAATTGCAGCAACTGGGATATAAGATTGTGATTATTCCCTCTGATCTGCAACGCGCGGCAATTTATGCCATGCAACAAGTGCTGCACGCTATTTGGCAACACGGCGACAGTAGCAGCCTCGCCAGTCAACTCACCAGTTTTGCAGAACGCGAAAAAATTATTGGCACGGCCGCGTGCTTAAACACCGCCGCCTACCCGCAAACCAATTAAAGAGACAAATCATGTAGGAAAACCACATGAAGCAATATCGAATTTGTCAAGGTCTGTGTTACACGCTATTACTCTGTAGCCTAGTTCATACCGGCAAAGCAACCGCAGATAAACCCGATGCGCCCCATCATCTCAGGTTACCCAGCTACCAACTCATGCGTCAAAATGAAGATTGGTCCGTACTTGCCGCGGCTACCCCCCAAGAGATCCAGAAAGACCCGTGGAATAAAATAAAATACGTTCCGCTGGGTGAGCACGGCTGGGCGAGTTTCGGCGGTCATCTGCGTTGGCGCGATGAATCATGGAATAATTTTTATTTCGACAGACAAAACGATGACTCCTTCCATTTGTTCCGTGCAACCACGCACGCTGATGTACATCTTAACGACGATTTACGTTTTTTTGCTGAAGCAAAATCGTCGCAAGTTACTAACCGTGACTTACCCGGACACAAGCGCCCTCTGGATATAGACACGTTTGCTATACAGCAAGCGTTTGTTGATATGCATTTCATGCTAAACGACACTACCGCGATCACGCTGCGACCCGGGCGCCAAATGCTCGCTTTCGGTAAAGATCGCTTAGTGACTCCCTTAGGGTGGGCCAACGTACTACGCGCCTGGAGTGGTGTCAGTGCCATCATTCAAAATCCGTACCTCAATGCTACCCTCTTTGTTACACGCTTTGTGCCGGTCAATCGCTATCACACCAACATCCCAGACCGCAACAATAAATTCAATGGCGCCTACACCGCAACCACCATTGCTCCACTGAATATGGGATTGGAACTTTACTTTTTTGATCACCGCGTTGGCCATGCTGTCTACGATCGCATCGCCGGTGATGAACGTCGTCATACCGCAGGTAGCCGCACCTTTGGCCGCATCGGCAATAGCCCCCTGTACTACGAGGCAGAAGGCGCCTATCAGTTTGGTAAACTCGACAACAAACAAATCAGTGCTTACATGTTAACGCTAATGACGGGCTATAAATTCGAAACGGTGCCAACCACGCCCGACATTTATATGAATTACGACTATGCCAGTGGTGGCAATCCCAACGGCAACACCATGAAAACCTTCAGTCAGTTGTTTCCCTCAGGCCATGCCTATTTCGGTTTCATTGACGTAGTGGCGCGGCAAAATATCCGTGATTTAAACAGTGGTATTGCATTGCATCCCACTGAAACAGTCACGCTGAGCATGGATTACCATCAATTCCTACGCGCGAACACCCACGATGGTTTGTACGACGCGGGCGCCAACGTGGTACGTGCAGGCAACCTAGGTACGTCTTCCAAAATAGGTGACGAAATCGATTTACTCGCAAATTGCAAACTCAGTCGTCACGTCAATGGATCACTGGGTTACAACGAGCTGATCCCTGGTGCTTTCATCGCACAGTCCGGCGATAATGCACATATCCGTTTTGGATACCTGCAATTGCAATATACCGTATAAAGAGTGTCATCCTAACACCGCATAGCGGTGGAAGGCCTCATGACGATTGCACGGTGTTTGTGGCCTCATCCAGCTCCTCAGCGGTGGATGGGACATCTGCGGTAGCTTCATTGCTTTTAGGAGGCAAGGTTTTAGCTTTTATCACCAGATACTCATCCAGCAGTTTGTTCATAGCAAGGTGCAGTCCACCTAGCTCAGCCGTTGCCTTAGCGCCAAAAATATCAACCAGCAGTTGATAAAAATTCTTTTCCGCCTGAAGCAAAGTCTGACAGGTTTCCTTGGCTAACTTATCGTTGAGCATGGGGCGTTTTTTTAATTCCTTCATCACGTGTTTACGCCGCTCATCTTCTTGTTGACACACCGCCGCGATCAACGCACCTAAGGCTTTACGTTCTTGCACACGGCTGTAGATCAACCACAAGGTCATGGTTAAGGTGGCAAATGCAAAAAACAGTAACGCAATCAGCAAAAATGCCAGTTGTAACTCAGTTAATAACATATTTTACACGCCTCACCATGAATTGAACTACGTTATTGTTAGTTGTAATAAAGTCATATCTTGATCGAGATACAAGGTAAAGTCTTGATTGGTAAACGTGTGATACGTCACCGTATTGATTACGGTATCGCTACCCAATGTCCAATTTTCTAAGTCTTTTATCAATAAAGAATTATCACTGTCACCGTTAATAAACAAGGTGTTGGTTGTGTCCGATAAATCAAATACCGCGGCTAAATCCAACTGTAACTCAGACGTGGCCGACGTATCCATCTGGATTTTCTCTATGCCCTGTAGCGTGCCCCTTACAATTTGGGTTAAATCAATGGTTGAAGGACTCGCTCCATCGAAAACTAAGGTATCAGTACCCGCACCACCATCTATCAACAGATCAGCGGGATCATAATGGATCGTGTCATTACCATCGCCGCCCAATACAATATTCACCGCACTCGCCGAATAATCAATCGTATCATTACCGGCTAAACTCGATACCACACCCGTAGTCGTGCTAGTGATCGTATCATTGCCTGAGGTACCTTCCTCTGCGGTGGAAGCTAATATGTTGAGGTTAAGACTGATCGCCTGCGTGTCACCGCTCATGCCACCGTATTCCACGATATAACCGCTAGAAAACGCATTGCCATTACTCGCATCATTCCACTCGCCACCACCACGCAGCTGCAGATAATCTTCAATGCCTCCACTGTTATTAGGCTCCCCACCCTGCCAATTTTCGTATTGCCCATCGACCGAATTACCGAACAGACCACCTGTCCAAAACGGCACGCCCTCTTCCGGACCACTGTCCCAACGCCAATCATTCGTCGCCACATCGTGGCCACTCAGCCACATGTCGCCATAAACATTCGATGCAATGTTATCGGTGATATAACTGGTTTCCGCGGCACTGGTCAAGGTAGCAAGATAACCCGCCATACCATCGAGACTCCTAGCTTCGGCTGCAGCCAAGGCGCTCGTCCAAGACATAGTACCCTCAGCCTCCTCCACCAACTCGTAAAAATGCCCGTTGTCGGGGTTATAACGCAAATTACTATTTGACGTTCCACGATTTAACACACGCATTTGTAAACTATCGCCTAACTGAGCATAATCAGTCGCCCCCGAAGGCGCCGTATAATACAGCTGGGCTAAAGCATTGTTGATATTCGTGCGTGAACCACTGATGATCATATAACTTTCGCTACCGTCGTCATTACCATCTACAACTGTCACGCCCGTTGTCGTGCCTAAACGTAAATTACCTATTTGTGCGGCAATCCACACTTGTACCGTTTCATCGGCACCGGTGACACTCACACCGCTTATAGCGATTTCATCGCCTTTGGCCACCGACAACGTGGCATTTTCTGCCGTAATATCATCAACGTGCAAGGTCGTTGTGTACGTCGTACTCTGACTACCACCGGTGCCGTTGCCACCTTGATCGTTGACCGTCACCGTTAACGTATGTGAACCCAAGGTGCTACTCGTGTAATTAAACGTAGACAATACATCGTTTATGCGACTGACAGCCCCGATAAACGTCATGGTACTGTCGCTGGTGCCATCACCCACGCTAAAACTCAACCCCGAGGTGCTACCCAAGCTCAACGAACCATCATCCACACTCAACGTAACTTGTACATTACCCGACGCATCATCATCAATACGCAATCCTTCTATGGCTAGTGTTGCACTTTGCCCTAGGTGTAATTCCGGTTGATAGATCCGGCTGTATGCCACGTCATTACCATTGGCATGCCACGTCACCACTAATCTACCATTCGCATCGACTGACAAATTCGGATCGGCAGGGAAAACACCTAAACTCACGTCATTCACCAATTCTGCGGCACCCACCGTTTGGCCATTTTGATTAAAACGCTGGAGATATACTTGGCCTAAATTATCATCCATCCACGTCACCGCAAAACCACCACCGGGCAATGCAACCACCGTCGGTGACGTCTCATCGTCTCCTAAGTTATAACCTTGGGCCGTCGAATTAGTCGATATCGGGATCACAATAGGCGTATCTTGTCCCACGGGGTAATAACTCGCTTTGATTTGCGCATCAAAATTACTATTTAAATATTGCCACACAATGACATAACCACCGTCTGCGGTAGCAACGACTTGCGGAGTAACGACCATGCTACCCAGCTCATCGCTAGGCGTAAACTCACTACCTATCTTCTCGCCGTCTGCAGTATAGCGCTGCGCTTTAATGACGTTAAACACATCATCATCGTATTCATTCCACACCGCCACCAAGGTGCCATCGGATAATGCCGTGATACTGATTCCGTAGGGCCCTGTCGCTACATCCGCCGCAATCAGCTGTGCAGCGCCGAGCGCCGTGTCGTCACTGTCGTATTTGCGTAAATACACCTCGCTACTACTGTCACCATACCATGTCCCATTATCACGTTGCTCAAAACCCACGGCAAACTCGCCATTCGCCAACGCGATTACCGATGCCCCGTCGGCATCTTTATCCACATCACTTGCCACCGTGATCAAGGAACCTGCCGTTTGCACCGACGCATTATCAAACGTATAGGTACGCGCAAACACTTCCCAATACCCACCCACATCACTGCTCCATGTCACTGCCACGCTGCCATCGGATAACACAGCAAGCGGATTCACGCTGTGGCTAGTAACAAATCTATAACTATTACTATCATCGCCATCTTGATTTATTCGAAATTTGCTTTGTAATGCCGCACCGGTATCATCATACACGCGACCATACACATCAGTACCACCCGAATTATTATACTCTTGCCACACCATCAACACATCACCGTTACTCAACGCCACACTGTGTACAGCGTTATGAGCATCGGTATCTGAACTGTCTAGCGCAAATAGGGTATTGGCATGATAACTCAAATGACTGGTATCCATCGTCACGCTAGGCGCATCGTTGACAGCAGCCACTCGAATTTGCAAGGTTTCCATTGCAGTCAGGTTGCCACCCGAGCCAGTATTGCCACCGTCATCAATTAAAATAGATAGACTATCAATACCGGTAAAACCAGCATCACCGCGATAATACAAACCGTCCGTTGCAGCTAATGTCGTATTAATTGCGCTGAGCGTGCCGGTCAAAGTCACTGTATTCGTGCCATTACCGCTGATGTCACCTAAACTTAAACCCGAGATTATGCTAGTACTCACACTGAGGTAACCGTTCGTCACGCTGAGTGTTACTGTCACATCACCACTCGCCGCATCGACATCACTGACACTGATTCCGGTGATAGCCAAGCTAGTGTCTTCGGTCGCAGTGGTCGAGTACACCGACACACGACTGCTAGTATCAGTCAAGGTTCCCGTCATGGTGTTACCCGCTGCCGCTCTATCTGTCACTGAGGTACCGCTGCCTTCTGCAAACGTCCACCACCCGACTAGACCAGACTCGTTACCCACTAAGGTACTTAACATGTTCGACTGTATCTGCGCAGCCGTACGCTCCGTACTCCAAATGCGTACATCTTCAAATTGTGCATCGCTGTATTGTGAGTTATCCGCTCTACCACCAAACGCAAATTTCCCATAACCACTCACATCACCGGCACTCAAATCATAATTTTGGCCGTATTGATCCACACCATCTACATATAAATGTGCGGAACCGCTGCCATCCCACGTAGCCGCAAAATGATACCACTCGCCGGTTTGCAAACCGTGTGCACTGGCGCCATACATCGTCGACCCGGTATATACGGAAAATCCGACATTATTGTCTTCCGGTTGAACCACAATTTGGAAAAATGAATTCGCACCATCTACAAACGCAGCAACACGCCTAAAATCGCTGCTCAAATCGCTGAAATTAACCCAAAATTCAACCGTCATCGCAGAAATGCTGTCGTTCACTGCAGAAAATGATCCGGGCAAGGTTGATGACGTCACCAACTGGCTCGTACCCAGTGTGTCAAACAAAGTCTGCGTGCTAAAGTCAGTCATGCCGATCACGGGCGCATCGTTCACGGCATTGATCGTAATCGTTGCCGTCTCGGTGCTACTACTATACGCGGTAGAGCCACCATTGCTACTGACATCTACATCGGTGGCGCCGTCACTGCCGCTGGTTTGATCCCAGGCTCTAAACGTAATATCGCCCGCACTGCCATTGTAATCGGCATCTGGCACAAAGCGTATGCTCGCTGTAGACGCGAGTAAGGTCGCACTGCCATCACTCAAACTACCGAACGTCGTCCACGAACCGCTGCTGATTTTATACTGCCAACTACCGTGCGTCGTATCTACAGCGGTGACGGCAATGCCTTCTACCGCACCGCCATCCGCGTCGGTGATTCTATCGCCGCCCGCACTGCTGATAATAGCCGCGACCGTGGTACCGATGGAGCTACTATCGTCTTCATTGATCGCGGCCAGTGTCATCGTACCCGTATTATCTAACACCGGCGCACTGCTCGTGGCAACAATCGTGATCGTTGCCGTCTCGGTGCTAGTACTGTACGCCGTCGTAGTACCATTCGTACTGACATTCACACCCGTGGCACCGTCGCTGCCACTGTTTTGATCCCAGGCTCTAAATGTAATGTTGCCGCCATTGCCATTGTAACCAGAATCGGGCACAAAGCGTATGTTGGCCGTTGACGTGAGCAAAGTCGCACTGGTGTTACTCACGGCACCGAACGTAATCCACGAACCACCACTGAGTTTGTATTGCCAAAGACCGTGTGTTGTGTCCACGCCCGTGACGGCAATACCTTCCTCCGCGCTGGTATCCATATCAGTGATCCTATCGCCACCGGCACTGCTGATGATGTCAGCAACCGTGGTGCCGCTTGAGGTGGTATCGTCTTGATTAATACTGGTGAGCGTCATCGTACCCGCGTTATCTAACACAGGTGCATCGTTCACCGCGGTGATAGTGATCGTTGCGGTTTCGGTGCTGCTGCTATATGCGGTCGTGGTACCATTCGTACTGACATTCACACCCGTGGCACCGTCACTACCGCTGGTTTGATCCCAGGCTCTAAACGTAATGTTGCCCGCATTGCCATTGTAGTCAGCCGTCGGCACAAAGCGTATGCTGGCGGTGGAGGCTAGCAAAGTCGCGCTGGTGTTACTCACGGCGCCGAATGTCGTCCACGAACCACCGCTCAGTTTATATTGCCAATTGCCATGCGTGGTATCCACACTCGTGACGGCGATACCTTCTAGCGCACTAGCATCGACATCTATTATCTTATCACCACCCGCACTCGCGATGATCGCGGCCACTGTATCACCTACCGAACTACTGTCGTCTTCATTGATCGTCGTCAGTGTCATCGCGTCACTGTTATCTAATACCGGTGCATCATTCACCGCAGTGATGGTGAGCGTTGCCGTTTCGGTAATCGCACTGTACGCAGTAGAGCTACCATTGACGCTGACATCCACACCAGTAGCACCGTCACTACCACTGCTACTGTCCCAGGCTCTAAACGTGAGGTCGCCCGCGTTGCCATTGTAGTCAGCCGTCGGCACAAAGCGTATGCTAGCGGTGGATGCTAATAGCGTCGCACTGGTGTCACTCACGCTGACGAACGTCGTCCACGAGCCGCCACTGAGTTTATACTGCCAACTGCCATGCGTTGTATCCACATCAGTAACAGCAATACCTTCTACCGCACCACTATCTACATCGGTGATTCTATCACCACCCGCACTGCTGATGACCGCGGCGACCGTGTTACCCACAGAGCTGCTATCGTCTTCATTGATCGTCGTCAGTGTCATAGACCCGCTGTTATCTAACACCGGCGCATCATTCACTGCATTGACTGTCACTGATGCCGTATTGTTTGAATTACTGTAAGCCGTCGTGCCACCGTTGCTGCTAACATTGACCCCCGTGCTACCGGCAGTGCCGGTAGACATATCCCAGGCTCTAAACGTAATATTGCCGGAATTACCAGTGTAATTCGCGTTAGGAATAAACCGGATCAGATCCGTCGCAGACAACAAAGTAGCACTGGTATTACTCACCGCACCTAAGGCAGTCCAGGTACTACCGTCGTTTAAACTGTATTGCCAACTGCCGTGACTCGTCGTTCGACCCGTGATCGCTATCCCCACGCTATCATCATCCATATCAAATGTGGTATCTGCTAATAAATCACTAACTAATGTACCTGTATTGGTACTTGGATCTTCATCAATCGCGTCTAGTTGTAACGGCGTGAAATTACTCAATTCGGGCGCGTCGTTAATCGGATTGACAGTCACACTGAGCGTACGTGTTGCGGCACTAAACGCGGTGATGCCACCGTTACTTGTCGCATCAACGCCGGTATCGCCGTTACTGCCTGTAGTTTTGTCCCACGCACGAAATTGCATAACGATGGGATCTGGGTAATGCGAATCATTACTAAAATTAGGCAAGGGAATAAAACGAACGTAAGCATCTAATGCAAGTAATGTCGCGTTCGCATCAGACACATCGAGGGTATCCCAAGCGCTACCATCCAACGAATATTGCCAAAAACCATAATCCACATGGACACCCACTACCGCAATACCCTGCACAGCGCTTGCATCTACATCATCAATTGCGTTACCGACAATATCACTGACTAAAATACCGGGTGGATTAAAATCATCTTCATCCACATCCGTAGAATATAAATTAGTATCGCTCCCTATAAATGTAGGCGCATCGTTCATCGCATGCACCGTCAGTGCAGCTGTGTTGGTCTCATCACTGTAAGCCGTAGTCCCACCGTGATTCGCACCAATCATCACGCCCGTGTCGCCACTGCTACCCGTAGACATATCCCAAGCGCGGAAAGTAATGTTGCCCGAGTTACCGTTGTAATTCGTGTCAGGGACAAACCGAATTAAATCAAACACGCTCAACAGGGTGGCACTGTTATTACTCACAGCACCCAAGGTCGTCCAATTATCGCCTAAATCGATACTGTATTCCCAACTGCCATGACTGGTATCTTGACCGATGATGGCAACGCCATCGAGTAAGCCCCACAGAGATTCGGCATCGACATCAGACACGGTAAGCGCCAGCATGTCACCCACCAATGTCCCTGAATTGGGGTTAGGATCTTCATCAATGTCTTCTAGTTGCAAGGGCGTACTGTCATCTAAAATCGGCGCATCATTGATCGAATTTACCGTGATGCTGGCAGTATTCGTTAACGCACTAAAAATGGTGGTGCCGCCGTTATTCGTCACATCCACACCTGTAGCACCATTGCTACCGCTGATTCTATCCCAGGCACGAAAACTGATCGTGCTCTCCTCACCGTTATAATCCGCGTCAGGCACAAAACGAATGCTCGCATCCGCTGCCAATAACATGGCATTATCTTCGGCTAAATCACCAGCGAAATCTTCCCACGTGCTACCGTCTAAGGCATATTGCCAAGTTCCATTACTGTTATCCACACCAAACACCGCGATACCCTGTTCAGCACCCGCATCTACATCACTGATCGCATCAGCGACTATATCCGCAACCGTAGTCCCAGCATTGTCAAACTCATCTTCATCAATGGCATCCAATTGTAATAATGCATTGTCATCTAACACCGGTGCATCGTTGATCGCAGTGACACTCAACGTTGCCGTCTCGGTGCTGCTGCTATACGCGGTAACGCCACCATTGCTACTGACATTGACAACGGTGTCACCGTCACTGCCGCTGGTTCTATCCCAGGCTCTGAACGTAATGTTGCCCGCGCTGCCATTGTAATCAGCATTCGGCACAAAACGTATGCTAGCCGTCGATGCAAGTAAAGTCGCACTGGTGTTAGTCACGGCACCGAACGTCGTCCATGAACCACCGCTGAGTTTATATTGCCACAAACCGTTCGTCATATCGGCGCCTGTCACGGCAATGCCTTCTATTGCACTCGCATCTATATCTGTTATCTTATCGCCACCCGCACTCGCGATGATCGCTACCACCGTATCGCCGACAGAACTGCTGTTGTCTTCGTTGATCGTCGTCAGCGTCATAGCCCCACTGTTATCTAACACGGGCGCATCATTCACCGCTGTAATTGTGATGGTTGCGGTCTCGGTGCTCGTGCTGTACGCGGTGGTGTTGCCATTCGTGCTGACATCCACGCCGGTAGCACCATCACTACCACTGCTACTGTCCCAGGCTCTAAACGTAATGTTGCCACCACTGCCGTTGTAATCCGCATTTGGTACAAAACGTATGCTAGCGCTAGAGGCTAACAAGGTCGCATTGGTGTTGCTCACACTATCGAAAGTCGTCCACGAGCCGCCGCTGAGTTTATATTGCCACAAACCGTTCGTCATATCGGCACCCGTCACGGCAATGCCTTCTACTGCACTCGCATCTATATCTGTTATCTTATCGCCACCCGCGCTCGCGATGATCGCTGCCACCGTATCTCCGGCAGAACTGCTGTTGTCTTCGTTGATCGTCGTCAGCGTCATAGCTCCACTGTTATCTAACACGGGCGCGTCGTTGATTGCATTCACATTGATACTGATGGTATTACTTAAGACACTGAAAGCGGTGGTATCACCGTTGCTACTGATATCTACCCCAGTAGCGCCGTTACTGCCGCTAGTTCTATCCCACGCCCGAAAGCTGATGCTAATCTCGTCACCGTTATAATCCGCATCAGGCACAAAACGTATGCTCGCATCCGCCGCTAGTAAGGTGGCATTGTCTTCCGCTAGATCACCCGCAAAATCTTCCCACGTGCTACCGTCTAAGGTATATTGCCACGTCCCATCACTGTTATCTACGCCAAACACCGCGATGCCCTGCTCCGCACTCGCATCTACGTCGCTGATCGTAGCAGCCACGATATCCGCAACCGTAGTCCCTGTACTGTCAAAATCATCTTCATCAATGGCATCCAATTGCAATACTGCATCTTCTAATACCGGCGCATCGTTGACCGCAGTGATGCTCAGTGTTGCCGTCTCGGTGCTGCTGCTATACGCGGTAATGCCACCATTGCTACTGACATTCACACCGGTATCACCGTCACTGCCGCTGGTTCTATCCCAGGCTCTGAACGTAATGTTGCCCGCACTGCCGTTGTAATTGGCATCCGGCACAAAACGTATGCTGGCCGTTGACGCTAACAAGGTCGCATTCGTATTACTCACGGTGTCAAACGCCGTCCACGAACCACCGCTCAGTTTGTATTCCCAGCTACCGTTCGTCGTGTCTGCGCCAATGACTGCGATACCTTCTACCGCGCTGGCATCCACATCGCTGATTCTATCGCCACCCGCACTCGCGATGATATTAGCGACTGTGTCGCCCGCCGAACTGCTGTCGTCTTCATTGATCGTCGTTAACGTCATAGCTCCGCTGTTATCTAACACAGGGGCATCGTTGATCGCATGCACCGTCAGTGCAGCCGTATTGGTTTCATCGCTGTAAGCCGTAGTCCCACCGTGATTCGCACCTATTACCACACCCGTGTCGCCACTGTTACCGGTGGACATGTCCCAAGCTCTGAAAGTAATGTTCCCCGAGTCACCGTTGTAATTCGTATCAGGCACAAACCGAATTAAGTCGAACACGCTCAACAAGGTAGCGCTGCTGTTACTCACTGCATCTAAGGCCGTCCAGTTATCGCCTAAATCTATGCTGTATTCCCAACTGCCGTGACTGGTGTCTTGGCCGATGATCGCAATCCCATCGAGTAAGCCCCATAGGGATTCGATGTCTGCATCAGACACGGTAAGTGCTAACAGGTCACCGACCAGTGTACCTAAATTGATACTGGGATCTTCATCTATGTCTTCCAGTTGCAAGGGCGTACTGTCATCTAACACCGGCGCATCGTTGATCGCATTCACCGTGATATTGGCGGTATTGCTTAAGGCACTGAAGGCGGTGGTAGCACCGTTGTCACTGATATCCACCCCAGTATCGCCGTTACTGCCGCTGGTTCTATCCCAGGCACGAAAACTGAGCGTGCTCTCCTCGCCGTTATAATCCGCGTCAGGCACAAAACGAATGCGCGCATCCGCCACCAATAACACGGCATTATCTTCGGCGAGATCACCGGGGAAATCTTGCCACGTACTACCGTCTAAGGCATATTGCCAAGACCCATACGTATCATCCACGCCAAATACGGCAATGCCTTGCACCGCATCTGCATCAACCTCGCTGATCGCACCCGCTACCATATCCGCAATCAAGGTGCCGGCATTATCCACATCATCTTCGGCTATGGCATCTAATTGCAATAACGCACTGTCATCTAGCACCGGTGCATCGTTCACTGCAATGATGCTAAGTGTTGCGGTCTCGGTGCTGCTGCTGTACGCGGTAATGCCGCCATTGCTACTGACATTCACACCCGTGGCACCGTCACTGCCACTGGTTCTATCCCAAGCTCTAAACGTGATATTGCCCGCGCTGCCATTGTAATCGGCAGTCGGCACAAAGCGTATGCTAGCGGTAGAGGCTAATAGGGTCGCACTGGTGTTACTCACGCTGCCGAACGTCGTCCACGAGCCGCCACTGAGTTTGTATTGCCAACTGCCGTGCGTGGTATCCACACTCGTGACCGCAATGCCTTCTAACGCACTGACATCAATATCACTGATTCTATCGCCACCCGCACTCGCAATGATATTAGCCACCGTATCACCGGCCGAACTGCTATTGTCTTCATTGATCGTCGTCAATGTCATCGTACCGCTGTTATCCAGCACCGGGGCATCGTTTACAGCATTAATGGTGATCGTTGCCGTCTCAGTGCTACTGCTATACGCGGTAATACCGCCATTGCTACTGACATTCACGCCTGTTGCACCATTACTGCCGCTACTTTGATCCCAGGCCCTAAATGTGATGTTACCACCACTGCCATTATAATTGGCATCCGGTACAAAGCGTACACTGGCAGTCGATGCCAATAAGGTGGAACTGCTATCACTCACACCACCGAATGCCGTCCAACTACCACCACTGAGTTTGTATTGCCACGTACCGTGACTGTTGTCTATATCAGTCACTGCAATGCCTTCTACGGCATTGGCATCGACATCGGCAATCCGGTTGCCACCTGCACTGTTGATGATGTTTGCTACCGTAGTACCGGTGGCATTGCTATTGTCTTCATTGATCGCCGTCAGCGTCATAGCCCCACTGTTATCTAATACCGGGGCATCATTGATAGGTATCACCGTAAAGTGAGTCGTGCCTGTTGCACTATCATTGCTACCGTCATTGATAACCCACGTCACCGTACGCGTACCACCGTGTGGCCCTTGACTTGAGTGATGATAAGATACCGTGCGTAATACGTCTTGGTAAGCAGCCACTGTTGCACTGCCACTAATCAACAATACGCCGTTGGTATACTGTGTGGTGAGCCCGCTACTGCCTACCTGCACGCTCAGTAATTCAGCACTACCATCTAAGGGATTTACTAAGGTGATGGTTGCGCTTTCCAACGAGGTATTGTCTATATCCGACAGCGTTAAGTCATCGCTTAATAGCAAAGCGCTGCCCTCTTCCGTGAATGTTTTGTTGGTGTTTAACACGATATCCTGTAACACCAACACCGTAGGCAGATTAGGTGCAATAATCTGTGGATTAACGCTAGGTGTAACAACAACAGGATTACTGGATAGCGTTACGGAAAATTTTGTGCCAACCAAAGATGAGTTATCGGCAAAAGATAGCGGTGATGCTACAGCAGCATTGACACGCCCGTTGTTAATATCACTGTGTGAATCAGTTAGTGGGGACGTTCGAGGATTACTGCTCGCGTCGGTAATCGTACTGAGATCAGACGTAGTAGATTTAAAAGATACATTATTGATCGTCGAAGCATTATATCTAAGCGTTGTGTCGTTGCCCGTAGACAATACGGGATTAGGCATCGGACAATGCTCGCCGTCCTGAATATACTTTAATACCAAACCGTCTTCTTCACTGCTACCGTCACCGGAATGATCAGCGATATGTTCTGCGTGTTCATCCAATTGTGCGATAGGTTGGCTGACATCTGTTTCTTGTTGTGTCCGATCCGCCGCGGCAGATCGTACAGACATAGGTGTATGCTCTCCGGTTTCCATCCCGAGTGGGAGGCCATGTTCATCTATCCGAAGTATTTGTCCAGATGCGTTGCCTACTAATGAATTGTCGTTGTTCTGTGTTGCAGGCAAAGCATCCGCAACACTCGGTATAGAGACAGGCACACTGCTACTAGAACCATTGAAATCAGCCATATCATACCTGCATTAGATGTATTTCTTGGCGTAGTCCTTGTGTGTGTTAAGTATTCGCTGTTAACACGTAATTTCTCTCTATTGCATTCCCGCAACAACGTATCACGTTTATCTAGCCTGCGTAGTAAAGATAGCGGCACTTGAGTATAAAACTTTAGTGGTAACTGCTCAGCAGCTTGTTTAACAACTCGGCCGAAAGTGGCCGAGATTGTTTCCTTCATCGCTCGCCTGCGCGAAATAAATTCGCGCGACGGGGTTTCCCAAGGGGAGAGTCGCGATTCTCCCCTTGGGTGACCGTGCACACATACTTTGTATAGGTCTAGAAACAGGGTATACCGCGCGGCTTACCCATCAAAATTCGCACCTTGAAGTGCGAGCGGTATGTAACGACATTTTCAGAGAAGCACCGTATCAGAATCAACTGGTCGTGCCGCCTACCGTCAAGGCATCGATTTTTAGCGTAGGCTGACCCACCCCAACGGGTACACTCTGCCCATCCTTACCGCAGGTCCCTAAGCCGCGATCCAGCGCCAAGTCGTTACCTAACATAGAAACCCTAGTCAGCACATCGGGTCCATGCCCAATCAACGTTGCCCCTTTTACGGGTCGCGTAATTTTGCCGTTTTCAATTAAATACGCTTCACTCGCGGAAAACACAAATTTGCCAGAGGTAATATCCACCTGACCGCCTCCAAAATTAGCCGCATACAAGCCTTTGTCCACGCTGGCAATAATCTCTTGTGGATCGTGGGTGCCCGCTAACATATAGGTGTTGGTCATGCGTGGCAACGGTAAATGGGCGTAGCTCTCACGCCGACCATTGCCGGTGGGAGACACACCCATGAGTCGCGCGTTTAAGCTATCTTGCATATACCCACGCAAAATACCGTCTTCAATCAGCACCGTACATTGGCTAGGTGTACCTTCATCGTCTACGTGCAATGAGCCGCGTCGTTCTGCCAAGGTTCCGTCGTCAACCACCGTACACCCAGCCGCAGCAACACGCTCACCGATACGATTACTGAATGCAGACGTTTGTTTACGATTAAAATCGCCTTCTAAGCCATGCCCGATGGCTTCATGCAACAAAATGCCGGGCCAACCAGAACCCAACACCACCGGCATAGTGCCTGCGGGTGCCGCAATCGCATCGAGATTAACAATCGCTTCACGCACCGCTTCTCGCGGAAACAACAACAGATGGTCTTGGTCGAGAAAACAACGGTAATCTTTACGTCCACCGCCACCGGCAAAACCCTGTTCCCTGCGTCCCTGTTGTTCCACAATCACACTGACACTCAGCCGCACCAATGGCCTGATGTCGGCCACTAAACGTCCCGTGCTAGTCACAATCAGTATTGTTTCATACAAACCACTCAAGCCCGCCATGACTTGCACCACGCGCGGGTCTTGTTTGCGTGCTTCTCTATCCACACGCTGTAACAAATCAATTTTTTCTGCCGTACTGAGACTCATTAACGGATCGTCTGCACTATACAAGCCATGCCTATTAGGCGCACCGCTGGTGATATGCACTTGTGCATTGCCACCTTGGCTGCTGATGCTACGCGCCGTCTTTACCATACGCTGCAAGGTCGCTAGACTCATGTCTTCTGCATAAGCAAACCCGGTCTTTTCTCCGCTCACTGCGCGCACACCCACACCGCTTTCAATGTTATGGCTGCCTTCTTTCACATGACCATCTTCCAGACTCCAACTCTCTTGTCTAGCCGACTGAAAATACAAATCCGCACTGTCGATAGTAGGTCCTAACAATTCGCCTAATAACTGCTGTAAATGTGTTTCATCCAATCCCGTCGGCGCCAGTAGTTTCTGTTTTGCTATATCCAGCACGTCATTCATGTTGCGCTCCTTCTGTTGTCTTTGATACCGCATTACTATTAGATAAGAGATCCACTTTGGGATCACTCCACGAACCCGTCATACGATACCGGTTACGGATGAAATACTCTACCGCCGGTGCCGTTACTTGATTAGCAAACCAAGTCATCATCCCTAACACGGGACCTCCGGTTAAGATAGCCACTACCGGTAAACTCGCCGTCACATGCGGCGCAACATCCAGCAAGGCAGAAAAATCTTTGGACTGTAACCCTATTCTACCTTTGAAACCGATGTACGCCACAGAACCATCTAAATATAAATTCTTTGTCGTTGCATTGCCTTGCACTAAATATAAATCGCCACGTAATACATCGAAGCCAAATCCCTTGTCCACAATATCGCTAAAATCGAGTTGTAAACGCCGTCGTAACGAAGGCAAACTTAAAAAACTGAGTAATTTACCGAATTGGCCGGACGTGTTATTACCCAGCGTAGCAATATTACCTTTGCCAATATCTAAATTGAAATCACCTTGCGCGGTCGCTAAACTAAATGCCTGCGGCGCTCCAGGCCATTGCAACGCAAATGTCGCATTGCCTTCTTTAGCACTCAACGCACTGGGTAAGTCCCAATCAACAAAGCTCGCCGTCACCTCTTGACTGTGAATTTTGCCACGCAATGTGGTTTGCTGTTTACCCTGTTGTTCGCGCCACACACCCTCTGCCTCAACATCCCAAGACGGTCGCGTTGCCGTTAAACGATCGATACTCATACCCCACGGCTTAGCCGTCGTACGCAACTCAATCGCACCAAAATGACGATTGCCATAATCAAACGTTTGGCAATTCAACGCTAAGCTCGGGATTTTTTTAGGATCAAGTGTCAACGTCTGACTCGCCTTATCGCTGGTTTTTACGACCAATTTTTTAAATTGCATTTTGATTACCGGATCTTTCTGCTCTACAGGAATCTGAATCAGTGCCTGTGTATTATCCGCCAACGCAACACTTGACTGTTGTTGTCCGATACTCAGATAAATCCCATTGGCTAAACGCAATAACAGTGCTTGCTTGTCGGCGCTATTGCCTGCAGGAAACTGTGCGGTAAAAGAAAAAGGTAATGCTTGCGTTGCAGGCTTATCATACAAGGTAGGCACATGCAGCGTGATGCCTTGTAAATTTGAATGCACTTGCAACTGCCTAACGCCTCCTTGCGTGGTGTGAGGCAGATCTAAGGCTAGGGTATACGGAGTCTCACCTTTGGCATAATCCCAGTAAATACCTTGCCATTTTTTACGTAACACATCCACATCGGTAACACCTTGCAGTGTCACCTGGGTATGTGCTTGTTGTTTTTTATCTAGCTTGGTGGCAACCTGCATTACAGCGGATCTATCCAGCACTAAACCCGTTATGTTCTCTGCCGTAACAGCAATATGCTGGGTATGTGCATTCGTAAAATGCACCACGCCGCGCAATTGATTGAGCGCTACATCGTGCGCTAACAACCGCATATCGTTTCCTAATAAATGGACGCGCCCCATCACTTCCACCGCTGCATCCGGTTTTTTGCTTATCAACGGCACATCTAAATTTAAATGCAACCGCGTCGCACCTTGCAGTGTAGCTTGCTGTAGTAAGTCACCCAGCGTCGCTGCCAATGGACTCTGCGTTAATACCCGTTGTGCCACCGATAGATCACCCAACCAATCCGCATCGACCTGCACGTGCTTGGGTTGTTGCGCACGCAAATCCTCAATAATGGCGCGCAAATGAGGGACGGGATATTCCGCCATAGCGGCCTGCTGCACGGCCACCACCATCTGTTGATTATGAAAAAGTAACTGCCCATTGAGTTCAGTCAGCGCGGGCCATTGTGGATGAAATTGCAGAACTACATTTTTTAATTGCGCATTCACTCTGAACATGCCTTCGTTCGCGGCAAACGGAAACTGAGCTAACGGACCACGCACTACAACGGATGCTTTTACCGGATCACCACTGACTAATGCGCTATTTAGCCAGTGCACCAAATGCGGATCCAATACACCAATCGGTAAATAATGCGCGACTTGGTTGGGCGAGGCGAGGCTAACTTGCGCCGATACATCTAACATCACCGGTGCATCATTGGTGGGTACACGTAACGCCATGTCGCCGTGCAACGCCAGCGCGGCATCTGCTATTTTTAAATTCTTTCCCTCGATTTGCCACGCATCCTGTTGACGTTGCCAACGCAAGGCACCTTGCATGTCCGTAAGGGTAAATTTTTCGGGGAATAAGCGCCCAAAATCAACACGGGGCGCTGCACCCGTGAATACTACCTCGCCCCCAGATCCAGTATGCTGAATACGCCCACTTACATCGACAACACCCGGAAACTGACGCCACGGCGCCACGCTTAACCCGGCGAAATCAGCTTGAAACGAAACAGGCGTTTGTGGTGCCACACTAACGGCTATGTCACGCAACTCTCCTCGCGGTTGTAACGCAGCGTAATATTGCCGCCAGGATTCAGGCGCATAATGCTCTATCCAGTACGCTAAATCTTGTAAACGCAAATAAGCGGCTTGCAATTGATAACGTGCCGGCTGTGTCGCCGTAGCTTGTTGTACGAGCACCTGCCAATCGCTCACCGGCCAAGACGACTGCCCATTGAGCTGCAAATGGAAATCACGCAGGGTGAGCTGCCATGCCTGCGGGGTATCGCGTTGCCAAGACAGTTCGCCACCGACCTTGTCCAGGGTTAGACGCTTATTGGCATAAGGTAACTGTAGATCCGCCTGTTGCAAATTAAATAAACCCTGTATCGATTGCCACTGCCCCGCTCGCCAATCAAGCCACGCTTGCAGAGACAACACACCACGCTGCGTCACCGGGTGTGGATAGAAACGTAATCCGCGCTCCAAGTCCATATTTTCCACCGTGAAAAATAAGCGCGCGCGTGCGGCGTTGGGTTTGCTTAAATCGCCAGTGAGATGAGCCACAGCACGCAACTCGGTCGCCGGTTCATCTTGCAGACGTAGACTGCCCCAAACACTGTGTTTAGCACCACGATTGGCAATACTGAAACTACCTTCCATCACAGATAACGGCTTGCCGTCTGATGCAAACCACCTTAAGCGTAATTCACTGAGATGAATATTCTGCGCAGCCAGCACCCATCCTGTTTGCTGTAACGCCGACGACTGCTCAAAATCAACCGTCCATGACGAATTCACACGCCAACGCTGCGCGCCCAACTGCTGAATCAACAATTGCGTGCCACGCAATGTAATATCGCTAAATTGTAATTGTTGCTTGATTAAAGTACGCCACAGATTAACTGTGATGTTAAGCTGCGCGGCTTTTACTATAGGCTGGTGTTCAGCAGAAAGAATACGCACGTCTTGCATGAGTAAAACCGGACTAATGCCACGCCACACCGCGCGTACCGCAGCAATCTCCACTTGTTTGCCTAACAAGGCAGAAACTCGCGCCTCTATGTCTGGTTTAGGTTGCAATAAATGTGGCGTCACCACACGCACGATAGTCAACAGCCACGCCACCGCAATAATCACGCAAGCCAACACCATCCATACCGTACGCATCCGTTGTTGGCGCATGATTATTAATATCCTTGCGTATTATGCCGGGTTGAACACACATACTGCTGTATATCTTGCAACAAAGTAAACACCCAAGGCCACAACAATGCAGTAAACCAAGGTGCAAACCAATAGGCGTTACGATAGTACAATTGACCGATCATCCCTTGTATCACCAGCAAAACTGATTGATACAACAACGCGAATAACAACACAACTAACATTTGTTGAAAAAAATGAAACATCATAATGCGCTGGTGACATTTAATCGCTACATACGCTAATAAGATCAGCGCCAACGCGTGCTCACCCAACAAACAGCCACGCAATACATCCAATACAAGGCCCACAACACACACGAATCCTAAACTAACCACATAAGGCATCGTTAATAACCAATACAACAACACCAATAACAACCAATGCGGCCGTAACCATACCATCGCGTCAGGCAACGGCAAAATTTCTAACATTAATGCGGACAGCGCGCTCAACACAATAACGCTGCAGCGCTTACTGCTCTGCATCCTAACTGTCACTCATACTCTCCTGCATTTGTGTCGCGGCCTGTTTCTCTGGCGACCACACCAGTAACACTTGCTTGCTGCGATGCAACGCAGCACTCGCATGCACGGCAATCGTTGTAAACCGCTGTCCTGCATCATGCTCCACTGCAGACACCACACCCACGGGATAACCTAAGGGAAAATGTTCACCTAAACCGGAACTCACTAACACATCACCCACTTGCACATCATCCGTTTGCGTGACATGCAATAATGATAAATCTGCGCTATCGCCATTGCCCACCAGCACAGCGCGTAAACCATTACGCACCACTTGCACCGGCACCGCACTGCGATTATCCGTGATCAGCATCACACGACTTACCCAACGATTAACTGCGACGACCTGCCCCATGATGCCGTTCGCATCCAGCACCGGTTGGCCGACAAATACACCGTGTTGTTTCCCTTTGTCTAATACAATTTGCTGGGTAAAGGGATGTGTATCCACTGCCAATAGCTGTGCGACTAACACCGTGTCGCTCACCTTCGCAGCAGATTGTAGCAATGCACGCAATTGTGCATTCTCTTGTTCTAAAGCCGAAAATTTTTGCAACTGCGCTTTCAATAGCAGCTGCTTTGCTTGCAGGTAAGTGTTTTCCGCGATCAATTGCCGACGACTCGTCAACGTGCCATCTAACCACGCAGCAAAACGAAAGGGTAAATTAACCGTATACTGAATCGGGGCAACCACCACAGTGAGGTAATCGCGCAAGGTTGATAAACGATGATGTCGCTGTTGCAATACCATCAAAACAACAGTCAAACTTAACAATAGCAACAGCCGCACGCCAAGCAACGGGCCTCGTGTAAATATCCACTTGATGGTACGTTCCCCCCATTAGACTGCGTCAGCGATGGGTCACAGCTGGCGTCTTGGCTACTCTACTCCGCAGATAAAAAGCCTCCGCCCATGACATCCATGAGTTCCAACACACGACCACCACCGCGCGCAACGCACGTTAATGGATCTTCAGCAATGATGACGGGTAATCCGGTTTCTTCCATTAACAGACGATCTAAATCTTTAATTAACGCACCGCCACCGGTTAACACCATGCCGCGCTCAGCAATATCGGCAGCAAGTTCAGGTGGTGCTTGTTCTAACGCAGCACGCACAGCACCCACAATACCCGCAAGCGGCTCCTGCAGCGCCTCTAGGATCTCATTACTGTTGAGACTAAAACTACGCGGAATTCCTTCGGCTAAGTTACGTCCGCGTACTTCCATCTCACGCACTTCACTCGCAGGAAACGCCGTCCCAATTTCATGTTTAACGCGCTCGGCTGTGGTTTCACCGATCAAGCTACCGTAATTACGTCGCACATACGAAATAATGGCTTCATCAAAACGATCGCCACCAATGCGTACCGACTGTGCATACACAATGCCGCTTAATGAAATGATGGCAACCTCAGTCGTTCCACCACCAATGTCAACGACCATGGAACCGCTCGCCGCTTCGACGGGCATACCTGACCCCATGGCCGCCGCCATAGGCTCTTCGATGAGATAGACTTCACGCGCACCCGCGCCTAATGCAGACTCACGGATAGCACGACGTTCCACTTGGGTAGATCCGCACGGCACACACACTAGAACGCGTGGGCTAGGACGCAGAAACCGCGTCTCATGCACTTTATGAATGAAATGTTGCAACATTTTTTCAGTCACATAAAAATCGGCAATAACGCCATCTTTGAGTGGGCGCATGGCGGTGATGTTGCCCGGTGTACGTCCCAACATCCGTTTCGCTTCGATTCCCACCGCGGCAACCCGACGCTGACCACCTTCGGTACGAATAGCAACGACTGAGGGTTCGTTAAGCACTATCCCTTTCTCTCTGACATAAATGAGTGTATTCGCCGTACCTAAATCGATGGATAAATCATTAGAAAAAATACCACGTAACTTTTTAAACATAGCTGTTTCACTGCCTCTAACTCTGGTGTTTAACAACTCGGCCGCAAGCGACCGAGATTGTTTCCTTAATTGATTTCGCCGGCGCGAAATCAATTCGCGCGACGGCGACCAGAGAGGAGCTATTGCATAAGCTCCCCTCTGGACTTCCCATCGCTTTGCCTCACCCGCAAGCGGGTGAGATTTTTTTCGTTTAAGTCTAAAACCAAAACAAAACCGCCGCGCGAAGGCACGGGACATTGCTATTTCTTGTGTTTGTTGGGCCTGCCATCCGGCAAGTATGGGCAATAAGCAAACAACATAGATGTGCTATTGAGAATCACTGCCGAAACCGCTTCTATCCCACGCAAGCCAAGGCGATACTGTAGCAATGAGAAGGATTTTGAGCAAGGTATTTCAACAACTCGGCCGCAAGCGATCGAGATTGTTCCCCGCATCGCTCGCCTGCACGAAATAAATTCGTGTGACGGCAACCCGAGATTGAGCTACTGCATAGGCTCCCCTCTGGCTCCCTCCTTATCTCACCCGCTTGCAGGTGAGATTTCTTCCTTTGAATATGATATTTTTACTGTTTTGGGTGTGGGAGCACATACATGACTATCAGCACAGATGAGGTAAAACGGATCGCTAAGCTCGCGTGCTTGGCAATACCAGAGCAGGAACTGGCCGAGCATGCGCAACATTTAGGCGCTATTTTAGCCTTAGCGGAACAACTCGGTAGCGTCGATACCACCGGCGTTGCACCACTGGCTCACCCCATTGAATCCAATCAACGCCTGCGCCCAGACGAGGTAACAGAGTACGACCAACATGAGCTATTTCAACGCATAGCACCTGCCGTCGCCGCAGGTCTGTACTTAGTGCCACAGGTCATCGAACACACTGACGAAGCCGCACAGTAAACAAAAGGATAATCCCTGTGATAGAACGAAAAACACTCAAACAAATTGCCACCGATCTAGCCAATAAAAAATATTCCAGTACCGAGCTAACGCAAGATTACCTGGATCGCATAGACAAGGCCAATGCAACACTCAATTGCTATATCACCGTTCACCACGCACAAGCCTTGGCCGACGCGCGCGCCGCCGATCAACGCTTAGCCAAAGGTGAGGGACAGCCGCTCACCGGCGTCCCCATCGCGCACAAAGATATTTTCTGCACCGCCGGGCACAAAACCAGCTGCGGCTCCAAAATGCTCGACAATTTCATCGCGCCGTACGATGCAACCCTCGTGCAACGTTACAAGCAACAAACTGCCGTGTTACTCGGTAAAACCAACATGGATGAGTTCGCCATGGGTTCTTCTAACGAAACCAGCTATTACGGTTGTGTGAGGAATCCGTGGGATACGTCACGCGTTGCCGGCGGCTCGTCAGGTGGCTCTGCCGCCGCAGTCGCCGCAGGCTTAGCCGCTGCCAGCACAGGAACCGACACCGGCGGTTCCATACGACAACCTGCAGCGTTCTGTGGCCTTACCGGATTAAAACCCACCTACGGTCGCGTATCACGCTTCGGCATGATCGCCTTTGCCTCCAGCTTGGATCAAGCGGGAGTATTCACCCTCACCGCCGAAGACGCGGCGTTAATGCTACAAGTGATGGCTGGCTTCGATCCCGCCGATTCCACAAGCATCCAGCAAGATGTTCCCGACTACTGCGCTACTCTCAACGCACCGTTGCACGGCTTGCGCATAGGGCTACCCAAAGAGTATTTTAACGCGGGCTTAGCGCCGCACATCGCCGCCACCATCCACGAGGCACTACGCGAATACGAAAAACTAGGGGCAACGCTGCATGAAATCAGTCTACCTAACACCCACCTGGCCGTGCCTGTTTACTACATCGTCGCCCCTGCAGAATGTTCCTCTAACCTGTCGCGTTACGATGGTGTGCGCTACGGTTACCGCTGTACCGCGCCACGCAATATCCAGGATCTGTATTGCCGTTCACGCGGCGAAGGTTTTGGTGCAGAAGTCAAACGCCGCATCATGCTAGGTACTTATGCGTTATCTTCTGGATATTACGACGCGTACTATACCAAAGCACAAAAAATCAGACGCCTGATTCATGCAGAATTCCAACAAGCCTTTACTCAGGTGGACATCATCGCGAGTCCCACCACACCGAACGTTGCCTTCCTCATTGGGGAAAAGGTCAATGATCCAGTGAGCATGTATCTCAACGATATTTACACCATCAGCGCCAACCTCGCCGGGTTACCCGCATTATCGTTACCCGCCGGCTTAGTGGATAAGTTACCCCTTGGCTTGCAACTCATCGGCAATCATTTCAGCGAAGCACGCTTGCTTAATGCGGCGCACCAATTCCAACAAGCCACTGCCTGGCACTGGCAAACCCCCAACACAGGAGCATAAACACCATGCAATGGGAAACCGTCATCGGACTCGAAGTACACTGTCAATTACAAACACGCTCTAAAATATTTTCCGGCGCTGCCACGCAATACGGTGCCATGCCCAACACACAGGCCTGCGCGATTGACTTAGGCTTACCGGGTGTATTGCCGGTACTCAATGCAGAAGTCGTGCGTATGGCCGTAAAATTTGGGCTGGCTATCGATGCCACTATCGCGAAACGTTCCGTATTCGCGCGCAAAAATTATTTTTATCCCGACTTACCCAAAGGTTACCAAATCAGTCAATTCGAATTACCCATCGTCAGTCAAGGTGCCCTACCCATACTATTGGACGATGGCACAGAAAAAATAATTAACATCACGCGCGCGCATTTGGAAGAAGACGCCGGGAAATCCTTACACGAAGACTTTCATGGCATGACCGGCATTGATCTCAACCGTGCCGGCACGCCACTCCTAGAAATCGTATCAGAACCTGAAATGCGTTCTGCTGACGAAGCAGTGGCTTACCTAAAAGCATTGCATGCATTAGTACGTTACCTAGATATTTGCGACGGCAACATGCAAGAGGGTTCGTTTCGCTGTGATGCGAACGTCTCGGTGCGCCCATACGGCAGCACCACCTTTGGCACGCGTACTGAAACCAAAAATATCAACTCGTTTCGCTTTGTTGAACAAGCCATTGCGTATGAAGTCGAGCGACAAATCGGACTACTAGAAAGCGGGGGGAAGGTCGTGCAAGAAACACGCCTGTTTGATTCACATCAACAGGTGACACGCACCATGCGCAGCAAAGAAGACGCGCACGACTACCGCTATTTCCCCGATCCCGATTTGCTGCCTGTGGTACTGGATGACACCTACATCGCGACCGTGCAACGCGACTTACCCGAGTTGCCGCACCACAAGCGCCAACGTTTCATGCAACAATATACCTTGAGTGCCTATGACGCTACCGTGTTAACCAGCAGCAAAGCACTGGCTGATTACTTCGAGGCAACCGTACGCGCGGCCCAGTGCCCCAGTAAATTAGCCGCCAACTGGGTCATGGGTGATCTCGCCGCTGCACTCAACAAAGCAGCGCAACCCATTACAGCTTCACCCGTCACGGCCGATGCACTGGCGTTATTACTGCGCCGCATCACCGACCAAACGATTTCTGGCAAAATTGCCAAAACGGTTTTTGACGCCATGTGGGACGGTGCAGGCGACGCGGACACGATCATCGCACAACGTGGCCTACAACAGGTAACCGACAACAGTGCGTTGGAAGCAATTATTGCGACCGTCATGCAAAACAACCCAGAACAACTCGCTCAATACCGTGCAGGCAAAGAAAAATTATTTGCATTTTTTGTCGGGCAAGTTATGCAAGCGAGTAAAGGTAAGGCCAATCCACAACAAGTCAACGACTTGTTGCAGGCCAAATTGCACGGTGACGGGTAGCGGATTAAAGGTATCTGTGGTAAAGCACGCACATTACCATTAGAATGCAACGCGACGGGGTGACGGTTGATACAGTAAATTTGCAGCTATACCGCTCGTACTTGAGAGTGCGAATTTAAGTTAATTGTTTGCGCGGTATATTGTTTTTATGACCGGCACAAAGTAAATTTATGCCGGTCACCAAAGGATCGATACGCGATTCTCCCCTTTGGAAACCCCATCGCGTAGAGAATACTTCAAAATGCAAAAATCGCATGTTGAAGTGTAATGGGTATATACCACTAGCGAATGAAATTTAGGTAAATCAACATGAAAAAATTATTTGTGAAAACGCACGGCTGTCAGATGAATGCCTACGATTCCGCACAGATGCAGAATGTGCTGCGCCATTCACATCAATTAGAATTAACTGAAATAGAAGATGAAGCCGACGTACTCTTACTCAACACCTGCTCCATACGGGAAAAAGCCCAAGATAAAGTCTTCTCACAATTGGGGCAATGGCGCCAGCTCAAACAAAAACGCCCTGATATTATCATCGGCGTGGGTGGCTGTGTCGCCAGTCAAGAAGGCAACGCGCTACTCAAGCGCGCGCCATTCATCGATATCGTATTTGGACCACAGACCGTGCATCGCTTACCCGAGTTACTCAACCAAACCTTGCAAGATAAACATGCGGTCGTCGACATCAGTTTTCCCGAGATCGAAAAATTCGATTGCCTACCCCCGCCACGTGCCGAGGGCTACACCGCGTTTGTTTCGATCATGGAAGGCTGCAATAAATATTGCAGTTACTGCATCGTTCCTTACACGCGGGGTGAAGAAATCAGTCGTCCCTTTGACGATGTACTCGCCGAAGTAGTGGGGCTTGCGGAGCAAGGCGTCAAAGAAGTGACCCTGCTAGGGCAAAATGTAAATGACTACCGCGGTGCACGCCATCAAGGGGAAGACGCCGATCTCGCCATGCTTATCGAATACATTGCGACCTTAGACAATATCACGCGTATCCGTTACACCACCTCACACCCATGGGCCTTTTCAGAGCGTCTCATCCAGGCGTATGCAAACACACCCAAGCTCGTCAATCACTTACACTT
The DNA here is from genome assembly GCA_964646995.1 of uncultured Gammaproteobacteria bacterium. Classification (GTDB taxonomy): domain Bacteria; phylum Pseudomonadota; class Gammaproteobacteria; order CAZYIF01; family CAZYIF01; genus CAZYIF01. The sequence continues at coordinate 203,779 of CAZYIF010000002.1, forward strand.
ACCGGTGCAAAGTGGCTCTGATCGCATACTCGCCGCCATGAAACGCAATTACACGATCCTGGAATTCAAATCCAAGCTACGCCGCTTACGTAAAATACGTCCTACGATCAGTGTCTCTACCGATATCATCGTGGGTTTCCCCGGCGAAACAGACGATGATTTTGCCGCGACGATGGATTTAGTCGCAACCGCTGATTTCGATAATTCATTCAGTTTTATTTACAGTCGCCGCCCAGGTACCCCAGCCGCTAATCTGCCCGATGACGTGCCCATGGCAGTGAAGAAACAGCGCTTACAACTGTTACAACAGCGCTTGAAACTGCAAGGTCAACACATCAGCAACAGCATGATCGGCAGCACACAACGCATTTTGGTCGATGGCCATGCGCGCAAAAACGCACAGGAAATCAGCGGCCGCACCGAAAACAACCGCATCGTCAATTTCAGTGGCTCCGCCCACTTAATTGGTCAGATGGTTGACGTGCAAATTACTGCGGCGTTACCCAATTCCTTGCGTGGTGAAATAGTATGAAGCATCGTGTAAAAAACGCTGACAGCGCACGCTGACGCACCAAAATGTCGCGTTTCTCGTTATTTTATCTATCTCATTTGCCAGCACAGCGAATTATGGTCTAAGCTTACAGTTAAATTGACTACACAGGAGCGAATGCCACAGCTTGAGTAAAAAAAGCACTAACTTTACCCTGATGCCTCTGGATAATCAGCGCCTGGCCAAGTTATGCGGCCAATGCGATGAGCATATCAAACAGGTGGAGCAACGACTGGATGTCACTATCATTAATCGCGGCCACGTCTTTGAAGTCATTGGTTCAGACTCCTCGATCGCCAACGCGAGCCATGTGCTGCATACCCTGTATGCTGAAACGGCGCATCACCACGAAATCACCCCCAACAATGTGCATCTGGCGTTACAAGAACATCCCAACGCTACCCCGCATAGCGCGCCCGAGCTGGATATCGTGCTGCACAGCAAAAAAGGCGCCGTCCGTGCGCGTAATGCTAATCAACAGCGCTATATACGTGCCATTGGTGCCCATGATATTACTTTTGCGATCGGTCCAGCGGGTACCGGCAAAACTTACTTGGCTGTGGCCTACGCGCTGCAAGCACTACAGGCCGAGCAAATACATCGTATTTTACTGGTACGTCCGGTGGTAGAAGCCGGCGAAAGCCTAGGCTTCTTACCCGGTGATTTGGCGCAAAAAATAGACCCCTATTTGCGACCACTGTTTGATGCAATCAGTGATATGATAGGCGCCGAACGCATGGCTAAACTGATCGACCAACACATCATTGAAGTGGCACCCCTCGCTTATATGCGTGGACGCACCCTCGCCGACGCCTTCATCATTCTCGATGAAAGCCAAAACTGCACGAAAGAACAAATGAAAATGTTTTTAACCCGCGTCGGCTTTGGCTCCAAGGTTGTCATTACCGGCGATCTCACCCAAATTGATTTACCCAAAGATAAAATGTCCGGATTGCGCCACGCCGTGCAAGTATTAAAAAATATCGACGCCATCAGCTTTAACTTTTTCACCCCTAAAGATGTCATCCGCCACCCACTGATAGAACGCATTGTGGAAGCCTATGAAAACTACCCCTAAGCATGCGCCGTCCCTTGCGCCCTACACGGTCGATAGGCAAGTCGCCAGCACTTACTCCCCATTGCCTAGTCTATTACAGCTAGAACGCTGGGTGAGTGCAGCACTGCAAGCACATATACCGCACGCCGAATTAACCATACGCTTCGTTGACGAGGCAGAAAGCGCCGCACTCAATCAGCAGTATCGTCAAAAACAAGGCGCGACTAACGTACTGAGTTTCACCTTTGCGGCAGATATCCCCAATGCACCGCCCCTATTAGGTGATCTGGTATTATGCGCGCCACTCATCGCGCAAGAAGCAATGCAACAACATAAAACCCTAGACGCGCATTATGCCCACCTCGTGATTCACGGCAGCTTACATTTACTCGGCTATGATCACGAAGTAGCATCAGCCGCGCAGATCATGGAAGATTTAGAGATTCACTTACTTGCTGCACTGGGTTATAGCAATCCTTATACGGAGAGAACACCACATGAATGACGACACCCAACAACCCACCGAACAACGCGGTTGGTTAGAACGCCTGAGTCAAGCATTACTGCGTGAACCACAAGACCGCGCACAGCTGCTCGAGCTACTGCGTGACGCGACCACACGTGCCGTGTTAGATGCAGATGCACTGGCCATGATAGAAGGCGTGCTGGCCGTCTCGGTGATACAAGTACGCGACATCATGATCCCACGCGCACAAATGGTGGTGATCAACGAGGATGCCTCACTGGCAGACATTCTCGCGATCACGACGGAATCGGGTCATTCACGCTTTCCTGTTATCGGCGATAACCATGATGAAGTCATTGGTATTTTACTCGCTAAAGATTTGCTGAAATACACGCGCGCACCACAACCCGAATTTTTTCTGCATGATTTGCTACGCCCCAGTCTGCTGATTCCAGAAAGTAAGCGCCTGGATAAGTTATTACAAGATTTTCGCCGCAACCGCCAACACATGGCTATCATCGTGGACGAATACGGTGGCGTCTCTGGTTTGGTGACCATTGAAGATGTCTTAGAACAAATCGTCGGTGACATAGAAGATGAGTACGACATAGAAGAAGACGGCTATATCAAAAAACAAACCAACAACCTGTATACCATCAAGGCGCTCATGCCCATTGAAGAATTTAATCAATATTTTTCTGCCACGTTAGAAGAAGACGATTTCGATACCGTCGGCGGTTTGGTGTTAAACGCGTTTGGTCACATGCCCAAGCACGGTGAGGCAGTTAGCATTAACCAATATCTGTTTAAAGTACTGCAAGCCGACAACCGACGTTTACACCTATTACAACTGTCGCTACTAGAACCGATAGACAGTGATAATACGCAGGTAACGGCGGAGTGATTACGAATTCCTCTGCGACCATGCCGTAGGCATGGATAACGTTGTTGAATCAGATCACCCACGTTCCCGCTGCGCGATCCAGAGATTAACGAAGCGCTTGCTTTTTTAAATATATAAACTATACTACAAAAGTCGCATGTAATTACTTTTGTAGAGGCTGTCATGGGCGTTCCAATTCGGATTGATGAAATCATTTATAACGAGGCAAAAAGGGTGGCGTCTGCTGAGTTCCGCTCCATTCCAAGCCAGATTGAATTCTGGGCCACGATTGGCAAGTGTGCGCTGGATAACCCAGACCTTCCCATTGAGTTTATCCGTGACGTCATGATGGCGAAAAATCACGATCGTTCTCTTGCCGAACCCTTCAAAATAGAGCCCGACAGTGACTAACATTGTCATTGAACAGATGCCTGCTTTCAGAAAAATTTACAAAAAACTTCATGCCAACGAAAAATCTAAAGTGGATGAGGCTATCATCAGAATTGTTGCTGATCCTACAGTCGGCGAAGAAAAAAAGGGCGAATTAGCGGGCGTTTTTGTTTATAAGTTTAGTGTACACCAACAAGAGTTTTTACTTGCCTACGAATGGACTACAGAAAATAGATTGCTGCTTGCGCTTGGAGGACATGAAAATTTTTACCGCGATTTAAAACAAACATAACCAATCCACACTCCCTAACACCGGCTTCCCTGCTAACGTAAAACCCAAAAGGCAGACAGACCCCAGATAAAAATACGCGTGAATATGGGTGTAAATACGGTTTTAAAGGGCTATCTATGCTCAAAACCGACAACATATGGTACACATCCCCGTGAAAACCATCACCTCGACAAAATAGAACGTCTCATTAGGCTCGACAAATCCTTCATGCAGCTGAGGAAGTGGCGCTTGCCGCAGAACTGTTCTACCAGATCCTGGCATTACCTCCTCGGTGTCGGTCTTATAGAATCAACGCTCTGCTGCTTCTGCGGATCTATGCGATTTTTTCCGCCAACAACGGTATGCCACAGCTGTGATCTGTCTTGTTCTTGCAATGCGATCCCTGCTGCACTAAAAACAGTTTCTAAATAGGCTTTTTTACTCGCCAAATTAGCATCACTTGGCCACCGGTAATAGGGTATACGAATCATAATAACTTGTTTATCGTTAAACTTTTCTTGTTGAATGTGTCGCACAATGAATTCGCGTAGCCGATCTTTAGGCGTAGGTTCACAATCACCGTAGTGTTGCCCCATCAGGAAGTGACTTGGGCCATCGACTTCAACCAGGATTATGCTATCTGCGGTTACCCATTGAAAATCAATCCGATATCCGCCTACGACTTGTTCTTCCTGTAAACCAGAACCCGTGCAGTAACGCGCAAGCACGCTGGCGACATCTTGTTGTAATTGGGACGGATGGCCTGGCAAAGCTGGGGTATCGACATTAAACTCAGATTGACTAAATTGTAATGAAAATGACGCATCAAACGCAGTATCAATGTTCATAAAGTATTGGCTAGCGATAAAAGCAAAATGACGGTGCTTAAATTGGTCTTGAGCATTAATAGTTTGTAATGCTTCATTATTCAAAATTCTAAACAAAAGACTGCTTATCTGACGACGCAAGTCAGGATTATCTAAAACAGTTGCTTGTGCAGCTTGTCTTGCACAATGGTCTATCACCGCTAACCTATAGCACGCTTCTATGGCTAATGGCAACGTTAAAGCATTAAATCGAATAGTCATAAAGATGGCTATCACCCGTTCTCGTTGGTGAGCACTGGCATTGGTATGAGAGAGTATGGAAACCAACTTCACCTTCTCTTCATCTGTTAGCGCCGGTATATTGCTTAGCACCGTTATTACGTTGTCCCACGCAGTTGTAATACACATACCGGTGGTTTGCCTGATATGAAGCTGGGATAGTGATTGCATCATTTCTAGCAGAAAATCAATGGATATTGTATCGATACGGTTGACAACAAATTTAATTAACGCGTTTATTTGCGGCAATTGACGATAGATCTGTCCTCGTATATTAGCGTGCTGGTGGTATAACTCGGCGAGAGATGCTAACAAAAACATTGTAGTTCCGATTGTTTTCGCATAGCCATCATTCATCAGCTCAAGTAATCGTTGGCTTTGCCGAAACGGTGATGACTCCTTTTTAATGGATAGCACACGATACCTAAGGTAATGAAACTGGCGTTGGCTGTTTTCATCTATGCCAGTCAATGGCATGAGAGAAAATAAGTTTTCCGTCTGTGCCATTGGTAAACGCGGCTGCTCGGATAGCACGTTGATAAGATCTAGACTTTTGGTGTCAAAACGCGTGACATAATCGCTTTTGCCGTGGGTTACTGCGAGATCTATGGCATCAGGCAGGCAGTAATTGTAATCCTGTTGTTCCAGTAAGGTAGCCAATAGTTCGAGTGCTTCATCTATCCTGTGTTGATCACGATACACTAGTGCTAAATGATGGCCCGCTTTGGCGCTAAGGTGTTGTGTATAGGCACGGTGTAGATGTTGTTCTGCTTGCGCCAGATTAGCTGTGGCACCAAGGCCTAGCCTAAAACAGATGCCAAGTTCCGTGAGTGTCAAACCATTCGATGACGTGTGGGCCAATGCACTTTGCAAACAGGCAAACCCACGCTCAGGCTCAGGATCAACCCCTTGACCATACACAAGTTTGTAGCCTAGGTTGTGATTGGCTGCCACAAAACCAAGCTCGATTGCTGTTTGATAATAGTCTAGCGCTAAGCGGTGCTCCGCCTCTGACGCTGCAGTGTCATCGATGATTAAGGCCAAATAATAATAGGCTTCTGCTTTAGTGAGTGGTGCAGCATCAGGTGAATTAATCACTTTTTTTGCTGATTTTATTGCTTGCTCGAATCGTTTCTGCCTGTAGTATATGGTGGCTAAATAAGTATTTGCTGCGGCGGAATCGATAACCGTTAGCGCATCAATTGCCAACTCTGTTTGGTGTAGTACGTCATCCGCATAGTGCGCGATGAGAGTTTTGATATCGTCCCTGAATACAGGAGATGTCAAAATATAACTCACAGCCGCGCTATCGAAATGAGTACGGCCAGTCTCATTGAAATCCTCCCATAGTAACATCAGGATTAGTTCGGCTGGCTTTCTTAACGTTTCCTCATGACACAGATCTGTCAACAAATCAACGCACAAAGCATGCGGTAATTTTTCATTTTCAGCCTGATGTATTTTAGCGCTAAGGTAGTTACGTTGATCATTAAAAAATTTAAAATTTATTGCCCGATCCCGTGCCTTTTTCGCCTTGTCTATTTTCCCGAGTCCTAAGTAACAACCGCCTAGCCTAATGTAGGCATTCGCTATTGATTTATTTAAACCATCCACATGCGGTTTGTCTTCCGCTGGAATCGTCTCTATTACCTGCAATAGCTCTATGTATTTTTTTACACACGCTTGGATCTCGTTGTTATTAAATAAAGTGCGAGCCTCGTCATTAAGTGCATTGATTTGCTCAACAAATCGCTTGCTCGTTTTTTTGGCTTGCGCTTGAGAATTAACGTTGGGTTGAGCAGGTCCGGAAGCATTTGATTTTTTACCCATGTGGTAAAGCACCCTATTAAGTGAATTCGATCATACTATACACAGGCAATAAATTGACCGCAACAACTACCAGGACAACTAATTGGTCAGATAATGCTTAGGGGCACTTCTCCCGCCCGGTGTTGAGGTGCAAGTATTTGGCTTGGGCAACCAATCAAAGCACTTTTACAACAAAGTTCCCGGTACTACTAGACTTTTACCAGAACTAACAGAAAATTCGGATCACACGCTTTCGTTTTTAGAATGCCGCCGTGATGAAGCTAAGCCTCTTGCAACACACGCATCACCTGTTGATGCAACGCGGGGGCCGCCGCGATGATGCTGTCGCCGATCACTGGATCACGCCCGTGGTAATCCGTGATGACGCCGCCGGCACCGCGAATGATTGGGATGATGCCCATGCGATCCCAGGGTGCTGCCATCGGATCTACCATCACCGCCGCTAAACCACGCGCAACCAGACTGTAGCCGTAACAGTTGCCCCAGGTGCGGGCAAACTTACAGTGACTCAGTAAACGTGCAAATCCCTGTGGCTCTTGCAACACGGGAACACGCAACAAATCGGAAGTTAACACGATCGCCTCGGACAAGTGTTCGCTGTCACTGACATGCAGTCGCTTGCCATTACACGTTGCCTGCTGGTTATCGCCCACATAGCATTCGTTCAACACCGGATGATTCACCATCCCTAGCACCGGTTGCCCACACAAGGTCAAACCCACAATGGTGCCAAAGTCAAAGGCCCCTGCGACAAAACTTTTGGTGCCGTCAATGGGATCAAGAATCCACTGCCATTCGGCTTGCGGATTGTCGCTGCCGAATTCCTCGCCGACTATGCCATGAGTAGGATACTGTTGTTGAATCAAACTGCGCAGGCACACTTCGGCTTCGCGATCGGCCAAAGTCACCGGCGTTGCATCCGACTTGCTGTCTACGGCTATCTCGCTGCGAAAATAACGCCGAATAATGGCTCCGCTGTGCTCTGCTAATACATACAGAAATTGGCTTAACTGCGCTAGTTCACTTGGCTTAATCTCCATACGCTCACACTCCTTCGATTACTTATACCCATTTCATTTCAAAATGCGATTTTGCATTTTGGAGTACGAGCGGTATATACGCTCAAAAACGACTGATGCTACACCAAAAACTCCATAACGCAAAAACCAGCAATGACACGCCACCCAACATATTCAAGCGGTGCATGATCAACGTAGAAAAGCGCTGGCGCAGCGCATACAGCAGCACATGCAAACCAGCGACCCAACTTAATATTCCAACTAATAAACCCGCGCCGGTATAGAACAATGCCACTTGCCTATCTAACGCCGACAGTTGCGTCACCTGCAGGCTACCCACCACAGAGGCCCAAAACAAAATGTTATACGGATTGAGTAACGCCATCATGTAGCCATCCAATACGCCGCGGTACACCGAGACAGAACCCGCATGCGCCGGTTTGCCGGCTAGCACAGGCGTACTACGCATGATGTTAATGGCCAAAAATGCAATAAACAAAGATCCCAAAATACCAATGCTACGCAGTAAAATCGGATCATGTAAAAAATGCAATAAACCAAAACTCACTAACAATAAATACATCAAATCCGCAATGCTAGCCCCTACCCCTAGCGCAATGCCTTGCCCCAGGTTGATGGATAACGCACGCCTGACCATCTCAATGTTAATCGCTCCCACCGGAACCGCAACACTCCAACCCAACACGATACCTTTTAACAGTAATACACTCTGCATTTGTTCCTCATCTATACCTATACCCGTAGCGAATGATTTTTAGCTGCTAGCGCACACATAGCGCAACGCGCCGGTAATTACCTCAACTCCCGCGGTGGGAACATGCATATGCGCGCTTAAATGGCGTCGCCATGCTTTTGCACCCAGCTGTCCATGAAATAAGTTCAACACATGTCTCGCCATGTGTTTGAGCTGCACACCCAAGGCCAATTGCTGCTGAACATACAACATATACTGCTGCACTATCTGGTGACGCGTTGGCGTAACATCCGTCACACCATAATACAAATTATCAATAATAGACAAGGTATACGGATCATCGTACGCTTGTCGCCCAATCATCACCCCATCACAAGACGATAAGTAGTGATGTAAATCATCTACCGCATGCAAGCCACCATTCAATACGATGGTCAGTTGCGGAAAATCGTGTTTCAGTCGATACACATAGTCATAACGCAACGGCGGAACCGTGCGATTTTGTTTGGGATTGAGGCCATGTAACCAGGCTTTGCGCGCATGAATAATAAACCGTTGGCACCCGCTTTGCTGCACCACATCAATGAAATGTGCCAATGCCTCATACGAATCCTGTGCATCAATACCAATACGCGTTTTGACGGTCACCGGTATGCTAACCGCCGCGCGCATCGCCGCCACACACTCGGCCACCAAACCAGGCTGTGCCATGAGACACGCACCGAACAATCCCGCTTGAACCCGGCTACTTGGACAACCCACATTCAGATTAATTTCATCGTAACCGTAGGCTTGACCTAGCGCAGCCGCTGCCGCTAGCTGACGCGGACAACTTCCGCCTAATTGCAATGCGAGTGGATGTTCGTCGGGATGATGGGCTAAAAATCGCGTGGGCTCGCCATACAGTATCGCACCACTGTGCACCATTTCCGTATACAACAACGCCTTGCGTGAAATTAAACGCAACAAGTAACGACAATGCCTGTCTGTCCACCCCAACATAGGTGCAACAGCAATAGGATGAATGAACACTGTGTTTTTCCCTATACGATACGCTGAGGTTTGACAATCCGTTGCATGAGCCTTTATGATGAACGCGCATTGCAAACCGCAATGTTTGAGAATCACGAATGACCATCAACAAACACAAAGGATAATATGCCATGATTAAAAACATATCAACCGCTTTACTCGCCTGCGTTTGCTCCCTTGCCCTGCCTTTAAGTGCTATGGCTAATGAAATAGCTGCAACACCTGAAGCAACCGGCGTTGTCACCACCGCCGCTGCCACACAATCCGCAACAACGACTGCAACCACCCTAGCCGATGACAACACTAGCCAAACGACAGCTCCAATAGAAAAATCAGCGCAACCCCGCGTACACAAGGGCAAGCCGCACCACGGCAAGCTGCATCACAGCATGAAAAAACATGCTGCGCGTTCACAACATCCAGGCGCACACGACAAAAAACCAGCGCACCTGAACGACTAAACTGCTTCTAGGTATTCAACCAACAATTGTAAACGCCGCACTTCCTGGTAAATATTCACATCCAGGCGGTAAGCGGCGTTTACCGTCGTACAACGGTGATTAGGCCACGCCTCCACATCCACATAAAACCAGATCGCATCGACTAACTGACCCGTTTGCGGCACAACCAGCGTTAACTTCAAATGTTTGGCGCCCACCAAGCGCTGCTCCAACACCTGAAACTGACCATCAAACAGTGGTTCTGGGAAGGACTGTCCCCACGGGCCCATCGCGCGCAATTGTTCCGCAAAAGACAGTGTAAAACAGTCTACCGGCAACTCCCCATCTGACATAATGTCCGCGCTCTGCACCTTCGCATCGATATAGTTACCCATCACAGTAACGAACGCTTGTTGAAACTCCGCAAGACTGGCTTTGTCTAGGCTCAACCCAGCCGCCATAGCATGGCCGCCAAAATGGGTTAACAAGCCGGGATAACGCGTAGCCACTTCATCCAGCACATCACGCAAATGCACACCGGGAATCGAACGACCTGATCCTTTCAAACAACCCTCACCACTATCAGCAAACACAATGGTAGGCCGATGAAACTGATCTTTTAAACGACCCGCGATAATACCAATCACGCCCTGATGCCAGCTCGCATCGAACAGACACAACGCGGCAGGCAATGTTGCCGTGGGCAACTGCAGATGCTGTAACGCCAATAACGCTTGGCTTTTCATTTGCGCTTCTAAACTACGCCGTTCTTCATTTAACCCATCCAACACCTGCGCCAAACGCATGGCCTGCCCCGGATCTTCCGCTAATAAACATTCTATGCCTTGTGCCATATCATCTAAGCGACCCGCTGCATTCAAGCGTGGCGCCACCGCAAAACCCAAATCACTGGCCACCAGCGTATCGGCCTTACGCTTCGCTAAGGTCAATAGCGCGTAAATTCCGGGGCGGGCTTGGCCCGCACGAATGCGGGCTAAACCCTGGTGTACCAAAATACGATTGGTGTGATCCAATGCGACGACATCCGCTACCGTACCTAACGCGACTAAATCTAAAAATTGCGCCATACTCGGCTCAACTAAACCCTGGGCGCTAAACCATCCTTGTGCGCGCAAATGGCCGCGCAATAATCCTAATAAATAAAAAATCACGCCCACACCCGCTAAGTTTTTACTCGGAAATAGATCGCCCACTTGATTGGGATTCACAATTGCCGCCGCTGCCGGCAGGCGTTTCCCGGGCAAATGATGATCGGTGATCACCACACGTATCCCCTGTTGGTTAGCCGCCTCCACACCGTCGCAACTGGCAATCCCATTGTCTACCGTAATGATCACATCCGGTCGCCAACGACTCGCCACCGCAACGATCGCTGGGGTGAGTCCATAGCCATAAGTAAAACGATTAGGTACCAGGTAATCCACGTGTTCGGCACCAAACGCACGCAATGCACACACCGCCAAGGCACTACTCGTTGCACCGTCTGCATCAAAGTCGCCAATGATCAAGATCCGTTGTTGTTGGGTTATCGCTTGCGTTAAACACGTCAACGCCGCAGACAAACCCAAGAGTCCATCGCCGCCGTGCAATTGATCCAAACCATACTGTAACTGTTGATCCTGAGTAACACCGCGTGCGACGTAGATACGGCGAATAATATCGGGAAAGGACTGTTGGAACTGCGCCAAACCCGTATTTATATCACGGCGTGTAATCCTGCGTTTCATGTCAATACCCTCTCCCAGGAGCGCCACCGCCGCCACGCCTTATATAAGTCAGTAGGCGTGATACGATACGCTAAACCATGGGGTAACAACACGTGTAGTTCTTGCAGTTTACGCTGTCGTAACAACTGACGTAACACCGTAAACCACTGTTGTTCTAACGCCGCTACGTATTGTTGGTGTAAGGCAACATCTTGCTCCGGCAACAAAGCCGGCGCCGCAAGCACTAATAAAATATTACCCTCACGCGCGCGCAGTGTCGTCGGATCAGCGGGTAATAACGTTACACCCGCGGATGTCGCCAAGCCCGCCGTCAGCACATCGTCACTCATCACGTAATCCCAAGCCACGTGTTCTGCCGCGGGCAAAGCACCCCCACCCCAAAACCACAGACTATTCACCGCTAATTTACCCTGTTGCATGCGCAACTGATTCACCCGACTGCCGTGCAACACCATCTGCATTTCCGTCAACAGCTGGCGCCAACGTGGTTTGCCCTGTGGCAACTCATCGGCTAAAGGTCTACCCAATAACGCATACAACGCTTGACTCCTACAATCGGGATCACCCGTGCAACGTATATACCATGCATCCGCTTGCGGCATAAGTAACTGTTCTTCTGCCTGCAACAACGGCTGCAATTCGCTGGCTAATAACGCAAGCTCATCCGGCTGTAATGCCAATTGGGCATTACCAAACAAATACACGGTATTGAGATCCGCTTGCAGATGTACCGGATCGGCACGCAACCAATAATCATGCGTCGTCGCTAAACCGTGGGCTAAACCGGTGAGCGCCGCCAAGGGCAACACCTGTTGTGTGTGCGGTAAACCAAACAACGCAAATAATTTCTCTGCATAAGCAACCGGGGTATGGGTATACGCCTGTGCTTTCGCCAATAACTCATGCAAATGCGGCAAGCTTACCTCGCTGATGCGCGCGCGATCGACGAGTCCGGGTAATAACAAGCCTGGGATATAACAGGTAACCTGCATGCTTAACATCCACGCACACAATGCGCCAGAATCACATCTTCCACTGCCGCTAATTCCGCAGCTACCGTGTGCATAGGCAAATGTGTTTGTCCAATCGCGATTTCCGGATCTTTGAGCCCGTGTCCGGTCAAGGTACACACGACCGTACTATCCGCTGCGATCTGGCCGCGTTCTATCGCGATGAATAAACCAGCCAACGCAGCGGCAGATGCCGGTTCACAAAAAACACCTTCGGTTTCAGCCAACAGTTTTTGCGCCGCCAGAATCTGAGTATCACTGCAACTCATAAACATACCACCTGATTGCTGCTGCGCAGCTAATGCGAGATCCCAGGATTGCGGCGCACCTATGCGTATGGCGGTGGCGACTGTTTCGGGTTGACTCACCACATGCCCCTGCACAAAGGGCGCAGCACCAGCCGCTTGCACACCCAACAAACGCGGACAACGTTGGCTGATGCCGGCTTGTCGATACTCTTGGTAACCCATCCAATAGGCGCTGATGTTACCGGCGTTACCCACAGGCAGCACATGCCAATCTGGCGCATCACCTAAACTCTCTATAATCTCGAAGGCTGCGGTCTTTTGCCCCTGTAAACGATACGGATTAATCGAATTAACAATGCTTACCTGCACACGCTCGGCAACTTCGCGCACCAAGGCTAGGCCTTGATCGAAATTGCCGGCTATCTGCAACACCAACGCACCGTGCATACGGGCTTGCGCTAATTTGCCCAACGCGATCTTGCCCTCCGGGATCAACACCACCGCACTGATCCCCGCGCGTGCGGCATAGGCCGCCGCTGCCGCCGAGGTATTGCCCGTCGATGCACAAATCACGGCGCGACTACCCATCGCCACCGCCTGGCTGACGGCGACCGTCATGCCACGATCTTTAAACGAGGCGGTTGGATTCAGCCCTTCGTATTTCACGTATAAACGCAGCCGCGGCGCCACCTGCTGCACGATGCGTGACAAAGGGATCAGTGGCGTATTACCTTCGCACAAACTCACCGCTACCACATCGTCCGCCAGTGGTAACCTGGCACGGTACTTATCAATAATACCTGTATACATATACCCTCCGCGATTAACCCACTACACATGCCTTATTTTTGAGGTTTGCTCACTAACCCACGACGCATCTGCCCCAAACGTATAAACCTGACAGCTTATCCACAGGCTTTCACACAGAAACTGTGGATTTCGTCATCCGCGCCAACCGGCCTGTTACACACAACTGCATCTGAGTCGGGCCACAGTGTAGCAGGTCTACGGGCCAAGCCGCGAGACCTGAATCGGCAGCAAGGACGAGGGGTATTCACAAATCATCTCTTGCATTTGTAAAACACCTACCCTACAGTTCGGGGTCTTGCTCCGGTGGCACAGTGGATAGCGCGGTCCCCTCCTAAGGGACAGGTCGCAGGTTCAAATCCTGCCCGGGGCACCATCCTCACCTGCTTCTCACCAACAAAAATACCTGCATCAGCACACTTAGCGCCTACCCCTGTTCACTTTAAGGCAATTCTTTGCTACACTGCACGCGCTTTGTAACTCGCCATAGGGACATCCTTTGCATTTTTCTTTAGGAATGCGCATTTACATCGTTTATTAACCTAAACTGACTGTGAGGATAACCCATGTATTATTATTCCTATTGGAATGTCTATTCCCGCCACGAAAAAACCAAACCAGAACAACAAGCCATATCGACACATGATGCGTTGATAGAGTATCTGGAATACTACCGATTACAGCCAACTATAGATGCTGTCTCCAGAAAAAAGATTGAGGAACTCGGCAAAATCAAAGTCACGACATTGGCTGAGGTAACGAAAAAAAATCATGGCATGATAACACTTGCCCGCACGCTCACCCAGAACTACCCACACCAACGTGTGTATGGCCATACACTGCAGTTCCTCGCAGAAACCAGCGCCAAATGCCTCTTTACTCGGGCAGAAAACGCGGTATTCCATACTGAGCTGGATCCCAGCTTACAGGCTTCAACTATCCGTCGTGTCACTGGCGCAACACGTGAAATAATCTTTTGGGAAAGTAGCAAAAATCCTGCACAGCGCGATGCAGAACGTAAGCATAAGCACACCTTTTGGAACGAGAGTGACGGCAACACCGTAGGATTCACCGTGGGATCACCCTCTCCCGTTACCAAACGACCACGCATCATCACCACGTTCGCGCATGCACCAACCAGTTTGTTTGCACCACCGACGCCACAAATCATCGTCACGCCGCCTGAGCAAGCAGCAGTAACAACCACTCATCGATTGACCCCCAAGTAACCAACAAATTAGGTAACTATTCAGCAAACCGGCTGAGTAGTTACCTTAGCTTGGCCCAGTGCAAGCCTACGCTAAACACTGCACGAGAATCATCTGAATTTATTAGTTTTTTTGTAACTATTCAGCAAAGTTGCAAGACATTACGATTTCACTTGAAAAAGTGGTGTTTTCATTACGCGATGGGGATTCTTAAGGGGAGAATCGCGATTCTCCCCTTAAGCG
>CAZYIF010000003.1:0-121444 GCA_964646995.1 uncultured Gammaproteobacteria bacterium
CATACTCGACAATGCTGATCGGTTCGGAGTCCTTCTCCTTAATTACGGAGGCATCCCTACTTTTGGTTGCATGTCATTCCTTTACTACATCTTAAGAGATTAAGACGGATAAAAAAATGATGCTGGAGTCCAGCCCCAACAATACCTTCTAGGCCCAGTGTCGGCATAAGATTACGATCAAATGTCGAGAGTATGGGTGCATACCTAATGAGTGGCGCACCCATACTCGAGGATGTATTACACCGGCAAGATAATCTGATGATTATTGCCTTGTCCCATTATTATAAACATCACAGTGGGGACATGATTGCTGATCCAGGCGATATGGTTATAAACTTTAATGATGTGTCCAAAAGCGTGGAAAGAAGCCGGCGTAGAGTGCTATGGTAGACTTTAGGCCATTGAATTATATATGAGTTTATATACGATTATAGTTATCCTTGATTTGACGCCTATCCAGTAAAACTGGGCTTTACGGCGCTTAAGGGGCGAATCGCAATGCTCCCCTTAAGAATCCCCATCGCGTAGAAAAAACAGTTGTTTTACCGTGTAAATGAATAACATTCTCAACTTTGCTGAATAGTTACTTTTCCTTATTACTTAATGCCGTTAAGTGGCCATCGGCAAGTTATTTCGACCTTAATAACCCACCCTTAACGCGAGGCATTGTACTGCCATGATTTGCATTTTGGCAACTCGATAATCTGCTGATTTGAATCGGATACGCAGCGTCATTCCGGCCGCAATTGATGGAAATCTCTGAGCGAGCTAGCCCGATGCAGTGGTTGTGTTTGCTTCGTGCGCAAGCTTTTGCGCCCTCACCTGCTTATCGTGCAGAATCGCTTTTTCCCAACCACCCGCTTTAACCCATTGATTGAAAAGCGGAATTAACGGATGTTGGCGTTCTAATAATTTAAAGGCTTTGCCGTGCCAAGAATGCCGGTTGCCTACGGTTGTTCTACCCAAATAAGCGTGACACATCTCATGATATAACAAGGGCTTCAACCAAATACCATGCTGTGGATAATTTAATTCACGTGCGACGATGACCTTCGTTGCTTTGATGTTACAAGACGCTAAGGTACGTTGCTGCGCTCGACTACTCCATACCAGGCGATAGTCGTCTAGCCAAATCGATTCCATAAACCAATGGCTACGTAACTGCAACCAACACATGCGTAGCTGACAATCACTGTGCATGCGGTTGTTTGTCGCTTGCCTAATGCTAAATATGGATTCCATATCTCACATGTGATTCAGCAGATTAAGAAAGAGTTGTGGTTTTGCAATGGCATAGCCCTGCGCGTAGTCTATACCCAACTCGCTGAGCAGTTGCATAATTCGCTCATTTTCAACAAATTCGGCAATGGTCTTTTTCTCCATGACGTGGCCGATCTCGTTGATAGATTTAACCATAGCATAGTCAATCTGATCATCGACAATGCCTTTGACAAACACACTGTCTATCTTTAAAAAATCAACGGGGAGGTATTTAAGATAAGCGAAGGATGACATCCCGCTACCAAAGTCATCCAATGCAAATTGGCAACCAAAGCGTTTTACGGCATGGATGAATTCCGTGGCTTTGGCTAAATTGGCTATGGCAACCGTTTCCGTGATTTCAAAACACAATTTTCCACAAGGCACCGTCGTAGTAGAAAGATAACTAAATAAAAAATGATGGAACCTGTCGTCCGTGACGGATTGCCCGGAAAGATTGATAGAGCAAAATGCCAGTTCGTTTAATTTATCCTGATGTTGTGCCAACAAATCCAGGGTATTACTCACCACCCACTTATCCAAGGTAGGCATTAAATTATAACGTTCTGCCACAGGCAAAAAAGAATTAGGCAACAACAGATTATTGTCTCTATCTAACATGCGTAGCAATATTTCACAATGGACTTTGCCTTCATCGAGATGTTTTAACGGTACGATCGTCTGTGCATACAGGCAAAATCGATTTTCCTGTAGCGCGCCATTCATTTCATTTAATAAATGAACTTCTTGGTTATGTCGGGTGACATCGATACTTTTTTCTTGAAACAGACAAACACGGTTACGCCCATAATCTTTCGCTAAATAGCATGCGCTATCGGCTTTGCTTAATACCGCTTGCGGGCTACTGAATTCATGATTAAAACATAAAACACCGATGCTAGCGGCCAACGAAAAATCCATTTTTTCCCATAAAAAATGGCATTGTTGAATGGCATCACAGATTTGCTCGGCTACGCGTACGCTGTCTTCTTCATTGATGCCGACCAGCAACACACCAAATTCATCACCACCGAGTCGTGCTAAGTAAAATTCCCAGGGTTGCAGCTTATTCATCAGTAAGTGTGCAAGTTGGCGCAATAGTTGATCGCCGGCTTGCTGTCCACAACTGTCGTTGACGACTTTGAAGCGATCCACATCAATGTGCAAAACCGCATGTGTTTGTGTGGTGTCCATGTTTTGTAATAAACGCGTAATGTATTTGGTGAATTCATTGCGATTGAGCAATTCAGTTAAAAAATCGTGACTCGCACAATAATTCAACTGACTTTCTCTATGCAATAATTCTTCTTCTACACGTAATACTTTATCGGATAGTAATTTCTTTTCGTAATTGGCGGCAGCTAAATCACGTTCTAAGGCTTGACGATATGAATCTGTAGCGAGATAAGTGCGGCTGATGCTAGCCAACAACTCAGGCCACACCCGCATCAGCGCTGCGCTATCTATCTCTGTATTGTCTAAGCCATGCTGCTGTAATTGTATACGTAACAAGGAATATAGATCACTCATGCCTATTTCAGCCTCATCGTTGACTATTCAGCAAAATGCTGCACTGATCAAATCACTTGTAAAAACCTACGACCATTTGATAGTAATCCCCACTCGCCCTGAGGAGTCACCCAGTGACGTCTGGAAGGGTCAACACGCAACACCAAAAACAAAGGCCAGTAAACTGGCCTTTGTGTAAAAGCAGAAGAGACTCTTACCCTTTCTTTACGGGTTTAATGGATAACAAGTCTACTTTGAAAATCAAGGATTGATTAGGCCCGATGATGCCATTTACGCCTAAGTTACCGTAGGCTAATTCAGCAGGCACATAAATTTCCCAGGTAGAACCAGCAGGCATTAACTGCAGGGCTTCTTTCCAACCTTGAATGACTTTGTTAACCGGAAAGGTAGCGGGTTCACCGCGTTGATAAGAGCTATCGAATACTTTGCCATCCGGTAAACGTCCCTCGTAGTTGACTGTCACGGTGTCTTCGGCCTTGGGCACGCTGCCGCTACCTGCCTTGATGACCTTATATTGCAAACCATCTTTTAATTCGACTACGCCGGGTTTCTTTTTGTTTTCGGCAAAAAATTTGCTGCTTTCTTGGGTGTTCTTTTTGCTGAGTTCAGCAAACGCCGCAGCGCGTTTCTTTTGTAAATCTTGCTGAAAGCTAACCAGTGTTTTTTGCATTTCTTCAGTGGTCATACGTAATTTTTCCCCAGCGAAACCTTCTTTAAGCCCTTGTGCCAACAATTCTGGATTAAGCGCAATGCCGTTACTCTTAAAGTTAACACCCATATCCGCACCCAAGGTGTAGCTAACTTTGTCAACTTCTGAGGTAAAACCAGAGACTGCGTCTTCAGCAGCATTGGCTTGCAGACAGAAGAGGCCTAAACCGAGAATGGCCGCTGTTTTTAATAGTTTCATTGCTACTCCTTTGTGTTATCCAAATATGACCCATACAACGCAATACGAATAGCGCATTCTGCCTAAGTAACCGCAAAAAAACTAGATCTAAAACAATTAATTTATAAGCAAGTCGTCATTACTTCGTCACACGCTGCTCGCTATTTTGTGGAATTCAGGCCCCTGCGCTATAACTGACCGGAATATTCCTAGCAATCGTTTTAACCTGCCACGACCTGGGGACCTAACCATCCTCCCCGTTGCGCCTTTGCATCCCGCATTACCAACCCAGCAATCCGTGGGAGGCAACAGAAGTATGCTTTGCTTCGTAGCCAAACTTCTATAGAATCCTAAGGAATCCATGACGAGTATATCCCCAATGACCATCAGTGTATTTGAATTATTTTCCATAGGAATAGGGCCTTCTAGTTCACATACGGTGGGCCCCATGCGTGCGGCTTATCAATTTGTGCGTACGCTGGCCGAGCAACAACTACTAAATCAAACCGACAGGTTGTGTGTTGAACTGTACGGTTCCCTCGCACTCACCGGCAAAGGCCACGGCACTGACGTTGCCATCCTGAATGGCTTGGCGGGACAATTACCAGAGAGTGTAGCACCCGACAGTGTGCGTTCACGCAGTGCAACGATCGCCGACACAGGACTCTTACCCCTACACGGCCAACACCAAATAAGGTTCAACGTCAGTACGGATTTGTTGTTTCACACCGATCAAGTGCTCGCGTCACACAGTAACGGCATGCGCTTTTCGGCGTATCAAGCCACACACTTATTGTCTCATTGCGAATATTATTCGATCGGTGGTGGTTTCATTGTGACGGCGCAAGAGATAGCACTCGCCCCAACTACCGCGACTGTGCCCTTTCCCTTTACTACTGCCGCTGAACTATTACACCATTGCCAAACGCAGAATTGCACGATCGCACAACTCATGCTAAGCAACGAACAAACCTGGCATAGTGTGACAGAGATACGTCAACGCTTGTTGCAAATCTACGGCATCATGCGCAGCTGCATCGATAAGGGGTGTGCTACCCCCGGCTTTTTACCGGGGAAATTGCACGTAAAACGCCGCGCATCGGAACTGTATCAAAAACTCCAACACGGCCCTACGCCGCAACCCGACGCACAGCACGACATGATGAATTGGTTAAATGTCTATGCCATGGCAGTCAACGAAGAAAATGCAGCGGGCGGTCGCATCGTCACTGCCCCAACCAACGGTGCCGCAGGCATTATCCCCGCCGTGTTGACCTATTATATGAATTACCATCAACACGTCACTGACGATCACATCATTGATTTTCTACTGACAGCCGCAGCCATTGCCATCCTCTATAAAAAAGGCGCCTCTCTTTCCGGCGCTGAAGTCGGTTGTCAAGGTGAGATCGGTGTAGCAAGCTCGATGGCGGCCGGCGCGTTAGCCGCTGTATTAGGCGGTAACCTTGCTCAAGTAGAAAACGCAGCGGAAATCGCCATGGAACATCATTTGGGTATGACCTGCGATCCGGTGGGCGGATTGGTACAGATCCCCTGCATAGAGCGTAATGCCATGGGCGCTGTCAAAGCGGTCAATGCAGCGCGACTGGCGTTAATGGAAGACGCTAAACATAAAAAAGTAAGTCTAGACAAAGTCATCATCACCATGCGTGAAACCGGCAGAGATATGATGAGTCGCTACAAGGAAACATCGCAAGGAGGCCTTGCGGTTAACGTCACGGAGTGTTAGCGACTATGCTAATTTACGAAGTAAACATCCGTGTAGCTCAAGACGTTGCAACCCGTTATTACACATGGCTACAACAGCATTGTCACTACATGCTGCAGCACCCTGGTTTCTTGCGCGCAACGATTCACAGCATTGCTAGCACCACCGCGCAAAGTCAATTTTGCGTGCATTATCTAGTAGAAAGCCAAACGGCCTTGGATCATTATCTCACTCACCATGCCACGCAGATGCGCGCACAAGCGCTGGATTTGTTTGGCACTCAATTTTCTGCACAACGTCGCGTGTTATGTATCAAAGACACGATCCATCCCCTATCCGTTCGTGCTGAGGACGCATAGCCAACACCCACTGTGATGTTTCATCACAAGGTGGGATCTACAAAAACCGTTTGGATCAATGGATAGATTGTCGGTAAGCGTGACAAAAATGCCAGGTGCAAAATGCCATATACTAATTGAAACATAATTATCCTTGTGCTAAATTGCTGTTCGTTATGCACAAGGACCGTACCATGAGTCATCCTTCCTTTCAAACACAGGTAAATAATCGCAAGTCGCCATTGAAGCAACTGCGACTTGGCATTGCAACGCTGTTCGCACACCAAATTAATTCTCAAGCAGTTTTTTAGTGGTGAGGTGATTTTTCATGAAGACGCAGTGGTTACCCTATTTAGCAACCATGTTCTTTTATAGAACTGCACAAGCGTGTATTTTATTGGTAACGGGCTGGGATATTTTAAAATCGCCTGGTCAATCAGGCTTACTGGCACTGGTTGTCATGATGACACTTAGCTATGCGCCAGCCGCTTTTGCTAGGCCTGTTTATTTCAGATTAAGTGCAATGAATTGTAGGGAAATAGCCGTTTTTGCCTGGTTATCCTCTGCGGCGCTTATGTTGTCAGTATTGTATACTATGCACACGAACCTCCCGTTATTTTTCCTGTGTTACTCAGTGATGTGGATGCTTATGTTTTTAGGTGACATTAGCTTAGAGAAATGGTTTGTTGAGTCTTCGCAAAAAATGGATTTGTCACTGACACGACAATTCAGTGGCATTGTCAGTGCAGCTACCCAGATTGGCTTTTTGTGCGGGCCACTCTTTCTTATGTTGACAGAAAGATTTAACCCAATGTTGCCTTACTGGGGGATTTTTGCAGGATTTCTGTTAGCAGCGTTTTGCGCTAGCCTAGAAGCTAACATTAACATTTTTTCTATAGGAAAATTTAAAAGAAAAAAATCTCATCCGCTTGCGGCCGAGTTGTTGAAAAAACGCGAACCCCAAATAGCAGCCACGTTGGCCTTAACTCGAATAAAATATACCTTAGCATTTTCTTTAGTCTTACCCACACTAAATATCGTCAACATGCTTTTACCTATTCTTGCGCGAGCGCCGTTTTATCATTCTATCGATGTCTCTTGCACGCTTGAAATAGTGTTTGGTATTGCCGCTGTCACAGCAGGACTCACACATGGATATGTGACAGAAAAAATAAATTCTGTGTTTAGAACTGCTTTTTTCTTCTTGGTGTTGGTAGTGGGCTCTATTACTGCTTATTTATATGAAAAAAATTTTGCTGTCGTGATCGTTTGTTTTTCCATGGTGAGTATTGGGTTTAATCACTTCAGGGCGGACTTGCGTGCACATTTCGCAAAAAAATTCGATGCGGATATAGCAGGGGAAATTTTGGCTATTGCCAACAGTTGGAGTTTACCGATTATCATCGTTTATGCAGCCTGTTTTTATTTCATCTCTCTATATGATACGCACAGCAAAATAACGCTCATGTTCCCAGCGGGTTATATGCTCAGTGCCGGCTGGTTTATTTATGTGTTAAACAGCACCTATGCACAGAAAAAAAATGATGGGATTTAACGTAAAGAAACCGCATCCGCTTGCGACCGAGTTATTGAAACGTTCGCTTCCCTTTGCGAATAAGCCTATCGCAGTCAATTATTGTCGCAGTAAATGGTCTAAGTCACATGCAGTGTGCATTTATTCTTATCCAACCTTATCAGGAGAATAGAGATGATAGAGTTCCTGCCGTTAGTATTTTTCCCCAGCACCGTTGTTTGGGTAGACGATGATCCCTTGCTATTAGAGATGGGGAAACGTTGTCTGAGTAAGGATTATCGTATAGAAAGTTTTACTTCCCCGCGCGCTTGTTTAAACGCGATGGAACACAGGGTATCTGTTTTTCAGCGTTACCCCTTGTTATCCAGCGATACGGAACACGATAATTATTACAGTGCTGCGCATGCGCCCTTCGATCTAAATATTGCTGATTTGATGTTGTTGGCACAAGAGCCTAATCGTCACAGTGAAGTGAGCGTGTGTATCGTGGATTATCAAATGAACGAAATGGATGGCCTTGCCTTTTGCCACCAGTTAACATTGCCAAGCAAACGCATACTCTTAACGGGACGTGCGAGCGAAAAAAATATCATTGACGCGTTTAACCAAGGCGCCATCAGCAAGTTTATCGAGAAAAATGACATGTCGCTTGCTGAAACCATTCATGATCAGGTCAAACAACTGAGCCTAGCGTTTTTCTGCCAACAAACCTACCCTGCATTGTGTGCGTTAGAAGCCGAAAAGAAATTTGCCGTCTCGGATCCCGCATTTATCGATTATTTTTTAACGTGGGTGGCAAAAAACGCTATCGCTGAATATTATCTCAGCGATAAATACGGCAGTTTCGTGACGTATACTAAATCCGGAAAAAAATGCTATTTCGTCGTTCACACGGATGCTTCACTGAACGATTTTATTGAGATCAACGAACAAGAGCCTGATGTACAAGGTTTTATAGAAGAAGTGCGCGCACGCCGTCGTATTCCATTTTTTGGTACAAAGCAAGAATCCTGGCAAATTCCGGCAACACAGTGGGAACCTTATTTTTATCCAGCAACAGCGCTTATTGGCAGGGAGAAATACTATATAGCGGTGGTTGTAGCAACGGTATGAAGAAAAGAAGCTAACTATTATGTGTTTGCTCGAAAACTCGGTGTCTTCTTTACACGATGAGGATTCTCAAGCAGTTTTTTAGTGGCAAGGTGATTTTTCAGGGTTAGTATTGGGTTTAATCACTTCAGGGCGGATTTGCGCGCACATTTTGCGGGAAAATTTGATGCAGATATAGCAGGAGAAATTGTGGCTATTGCAAACAGTTGGAGTTTACTGATCATCATCGCTTATGCGGCCTGTTTTTATTTCATATCTCTATTAGATACGCACAGAAAAATAACGATCCATGTTCCCAGCGGGTTATGTGCTCAGTGCCGGCTGGTTTGTTTGTGTTTTAAACAGAATATGTAAACAGGAAAAAAATGATGGGATTTAACGTAAAGAAACCGCATCCGCTTGCGGGTGAGTTGTTGAAAACAATTATTTTGTTATCTGTGTTTCTCCTTACTTTTTTGTTTGCACAAAGAGCGCTAGCCTTTATCTGTATTAACGACAATCCAAAACTATCTTCTATTGTACTGTATTATAATTCATTTGCTTATGAGCATACGATAGCTTTCGCTGAAAATAAATTTAGTGATTATCTATTATTTTCCACTGAAGAGGATAACCAATTGCTAAGGAAAATAAGTGCTATAGGTAGTTGCAACGTTATTCTAGGAGTACATACTAGCCGCGCATGCCTACTGATCGCACCTCTTTTGAGGGAAAAAGATATTGTTACTATTTCCCCTAGCTGCGGAGCCAATGAGATAAACACGCAATATCCTTATGTCTTCTGCTTATTACCAAATACAGAGCAGTTTATTAAACCTATTGCGCAAGGCCTAAAAGACTTGAAAAATCCCGGAAAAGTATTCGTGCTCTATGAAACAACAAATTTTTATAGTAATGCCGAATTAAATCTATTTAAGCATGCCTATAAAGGTGCTATTACAGAAATTCCTATTCCACATTATGGAACGTTTGACATGAAAGAAATTATTCGACATAAAGACAAACACTACACCCTGGTTTTTTTTAGCTATCCACTTGCGTCGATAAAAGCCTTAATTGAAATGTACAGGAATGGATTGATTGGAAAAAATGTCAGCATAATAGGATCTTCGTCTTGGCATGTAAACTTAAATGTATTTCAAAAAATAAAATACATTTTTTCTGCTGCAGATAAGGTCCTATTAACAGATATTGTTCCGCAACAGAAAAATTTTAAAAATAATAGATTTTCTGATGAATTCTCAGTGACTTTTAAACGAAGTCCATTACTTATTGATTTGCTCACCTACGACGCTGATCAGCTGGCGATAAAATGTTACAACTACGCAAAACCTGGCGATAAATACGATGCCAGGCGATTTCGTCATTGCATCACACACGGGATTCACCATGGCGTTGCAGGCGATTTCTCCTTTAAACCGGGTTCGGCATTTGCCAGCCGACCGATTTATCTGGTGGATATGCTGACGGAACTATCGCCGTGAAAGCAAAAAAATTATTTATTCAAATCGTTTGTTTACTGGTAACAGTCGTTTTGGGTTTGGTTATTTTTAACGGTTTTCAAATTCGCAATAGTGCTAAGCAATATCTCACAAATTTGCGTATACAACATTGTGATGCAACCTATGAGATCTATAAAAATGAGATCATGAGCAATATTCTGATTGGTAATGTCAATATCCAACAAACCTTACTCAATGAAATCAGTCAATATCGTGATATAGGTTTAAGTCTTAGCTATAACGGTAAAACCTTGCGCGCAGGACAGGTTACGCAAAAAATGCCGACTAAGTCTTATACCTTAGATTTAGGCAAGCAATCGTTTGCCACACTCAATCTCTATGCATTTGACGGGGGAAATATACCGTGGAACGCCAGTGCATTGACCCTTTTATTTCTGTTAGAAGTGATCGGCATCGTGGTATTGTTCACCTATTTGTGGTTCTGTGTGAATCGTCGTTTACTCAACCCACTGAAGGCGTTGGGGTGTAATCTTACTCCCTCTGGCTTAGCGCATCATAGCTTGCCCGCCTATGCGCTTAGCGAATTACATAATCTCAATGAAACACTCAAAGTGTTGCACGCCAGTATCAAACAAACAGCGCAATTGGAAGCCGAAGTAAAAACAGCCAAACAAGTGGGGCACGATATCCGTAGCCCCTTGGCCTGTTTAACGTTGTTGCTCTCTCAGCTGCCGGAATTGATCGAAGAAAAACGTCATTTGATGCGTTCTGCCATATCACGCATCAATGATATTGCCAACGACCTTTACAGCAAATCACAAACAGAAAGCACAATTACAGAAACACAAGTACTACAACCGCATATGCTCTCCTCTGTGGTTGATTCCATCGTCTCTGAAAAGCGTATGCAAATACGCAATCGACAAAATATCAAAATCAATCTCTGCTTAGATGCGTCTTATGGGTTATTTGCCAACATGAATGCCGCATATTTTAAGCGCGCACTTTCTAATATTATCAATAACAGTATCGATGCGTGTGATGATAACGCGCATGAAATTATTATCAATGTGACAGGCCAACAAGACAGCATTAGCGTGATTATTCATGATGATGGTATTGGCATACCCGCGAATATTCTACCCCAAATTAAAGAGTACGGTTTTAGTTATGGCAAAGAGGCGATGACAGAAGGTGGCGATGGCTTGGGTTTGTATCATGCATACAGTGCAGTGACGCGTTTTGGCGGCAATATCCTGATTGAATCACCGCCGGGCCAAGGAACAACGGTGAAAATCATTTTACCGCGTGGAGAAGTCCCGAGCTGGTTCGTCGAGAAAATCGTCATACGGGCTGAGCAACACATCCTGATCCTAGATGATGATCAATCGATTCACGATCTGTGGCGTAATCGTCTCGATAAATTTTTATCTATCGGTGTGCGCTTGTCTTTTTTCTCTTGCGCCGATAAGTTAGAACACTGTGTCAACAATTTATTGCCACATCACGTAAAAAACAGTTTATTGCTGTGTGATTTTGAACTCGTTAATCAAGCAATAAGCGGCTTGGCATTGATTGAGAAGCTACACTATGCCGATAAGTCTATCTTAGTGACCAGTCATTATGAAGATCCGGATATTCAAATACAGGCACAACGTTTGTGTATCCCACTGATTCCAAAAAGTATTGCTGCATTTGTGCCGTTGTATGATTACCGGTATACTCATTAACGACACTATGCAACCGCATCGAGATTCCTCACTCACGTTCGGAATAACATCCTTTGTTGTCATCCCGAGTGTAACGAGGGATCTCGTTCAGGTGGCACATACCCACTAATAGCACCGTGCAACCATCACGAGATCCCTCCATCGCGTTGCGATGTGCGGGATGACACCCATTAGAAAGATCCCTCACTACGTTCGGGATGACACTGGTTTTAGTTGCGACGTTCGGGATGCAAACATTCCTGAAATCCCTCCCTTCGGGATGACATGGTGCGCTGAGAGGCGTAGTTATCTCAAATGAAAAACGGATTAAATCAGCAGCATACGCGTAACGATAAATCAATAGCCTGAATGTGTTTGGTGAGCGCCCCCACTGAAATAAAATCTACGCCCGTTGCGGCAATCATTTTAATGTTATTCAGGTCTACCCCGCCCGAGACTTCCAAACGTGCGCGACCTCGGGTGATCTGTACCGCTTGATAGATATCGGCCAAGATGAAATTATCCAGTAAGATAAATTCCACACGATTGTCCAATGCTTCTTGCAACTGCGGCAAGGTTTCCACTTCGACTTCTATGCGTTTGTCCTGGAATAAGTGTCGCGCTGTAGCGACCGCACGGCTAATCGAGCCACACGCTGCAATGTGGTTTTCTTTAATTAAAAAGGCATCGTATAGCCCCATGCGATGGTTATGACCTCCGCCACAGCGTACCGCGTATTTTTGTGCGTGACGCCAACCGGGTAAGGTTTTACGGGTATCGAGTAATTGCGTGGTATAACCTGCTAATACGTGTACGTAAGTTGCAGTGACAGTGGCTGTCGCAGACAATGTCTGCAAAAAATTCAATGCACAACGTTCACCCGTCAGCAAGCTACGCGCGTTGCCTTGTACAGTACACAACAACTGATCGGGGTGTAACACGGCGCCATCTTGCACTTGCCAATCGATACGGATCTCACTATCTAATTGCTGATACACCGCATCCACCCATGCACAACCACACAACACAGCCGCTTGGCGACTGATGATGCTTGCGCGTGCTTGTGCATTCGCATCTAATAAGGCTGCACTAATGTCTCCACTGCCTATGTCTTCCTCTAATGCGCGTTGTACCATCGTGGCAATAACCGTGTCTGTGGGCGGCGTGAGTATGGGCATGGCGACTCCTTTCTATACCTGTAATAACTGTTCACGCAATACATGTATCTGATCGCGTAATTGCGCGGCGGTTTCAAAGTCTAAATCACGTGCTTTACTCAACATTTGTTGTTCCATCTGTTTGATTTGCTTGCTGATCTGTTGCGGGGAAAGCAGTGGTTTATGTGCTGCATGGGTATTTGCCCAATGACTTGTGCCACTGCCTTTGTCGCCCTCGTATCCGGTTTCTAACACATCCACTATTTTTTTGTGTATGCTGCGCGGCGTAATCTGATGTTGCTCATTAAATAATTGTTGTTTTTCGCGGCGCCGGTTGGTTTCATCGATAGCACGTTGCATCGACCCCGTCATCTTGTCGGCATAGAGGATCGCGCGTCCGGCGAGATTACGTGCAGCACGGCCTATGGTCTGAATTAAGGAACGTTCAGAACGCAGAAACCCTTCTTTGTCCGCATCGAGAATAGCCACTAAAGAGACTTCGGGCATATCTAAGCCTTCACGCAATAAATTAATACCAACCAACACGTCAAAAGCGCCTAAGCGAAAATCGCGAATAATTTCTACCCGCTCTACGGTATCAATATCAGAATGTAGATAGCGCACCTTGACATTATGTTCTGCGAGGTAACTGGTTAAGTCTTCTGCCATACGTTTGGTGAGGGTGGTCACTAGAACCCGTGATCCTTGCGTCACGCAATGACGAATTTCCGATAACAGATCATCGACTTGGGCACTGGCAGGACGCACACTGATGACAGGGTCCAATAAACCGGTGGGTCTTACCACTTGCTCGACAACGGCACCTGAACGTTCTAGCTCATAGACGCTGGGGGTCGCGGAAACGTAAATCGTTTGCAAGGCTAATTGGCTGAATTCTTCAAAACGCAAGGGTCTATTGTCTAGCGCTGAGGGTAAACGAAAACCGTATTCAACCAGCGTTTCTTTGCGTGAACGATCACCTTTATACATGGCCGACAACTGTGGCACAGTGACATGCGATTCATCAATGATCAACAAGGCATCCGTGGGTAGGTAATCCATTAAAGTCGGTGGTGGTTCGCCCGCCGCACGACCCGAAAGATAACGCGAATAATTTTCTATACCGGAGCAATAACCTAACTCCACCATCATTTCAATATCAAATTGCGTGCGTTGTTGTAAACGCTGTGCTTCCACCAATTTGTTGGCTGCGTACAACTGTTCTAAGCGTAGTTGTAACTCTTGTTTGATGAATTCAATGGTCTCTAATACTTTTTCACGCGGCGTGACATAGTGGGTCTTGGGATAGATAGTGGCACGACTAACGACACGTAAGGTCTCATTGGTCAAGGGATCAAAATGACTGATGCGCTCGATTTCTCGATCAAACAATTCCACACGCACCGCTTCGCGTTCTGATTCAGCAGGAAAAACATCAATGACGTCACCACGCACGCGGTAGGTCGCGCGTTCGAATGCCACATCGTTACGCTTGTATTGCAATTCGGTTAAACGGCGTAACAACACGCGTTGATCCAACTGTTCGCCCTGGCGCAGCTGCAACACCATGCTTAAGTAAGCGTTGGGATCACCTAAACCATAAATAGCAGATACCGTGGCAACGATAATCGTGTCGCGACGCTCCATCAAGGCTTTGGTTGCAGATAAACGCATTTGTTCTATGTGTTCGTTAATCGCAGCATCTTTTTCAATGAACGTGTCGGATGCCGGCACGTAGGCTTCGGGCTGATAATAGTCGTAGTATGACACGAAATATTCCACCGCATTGTGTGGGAAAAAATCTTTCATTTCCCCATACAACTGGGCGGCCAATGTTTTATTGGGCGCCAAGATCAACGCGGTACGCTGTTGCGTTTGGATCACTTGCGCAATCGTGAATGTTTTGCCCGACCCCGTCACACCGAGTAATGTTTGCTGCGCCAAACCATCGCCTAAGCCTTGATTCAGCCGCGCGATAGCAGCAGGTTGGTCGCCAGCCGGCAGGAAGGCAGATTCTATGCGAAACGGTTTATTCATGTTGGATCTCAATTTATACCGCTAGCGGTACGCAAGCCTGCAGACAAGTAGCCTGTAAACCGTTATGCTTAGCCGGTTAACGATAAGGAGGAAACCATGAGCGTATCATTATCTACCCGCGTACAACAAGTCAAACCCTCTGCCACATTAGCCTTAGCCGCACGTGCTGCCGAACTCAAAGCCGCCGGCCAGGATATCATCAGCCTCGTCGTAGGGGAACCTGATTTCGCCACGCCATCGCATGTCAAGGCCGCGGCCATCGCAGCGATCGAGAACAACTTTTCTTACTACACACCGGTAGATGGGATCCCTAGTCTGAAACAAGCCATTATTCGTAAACTCGCTAATGACAATCAGCTTTCCTATGCCCCAGAACAAATCCTGGTATCCTGTGGAGCCAAGCAAGCTATCTATAACCTGTTGCAAGCATTACTGAATCCAGGCGATGAAGTGCTGATTCCCGCACCTTATTGGGTTTCCTACCCTGATATGGTCGCGCTAGCCGAAGGCCAAGCTAAGATCATAACAACCACGCCGCAACAATATTTCAAAATTAATGCCGAGCAACTCGCCCACGCCATCACGCCCAAAACACGTTTATTACTTTTAAATAGTCCCTCTAACCCAACCGGCATGGCCTACAGCAAGCAAGAATTATCGGCCTTGGCAGAGGTATTACTCGCACATCCACAGGTGGTAATATTGAGCGACGAAATCTACGAACATATCTATTGGGGTCAAGCACCTTTGTGCAATATTCTCAATGCCTGCCCTGCATTGTATGAGCGTACCGTGGTAATAAACGGCGTTTCTAAATCCTACGCGATGACCGGCTGGCGTATTGGTTACGCGGCAGGACCTGCCAAGCTGATAGCAGCGATGAAAAAGATTCAATCCCAATCCACATCAAATCCCTGTTCCATTTCACAAAAAGCGGCGGAGGCAGCATTATCCGGTTCGCAACAATGCGTCAGTGAAATGTCGGCTGTATTCAAGCAGCGTCATGACCGAGTGTTAGCTCGGTTGCAAGCGATACCGGGCATATCCTGCTTGGCTGCTGACGGTGCGTTTTATTTGTTTCCCGATATACGCGAGGCATTGCGCCATTTAAATTTGAATTCTGATGTGGATTTTGCCGATTATTTGCTAACAAAAGCCAAGGTTGCGGTGGTGCCTGGTACCGAATTTGGCAGTCCAGGCTATTTCCGCCTATCATTTGCGACGAGTACAGAAATTTTGGATGATGCATTAAATAGAATCAGCGACGTGATAACTTCGCGTTAAACAACTTGGCCGCAAGCGACCGAGATTGTTTCCTTAATTTATTTCGCCTGCGCGAAATAGTCGCGCAGCGGCGACCCGAGGTTAAGCTCGCATAAGCTTCCCTCGGGACGCCCCCTTTATCTCATCAGCAAGCGGATGAGATTTTTTTCTTTAAAATGTTGACCCAAGTAGGCTGCGTCATTTAGTATACGCTACTTTAATTCCCCGGTAGCTCAGTCGGTAGAGCAAGTGGCTGTTAACCACTGGGTCAGCGGTTCGAGTCCGTTCCGGGGAGCCAGTTTAACTCAGTTGGATCACTTGTTTAATCGATCAATATCCGTGGTTGTTAGCCGCTGTGCGATATACTATCACACTTCAAAATGCACTTTTGGCATTTTGCAGTGTTCTCTACGCGATGGGGTTTCCAAAGAGGAGACTCGCGATTCTCCCCTTTGGTGGCCGTGCACACGTACTTTGTACCGGTCATAAAACCAGTATGCCACGCAAACAGTTAACTTAAATTCGCATTTTGAAGTGCGAGCGGTATGATGCTCGTTCCTGTTATTCGCTAGCGGTAGAGTTCCAGACAAAGGAGTGACTGATGCCTAAGACTATTGTGGTATGCTTTGACGGTACCTGGGATGACAAAGATGCAGCCGCGACCGCACAAGCCGCTGCGACGCAAATTGCAACGTCTCGTGCATTCGATTCTGCATCTGCACAACAAGCTTTTATTGACGCGCAAATCGCGGTGCTAACTCAAACCAATGTTGCCAAATTATTTGATGCCTTGGCGAACGAGGGCAAACCCGTGATACATCCCTCCGGTTATACCAGCGTAAAAACGACTGCCACGCAAACGGCGTTTTATAGTAAGGGGGTTGGCACATCTCCCGGGTGGAGCGACGAAGCACACGCCTCAACAACCCATTTGTTAGAACAATTAAGCGGGCAAATGCGCGACTTTGTCAGACATACCTACAATAAATTTATGGCGGGTGCCTTTGGTTTTGGCTTAGATGAGATTGTCAAAAGCGCTTATGCTTTTTTAGCCGATGCGTATCAACCCGGAGATAAGATTTTATTGTTTGGTTTTAGTCGTGGCGCCTATTCCGCACGTAGCTTAGTAGGATTTATCCGTAACATCGGTTTAATTAATCCCGCACGCTTGCCTACAAGTAAATCATTGTCCGATGCGGTGAATGAAGGTTATGTCATTTACCGCTCACGTGATCCCATTGATCACGTAAATGGCAGCAACGCAACTGCGTTTTTCAATGCCTATGCATATCCGCTGTATGGCAAGAGTGAGGCTACGCACGACGCAGATACGCGCTTACGGATTAATTTTTTAGGTGTATGGGATACGGTGGGTGCATTAGGCATTCCCAAATCCGTCACCGATATGTCCGAATATCTAGGCGATAAGAATCATGCGAAATATCAATTTCACGACCTGCGTCTCAGTAAAATCGTTGCGAATGCCTATCACGCACTCGCCGTGGATGAACGCAGGGATAACTTTGCGCCTAGCCTATGGCTAGCGGACATAGGACATACACGCTCTGAGCAATGTTGGTTTCCGGGTGCGCATGGCGATATAGGTGGCGGTTATCCCGTACGTGATGGACATATTGGTTTATTATCAGATATCACCTTAGAATGGATGTTACGCAACGTACAACAGTACAGCGGTATCAGTCTAGCACTGAACGCCAATCACGACTTACCTTCCTTACAAACCGTAGCACGTTACGCCATAACAGCAGCACAAAATGCCGAAGCGACACACTCAATCAGTGGAGGTGGCGAGTATCTGCGTCAGTTATATATCACCAGTCCGGATGAACGTTTAAGTGAAGCACTCAAGATACGTTTCTGGGGTTATTTGGAGAATAATCCGTGGATCAGGCCAGCACAACAACCACCCGTGAAATCTACCGCAGCAGAACGCAGAGTACACCGTATTTTTCTGGAAAATGGCGGCTATAAACCTGACAACATCAAAGCCGTAATGGCCATGGAACAACACCGCCTGAGTAATTGAGCGGTATATACCGCTCGCACTTCAAGGTGCGAATTTTCATGGGACGATCGCGCGGTATTTCCTGTTTTGATGACCTAGACAAAGTATGTGTGCGCGGTCACCAAAGGATCGATACGCGATTCTCCCCTTTGGAAACCCTATCGTGTAGAGAACATTTCAAAGAGAAATCTCGCCCGCGTGCGGGTGAGACAAAGCGATGGGGAGTCCAGAGGGGAGCTTATGCAATAGCTCCTCTCTGGTCGCCGTCCGCGCGAATTTACTTCGCGCAGGCGAACCCATCAAGGAAACAATCTCGGTCGCTTGCGGCCGAGTTGTTGAAAACGCAAAAATCGCATTTTGAAGTGTAATGGGTATATGCTTATCGCATAAAAAAACTACTTTGCTTGTTTGGGCAATATTATTTTAAAGCGCGTAAATTCTCCCTCGCGCCCTTCACAGAATATTTGACCACCACTGGCCTCAATCACCAGTTGGCAAAAAGAAAGGCCCAGCCCAGTGCCGCCCGAACTTTGCGTGTAAAATTTTTCAAATATTTTTTTAGTTTGCAGATCCGACAAACCCTTACCGGTATCTTCTAAGTAAATAATAATCGTGTTGTCACCCTCTTCTGACCACAAGCTAATGTCGCCTTTTCCCGCAGCGGCAATGAAGTAAAATGCATTTTTCAATAAATTCCAAATCACATGTTTAAACAGCACACGGTCTATAAAAACAAGACTTTGATTAGCGATTTTATTCGTAATTAATCCTTTTTGCTCCGGGGACATGGGGTATTCTGCAATCGCTTCGTGGATAACTTGCTCGATTGCTTCAATGGCAAAATTATTTTTTGTGACTTGATGGACGCTGATGTTTTTGAGCTGTATGTCGATAATATGATGGCAATTTCTCAGTTGCCGGTCCTGCGCTATCAGTACATTCTCCAACGCCTTGAGTTGCATCGCTTGAATGGGTTGTTCGACCAAACCTTTCTCTTGTGCAAGATAATACACCTGCAGCAACTGTGGCAAAAACTTCGTGATACCCATTGCAGCAAACTGCGCCGCTGTAATGGGCGTACGCAACTCGTGCGCAATACTCGCCGCTAGCAATTGCATAACCCCGATTTTCTCTTGTGCTGCATAGTTTTCTTTTTCTAAGGTTTCTATGGTCTTTTTATCCGTCATATCAATAGAATTACCGATGACCCCCGCAATTTCTCCCTTTTCATTCCATAAGGGTGATTTTATGACTTGATAATATTTCTTATCACCGTTGGGCAAAACAACTTCTTCTTCAAAGCAAAGCGCTCGTTTTTCCGACATAACGCGCTTATCATTTTCACGGAGTTTGTCGGCCTGTTCTTTAGGAAAAAAGTCGTAATCTGTTTTGTTGATAATATCCAACACTTTGCCATTAATTTTAGACTCTTCCAGTAAATAGCTACTGTAAGCAAAATAAAAACCACTGACATCTTTATAATAAATGCAGCCGGGTATGCTCTTAATTATCCAACGGATGCTTTGCTTTTCTTGTTCGCTGAGGTATCCACTTAACGTGCCTGAGCGATCCGTACTCTTCATCATATGCAATTCCTTTTAGTCCACCCTAAACGTTGTTATTTTGCACACAGTAGCGTGTGCACCCCCGTTTCTTTGACAACAGCATCTATAAGTTCAAGATACGCACTATATTTGTATTGTTTTTCTTCGAATACAGAATTCGCTTGTTCGCAACATACCTCATAGCGATTATCTGCGGCAGGAACGTAAGGATTGATCAGGGTCAATAAGTCCCCCCCTCCCTCTGGCGGCCTCGCAGATAACATGAGTTGATAAGGGTAAAGCGCATTGTGTTCTCCCGCATCCGCTATTTTAGTACGCCAGTCAGCATAGCTTAGCCACCGGATACCCTCATCACCACCCAGCGCCTGTGATGCAACCTCATGCCAAGGAGACGGATGCGGATTACGCAGGTTATAGACGGTGAGTCCCGTTATCTGTTGACTCTCAATAATCTGTACGATCTGAGCAATAACAGCAGCCATCTGATCGACCGGCATGCCGTCAATATAGATCTTCCCCAATTGTGGTACCGCGTTTACTTGCGCACAACCTGCAAGTAAGGCTGAAACAAAATCTTGCCTTTGCACCGAGATATTAAAGACAGATCGCTCTGCCAATAAAATCCAGGCTGGCCTGACCACAGCCACCGTCAATCCTAATTCCCTAGCCTTTGCTAACGCACACTCGGCCATAAACTTGCTCTGATTGTACGGGTCAAGTCTTGCCAGTTGTTGTTCCCTTACCGCATCTAATGGGAGTGTAGGCAACGCCTCTGTAATTTTTTTATCTGATCCCGATAAAGTACAAGACAACGTTGATACATGAATGATTGCGGCTTGTCTTACAGAGGCTAGTTTTATCACCTTATCGACCGTATTGATGTTAGCCGCTCTTAAACAAGAATAAGGTAATGAATGCGAAACCTCACCCACACAATTTATAATAAGGTCGATGCTGTCGCATAACAATTTGTAGTGTTCACCGTGCGTACCGAAATCTGCCTCAGTGATATCCCCAACGATAAGTTTGACGCGTTGCCCCCACACCTCAGATAAGCCACTATTGTCGCGCAACTGCTGGAATCGGTTAACGGATTTCAAACGAATCAAACAATAAATCCGTTGCTCTGGATTGTACGCTTGTAACAAACGTGCCAACACATGACATCCTATGTATCCCGTTGCACCCAACAACAAGATGTTCTTAGCAGATACGCTGGACACTGCGCTTGGTTGGGTAACAGGCAAACCGGGCGATGCTTGCACTCGCATTAAATCCTGGCGCAGCGCTTCGGGGAGTTGCATAGACACCTCAGGAATCGCAGGCGACCTCTCTGTTATTTTGATGCTGAGTGCACGCAGCGTGGGTTGTGCATAAATGAATTCCGGCTTAATGGACACGCCGTAGCGCAGATATATCTTGGTGAGCATGTCGATTATTTGCAATGACGTCGCACCCAAATCAAGAAAATTATCTTCCACCCCAATTTGGTCATAGCCCAAGATAGTCGCCCATGATCGCGTCAAGTAAGATTCTATCGGAGTAATCGGCTCCACGTAATTATTGTCCGTGCCCCGTTGCTTCAGCATCTCTGTTTCGCCAAGTAATGCCATACGATCAATCTTATGGTGATACGTCAAAGGCAATGCTGTCTTAAAAATTATTTTGTTTGGCAACATGTGGCTTGGTAAGTGATCACGCAAAAATTTAATAACATGTGTGTGTGTCAGTGTGGCTTCTAAGTCTTTGGGCACAACAAATGCGGCTAACTCTTTGTCTTTGGTCATGATCACAATGGCGTCTTTAACAGCCGAATGTCGTTTGAGTGCATCTATTATCTCATCGGTATTAACAAATACCCCCCCCACTTTAACTAAAAAGTCATTACGACCTCTAAACATGAAAACCCTATTTGCAGGGTCATATGTCATCACATCACTGCTTACAAAAGCAGGAAGCATGTGATTGCCTACGGTAATTTGCCTAAATCTGTGTTGCTCTGGTTCCGCTGCAGAAAGATAAGCGGGACTCACTTGATCACCAGCAATCGCAGCAATGCCACTATGACCAGGTGGCACGGGCTGATCATAGTCATCAAGCAACACTAACTTGTTTCCACCCAGCGGCAGACCTATGGCTATAGGTGCGTCTAGTTGTCCCGGTTGTACAACGGTATGACTCGTCGAGAAAACAGCTGCCTCCGTTAACCCGTATTCAATGAACAAGCAAGCGCAATTAGCCATTAACTTATGCCTGCTCAGCAACGTGGGAGATAATGTATCCCCACCGACTATGACACGTGTTAACGTAGACAAGGGTTTTGTTGCACTATCTAATACACGTTGATAGAGTGCAGGCACACAAATCACATCGGTGATGTCTTCTTTTTGGATTAAGTCTACAATTGATCGTACGTTATTCGGCGACGTGCTACGTAACACATGACCCGGTAATAAAAACAAGGTACCTCTGCGCATGAGAGCCCAAAACACCGCCGCAAACCAAGTATCAAATGTTGGGGCCATTAACAGAGCCAGACGCATCTCTGCATTCGCCGTATCTTTATACTGTGCAAGACGCGTTGTCATGGAATTTAAAAAAGCCTGCGGCTGTACGCGTACAACCTTAGGTTGATCACCGGTGGTGCCAGAAGTGCTGATCAGCAACAAATCATTACCCGCACTAGCCGAACGTCTTTTTTCAATATCAGCATCAGTCACAGCCATATCCTCCCCTTCTTGCGAAACGTAAATCTCAGCAATTGAATCGGGAGTGAGAAGAATAATTTTACCCTCATGCGATGGTGGCATCTTGGTCGCGGCATGCGCGTAGGTTAAAACAATATCGGGGGTTGTTGCTTGTAAAATAAGTGCTAATTTTTCCTTAGTCTCACGCGGATTGAGGGGAAGCACCGCACATCCCAATTTCATCGCAGCAATCACTAAAATAACGGTCAGTGCTGAATTATCTAAACATATGGCAATAACGCCATTTTTTTCAGGTAGCATCCCCAACAAATATTGGCAAAACCTATCTGCTTTTTCGTGTAAATTGGCATAACTACACTCTTCTATGCTAACCAAAGCGAACTGGCGCCGCTCTTTCCGCTCATTAATATTCGGTGTGATTCTTTCTATCAGTTCTGAACGTGCATCCGTGTTGACTTCCGCCGCAACCGTATGCGTAAAGTTACCCGCCTTTAAGATGTCATGAAAATCAGCCTCGTCCATCAGTGGCAATTGAGAACAGGGTTTTTCACTGAAATTTTCTACATTCGCCAGCGCGGACAATATGTGTTGTAGACGTGCAAACAACACAGTTATGCGGTCATGCCTCGCAGCAGCCATGCCCTGCACTTCCAACACAATTCTATTCTCTTCCACAACAAAAGTAATAGGCCACAACGAGCGCTGTGATGTCGCTGACGATCTGCCCGTTGGTTCTGACCACCGCGACCGTACCACAATAGCAATAGACAGATCTCGCAAAAAAGCCAAATTTGGATAACGATAAAACACATCGTGACTCACCGCTGTTGCGGTAGTGGGTGACGCCAATTGCTTGGCGATATTCGCATAAAAATCTGCAAAACTTGCTGCGGGATCGATGCTTACAGCAAGGTAATGATGGGATAGGTAGTAAAACCCGGTACCCTCTGCTACTGATGAGGCATGCTGCGGCGGTTGATACACCAGTGAAAAATCTTCATAGCCGTTAAAACGCCCCAAATAATACAAGATAACAGCGGTAATCAGCTTGGATGTATCGATTTGCCAGCTAAAATGTTTTGCCCGAGACAATCTTTGGATTAAACCATCAGGTAACCCAAACTCGCGTGAAAAAACCTCTGCGTTGCCACTCTCTCTCTCTATTTCAGGTAAGCTCTGTTCGGGTGCCAGCAACGGAAACGGAAAACGTTTTTGTAACGCACGTTCCGCCTGCCAGTTTGCTTTGTGTCTCGCCGCCAGTTTATCCCTGATGTCTGCATCGGGTAACGTCAGGGTATCATTTTCTGCAAACAGTGCATGAAAATCGGCGATCGCACGCCCATCGATAGATAGCAAGGAAAC
The DNA here is from genome assembly GCA_964646995.1 of uncultured Gammaproteobacteria bacterium. Taxonomy (GTDB): domain Bacteria; phylum Pseudomonadota; class Gammaproteobacteria; order CAZYIF01; family CAZYIF01; genus CAZYIF01. The sequence continues at coordinate 23,678 of CAZYIF010000003.1, forward strand.
TTCAATAGCACCATCGGCAACCTGAATTATTAAACCGTTCTGGTTTACCGCCAAGATTCTTCCTGGGCAAATAGCTTGTGACGCAAATGCAGTTTGTACGGCAACACGGCTGATGATATAGGGGACTCCACCGTGAAAAATCTTAGGCACCCCCAGCCAATTTAGCATAGGTGGTTTAGGTAACGCACTAATAAAGCGTACGACTTCTGCCTGAGATTGCATGACATCGATGAAACCATACTGCGGCCAACATCTATCTATTCCATAATAAGAAGCATCCCCAGATTGTCTGATTGGCGTCAATGTTTCCACACTTTTTAAATGAGGCAGCAATTCCTCTCTAAATGCCATGATGGCGAGCTGATCCAGTACTTGGTTCGTTTTTTCAAGCAACGCATCCGGCTCAGTGGCGTGTATTTCGTATTCTTTTTGCAACACAATGGGACCCGTATCAAAGTCCTTATCCATGAGATGGAACGTGATACCCACTTTAGTTTCACCCTGCAACAATGCCCATGACACGGGATGAATACCACCGTAGTGAGGTAACAGACTGTTGTGGCAATTAATGGCGTAGCGAAATCGATGGAGAAGGTTTTCGGCTATTTTTTGCGGATTATCTAAGCTAAACAAGATCATAGTGCTAGGCGTGTCGCCACCCAGCATAGCCTCTAATTCGCTAACCGAACCACAGGAAGCAACATTGTGGCGAGCAAACCACTGCTGTACTTCTGGGTCCGCGCTACAAACCGCAAGGATACGGAAACCCGCACTCAGAGCGACCTCCCCACAACCCAGCATCTTGCCACCGTTGCCAATAAATACTAAGCCTACGTTTTTCATGGCGTCACACGAACCAAATTAGCATGGCCTGCATCATTAGCCATAACCTGGCACAGAAAAAATTCTCAGCAACATATTTTCTGTCGGTAGGAGACCACAAAGACGCTGCGAAATTCGGTTCTGCTGATTGAAAAGATATTATGTCGTGAAGAATTGTCTCGCTCATTACGTCACCTATGCTTTGCCTTGTTACTTTCTAACTCACCAATATACTAGCCAACAAACGCTAGTGGGCAAAATAGCTGACATCCTTATCACGCACCCTAACAACCGCTTAAACTGTGTCTAGTTAGTTATTATAGATATGCAATATGGTAAACCAATTCGATGCGAGTATAAACAACTAAACAACATATAAGAAAATTTGCGGGTTACAACCACCACATAATGACGCAGCATGCACAATGATCAGTCAATCAACAAACAAATCGCAGCCACTTCCGCCGGGTTGTTAAACGCAGAAAAATACGGGTATATTCAGCAACAGGCTGAACATACCCATTACACTCCAAAATACGCTTTTTGCATTTTGCAATGTATTACGCGATGGGGTTCCCCAAGGGGAGAATCGCGATTCTCCCCTTGGGTGACCGACCGTGCACACATACTTCGTGTAGGTCTAAAAACAGGGTATGCCAAACGATCGTCCCATGAAAATTCGCACCTTGAAGTGCGCGCAGTATGGTTACGTCAGTTCTACCTGTTGTTCGGTCGTCGTTGTTGGTATTTCAACGTTATTATGCTGCAGCGGTAAATACAGAGTGATGACCGTGCCGCGTCCGACACTGCTCGCTAACTGTAATTCGCCACCCAATAGCTGCGCTAAGCGACTAGCAGCCAACCACGCCAAACCGCACTCTGTCGTTATGCCATAAGCAAAGGGATCCAGTGCTTGCTGTTGTTGCAAGGACGTCATCCCGTGCCCAGTATCAGCAAACACCAACACAATGCGTTCTGCAGGTACAGTGTGACCCGGTAGCGTATAGCCCGCCGTGCCAATCGCTTTGGCACTAAAGCGAATGACGCCACCCTCCGTTTGTTGTAATGCCAAGTGCAATAGGTCCGTGAGTAACTGTTGCAAACGTTGCTTATCGGTGTAAATAAAGGGTGGTAAGGTGTCTGCTAATTGATAAGCCCATTGCACACCTTTGTCTTGCGTCAACTGTTTGGATTTGACTTGCCACGCATTCAGCAAAGTATGTAACTTCAATGGCATAATGTGCAACTGGTTGGAACTGATATTGAGTGCGGACAGTAGCGGCACCTCGTTGACTAAAGTAAGCAAACCGGCCGTGTTTTCTGCTAACTTATCCATAAATTTATGATCTCGTTTAGCCAAGCGATTATGCACAGTACGTGACAAGGCCTTAACGATGATCTGTGAACTGGACAGTGGCTTTTTAATGGCATCCATCACTTCGGTCAATAAGGTTTGATTTTTCTGGATGACTTGTTGCAACTCTTTAGTCTTATTACCTAAGGTACGATTAAATTGCTGTAATTGCGCAACGGTTTTATCGAACTCTTGCTTTTCTAATGCTAGCGTTTGTAGCTTGTCAGTCAGGCGTTGTTTTTGTTGTTGCGTCGCTTTTTCTTGCTGCTGTGCTTGTTGCAAGGTGTCCGCATGGCGTGCGATGTCGGCTTGCAATAGTGTGATTTGCTCCGTGTGTAACACGAGCTGGCCATGCAATTGTTGGTTTTCCAGCTGCATGCTGTCGCTTAACTGCTGTAAACGCTGTACCGTGCACTCGGCTAGCGTCGCGCTTGCACTCAGTTGTGCGTGCTGCTGCTGTATCACAGCCAATTGCTCGTCTACCTGTTGTTTATCCAGGCAGAGTAGCTCATAGGCTTGCTGCGCTTCTTGTTTAGCCCTGGTTAATTGTTCGATGTCCTGCCGGCATGACTCTAATTGCTGCACCGCACTGGCTTGTGCTGCGACAATAGCGTGGTGTGCTTGCTGTAACTCTTGTAATTGATCCTGCAATGTTTCGGCTTGTGCTTGCGCTGCTTGTCGTGCCTGATCAGTTTGGGTAAATTGTTCCTGTAGTAAAGTGTTATTCCGTGTGAGCGTGGTATAGCTTTGCTCCGTGTGTTGTTTGGCTTGTGTGACGTGAGCAATCTGCTGTTCTAGTAATAATTTATTTTGTTGTGCTTGTTGTTGCTGTTCGTGCAGCACGGCATAAGCTTGCTGTGAATCACTCAATGTTTCATGTAGTGTAGTCAACTCCGACAAGAGTGATTTTTTCTCTTGCTCCACTGCCTGTACCTTTGCCTTGAGTTCCTCTTTGTCTTTACCCAACTGCTGATACACATGTTCTAAGTGCTGCGTGGACTGCGTTAAATGCTGGGTTTGTTGTTGCAATAACGCCATCTGTTGCAACGCCTCTCGCTTCTCATCTTGTGCAGTCACATGCAATTGCTGCAATTGTGCGATCTGTTGTGTAGCCTGTTCTAACTGTAACAGCACTTGGCTTTTCTCTTGTTGTAATAATTCTATTTTATGCAGTAACTCTTGCTGGCTACTACCAATGTTATGACGCTGGTATTCCCACTGTTGTTGGGCTTGCTGCAAGCTATGCACCTCCGTGCGTAATTGCGTGCTTTCGCTTTTGAGGGCATCTAAGTTGGCATCCGCCTGTGCTTTTTCGTGTTCCAGTAGCGCATAACGTTGTTGCAATTGCCGTTCAGTCTCGCTGAGGGTAGCTAGATTGACAATGAAGCCTTGCTGTTTTTTATGTAAATCAGTCAATGTAGCCGCGAGCATTGTGCATTCTTGCGCGGCCGTACGCCAGCTACCCACTAACGGTTGACTGTCATTGGCGACGGTCGCAGTGGGCACCGTAGCACTCGTTATAAATAATTGTTGCAATACCGGGAAAAAAGTCGTCGCTTGCGTGGCGACGATCGCCAACGCTTGCTGCACTGCACCCAAATCGGGTTGAGTGATGCCGCCTTCTGTTGCAGTGAAATCGCCTTGCGCCAACTGTTGGCTGAGCGTGTTGAGTCGGCCGATTTGCTGGTGAAATTCCAACAACAGGGTATTGACTGCAACACGCAATTCGTCCCATGCGCCACCCAGTGTGATGGTACCCAAGTTGTTATTAGCCAGACCCTGCTGCGTTGCCTGTTGTAGTGCCTGTACTATGCCAGCACCCAGTTGCGCCGCATGCCGTGCAAACACATGTAATTGCCGTTGCAAGACCGCAAAATCACCGGCGCAAACAGCGTGACCGGGTGGCAACTGCGTTAATTCTCCCGCGATCAGAGCGTTGCTTATCTCAAACAAATATTGTACCTGTTGCCATAAATGCTGTTGCATATCGGCTAAGCCATCTTGCAGTACGTGCCATTGCCCTGGTGCTTTGTTGAATGTCAAGCCTTGTTGCAACTGACCTTCACGACCGAGTAACTGACTCCATGTGATGATGTGTTGTGTTTTTTCTTGCAACTCTTCGCCTAATTGCAACAGATTATCGTGCAACTTAGCAAAATCACCGTGCACAGGCAACGCGCTAGACGAAGTAAATAGACCTTGACGTAACTCATTGACTTTGGCTTCGGCTTGTTGCCACTGTTGTTGTAATGCAGTCAACATATGCTGTTGGTTTTGCCAGGATGCTTGCCAAAATCCACTGATTCCAGGCGACTTTGTCGATGTCGTTAGCTTACCTTGATCGACCACTAAACGCTGCGTGTGATCCAACGCATTATGATATAACTGGATTTTGTCTAACAAGCCATGCAACGCCGATTGCAGCGCGAGAAAGCGTCCCTTGGCTTCGGGGGCAGGCGTCGGTTCTGACTTGCCGGCGCTTAATGCAACGATATCCTGTTGCACATGACTTAGTTGCAGGTCTATCTGTGCGTGTGTGGCGTAGATTGTACCCAGTGTACTCTGCCAAATACCCAGATATTTCTCCGGATTTTTCAGTTGACGCACTTTGCTTTCTGTCATCAAGGCATGCTGCGTTGCGGTTATTTCTTGGCAAAACTGGCTTAACCCGGTGTTCAATTGATTAATTTGTTTTTTAATTTTTAAAAAGAAACCCTTCGCGTTGGTTGTGGGTGACACGGCCAACTCACCACGCACCATGGCATCTAAAGACGCCTGAATAGCGTTAAACTGCGCATGCCATTTCACAGCAACTTGCTGCACGTTATTATTTAACTTACCCCAATATCCCGAGCCGGCAGGTGGTGGCGTTGTACTCACTGCCGTCAAATCACCCTCGAGACCACATTGTATAAACCACGCGATGTACTCATACCACGCCGTAAACTGAGCGTTTAAGCTATTGACCGTTTGTTTAAATTCAACAAATTCATCTTCTTGTCCAACAGCGAGTTGCGCAGGGAAATTACCCACTGCCAGATCGTTTAATGTCTCGTTCAATATCTGCAACTGAGCGTGCGCCCGTTGTTCACGTTTATGTACTAATGACAATAATTCACGCCATGTTCCCGGCAGCGCTACTTTAGTGGCGGTAGCAGGCACGGCCTCTCCACGCATAGCACCTTGCAACTGCTGTGCAAAATGACTGAGTCGTGTCGTTAATTTATGCGTGTTGTCATGCAAGGCCTTGAGTTCACCTTTAGGCGCCGCAACGGACACTATGTCAGTGGTAAAATCACCCTTAGCCAAAGCAGCTAATACCGTGCTGGTTGCGCTGATAGGTGCTGTCAATTGCTCTGTCAATTGGTTAACACGCATTAACTGCTGCGCCCATTCACCACTGGCACCACTGACCTGCGCTACAACGGCAAAGTTACCTCGGGTACCTACTTCGTGAGCGACGCTGGCAAGCTGCTCGGTCATTTCCTGTTGCATGGCAACACACGCATTGAAGGTGCGCGCAATATCCCCCGCTATACCGGTCTGTGTCTCGGGCAAACGCACAGATAAATCGCCCTTACGGTATTTTTTTAATACGTTAAGAAAATCACGCGCAGGTAACGTATCCGCTAAACCTAATTCGCCTTGTTGTAACGCACGCAAGGCTTTACGCAATTGCTTAGCGTCAACGCCAGATAAGAGTTCGTTAAGATCATCGTCTTGTCGTTTACGGCTAACAAGCTTAGCGATAATTTTTCCTTGTTTCTTAACCAACATACTTGTCTCCTATTAACTAATAAATAGTACGCCAAAGTGATTGCATATACCGCTCGCACTTCAAGGTGCGAATTTTCATGGGACGAGCGGGGTATACCCTGTTTTTAGACCTACACAAAGTAGGTGTGCACGGTCACCAAAAGGGAAAATCGCGATTCTCCCCTTTGGAAACCCCATCGCGCAGCGAACACTTCAAGATGCAAAACGCGCATTTTAAAGTGTAATGGGTACAGATATACCGCCAGCCATCGCACTCCATGTATTTTCAACCCTGTAGTGAGCGGGAAAGTGCGAGACCACAAAAATCGTTTCACATCGCGTAGGGCGAGTATAGCGATCAATCTTCGGCATATCCACCCATGTGCCCTAGGCCGAAGCAAGACGTACGGCAAAAACCTCTTTTACCAAAGGTGCCTGTTAAATTTTACGCAGCCGTTCCCGTTACAGGAAAGAGGCTTTCCTCAAGAGACGTAGATCCAGCGGGATGGTCGCGAGAATATCGGCAATACGTGCACCGCTGCCACCGTTACCGTACGGATTAACGGCCATGCGACAACGTTGTATGAATACCTCATCCAGAGCAGATTCAACCGCGGCGACGACAGCGGCAGTTTCAGCCTCAACATGCAACACATTATCTGCATGCAAGCGCCCTGCTTGTCTATCCCCTATGTTAACCACAGGGCAGCCCAATGCAGGCGTTTCTTTAATGCCGCTGGATGAATTACCCAGACACACACCACCACTGACTTTACTGATCATCGCTAATAGACCATGGTAGTCATAACGCCCTACGTTTGCATGCAGTTGTACCTGTGGGTGTTGTTGTACAAAAGCATGTAGACGTTCAATCATGCGGCGACTGCCCGCATCGCTATTTGCATAGGTGATGATAATTTGCAGTGATCGCGTCGATAAGATGTGTAATGCATGCAACGCAGCGTCTAGTTGTGCTAACGATAACTCTATTGAGATAGGCAACGGATGCTGCGTAAATAACAAAATGGGGATATCTCTCCTCAGCTGGTAGCGCATACATAACTCGTCAGCAGACGCATACTGCTGCGTATAAATTAAATCATTACCGGGATAACCCACATTAATAACACGCCAAGGTTCCTCACCCATGTGGATTAAGCGTTCGGCAGCCGCAACGTTTGTGACAAAATGTAAGTGCGCTAGCATGCTCATGGCATGCCTAACAGAATCGTCTAACGTGCCACCACGTGTAATATCGCCACCTTCTATATGCGCCGTGGGAATACCCATTTGCGTACTCGCAATCAATGCCGCAAATGCTTCGAAGCGATCACCGTAGATGACACACACATCCGGGCGCAAACTACGATACACTTCACTGCTAAGTAAAATACCCTGGCCTATCGCCACTGGCGTCGCCGCAATGGCGTCGTCGGCTAGTGTAAACACACGTTGTGCGTGTATTTCCCAGCCATCCGCTGCTATCTCTGCACTGGTATTTCCTAGCTGTTGATCGAAATGCGAACCCGCAACAAACAACTGATAACTCAGCTGCGGATGCGCTTGCACGGCTTGCAAGATAGGATACTGCAAGCCGTATTCCGCACGACTGCCGGTAAAAATAAGGATTTTACGTTTGCTCATGCTGCTCTGCAATGTGCTGCGGTGCTAGCAAAGTGTCCGCCTGGATATCGTATTGTGCGATCTTACCCAACAATTGGGTCCAATCCGCCGCCAAAAAATGGCCGGTACCCGGCCGCTTTACCCATAGATTCTCCGGTGTTAGTGGTTCTCCTTTATGTATGGCCCGTGTCGTCACCACCGAGGAATAAGCAAAGGCGATCACCCCTTCTTCTTCGGGTTGAACGCACTTCTGCCCACCACCGGCTTGCCATATAGCCTTACTCCCGATTAATAGATCGTGTAATTCCTGTGGTTCCATGGAAAGCGCCATATCGGGACCTGGCCAACTGCGTGATACCGTGAAATGCTTTTCTAAAATAGTTGCCCCCAATGCCACTGCACCTAGGCACGTCCAAATACCGACGGAATGATCGGATATCCCAATAGGAATAGTTGGGAAAAGACTGCGTAACTGTGTAATCGCACCCAAATTTAATTTTTCATATGGCGTAGGATAGAGGCTCACACAATGCAGTAAGGCCAACGGGATGGGATATTCACGGAGTAGTGCCACCGAGCGCTGAATGGAAGCCAAATCATTCATACCGGTCGATAAAATAATTGGTTTTCCTTTACTGGCAATATGCCTAAGCAATGGCAAGTTATTACATTCCCCCGACCCAATTTTAAAGGCTGGCACACCCATCGCATCTAGTCTGTCGGCCGCTTCGCGTGAAAATGGTGTCGATAAATAAATGAGGCCGCGTTGCAAACAGTACTGCTGCAACTGTATTTCTTGGGCATGAGTCAAGCAACAACGGGCGATGATATCCCACAGCGGTTCTTGTACGTGTGGTGGCATGATGTTGGTTGGAACCATTTCTTTATCCACGATGTGGCATTGAAATTTGACGACTTCACTGCCGGCAGCCAACGCTGCATCGATCAATGCAATGGCTTTATCAAAATCACCTTCGTGATTAATGCCAATCTCAGCAATGACGAGTGGGGGGTACGCATCGCCTACGGGTCTATTTGCAATAATAAATGGTTGCATCGTTTATCTCCTTTTTGTGATTACATCAGCAACTAATTGCATAGTCGCCGGCCAATTATTAAATATCGGTATGACCGGTATACTGCTGGTAAACCACGGTAAGCGATCAGTACCCAAGAGTAACCAATCGCGTCGATAGAACGCGATATTGCGGCAACCGACACTCCCCGCTAACATCGACGTTGCCACGCTAGGAGCAATCACCCAATCTAACTGACTGCACAACGCAGCAGAGCCTGCTATGTCGTGAAATAAATCCAATCCCGGCGGCTGATGAATGTCACAAGCAAATTGTTGTTGCGCTGCGTCTAGCTCTGCTTGACAGTCACCGACTTGTAGATTAATCCAGGTTACGTTCGGTAATGCAAAAACACTACTCCAAGCAGACAGGGAACCAAACGAGCTTAGCCGCTCCGTGGTACGCAGAGAGCTGCGCCATGCAATGCCGATTTTCAAACCGGCGGGTAAACTCGCTAACCAACGTTGCCATTCCGCTTGTGCGGCTGGATCGGGCAACAAACACGGACTCGCTTGTGGAAAACTATTCAGTTGTGGACGCAGGTAACGCGGTAGACTGCCTAGCAACACCATGTAATCTGTTTCAGCCAATGCCTCTGTGTCAATATAAACGGGTGACATGCCACGCTGGCGCGTTGTCGGAAAAAAACGTGCGCTAGGATAAGTGCGTGCGAACAAGCCAAGCAAACGCTGATCACAATACACAGTGACTTGTTTGGCTTGTTGTATCAAATCGGCAAAACAAGTCGCAAAAACTAATTCATCACCAATGCCTTGCTCCGGTAAGACAACGATGTTCTTCCCCGCCAATGGCTGACCTTGCCAGGCTGGATACAGTGGCTGCAAGGTACCACGGTGTGGATTAGTCGAAGATTGCGTGTCATAGCCGCGCCACCCTGCAGCCAACTCGCCATTGGCTAACTGTGATGCGCCCAAGCGCCATGCGGTAAGGCTGTGATCCGGTTGCAACGCCAGTGCCTGGGTAAACGCCTGTACGGCACGGGGGAAATCACCGATCTCATAATACAGTTTGCCGAAATGACTGTGCAGCGCAAAGGAGTTTGGATCCAAGGCATACGCCCGTTCCAGCAACGCGGCGCTTTCCGCGTAACGCCCCATGGTACGCAGCATGTCGCCTAAATTACAACAGGCTTTAAATGCATGCGGTTGCAAAACCAGTACCGCTTCTAAGGTGGCAATAGCCTGATCCGGCCGATCGACTAACATATACAACACACCTAAATTCTCATACGCCGCATAGCAATGTGGATCACAAGCAATCGCACGTTCATAATGCACAATAGCGCGATCGTATTGTACGTGTTCGGCTAAAATCACACCTAAATTAAAATGCAAATTAGCATCCTGTGGCGCTAAGACCAGGGCGTCATCAAGATGGGAGATTGCAACGGGATAGTTCTCTTGCTTATGCGCAATCAAACCTAATAGCAAATGCATAGTTGGCGAGGCAGGCACAGTGTGTAACACAGCTAGCGCGAGCTGCGTTGCCTGCGCGAGCTGGCCCGTTTGATAAGCGGAAATAGCGGCGGCTTGTTGTTGCGCAACATCTGTTGCGTTTTTATTGCTCATTCCGTTGTGCAATCCCTTAAGTCACTAAAGGCTGAAAGGATAACCTAAAAGACAACCCCAAGGCCAGTCGTTCCTAAGCAGAAACGCTAGCTTCTGGCACAAATGAGTGTGTGCGACCCTCATCACCCAGATCTAGCTATACTTAAGAAGATGTTGCAATAATCAGGACACGTGGATGTTTAACAAAAATCACCCCGACAATCAACAACGCCGTGACCGTGTCGACGAGTTAATTGCTATGGCAATCGACTACCAGGCAAAGGGCAACTATCATTTGGCCCAAAAAAATTACCATAAAGCATTACAGCTTAATCCACATTGTGTGCCAGCATTGGCACAACTCGCTATCAGCTATTTAGCAGAACATGCGCTTACGGAAGCTCACATGTGCCTGCGTCGCGCACTGCATGCCGCACCTACACAAGCAAGCTTATACCAGCTATCGGGTCAGATACATACCGCCGCAGGTGATCACAGCATGGCTATTACATGCTACGAAAAAGCGCTTGAACTGGATGCCGCTTACACTCCCGTTTATCCAGCATTAGGCGATGCGTTGCAACGTGCAGGCCAAGCCGATGCTGCGTTACAGATCGCTACACAACACTTGAATCTCGCACCACACAGTGCTATAGCACAGATCCAAATGGGCGATGTGTTAGCCCAGCAACAACAATTCACACAAGCCATCGCGCATTACCAACATGCTCTACGTATCGATGCCCAACACCCAACCGCGATAGTTCATCTCGCGATGACGTATCAGCGCATCGGTGCTTGGCGGGATTTATCTCAGCTTATGCCGCATTTAATCACCCGCACCCAACAGCAGATAGCACAAAAAGAACGTGCCACATTGACACCAATGGCAGGGCTTTATTTATTATCCGATTCTACTCTACAACGCGACCTTGAAAAAAACCATGCGGCTGCTTATGCTCACAAGATCCATTACAAAAATCGGCGTCACGAATTTTCTCTGCGCCTACGCATTGGTTATATTATCAATAGCCAGTGTAACGACATTGCCTTGTGGTTAGGCAACAGTCTAACACTACACGATAAATCACGTATTGAAACTTATGTCTACGCACAAAATGCTAATTTTCCCCCAGCCATCAAACACAGTTGCAGTGTATTTACCGACATTAGTAAATTATCCCACACTCAGGCTGCAACAAAAATGACGGGGCATCGCATTCACGTGTTGGTGGATCTATCCGCTTACAGCGCACCCGTATGTTTAGACATACTCGCGCACCGCCCGGCACCGATACAATGTCATCTATTCGGTTATCCAGGCTCATTAGGCAGCATCCATGTTGATTATCAACTGACAACAGCAACAGCTGTACCCGATAAATTAGGGCAACAGTACACGGAAAAACTGATTTACTTACCACACGTGCCGTTCAGTGCGGCAGGCTTCACTACGCCTATTCCTAAACTATCGCGCAGCAACATCGGTTTACCACAGGAAAAATTTATTTTTTGTTACTTAAATCCCTATCAACTGTTTGATCAAGATACGTTTATAGCCTGGTGTCAGATATTACAACAAACCGGAAATTCGATATTATGGTTGATGACAGATAGCGACTGTGTGAAAGAACACATTTATACTGCATTAGCATCTATGAATTTACCCAAAGAACGCATCGTGTTTACGCCTACCGAACAATTGAATAAACGCTGGATTATGCAGCTAGCAGATGTGTGGTTAGACAACTTTAATCATTCGTCGCCCACAGCAAGTATGCTAGCTCATTGGGTGGGCCTACCCTACTTGACGTTGCAAGGCAACATACAAGCCACGCGTCTCGTCGCAAGTTATGCCGCAGCAGCTAATCTACATCAAGCCATTGCTCTGGATCGCGACGCCTACGTACGCCAAGCCGTATACCTGGCACAGCAACCTGAACTATTAGCAAGCTGGCGCCAACAATTACAAGACACGCGCAGCACAACCCCGTTGTTTCACAGTCAGCAATTTATTCGCGATCTAGAAACAGCTTACTTGCAAATATGGAAAAACTATCAACTCGGTAAAGAACCCACGAGCTTTACTGTGTAGTGAGAAACCTCAAGCAGAAATGTTATCCCGAGTATAACGAGGGATCTCGTGCAAGCGACACGGTCTTACTAACAACACCTTACAAATATTCCTGATATCCCTCACTGCGTTCGGGATGACATACTTCTTTGTCGTGATGACACCTTTTCCTTATTGCCGCTTAGGTAACAGCACACGCATACGTGTTCCTACCCCCGGCGCACTGTCCACTTCAATACGTCCATGATGCAAATCAACAATAGATTTGACGATAGCCAAGCCAATCCCTGTGCCACCCGTGGCTTGTGTGCGTGAAGCCTCAACGCGATAAAACCGTTCGAATATGTGAGGAATATCAGCTAACGCTATCCCTATCCCTTGATCAGCAACAGTAATACAAACCATCGCATCTTGTTCACTAACTTCGACGCTAATTAACGTATTATTAGCAGAATAGCGAATACTATTGCTAATGAGATTACTCAAGGCCCGCTTGAGTAAAGCTGCATTCGCCTGCAAGCTAGCATGACCTCTGACCTCCAATCTAATCTGTTTTTCGTCAGCTAACAGCTGTAGATAGTCTTTCAATCCTGTCAACAGCTTAGCGAGTTCTAGGGGCTGATAGCTTAATTGATAATTGATATCATTGGCTCTCGCAATAAACAGCATATCATCGACCATTTTGCTGGTCTTTTGAAATTCCTCCAGTAATGAGTCTAGCACATCACGGTATTCGTCCTTTTCCCTCTCTTTATTCAAACATACCTCTACTTGACAGATCATACTGTTAAGCGGGGTTCGTAATTCATGGGCTAAATCAGAAGAAAAATGTTTTAACTGAGAAGATGAACTATTAATTCTATCCAACATTGCATTCAAACCCGTGGCAATAGGTTGCAACTCTAAAGGCCAATCCGCCAATACTAATCGTGTTTCTAATTGCGAAACAGACAAATCATCCAATGAATGATTTAACCGCTCCAACGGCTTTAATCCAGTTTGCGTCACATAAAAGCCTATGAGCACTACAAAGGCAATGACAATCCCTAAAAACATCCAAACAAAACGAAAGTAAGAGGAGGTACAACCAGCACTGAGCGTAGAGTCTAAAGCAATTTGAATCAGCCATCGTTGCCCATGGTGAAAATAGTAGGATGACATTAAAAAATAATGCCTATTGTCGTTGCTAACAATTGCCTTAGGCTCAGAAAAATAGTCATCCGTATACGGTTTAGGGAACACCGATGCTGATGCAATATATTCCATGGTAGGCGATTGCAGTAACCGTCTGCCCTGTTCATCTAGGATACGCACAAAGTATCGATACTGGCCACGTAGCAGTGGTTCTTTAATCACGGTCAACTCTAAATTACTTAACATTTTTGTTTTATCCGAACTATTATCCAAAATGTTAAATACCGTTCTAAACCCATCTTTAATAAAATCCGAATTAAGTCGTCGTGTAAAATGCATCAATGACATATGCACGCTTAGCACTGCCGCCAAGGTAATGAAACACGCGGATAACACATAACATAAAATCAAACGACGCTTGATCGATGGCAAAGGTAGGATTTTTTTAATCATTCTATTCTCGCTTGTCTTTAGCGTCGAATACATAACCCATGCCACGCTTGGTGTGAATCAACTTGCTGGTAAAAGCATTCTCTATTTTAGCACGGAGTCTTTTTACAGCGACATCAACCACATTAGTATCACTGTCAAAGTTAATATCCCAGACTTGCTCTGCTATCATCATTCTTGATAACACTTTGCCTTGGTTACGCATGAAATACGCCAACAAAATAAACTCTTTTGCAGTCAAGTTTAATTCTATCCCATCGCGCTTAACTTTCATTTTGTCTAACTCCACACTGAGACCACCGACGTGTAATACATTATCCTGCACGACGGTTTGGTTATGTGCCCGCCTGAGTAAGGCTTGAATTCTTGCAAGTAATTCAGAAAAGGCAAAAGGCTTAATTAAATAGTCATCTGCGCCTAAGGTTAATCCTCTTACCCGCTCTGCCACTTCATCGCATGCAGTTAGCATGATCACTGGCACCTCAGGATGACTACTGCGATAGCGCCTTAAAAGGCCCCAGCCATCTAATTTGGGGAGCATGACATCCAATATCAACAACATATAGTCGACTTCTTGTGCCAAATGCAATCCGGTCAAACCGTCATGCGCCACATCCACTACAAACCCATGCTCAGCCAAACCTTTTTTAAGGTGCTTAGCTACTTTGACTTCATCTTCAACTAATAGGATTTTCATTGAAATAACCTAAAAAAATAAATGAAACACCATAGAACAACCCACTATAAATAGCAAGTCTAACCCTAATAATGAAAATGACAAACCTGTCATCTATACGTCAGTTGGCTGTCAACCCAATAGAGTATGCTGCTCTCAATCCCGTAACTACAGTCGGAGGTTCCTAATGAAAATAATTAACGTGTCACCTAGCAATAACGACACGAGCAGAATAACCAATGAAGGAAATAATATCGCAGTACAAGACAATGTTAATCTTGGTATTACTGTTCTTTCTCCCATCGTTCAAAGAAATCTACTCAGAGCGCTGTACTTAGGTTCTCTTGAACTTGCTGAAAATCTGATACACCCTATCACCTTGTTAGTACTATCAAAAAAATCGACTAGCGCAACATTATTCGAGGATGTCGGTTTACTTGCCCCGTCACTCCTATTCAGAATGTTAAGTTATATTCCTTTATCACATTTATTACCCATGGCAAAAGAAGCTCACGCACAACCGTCTGTCAAAGCTTCCGTGTATTTTATCGGTGTAATTTATGCGGCTGTAATGGCTATTATCTATCCTCGTTTATACCAATACTATGATGGCACACGATTAACGGAGTTCAGTCAGCTACAACTCCATGCCATGTATCGATTAAACAACGCGCAACGTATAGATATCATTAGTCAATTAGTAAGAGTCATCCTAATTGACAATAATCATCAACGCCCACTACTTATGTTGACTATGCTTGCCGGCATAACCCAAATCAGTTATATCGCTGCGCAGACCAACCCTAACTTAGAGGATTATGTCACAGGGGTTCAAATCAACTCCGGCACACGCTTATTATTGTTAAGCATAAATACCTTGCCTCTGCTACGTCGGATCAATATCCCATTCGCAGAGTATTGCATAAACATGCGCGATTTAAGTCGTAGCGCAGGACAACTCATTCGCCGGTCCGTCCCTGGCATTATACAAAAGCTTATTGTATTTAATATCGTGAGTACGGCAGCTAAACAGTATCATAAATATCATCTGATAGGAGTACATCATATTCTGGTTAGCTTGGCTGATCTGATTGAGAGTTTCATCCGCGGCATGGCGATAGAAAGCCAAGGGCAAATAGCTAAAACTTACCAGGCCGAACCCACGCATGCCGCACGTATGGGCCAACAAGTTATCGTGGAAGCATTATTACTAAGTAGCCTAATGCCTTTATTATATGCCGCTGTAACCTATTACAATGATAAAAATGATATGGCATTTTTTGTTTGGATGGGATTTATTAATATGCTATTTACCATAGAGCATATTGGCGAAACATTAATTAACGGCATTAACTTTAATTTTACGCCCAATGTAATAAATTCAGCGGTATCCTTTATGGTACCCTACGCACTACTCAATCTCGATAAGCACAGTAATCTACACGAATTTAGCATTGCCACCGTATTGCAAGTCGTTGCCATCCTTAAAACCTGTGTTGTGCTTGGCACATGGATGCTACGCATGCGTCATTTAACACGTAATCAGCATGAAATAACCCGCTTGGATCAGCCTTATGCCAGGCAAATTGACGATAACAGTATTTCTGCAACTCACCCTGACATAGAAAGTCCGAGCGTCACTAGCATACCTGTGCCTAACCTAGATCCTTTACGCAATGCAAGTTATCGTGTGGCCAATCACATCTCTAGCTTATTTTATTGGCGCGAACCGCGTCCCACGGCAGCGTCATCCGCTGCAACAGTGGAACTACGGCCAAATTACTAAGTTTCAGCCGGGGAAAAACGCCATCGTCGTAGCCACACTTGTATGCTTGCTGAAAACAGCGTCTGGTTTAGACCAATACGCGTAACGGCTATCCGGATACACGTAAGCTGCGGCAGAGGATGTGGTTTTAAGGCTCTTTGCGTTACTTATTTCGATGGCGGAACTAGCGAGCATGAGAGATTCTGCAATGACGACTAAAAATATCTGTACATTAATTGCCTGGCTGGTTATACTGCTTCAATGGCTGTTTTGTGGCAGCCTAGACCGATAACTAAAACAAAAAACGAGGGGTGATTACCATGCCTATATACGCAGATGACAACATACTTGTTCCTGAAGAGATGACGAGACTGTTCTGGACCATGATTGATTCACATAACGTGCAAGAAGTTCAGAACCTTCTGCAGGATATACCACGCGCCGCTACCGTGCACGAAGATCTGTACCGTTTAGAGCGTTTCGGCAGAAGCGCACAGGTCATGAACGAGGCGAACGACGGTTCGAGAACTGAGGTTTTGGTCAAAGCCCAAAAGATTTTACTTCTTCGTAGAGACAACGACACTGGTCTAAATGCGATAGAGAGGGCGGCAGAGGTGCTAAATATATACCCCGGTGACTCTTCTTACTCACGTGATTTCGCCCGGACGTACAGCTCTAGCTCTACACCCTTCGGATTTTACACAGCGATGGTAGTGCATCAAACCGCTAGTATTCCCTTAACAGAGCTAGTAGCGCGAGATTATGGGAATCTGCGCTTGCGTCGGGTACTCAAGAGCGCGGATTTGCTGAAAGCACGTGCAGTTCATGCTGTACTGATGGGAGCATTTGAAAATAGTGAGAGCAATGATAATGATAGTGAAGAACAGCCATTATTATTGAAGAAGCGGAATTAGCGTCGTTTCTCGCATTTAAATAAGCTTGTCCCCTGCAGACACTTCAGTGCGCGCGGGGGAGAGGCTAACAACTACTGGATACGTCACGTTAATATCG
Organism: uncultured Gammaproteobacteria bacterium; assembly: GCA_964646995.1. GTDB lineage: Bacteria > Pseudomonadota > Gammaproteobacteria > CAZYIF01 > CAZYIF01 > CAZYIF01. The sequence continues at coordinate 40,987 of CAZYIF010000003.1, forward strand.
CTAAAGCAAACGCCCACAATAATTACTTTCTCTTCTTCACAAATCGCATTAAGCGTCTGCGTTTTTGGATTTGACGATCACTGAGTTTATTGACGCGGCCTGCGTAGGGATTTTCGCTGTTACGCAATTCTACTCGTAAGGGTGTGCCAGACAGGCGCAGAGCCTTACTGAAGGTACTTTCCAAGTAACGTATATAGGCTTGTGGCAAATTATCGGTTTGGTTACCGTGAATAATGACAGTAGGTGGATTGTGGCCACCCGCGTGTGCATAACGCAATTTAATGCGTCGCCCATGTACCAGTGGCGGTTGATGGGCCAACAATGCTTGAGCCAAAATACGATTAAGTTGTCCGGTACCCATGTCACGCATAGCACACGCATAGGCTTTGTCTATGGATTTAAACAGCACGCCTACTCCGGTGCCGTGTAATGCAGAAATCATATGCGGTTCAGCAAAGTTTAAAAAAGGCAGACGACGCTCTAATTCACTGCGCACACGTGCTTTCTCATCGGCCAATAAACCATCCCATTTATTAATGGCTAAGACCAGCGCCCTACCCGCCTCTAAGATAAATCCCAGCAAACGTAAGTCTTGTTCGACGATATTCGCACGTGCATCTATCACCATAATGACAACTTGCGCGAGATCAATCGCTTGTAAGGCTTTGGTCACCGAAAAATATTCTACGGGCACGCCACTTTTATAGTGGCGCCGTACACCCGCGGTATCAATCAATACATAGGATTTGTTTTTATAGTGTAACGGCACAAAAATACTATCGCGCGTAGTACCGGGTTCATCGTAAACGATCATGCGATCTTCGCCCAAGAGACGATTGACTAAGGTAGACTTGCCCACGTTGGGTCTACCAATAATCGCAATGTGTACCGCATCGCTGTGCGGTGTGGTGGTTTCGCTGACAAAAGTAGCCAGCAATGGTTGCAACGCAGTGCCTAGGGCTCTGACACCACTGCCGTGTTCTGCGGCAATGGCAGTGGGCGCACCTAAGCCCAGCGTATAAAATTCACTGATGGCATATTGTGCCGTGGCGTTATCACATTTGTTAGCGAGTAGATAGCAGGGTTTGCTTTGACACCGTAAGAGTTCGGCAAACACGATATCATCCGGATGCACGCCTATAGATGCATCCACGACAAAAAAAATAACATCTGCTTCACGCAGTGCTTGCTCCGTTTGTTGTTGAATTAAATTGTCGATACCTATCGCTTCCGGGATGAAGCCACCGGTATCGATAATAAGGCATTCCTGCTCACCCAGCATGCCTTGCCGGTATTGACGATCACGGGTCAAACCAGAAACCGGCGCAACCAGTGCCGCACGCGAAGCGGTGAGTCGATTAAATAGCGTCGATTTCCCTACATTGGGTCTACCGACGATGGCGATTACTGGTAACACAACGTGTTACCACTTATTACGTACATTTCGTTACAACTCATCACTTTTATTTCAACCTATAGGCGGCTATTTTGCCGTCATCGCTTATCACGTAAATGAATCTATCTATGACTAATGGGCTACCTGTCAGCGCGGCATCGCTGATCTTAGTGTAGGTAATGGCTTTGCCCTGCTGTCGGGCTAATACATGCAAATAACCTTGTGCATCGCCCACTAGCACGTAATCTGCCAACACAGCAGGTGCCGTTAAGCCGCGGTGTTTTAACGTGGTTTGCCGCCATTGTACGCGACCATCTTGTGTTGCAAACACCCAGATTTCACCTTCGTCATTCGTCGTGAGCAAAGATCCTTGCGCAAGCGCCATGCCCGTATAGGAAGATAAGGCGTGTTGCCATAACTTGCGTCCCGTCGGCAGTTCTACACTGGCAATTTGCCCTTGGTAAGTCACGGCGTACAGTCTATTACCCGCGATCAACATGTCAGCACTGAGATCAACCATGCGCTCGATTTCGGAAACTCCGATGGCTGTCGCTATCGGTTGTAACCACTGTAACTTACCATCCATCAGCGCCAACGCCGCGATCTGACCATCAGCAAAACCGACAATAGCCCACTGCTTGGTATAGACCACTGCACTGCTACGGCGTAAAACCAACGACGGTTCTTCGTGTGCATAAGACCACAAGCGTTGTCCGTTTGCCGTGCTTAACGCAATCACTTCCCCGTGTATGGTTTTAACTAATACTTTATCTTGGGTAATGCTGGGTTGAGCCAGTACTTGATTGCCCACATTCACGCGCCACAGGGGTTTGCCGTCTTGCTGCCGCAACGCGATGACTTGGCCATCTGCACTGGCGACCACCGCTAGCTCGGCGGACACAGCCACGTTAGTCGTTAACCGCGCGAGAGTTTTGCTTTGCCACACGATTTTGCCGCTGTGTCGTGCCAAAGCGGTGATCTTGCCAGAGGCGTCGCTCACGAACAATACATCACCATAGTGGGTGATGGTGTTGGCTAATCCGAGTTTGGCCTTGCCTACCTTACTGGTCCATACGGGTAGCAATTGCTGTGCATTATCCACTATCGGTAACGGAGATACGACTAACTTATTGTTGTTACCGGCCGTATTACACGCGCTACACAATAACAACAGTACGATAAAGGTTAGCAGTGATTTTGCTAAGGTCATGACTTATCTCCCTGCACATTTACGCTGTTGAGATCGCGTTCTTTCATTTGCAACACAAGACGACCGGCAGTTTCAGCGTTACTAAATTGTAAAGCCGTGCGATAAGCCAAGCGCGCCTCATCGGTAGCGCCTTGTGCCAATAAAATATCGCCTCTGATCTCTTCGCGTAACGGGGTATATGCATTACCTTTTACTTGCTCTAGCATAGCCAATGCGGGCGCATACTGCACTTGTGCCAGAAGTACACGCGCCAAACGCAGGCGGGCTAACTGTTGTAGGGTCACCTGCTTGCTGTGAGTGATAACCCACTGTAATTGTTGCTGTGCTACATCCCACTTATTTTGGATGGCTGCATCGCGCGCTAACGTGAATGCGGCGAGCGCGGCATAGGGTGTATTAGGATATTTTTCCAATAAATCGTGTGCGTACTGTGCCGCCTGAGCAGTGTCTTCATTGGATTCGCTTGAGACCAGTTGCACGTACAAGGTAGCCGCATTATCTTGTTTGGCATGTTGGCGATTTTGCCATGTTTGCCACCCCAGAATAGACACGGATGCCAGCACCAATGCGCATAAAATCCATACCCCATAACGTTTCAAAAAATGTTTAATATGCTCTACCTGTTCTTCTTCAGTAATGTATACGCTCACTGTTTACTCCTATCTAACAAGTATTCAATACATTGGGTGAATTCCATGACGGTTTGTTCCCCTGTTTCGCGCAAGTATTTGACGCCCACGCGTTGTTGCGCCAATTCCGCTGCCGTAAAGATCAAGGCACATTTAGCACCGCTTTTATCCGCGCGTTTGAACTGGGCTTTGCTGGTAGCGCCGCTGCAATCGAGTTGTATGCGTAAAGCCGGTAGGTGATCACGCAAGATTTCCACGTTAGCCAACGCCTGCTCTCTTGCTACGTCCGGCATAACGACCACATACACATCCAGTACGTTATTTTGCTGTTGCTGCCACGCACTGCCTTCCAGCAGTGCTAATAAACGTTCTAACCCCAACGCAAAACCCACCGCAGGTGTGGTTTTTCCGCCAAATTGCGCGACGAGTCCATCATATCGGCCTCCCGCACACACCGTACTTTGTGCGCCGCTGGCATCATTAAGCACCCATTCAAACACGGTGCGGTTGTAATAATCCAATCCTCGCACCAAACGTGTATTGATGACGTAGGGAACCTCGAGCACATCCAGGTAATGGCGCAATTGCGCAAAATGTTGTGCCGACTCCGGATCGAGGTAATCTGGCAATTGTGGCGCTTGAGCCAACAAGGCCTGTAGATCAGGATTTTTACTGTCTAAAATGCGCAAAGGATTCGTGTGCAAACGGCGTTGACTGTCTTCGTCTAAGTGCTGTTGATGTGCCGTTAAAAACGCAACCAATGCGCTGCGGTAGGCGTGCCGCGCACTGAGTTCACCTAAGGAGTTGAGTTGCAAGCATAAGCTATCTTGTAAACCCAAGTGTTGCCATAGGCGTACGGTAAATAAAATAATTTCTGCATCAACTTCTGGACCAGGCATGCCAAATGCTTCCATCCCAAACTGATGGAACTGACGGTAACGCCACTTTTGTGGACGCTCATGTCTGAACATCGGGCCCATATACCACAAGCGTTGTAATTGATTATATAAGAGTCCATGCTCAATGCCGGCGCGTACGCAACTGGCCGTACCTTCGGGCCGCAAGCTTAGACTGTCGCCACTCCTGTCGTTAAACGTATACATTTCCTTTTCTACAATATCGGTGACATCGCCGATGGCACGCTTAAACAGCTTCGTATGCTCTAATAAGGGTGTACGCAGTTCGCTGTAACCGTAATTAGCGGCTAATTGCCGGAGTAACGCTTCTATACGTTGCCAATAGGGTGCGTGCTGCGGCAACAGATCATGCATTCCGCCTACTGCTTGTATGTCATTAGCCACCGTCATGTCTCCCCAATCTCTTCGCGTTGTTACATGGCGTAATTATACGGATCTGCTGCTGCATGTTCTGGCTTTGTTCCCAAAAAATGACGCCTGCTTGCTTTAGGTGCCGTAGCCATCTCAGGTGCAGACGATTCCGCTGCATTGGGTAACTGCGTTGGCGCGGATTGTGACGCAGCGACTGCCGGTGATTCCGCTGCATTGGATAACCGCGTAGTCGCAGATTGTGGCGCAGCAACTGCCGGCGTTTGTAGTTCGGTGCTGGCTTGCTGTTCGGTACGTGGTACCATGACTTCGTGTTGTTCCATAGCATCTTGCTGTGGCGCCGTTTTTTGTGTGGCCAACTCTTTACTCATACGATCATTTAATAGCTCTTGTTGGGTCATCACTTTGTTGTCTTCGCTTAACAAGGTATGCGTTTGACTTTGCCACCACATAATCAACACCGCAAATAAACCCAGGCCTATTAGGTAAGTCACCCAGCGCACATAGTGGCGTTGTTTGTTCGTAATCGGTTTGCTATAGAGGGTAGTCGGTGCAGCCACCTGCGCCTCTTGTAAGCCTAAACTGTGGAAGGCATGGATGATTTCTTCTTCGGACACATGCATCATACGCGCATAACTACGCAAATAACCCCGTTCGAACATCAATCCCACCGTGTTTTTATAATCATCATTTTCCAACTTATGAATATGGGCCGTGGTCAAATGCAAGGCTTTCGCTATGTCCATCGGACTTAGTCCCGCAGCCTCCCGCGCATGGCGCAACTGCGAACCCGGACCTATTAATTCGACTATCTCTATCGGTTTTTTTATTTCAACGGATACAGTACTGATATCTTTCACAATCTACCTCATTCGTTATCAGCAGCCCCGGCTGGGAACCGCCTTCTCGTTACATATACCCATTACACGTCAATATGCACTTTTTGCATTTTGATGTGTTCTCTACGCGATGGGATTTCCAAAGGGGAGAATCGCGTATCGATCCTTTGGTGACCGTGCACAAATTCATTTTGTGCCGGTCATAAAAACAATATACCGCGCGAGCGAATTGAATGTGCGCTTACTCAAAAAACCTCAGTTAGGGTGTATTCACCTTTACCCGATCTGTTGTTGTGAGTGAAGCCATTGGTTGCACTACCTTATGTGCAGAAATTTTTTCTGCCAAGCGTTTCACCTCAACAGAGTTATCGTCATTAATGCGACGGTAATACTGCAAATAACGCTCTGCCTTCACATAATCTTGCGCTGCGTAATACAACTTGCTTAGCTCATACAGCGAAGTGGCTTGCTGTGGATTCTTCTCCAGCGCCTTACGAAAGTAGCGTTCAGCGTTGCTTGTATCAGCCATCTTCAAGGTACATAACCCGGCGTTCTCATAAGCGCCCGCTTGGTTCAAGTATTGTGGCTTGTCTATGGCCGTTAAAAAACGTGCGACACCTTGCTGGTAACGTCCTTGCTGACACAAAAAGATGCCATAGTTATTCTGCAAATCACCGGAATCTGGATCCGCAGCGATGGCTTTTTTATAGTAACTCTCGGCACGTTCAGGTTCTCCCGTTGCCGCTAAAAACAACGCCATGCCGCCTAGTGCGGGTCCCCAATCTGGCGCCTGCTCCAACGCAATGAGAATTTTACGCTGCGCCCATTCTACATTACCCTGCTGCAAATAGCCCATGCTAAGTCGCACATTATAACTCGCTGCATCACGTTGGCGTTGCCAATTACTCGTCTGTGTTGCATTATCACTCGTTTCCGTTACCTGTGTACGGCTACTATTACACGCCGTCAGTAACAAGAGACCGCACAGTAACATAATCATCCTTTGCACCGCATACTCCTTTTGTATGTCCTATCCTCACCCACAATTCATGCGTTACGCTCTACTTTCTTGCTGTTGCGCGAGCGCGGCAAAACGCTGACTGCGTTTGGTCCTATCCTGAATGTCTCCCACCAATTGCCCGCACGCCGCCGCAATATCATCACCGCGTGTCTTGCGTGTCATGGTCGTAAATCCCGCATGCTGCAACTCTGCTTGAAAACGCAGGATCGCCGCCGTACTAGAACGTTTGTACCCGGCATTGGGGAACGGATTAAACGGGATTAAATTAATTTTACAGGCTATCCCGCGCAAACACTGCACCAATTGCTTAGCGTCAGCAATACTGTCATTGACACCGTCTAACATCACATATTCCATCGTAATCTGGCGTCCACTGTGCGGCGGAAAATAATCACGGCAAGCAGCGAGTAATTCTGCCAATGGGTACTTTTTATTGATGGGGACCAATTGATTACGTAAGGTATCATTAGCCGCATGCAGAGAAATAGCTAACGACGCCTCACTGACATCACGCAAACGCAGTAAGGCAGGCACCACACCCGACGTACTCAGCGTGACGCGGCGCTTGGAGAGGCCATACGCGTGATCGTCCATCATAATTTCCATCGCGGCTACCACATTGTCAAAATTAAGTAACGGCTCGCCCATTCCCATCATTACTACATTAGTGATGCGTTTGTCGTGGCGCTTGCCGTCCGCAGACAAGGCACGTGCAGCCACCCATACTTGCCCGATAATTTCAGCGACGCTGAGGTTGCGATTAAAGCCCTGGCGCGCAGTCGCGCAAAAAGTACAGTTGAGCGCACAACCCACCTGCGACGACACGCACAATGTGCCACGCCCCGGTTCGGGGATATACACGGTTTCTATACAATTACCGTCTTCTAAACGCAATAACCACTTGCAAGTGCCATCTGCAGAGAGCTGTTGTGTGGCAATGCACGGTGGTCGCACGACTGCGCGCACCTGCAGACTGTCACGCAGTGCCAGACTCAAATTCGACATGTCTGCAAAATCAGTTACGCCGTATTGATGCACCCACTGAAATACCTGGCGTGCACGAAACGGCTTTTCACCCGCCGCAACAAAAAACTCACTCAAGCCACTCTGCGTAAAATTCAATAAGTTAGTTTTGTCGGCTGTGATGCTCATATTCACGCTCTTTCGCTCAACTACACACGTCTGCTGCAGTAAAGAAAAAGGCAATCTCTTGCGTCGCCGCCTCAGGACTATCAGAACCGTGCACCGCATTCGCATCTATGTTATCGGCAAAATCGGCGCGTATAGTGCCGGGGGCCGCCTGCTTAGGATCGGTTGCGCCCATCAACTCGCGATGCTTAGCCACGGCGTTTTCGCCTTCCAGCACTTGTACCATCACCGGACCCGTGGTCATAAAGCTGATTAACGCCGGGAAAAAAGCCCGTTCTTTGTGTGCCGCATAAAATTGCTCTGCTTGTGCTTGGGTCAAGTGCAGCATCTTCGCTGCGACAACACGCAAACCCGCTTGTTCGAAGCGCGTATAGATCTGCCCTATCACCTGCTTGGCTACCGCATCGGGTTTGATAATGGATAATGTACGCGTTACAGTCATAGCTTGCTCCTGGCTTGATTAACAAATGTGCTGATTATACGCACATTCTGCCAAAAATACAGGGGGTAGCTACACAAATTATGTAATTCGTCGAATCCATACGTGCTACAACGCCTACGCAAGAGATGTATAACTCCTGGAAGAACGGGTTTATACGTAACGTACTCGTAACCTCGTTGCCTGTTGTGTGGCGCTGGCTGTTGCGCAAGAAGCAATGGCCACTGCCGCTAAATAGTCCTGAGGTACGGGTACCGGATAAAGTTCCCACGCCTGTGCAGCAGATACATCGCCGTTTAAGTGAAGCAATTGTGCGTAGCTATCGCTATCACTACTCACCACGCAATGCCGCAACGGATAACTGAGGCCTGATCCTTCTGCTTTTAAATACGCTTCTTTACGCGTCCACGCGCGCAAGAACGCAAGATGCCTGGCATGACCAACCCGTTTGTTCAAATAGGCGATTTCTTCTGCCGCAAAAAAACGTTCTGCAATACCTTGCTCGTCTAGCTGAGCTACGCTACTTTCGATGTCAACGCCCACCGGCCGCGTGGCAAAAGCATAGATAGCCATGTCCTGTGTATGCGCCATATTGAATTGCACATCGTCGCGATCAGAAACATACGGCTTACCGTGTGGATGATGCGCATAAACAATCGCATGGGGCGACATATCAAGATAAGCAGCAAGTAACTGACGTAATACACTGTGACTGATCACAAAGCGTCGCTGATGTTCTGGCTTAACAAAGCGCGCTGCCCGTGCGCGCTCAACATCATCTAATAGCGCGATGGCTTGAACCACACCTGTTGCCGTTGCATGCAATGACGCAATCCAGATATCAATGACAGCAGCCTCTAAGGCATAGTCAGCTTGTGTGCTCGCGTCATGCAGAGATGATATATCGCGCTTAGCCATAGCCGTGTCCACTAGCAATCAATAGGATATTCATCTACGCCATCTAGATCGTATAAGAATGGAATTTCTGCCAATAATGGCATAGGCAAGTGCTGGCGTAAATACCTAATGTTATCGCTTACATACAACATATCCGGCGTTAACACCGAGGCAATCCAACCGGCTATGGGCAAACCACTCGAACGTATGGCCTCATAGCTGAGCCTGGCGTGATTCAAACAACCCAAGCGTATGCCTACGACTAAAATGATCGGTAAGGCCAATTGCTGCGCCAAATCCGCCAGAGTATCTGTGGCATTCAGTGGTGTATACCAGCCTCCTGCCCCTTCTACCACGATGCGATCAGCACCGGACTGTAACACCGGTTGACACGCAGCCAGCAACGCAGGCACTGTCAAGTGAACACCCTGTTCAGCCGCCACCGCGTGGGGAGAACCGGGTAATGCAAAACAATACGGGTTTACGGCAGCATAAGACAGCGGCATACTGCAGGCCTGTTGCAACGCCAGCGCATCGTCGTTATGCCATTGACCATTGCATTGGTGCGCGCCCGTGGCCACTGGTTTTAATGCCGCTGTCGTATGGCCTTGGCGTCGCCAATGACGCAACAAAGCGCACGCCATGAAGGTTTTACCCACCGACGTGTCTGTCCCCGTAATAAAATAAGCGTGTTGATTCATATGTACCTCTAACGAATGACAGTAAGATGCCGTTTCCTTGCCAACGCATAAAACACCTCAAACGTCGCCGGTAATGCGCCATTAGGCAGTCTGTGCTGGGCATAGTATGCATTGAGTTGTTGCCAGCTGTGCTTACTCATCAGGCCCGGTTTGCGTTCACCCCATAGGTGACTAGCACCTTGCGCGCGCAATTCATGTAATAAAGTTTTTACATCGGGATAATAACGCACGTAGACGCTGCGTTGCACGCCCACTATATCGAGTCCACAAGCGCTTAACGCGTCTGTGTAGTCGCGTTGTGTCACCTGTGTATTCACATGTGGATGTGTATCTACTTGCGCCCATGCGTGACGCAATTCTTGTAGCGTGTACGAGCCAAAGGTACTAACCGCGAGATACGCATTGGGACGCATGAGGCGTTGCAGCGCGCGTATTGCCCGTAGCAACGGCACGCACCATTGCAACATCAAATTAGAAAACACCAAATCGCAACAGGCATCTGTCAGTGGCAAGGCCATGAGATCCGCACACAATAGTTGCGTTGTCTCTAGGCCACGTTGCGTTTGGGCATAAGCTAACATCTGCCACGCCAGATCTACGGCCAACAGATCACTACGTGGATATTGTTGCTGTAGTTGCGCAGTGAGCCATCCTGTGCCTGCACCCAGATCAATGATCCGCGTAGGATTGACATTAACCTGCGCGCATTGTTGCAATAATTCCATTCCCACACACTGCTGTAAGGTGGCAACTTTATCGTAACCGGCGGCGGCACGATTGAAATGAGCAGCGACCTGATTCATCGGATAAATTCACTGAGCCACTGCAAAAACAGCGCCGTTTCGCTAAGAAACGGCATGTGTGCTGAACGGTTTGCGATACGTACCGTGGCGCCAGGGTATAAAGCGCCGAGTGCTAATGCGAGCGAAGCTGGCACCAAGCCGTCTAGTCGTCCCAAGATATGCAAATGCGGGCATTGCAATTGTGCCAATGCCACGCGCAGATCCCACGTAAGCAAGGGTAGCAATGCCATTTGCAACGCCGTGGCCGTGGGCATACCGCCTTGCACAATCAGCTGTTGTAAGCGCGTCAGTTGTCGTGTGTGCAGTGTGCCGCGCAAGTGGCACGCCAAGAAATCGCGCACCACCGCTTGGTGATCGTGTTGTAATTGCAGGGCGAATTGTTGCAATACGTCGGGCGCAAGACCCGGCCATTGCTCTTGTTGCACGAAACAAGGAGAACTGGCTACCATTACTAAACCTTGCACACGCGCAGGCGCCGATGCCGCAACGTGTAACGCAAGTAAACCACCCAGCGACCAACCTAACCACAGCGCCGTTGGTGGCGCCACCGCGAGTAATTGTGTGGCAATGCATTCGGGATCATACGCATCCACAGTGCAGGGACTTTGTCCCATACCCGGTAAATCGATCAAGGTAACACGATATGCTGTGCTGAGACGAGATAATAGTGGTTGCCATACCCTACTATTTAAACCCCAACCGTGTAACAACACGATATCTTGACCTTGACCATACGATTGATGATGTAGTGTATGCATGCTTAGGCATCCCGCGTTTGGTCAATAACATGCTGTAATGCATCTGCCAGGCGATCGAGCATGCTGCGGTCATGCAAGGCCGTAATGCTGATACGCAAACGCGCGGTATTAGGTGGCACAGTGGGCGGTCTTATCACAGCAACCCATATGCCACGTGCTAATAGTAATTGTCCGACTCGCATAGCACGTGTGGTATCTCCTACAACAACGATCTGCACCGGTGTGCTCGAGGGTAACACCGGCAAGTTCAGCTCTGCCGCAATACGTTGGAAATAAGCGATATTATCCTGCAAACGTTGGCGCAATTCAGGTGCACTGCGCAACAACGACAAACTCTTATGATTGGCTAATGCAAGGGCTGGTGGCATGGCCGTCGTATACAAATAGGATTTGGCAAATTGCAGAATGTGTTCGAGCACCGTGTGCTGACCAACCAGAAACGCACCACTGCCACCTAAGGCTTTACCAAACGTACCCACCAATACATGATTCTCTTGTAAGCTTAAACCTGCCGCTTCGACACTGCCGCGCCCGCTTGCACCGAGCACACCCACACCGTGTGCATCGTCCACCAATAACCAATGTTGGTTTGGATTAAGCAATGACGCTAACGCTGATAACGGCGCTAAATCACCGTCCATGCCGAACAAGCCTTCCGTCACTAATAAACTGTGTTGTGCTGGCGTCACCCGTCGTAAGTAGCGTGCTGCACTGGCTGGATCCGCGTGACGATAGCGTTGTAGATTTGCAGCGGCGCAATGTGCGGCTTCTAGGATAGAGGCATGACACAGTTTATCGGCAACCACGCTGTCGTTTTTTTGTAATAAGCCCGTGATGACTGCTTGATTGGCGAGGTAACCACTCGTAAAGAGTAACGCGCGTTCACCTCCAAAAAAATCAGCAAGCGCTTCTTCTAAATCAGCATGCGCCGCATAATAACCCGACACCACAGCAGCAGAGCCACTGCCCACGCCGTAGCGAGCCAGACCTAAATGAGCGGCTTCTATCACCTGTGGGTGTTGGGCTAATCCTAGGTAATCATTGCTGGCAAAACACACCGCCTCTACGCCATCCCACATCGCGTACGCGCCATGACGTGCGCTGATTATTTTACGCGAACGTTGCAAATGTGCAGCATGCCAGGCCTGTAAACGCGTATCCAGTGCAGCATTGACTCTGCATTCAGGCATGTGCATCTTCCGCAGCACAGGTGTGAGTCGTAGCGGGTGGCACCCACGCATACATCCCCAACCTAGCGAGTAGTGTTTGATCGGCTGCGGTATCCGGCAGTGGTGTCGTTAATAATTTTTCACCGTAATGGATCGAATTGGCGCCTGCGAAAAAGCACAAGGCTTGCAATTCATCCGACATTTCTTGTCGGCCCGCAGTCAAACGCACCATGGATGCAGGCATCATGATCCGCGCCACCGCAACGGTGCGCGCAAAATCCAAGGGATGCAATGCATCCACATCGGCTAGCGGTGTACCGGGAATTTTTACCAGTAAATTAATCGGCACACTGCTGGGATGTTCGGGTAAATTAGCCAGTGCACGGAGGAACTCAACTCTATCAGTAAGGCTTTCACCTAAACCGACAATCCCACCACAGCACACATGAATGCCCGCACAACGCACCCGCTCTAGCGTGTCTAATCTATCTTGATAAGTGCGTGTGGTGATGATGTGTTGGTAGTAATCCGGCGACGTATCGAGGTTATGATTATAGAAATCTAGACCCGCCTCTTTTAACCGCAACACTTGCTCATCGCTCAACATGCCCAACGACACACAGGTTTCTAAACCCATGGCTTTCACTTGTTTGATCATCTCCAAAGTCAAAGCAAAGTCTTTTTCTTTAGGACTACGCCAACCGGCTGCCATGCAGAAACGCGAGGCGCCGCTGTCTTTGGCTTTTTTTGCCGCGGTAAGTACAGCGTCCATATCCAGCAAGGCCTCCTTTTTTAGCACTGCTTGATTGTGTACGCTTTGCGAACAATAGGCGCAGTCTTCAGGGCAAGTGCCCGTTTTGATACTGAGCAAGGTGCTGATCTGCACGGCATTGGGATCGAAAAATTGGCGATGAATTTGGTGCGACTTATAGAGTAAATCAGCAAATGGCAAGTCAAACAGTTGTTGTACTTCGGCGGACTGCCAATCGTGGCGTAAGGTATCTTGCATAGTACTATCCTCAATCTTGCAAAGGTGCTGAAACGGGCATTTATATAACTTTCGCTTGCACTTCGTCAACTTTTTATTTATTTTTGGTTGACTGAAATGGCGATCTTCCACTCGAATAAAAGGAAATATCACATCCATGGATCTAATCAGCCGCGATTTAGCGCATATTTGGCATCCTTGCTCGCAGATGAAGGACTATGCCACATTCAAACCCTTGCATGTGGTCTCTGCCCAAGGCTGTTACTTACAGCTTGCGACGGGGCAAATCGTCATAGACGCTATTTCCAGTTGGTGGTGCAAAAATCTGGGGCACCAACGTCCCGAGTTGCAACAGGCGTTGTTGGCGCAGAGTCAGCGTTTTGAGCACGTGATTTTAGCCAACACGACTAACGATACCATCGTTGAACTGGCCGAGCGTTTAACGGCATTAAATCCTAGCCTCAATAAAGTGCTGTTTGCCAGCGATGGCAGTTGCGCCATAGAGATGGCCGTAAAATTAAGCTTACACAGCCGGATCATACAAGGTGATAAGCAGCGTACCCATTTCATGGCATTGGCAAACGACTATCACGGTGAGACCGGTATTGCGTTGGCCCTCAGTGATCTGGGCATATACCGTGATCCGTATCGCGCCTTATTGCCCGAGGTAAGCTTTTTGCAACACATACCCTACGTGCAAACCAGCGCCGATCCACAGTGGCATGATTGCAGTGCGATTTGGCCTACGCTGGAAGAACAACTGAACCAACACGCCACCACACTCAGCGCCATTGTCGTCGAACCGATTTTACAAGGTGCCGGCGGCATGCGTATTTACAGCCAAGATTTATTACGCCGCCTGCGCGCGTGGACCACAGCACACAATGTGCATTTGATCGCGGATGAAATTTTAACGGGATTAGGGCGTACCGGCACCGCATTAGCCTGTGAGCACGCCGGCATTACGCCCGATTTTATGTGTTTGGGTAAAGGCTTAACGGCAGGCTATTTACCGATGAGTGCTTGCCTCACCACGGATGCCATTTATGCCTTGTTTTATGGCGATTATCAGCAAGGCAATTCATTTTTACATTCTCATACCCATGCCGGTAACGCCTTAGCTGCCGCGGTAGCCAATGCGACGCTGGATATTTTGGCCAAAGAAAATATCTATGATCGCGTACAAACACTACAACCACAATTGCTACACGCGATGCAATCTGTTGCAGCGCGCACAGGACGCTTGGTGAATGTACGCGGCATCGGCGGCATGGTGGCAGCTGATCTCATAACCGATGATCCACAACAACGCTTAGGCTTTGCCGTTTACCAACGCGCCACTGAATTGGGTGCACTATTGCGGCCACTGGGCAACACGCTGTATTGGTTACCACCGTTGACGATAGAGGCAGATACGCTGGCGCAACTGCGTGACATCACCACGCAAGCCATAACGGATACGGTGAGTGCTGACGTATATACCCCGCGTACTTCAAGATGCAAACTTTGATGGCTAAGTCGCGCGGTATATCCTGTTTCTAGACCTATACAAAGTATGTGTGCACGGTCACCCAAGGGGAGAACACACTCATCGTTGAACTGCTTGGCAAATTAGCGCCATTCTGACACAATGCACGCCTCATGCTGTAGGTAAGTAGAATGAAACACAGTGTTGTGGATCACGGACTATCGCTAGGAAGTAGCTTTGCTTGCGTACCATCAATAGCAACACACCCAGCCCCTATGGCAATCCGCTAGTCTAAGCATAGGGAGATATGTTATGCGCGCGCTGACCGTAGACGCTTATTTAGCGGAAACAGGTACACCCACCGATCCCGAATTAACACTGCATAATCCGTTTGCCCCATTGCAGCAAGGTCTTCAACAACTACAAGCAACATTGTCTAATGCTACGTCCTATGACGAACCAGCGCGCAAAAAACAGCGACCCGATCCAGAGAAACAACGTCAACAAGAACAAGCCATCGCCACGCAAATACAGCAAATTAACGCCATGCGTGAGCTACTGGAACAGCAGTTATTGCCGCGCTTAGTGGCTTCTGCTATCACCGTATTAGATCTTGGCACTTGGCAAGTGCCTAACTCCGATTATCGTTTGCCTCAAGCTATTCAAACTGCATTAAACACGCTAGCATCAGCATTGGCTAAGCCCTTTTACCAACAACTAGCCGCCATGCGACAGTTAAAGAAACTGAGTTTGTCTTGCTCTCTTATTAATGACGCGTTCTATGTATTTATCGCCAACAGCTATAGGGTGCTGCATCATCTACAACACCTGCAACTTAGCCAAGCGACGTATGACACAAAACGACTAACTGACGCTTGCGCCAAAAATTTCTATCTCACCCAAGTAACCGTAGGCAAAAATACTACAAATCTTGCAAGCAGAGAACTCATGCATCTACGTAATGTAATTGCACATTTGGCTCAGCTGCCTGAGCAAGGCAGCTATAGCGATAGCATAGAAATAAAACTGACGCATTACTCGATGAGCATAATACAAGGCTTAGCTAAGCTACAAAAACAGCTTAATCGTTTACGCGACTTAAGCGAACTGCGTATTAGCCTATCGCCCGCAACCCCGCTAAATGACAAGCAACAAGTAGAAATAAAAGACTTGTTTCTGCCGTTTATACACAGCGGTAAAGCCAACGCCATAACCGTACGCATTAGCGATGTTATGTGCGAATACAAGCGCACAGACGGCAGTTGTACTATCGGTGGGAAAGGGAAAATCGCCGTTGCATGGCTAAATATCGTATTACATGCTTTTCGTACCACGCAAACATCGGTACAAACCTTAAATCTTGCTGCATGTACTTCTGTTGAATTAGCGGGTTCATCTTTTTATACACACTTGGCAAAGATGGCAGAATTAAGGACGCTGAGTTTGTCCCACACTTTCGTCAATGACGCATTCTATGCCTTTATCGCAAATAATATTGAAGTACCACATCGCTTGCAGCAATTATTTCTTGCCGAAGGTCATTATGATACACGCGAAAAACTGACGACGGCTTGCGCCACTAATTTTTATCTCGAACAAGTAACCATAGGTGAACAAGCTACTCCCTGTATTACAAACGAACTTACTCATCTACGCGCCACAATTGCTACATTGATCCAGCTACCTGAGCAACACAGTTATGACAAGCCCATAAAAATAACGCTCTCTCATTACTCGCCCAGCATAGCACAAGGCTTAGTTAGCTTAGTGCAACAACTGGATCGTTTACGCAGCTTACCGCTGTTATACATCCATATTTCAGCAACAACGCTGGATGCTAAGCAACAAACAGAAATAGCAACCATGCTCTTGGCATTTATCCATAGCGGCAAAGCAGATAGCGTAGATATACGTTTTAACGATGTTGTTTGTCAATACAACCGCACCAAAGGCATTTGTCATATCACAAGCAAAATAGTCCTCGCCGCCGAGTGCTTAGACGCGGTAGCTCAGGCTTTTCGTAGCACGGCTGCGCCAGTGCAAAAACTACAACTACAGCTTATCTCCCCGCTTACTGAACTAGAAAACGCTATCCATCCACTACAACAGCGGTTAAATACTGTCTCACCTGCTGAATTCATACTGTCTTCCTCGGCGTACTATGCAGATGGCATTCATGCACTCTTTGCGCCATTCATCAGCAGTGGCGCAGCAGAGATCGTAGAAATACGCTTTCACGAATTCACCTGTCACTACAATCGCAAGGAGGGCAGTTGTGCTATTGCGAGTAACAGGAAAATACATGCCTCGTGGCTAGATACACTGCTGCACGCTTTTCACTCCACGCATACACCGCTACATGCATTGCATCTGGATGCAGATTGTATCTGGGATGAATTAACAACCAGTTTTAATCTGTTACAACAACAGTTAGAGACTACACCGGTGAGTGAATTCAAACTTAGCGTGGGTGTCAACGTAGCCATAGGCAACCAAGATGCCATCAAAACATGGACGGAGAAATTCCCTTGCATAGCATATACACAACAATCACCTAGCAATTATTGCGATGCTACTGGCAGCTTCTCCTATGATGGCGCGCTGCCAACAAAATTCTTGGAAATGCTGATACGTCAAAACAAACCGCTACGCAGTTTATCCATTAAAGCAATCAACCAAGCATTACTGGATGTTTTGCTACAGTATGCAGACACAACCGCTATATATACTTTACATACCTTGCATATTGAAAACACCCCTATCCCCCGTGAGCAATACCAAACATTGGAGAAAATCCTGGGTAAATTGCCCTTGTTGAATCGTTTATCCATTATTCGCTGCGAATTTACCGATGAAGGCATGCGGCAACTGGAACAAGTGTTGATAGCACGTACGCATCTCAGCGAATTGGATTTTTCCCACAACCCCTTAGGCGAATCTGCACTGCACACCATCGCTAATATCGTGAAAAACAACCGTCAAGTCTACCAAGTAGCGCTAGTGAAAATCTATAAACCAGATCCAACTAGAGGGTACAGCAATCAGCCTATTAACGCAGTGAGCGAAAATCAGTGGGTGGCCTTTGCCAAAGAATTACATCCCCAACGCCAAACCTCTGCGCATAGTCTATGCGAGCATGACTTAACACCCTACCAACCCTATGTTGCAGCAATACCACGCCATCAACAAGCAGCCATACCTGCCAGAAACTTTTATAAAGCCACACAAGATAGCCTAGATAAAATAAGTGAAATACCACGCAAACACAAAACAGACTGGTTTGGCGCAGTACAACGCGGTGACTTAACTACAGTACGTGATTTTATAAAAATAAAGCAAGTGAGTGTGTATGTCAGCAACGAAACCGGTGATAATGCATTACACCTTGCTGTACGCAGTAAACAACAAAAAAAACTTGTTACAGAACTACTCCAACACATCAATTCACACGTGCCTAACCGAGAAGGTCATAGCGCAATCGCACTCGCGGATGAATCACTGCTAGTAGAGTTGAAGCAGGCCGCTAGTAAGTGGGATGCACCCAAAAAGCAAAGCAAACCAGCAAAGCAAACTACCTTGCCTTTTACATCTCAAACCACCGCTACAACCACAACTACGTCGACTAGCACTTCTAGTACCTTAGCGCCCACGCATCCCACACCCCTGCACATAGGCTTGCTGTATGCCAGCAACGGCAATACTGATTTACTGATGCAGTTGCACGGTAATAATTCTGGCTTACAAACCGTACGCAATGCCTATGGGCAAAATGCATTGATGCTGGCCTTGTTACACGGCCATTTTACCCTTGCAAAAATGCTTGCGCCCTCATTTGTGTTGACCGATGTAGATAATGCCGGCATGTCGGTGCTGCATTTTTATTGTCAAGCACTGGCACAACATCCACTGCTTGATACAGAAAACGATCTATTACAACTGTTGTTAGATAGAGGCGCAAACGCTGGGCACGCAGACGTTTACCATTATTCTGCACTGGTACACTTATGTTTATCACGCTACGCGACACCGCAAAGCAGCAAAGCAGCGATACGCGCCTTGCGTTTGCTGCACCACCGCGGTGCAGACATTACTATAAAGATCACGCTGGCTGGGTACGGTGGAAACCTATCCTTACTGCATCTATTAATACTGCAACAACAGCTGCCTCTAGCCAAAGCGCTATTGAAAATAGCGACGTTTGATCCCAATCAAGCGGATGCGGCTGGCAATGGCGCATTCCACCATGCGGTTAGCATCGCGAGTCCGGCAGCGGTTGCGCTATTGCTCGCTTTCACTCACGTCAATCTGCAACAAACTAACGCAGCAGGACAAACCCCATTGCAACAAGCCATTACCTTGCGTGGCACAGAGCCTAATGAGGCGTTAGATAAGATCATTACTCAATTACAAACGACGCGTGGCACAGGCATCGCTGCAAGTTGCCAAGAAATACCCATAGTAGAGATGGCCTTGACGTATCCGCGTTTATTGGGCGACGAATCACGCATTCCTCAAGCACTTAAAGCAGAGGATATACATGATAAACTGTGCAAATCTACACGATACGTACGTGCAGAAGAAAGCCCACAAGGTAATCATCTTACTTTTACATGCACTGTGCTGGTCAGAAAGCGGGGGGTGAAAAGTAAAACCTACTATACGCAGCGTATAACGCTAGATGATTCCTATGAGGAAATCAACGCTATCACGGTATCGAACTATCAAGCTAACCTAGAGCAACGTCAGCGTCTCGCACCACCTGCTCTGCAACAAAATGCAATTACTGATTTGCAGCAATTAACCCACAGCGATCACCGTTGGAAATACATGTTACACCCGGATCTCATTCCGCAATTATCTCATATGCAAGGAATTAGTTTCGCACAACTGTTTCATCATACCGAACAGAAACTGGTTTGTTGGTTTGAATTGTACGCAGCACAACTCGTCAGCTACATCAGCGCCAGTCTCAATCTGGAAGATGCAACACAGTATCGCATCAAGGCATTGATCATAGACTTGCACTCAGAATTAAACGTGTGTCCCAATTGTGTTACCAGCTTACTGGCGATGCAACACCCAGATGCGCTGTTTCGCCAAAATTTTACTGCTGCATTGCGCGCTGCCGGATATGACTGCGCCCCACAAAATCCGTTGGCTATCATCGTACGTACGTCATATTCCAAGTCCGCGTCCAGCCACCTCGCGACCACTACACAAATACCAGCGAAACCCATCCCCAGCTTGCACTATGCTTTAGGCTATGGCGGCGCATTATTTACCGCGCACGTCAAACCACAAGCCGAGCAAGCCATACGTTCACGTAAAGCCTCAGCATCGACAACCACCAACACCACTAAACCGAAAAAAAATCCACCACCACCTTCCACACAAACCAATGGTTTACACAAGTATGGCTTCACTAAAAAATAGTGCCGCACTATAACCCGTATATACCCATTACACTTCAAAATGCGATTTTTACATGTTGAAGTGCTCTCTACGCGATGGGGTTTCCAAAGGGGAGAATCGCGTATCGATCCTTGGGTGACCGTGCACACATACTTTGTATAGGTCTAGAAACAGAGTATACCGCGCGACTCCCCCATCAAAATTCGCATCTTGAAGTACGAGTGGTATATATGGCTATGCTATGCTTTCCTGCAGATAACGCGGGAAGTTGCCAGATCCAAATTATAATGAGGTAGCTTAAACGAATTACTTCTTTAAATCTAAAAGGAAATACAGTATGCAAACAGCAGACATCCAACGTGGTAAATATAAACATTACAAGACGGGGAATTTATATGAGCTCATTGGTGTCGCTACACACAGTGAAACCTTAGAGGAAATGGTTATTTATAAAAGATTATATCCATCTGATGACTTAAATGATCATCGGGTATGGGTCAGACCCAAGGAAATGTTTTTCGAATCGGTCGTTTATGACGGCGATAGTGTGCCACGCTTCCAATGGATTAATGAATAACGTGATTGTGTATTTCCTCAACTGATACATCCCCACGAATTTTAAGAGTATCCGTTCGTCCCGAGGAGGCGTCCTGAGGTTCTCGAAGGACGCCGTCTCGAGGGAAGGAGCCGTACGCCCTTCGAGAACCTCAGGGGGTGTCTCGAAGGATGAATGGATACCAAAGAAAAAGTAGCATTCTTCGAAAGGATGCTACGCATCTCCTCAGGGCGAATGCCGTACTCCCGCGACGGCGCAGCCGCCTCGGGATAAACGCGTTTGCGCGTGACTATTCTTAATTCGCCTGCGCCAAATCCGCAATGACCGCCGCTAAGAAACGTGCGGCCTCGCCGCCGGTAACCGCGCGGTGATCGATGGATAAACTCAGCGGCATGATCTTGTGTGCGACCACCTGCCCGCCTACCACCACCGCTTGTTCGCGAATGCGTCCCGTTCCCAAAATGGCAACGCAAGGTGGTACGACCACGGGATTCGCATAACGACCCGCCAAGCTACCGAAGTTAGACAACATGATGGTCCAGCCTTGCAATTCACTCGCAGGGATCGTGCGATCGCTCAGTTGTGCTTTGAAGCGATCGACGCTTTGCCGTAAGGTGCTCGGATCGGTGTTGGCCACATCTCTGAGTACCGGCACAAACAAACCGTCTTTTGCATCCATCGCGATGCCGAGATGGATACTCGTTTGCAGCGCGCGACTCACGGTTTTACCATCAAACCAAGCATTCAGCGCGGGTTCAGCTTGACACCCAGCGACCATAGCGCGAATCACGCGTAAGGTAATATCCGTACCGGCCGGCCACGCATGAATATCGGCATCATCCACCAAGGTCACCGGTACCACTTCCGCGTGCGACTGGCTCATGCTCTGACTCATCGCTCTGCGCACACCGCGCAATGGCTCGGCGTTCGCTAATCCGGGTTTGTTATTGCCAGCTGCGGCACGCTCCACATCTTCCTTAGTGAGCTGACCGTTATTACCGGTGCCGCTAAGACGCGCTAAATCCACACCCAACTGACGCGCTAGTGCACGCACAGCAGGTAAGGCTTTCACGTTGCTGCCTGCACCGGAAGCCGCAATGACACCGGTCGCTGCCTCTTCTAAGATAACGACACTGTGTTGCAGGTTACCGACGACAGAACCTTGATCGGCGTCTCCCCCAGTGGACGCGTCAGCTACCGCCACATCGCTGACAAACTCAATTAATGCGGCACCCGTATTGATGATGTCGCCCACCTTGCCATACAGTTTAGCCACCACACCGCTACACGGTGCGGGCACATCAACGACGGCTTTGGCGGTTTCCATCGCCACCATGGGTTGATCCAAGGTAACGGTATCGCCTTCTTTCACAAACCATTCGTGAATTTCTGCTTCCGATAAACCTTCGCCTAAATCCGGTAAGTAGAATATGTTCATGCGTACTCCAGCGTTTCTGTAATGGCGGCAACAATACGTTGTTTGCTCGGTAAATAACTCATTTCTAATTTCATGTACGGCATTACCGTATCATAACCGGTGACCCGTTTGATCGGCGCCTGTAAAAACATCAATGCATGTTCGGCCAGCAACGCACTGATCTCCGCGCCCACACCACAGGTTTGTGGTGCTTCATGAATGATGACGCAACGTCCGGTTTTTTCTACCGAGCCTAAGATGGTGGCAAAATCTAAGGGCGTAATGCTCGCAACGTCGATCACTTCGGCGCTGACACCGTTCGCAGCCAATTCCGCTGCGACTTGTAAGGTTTCATGCACCAAGGCACCCCAGGTGATCAGGGTAATATCGCTGCCTTCCTGTAAGATAAATGCAGTGCCTATCGGCAATGCGACGCCATCATCCGGCACTTCTTGTTTGAGCATACGGTAAATTCGTTTGGGTTCAAAAAACATAACGGGATCGGGATCACGGATGGCTGCAAGCAATAACCCGTACGCACGCGCCGGCGAAGAAGGAATCACGACTTTGAGTCCCGGTGTATGCGCAAATAACGCTTCGGGGCTATCCGAATGGTGTTCCGGTGCGTGTATGCCACCGCCCCACGGCGCGCGAAATACCGCAGGACAACTCAAACGTCCGCGTGTACGACTGCGCAGTCGACCCGCGTGATTACACAGTTGATCCATGGCGGGATAAATAAAGCCTTCAAATTGAAACTCGGCTACCGGCTTTAAACCTTGCGATGCCATGCCAATGGCCAGGCCTGCAATCATCGCTTCAGCTAATGGCGTATCTAACACGCGTTGCTCGCCGAAACGTTCGAATAAACCGTTCGTTGCCCGAAACACCCCGCCATTGACGCCGATGTCTTCGCCTAACACCACCACATCCGGATCGCGCGCCATTTCGTAAGCTAACGCTTGTGTCACTGCTTCGACCAAAGTAATTTTAGCCATGCTTCACCTCACCACATGCCATTGCTAATTCGCGTTGCGCCAAGATATCGTCGGGCAGTTGCGCGTATAAAAAGTCAAACATGGCGCTTACCGGTTCGCGTACCACCGCCAAATACTCTTGCACGCTTTGCTCGACTTGTATTTTGCACTGTTCCTGCAGTGCTTGTTCTTGGGCATCATCCCACACCTGCAGACTTTTCAAATAGTTTTGCAAACGCTGCACCGGATCTTTTTCCCACGCGGCTTGCACGGCAGCATCATCACGGTAACGCTTGGCATCATCGGCTGTCGTGTGATCACTGAGGCGATAGTTGATGGCCTCAATCAAGGTGGCACCTTGTCCGCTGCGCGCACGGGCTAGCGCTGCACTGACGGCATGGAATACGGCGATCACATCATTACCATCGACTTGTTCACCGGGAATTTGGGCGGCAATGGCTTTTTGCGCGAAGGTTGCTGTAGCCGTTTGTTTTTCACGTGGTACTGAAATCGCCCATTGATTATTACAAATAACAAAAACCACCGGTAATTGCCAAACACCGGCGACATTGATGGCTTCGTAGAAATCACCTTCTGATGTGCCGCCTTCGCCACACGTCACTAACGCAGCATGGGGTTGTTGGCGTAATTTAAATGCGGTAGCCACACCGGTAGCATGTAACAGTTGCGTTGCGATAGGAATACAAGGAGGAAAATCTTTATTGCCGACACGGTAATTACTGCCGCGTTCATCACCGCCCCAATACATATAGATCTCAGCCATACTCACACCGCGTTGGATTAAGGTGCCGTGATCGCGGTAATACGGTAAAAAGACATCTTGCTTTTGCATGGCTTGCCCTATGCCCACTTGTAAGGCTTCGTGGCCCAATACCGAAGGATAGGTACCCAGCTTTCCAGTACGTTGCAAGCTAATGGCTTTTTGATCGAAGACACGAATCAGCACCATCTGCTGATAAAATTTCACTAAGCTTGTGGGTTGTTGTGCGAAAGCAGGTAAAGGTGCGACGACATGGCCGTGGTGATCAAGAAACTGACTATAAAATATTTCAAACTGTGCAACAGACTTCATGCAATATGTTCCTCTACAAATGTAATCCCATTACTGGATAGCTGATGGTTATCACAACCCATCTACAACAGTCAAAGTTACGCATAAAAAAATCAGTCTATAACTATCCAGCATTTTATCAAGATAGTTACATCAGTTTTAAATTTACTATTCTCCTTGCATGGACTCAACGTGTCATTAGTGCATACGACATTGGCTAAGTCGGCTAATTCACAAGGCCGCAAGGTTAGCAAAAAAGCAAGGTAAAACCAAATGGATACGCGGATTTTTTACCCAAAAGTAATAATATCGCGAGTTTACTGATTAAATTGTGCATGGTTAAGACAGTTCTTTGTTAATCCTTGTTTTTCGCGTTGTTCTGTGTATATGATGCGTTGTCCTTTCAATGGAGTGATTGCGTGACACTATTAACCTATCTCTCTCCCGTTGTCGCGCACCGTGGCGCCAGTGCTCAGGCACCAGAAAATACCCTAAGTGCTTTTAGAAAAGCACATGCGTTACACGCTAAATGGGTGGAATTCGACGTACAACTTGCCGCTTGTGGTACGCCCATCATATTGCATGATCACAGTTTGCAACGTACGACGAATGGGCATGGTAACGCCGCGCACCAATCTTACAGCACACTGTGTCAATTAGACGCGGGACATTGGTTCGGCGCTGAATTTGCCGGTGAATGCATTCCCACCTTAGCACAAGTACTCACGTATCTTGGAACGGTAGGCATTTATCCCAACATAGAAATAAAACCCAATGCAAACGATGCACAACAAACTACACTGGCGACTCTGACGTGCATACAACAATGCTGGCCTAACACCTTGCTACCGCCACTACTTTCCAGTGAGTCGCTGTTGAGTTTGCAAACGGTAGTAGAGCTCGCACCAACACTACCCGTGGGTTTATTACTGGCAACATGGCAAGACGATTGGCTGGATTATGTGGAACGATTACGCTTAGCATCCCTGCATTTTCACCATGCGGCATTAACGCCCATGCGGGTGGCAACACTCAAGGCGCAATGTCCAACGCTCGCGATACTCGCATACACGGTCAATGATCCTGCGTTAGCGCGGTCACTGTATGCGATGGGCGTAGACAGTTTATTCACGGATTATCCCGATACGATCGTCGTTGCGGAATAATACAGTCACTGTAACTATTCAGCAAATTTGAGGATGCTGTTTATTTGCAAGGTAAAATAAATGTTTTCTTTACGCGATGGGGATTTCCAAGGGGAGAATCGCGATTCTCCCCTTGGGCGCCGTTAAGCCCAGTTTTACTGGGTAGGCGTCAAATTAAGGGTAACTATTCAGCATTTTGCTGAATAGTTACCAATCACGTTAAGTAGATGAAGTAACAAGGAGAGAGCGATGACAATAGGCCTATGGTGTTGGGTATGGGTGCTCGTTACCGGTGTATTGCTGTACCATCGCGCGACCCTTACTATCTGGCAGATAGCGAGTACCGTGTTACTGGTATTCGCGAGTGTATTAGGCCATCTGAGTTGGTATGGCTTAACCCTGTGTTGGAGTATCTTACTCGCCAGCGTGATTGTTTTTTCAATAAAACCACTACGCCGCCAATTGCTAACACGCCCTATTTTTACGCTCTATCGTCGTCTGATGCCGAGTATGTCCAGCACAGAGAAAGAAGCACTGCACGCCGGCACACTGAGTTGGGAAAAAGAATTATTTTCGGGTGCACCGCGTTGGCGACAATTACATCAATTCAGTAGACCGATATTAACCGAAGAAGAACAGGCCTTTTTACAAGGTCCGGTACAAACACTGTGTCGTATGGTGGATGATTGGCAGGTCACGCATCATGACTTGGATTTATCGGAACAAGCATGGACATTCATCAAAGACAACGGATTTTTTGGTTTGATCATTCCTAAAATATATGGCGGCAAACAATTTTCTGCTTACGCTCATTCTGAAATTTTAATTAAATTAGCAAGTAAAAGCGTAACGCTTGCTTCTACGGTATCTGTGCCTAATTCCTTGGGTCCTGCCGAACTGTTATTACATTACGGCACGGAGGAACAAAAAAACTATTATTTACCGCGTCTTGCGCAAGGCCAAGAGATTCCTTGTTTTGCACTGACTGGGCCTGAAGCCGGTTCAGATGCAGCATCCATTCCCGATGTGGGCATCGTATGCCGTGGTACGTTTGAAGGCAATACGATCATCGGTATCCGCATCAATTGGGAAAAACGCTACATCACACTCGCACCGGTGGCTACCTTATTGGGCTTGGCGTTCGTGCTTTATGATCCGGAACAACTCCTGGGTGAACAAGAAAACAGAGGTATTACCTGCGCCCTCATTCCGGTACAAACGCCGGGAATTACCATTGGCAGACGCCATTTCCCCCTAAACACCCCATTTCAAAATGGTCCAACGCAAGGTAAAGACGTATTTATTCCGCTGACCTGGATCATCGGTGGTGTAGCCATGGCGGGACAAGGCTGGCGCATGCTCATGGATTGTTTATCGGCAGGGCGTGCGATTTCGCTACCATCGACGGCCATCAGCACCGCTAAAGTTGCGTGTTATACCACAGGTGCCTACGCACGCATTCGTAAACAATTCAACACACCCATCGGCTACTTTGAAGGCGTACAAGATTATTTAGCCAAAATGGCGGGCATCACCTACATGATAGACGCCGCACGTCTGCTCACCTTGAGCAGTATTGATCGCGGTGAAAAACCCGCTGTTTTATCAGCCATCGTGAAATATCACGCCACTGCAGGCGCACGCGCCGTGGTTAATTACGCGATGGATATTCACGGCGGACGTGCTATTTGTTTAGGGCCACACAATTATTTAGCACGTATGTACCAAAGCTTGCCGATCGGAATTACGGTAGAAGGCGCCAATATTTTAACGCGTAATTTAATTATCTTTGGTCAAGGCGCCATACGCTGTCACCCGTACGTATTAGCGGAATTAAGCGCGGCACAAAGTGATCGTCCTGACGCACTCATTGACTTTGACCAAGCCTTGTTTGGGCATATCGGTTTTACCTTAAGTAACGTAGTACGCAGTGTGTTTTTAGGTTTGACTAACGGTCGTCTCAGCTACGTCGGTATAGACAGTCGGCGTAATCGTCCGTACTACCAATACTTGACGCGCTTAAGTACCAACTTTGCGTTAATTGCTGATTGTTGCATGTTGTTGTTAGGCGGTGAACTCAAACGTAAAGAAGGTTTATCCGCACGTCTAGGTGATGTGCTCAGCGTATTGTACATGGGCTCAGCCGTGCTCAAACGCTTTTACGACGACGGCGCCCCCAACAGTGATCGCGCATTGCTGTTTTGGATGATGAATGATGTGTGCTACCGCGCGCAAGAACAGCTACGTGCGGTATTAGAAAATTTACCGAATCCTTATTTAGCCTGGGTATTAAAATGGCTAACCTTCCCGTTAGGCCGGCGTTATCACGCACCCAAAGATAGTTTATTGCAAAAAATTGCTAAACGCCTGTTGGTACCCGGTGAAATGCGCGACCGCTTAACCGCAGGGATCTATACCGAAAACCATGCCAGCAATCCGCTGAGTTTGGTGGAACAAGCATTACAAGAAGTGATTGCGCTCGATCCCGTAGAACGTCGTCTGCACAAGGCGCAACGTGCAGGACAAATTCGCAATGGCCATTTTCAGGATAAAGTGGCACAAGCCTTACAAAATTACCTGCTTACCGAAGATGAGGCGAAAAAATTGTTGGCGATGTACCAGGTTTACCGTCGCGCTATCGATGTGGATGACTTTAGCAACGAAGAGTTGTAGGGAAATCAAGCTTGTCTGCTGATCGATTTAAAGCGATGCTGTTCATCAAATTCAATGGCGAAATTGCCATAGATGCCTTCCCCCGTAATAAAGCGGCGCAACAAAACGGCCGGAAAGCGTACCACTTGGCCATCGTTGCTACGTGCAACAATATTTTGCGCGGCCCCTTGATACGTCGCTAAATAAACATCCGCCGCTATGGCAAGACTCACCGTGATTTTGGGCATACGTCACCTGATCCCTGGCTATTATTTCCCAGCGGTATATAACCGCTCGTACTTCAAGATGCGAACTTTGATGGGTAAGTCGCGCTGTATATCCTGTTTCTAGACCTATACAAAGTAGGTGTGCACGGTCACTAAAGGGGAGAATCGTAAGTCTCCCCTTTGGAAACCCCATCACGTAGAGAACACTGCAAAATGCAAAAAGCGCATGTTGAAGTGGAATGGGCATAGTACCGAATTTCCGCCAAAAATCCTACCTCGTTCTAGCCCATTTTATAGGTGTCACACATAAGCCATAGGCAAATCGATTGCCAAGCACAAAAAATACGTTATACTCCATCCATAAAAGTACATAAGGAACATTGTTCATGCTCGAGTGTCAGAAGTTTCAAGCTCCGCATATTATCGCCACACCCACCACACCACAACATCAACTAGAACATAGCTTTTATACCCACCGCGAAACCATTGAAATATGGTTACAGCAACAAGCAACGCTAACACCACCACCCATCACGTGTTCGGTGGATCTGCGCAATGCTGGATTTAAAGTGGCACCCATAGACACCAATTTATTTCCTGCGGGTTTTAATAATCTCAATCTCGATTTCATTCCACTCGCCGTTGCCGCTTGTCAAGCGACATTGCGCCAACATTACCCGCAATGCGAACGCATCTTATTGATCCCAGAGAACCACACGCGCAATATGTTTTACTTCGAAAATCTGGCTATGTTACACGAGATCATCCGTGCAGCAGGCTATCAGGTACGTATAGGATCGTTACTCCCTGAAATCACGATGGCAAAAATCATAACCTTGCCCAGTGGCCGTACCCTCACGTTAGAAGCGATACAACGCCACGGTGATCACTTACACGTGGATGATTTTATTGCGGATATCATTATTCTGAATAACGATATTTCAGGGACCATTCCACCATTACTTCACGCATTAAAACAGCCTATTCTGCCTGAACTACGCTTGACCTGGGCCAAACGCCTAAAATCCACGCATTTTAGCCATTACAATCACCTGGCAAACACGTTTGCCCAGCTGATTGCTATCGATCCGTGGCTGATTACACCACTATTTAGCCACTGCAATGACGTTGATTTCGTGGGGAACATTGGCTCAGCGTGCTTGATCCAGAATGCCGAACAGTTATTTACAGCCATGCACGAAGCGTATCGCCTGCGCGGTATCAGCCAAAAACCGTTTGTCGTCATCAAAGCCGATGCGGGTAGTTATGGCATGGGCGTCATGATGATTTACCATGAAAATGAACTCAAGCAACTGAACCGTAAACAACGCACTCGCATGAGCAGCACCAAGAGCGGGCAACCCATTACGCGCGTGATTTTGCAAGAAGGAATTCCTAGTATCGAAGTCTGGAGTAACGTCACACAAGCCACCTCTGAACCCGTCGTTTACATGTTGGGCCGCTACGTGATTGGCGGTTTTTATCGTATGCACGCTGAGCGCAGTCAAGAAGAAAACCTCAATTCACCCGGTATGCAATTTCAAGCATTGGCGTTTGCAGATTGTTGCAATAAAAAAATCATCGACACACTCGGCTTACAGCAAGCACAACGTCTGTATGTGTACGGGGTGTTGGCGCGCTTAGCCGCCATTGCCGCTGCGCGTGAAATACAGGAGACAGCCAATGCCCATTAAACTGGCGATGATCATGGATCCGATTGACCGCATCGATCCCAACAAAGACACCAGTTTTGCTCTGTTGTTAGCCGCACAACAACGTGGTTGGGATATTTCGCTGGTTTATCCTGCCGACATCTATGCACGTCAAGGCCAATGCTACGCTAAGAGTACTCGTTTAACAGTACACGATAATCCACAACACTGGTTTGACTGGTTGGAACAACAAGAAAGTAACTTAAGTGATTTTGATGTGATTCTGATCCGCAAGGATCCGCCGTTTAACATGCAATACATTTATCTGACCTATCTCTTAGAATTGGTCAGTCAACACGGCACGCTGGTACTCAATCATCCGCGTGCCCTACGCGATAACAATGAAAAATTTTCCTTACATCAATTCCCACACTGCTGCCCTCCCACCCTGGTTAGCTGTCAAGCTACGCAAATCAAGCTGTTTTTACAGGAATATCAAACTATCGTACTCAAACCACTGGACGGCATGGCGGGACAATCTATTTTTTATGTCACTCACCTTGACGTCAACACCCACGTCATTATCGATACACTGACCGCACACGGGCAGATACCCATCATGGCACAGCAGTTTTTGCCGGCCATTGCACAAGGCGATAAACGCATTATACTCATTGACGGTGAACCAATTCCACATGCGCTGTGTCGGATGCCGCCATCGGGACAAATACGGGCGAATCTCGCTGTCGGCGGTACCGCGGTCGCACAAGCCCAACTGAGTGAACGCGAATACTTTATCTGTCAACAAGTCGGTCCTGTACTGCGCGCGCAAGGGTTGTTGTTTGTGGGACTAGATGTGATAGGCGATTACCTGACAGAAATTAATGTCACTAGCCCCACCGGCGTCAGACAACTCGAAAAATGGTTTGGCATTGACATATGCGGGCAATTTTTAGACTGTGTTGAGCAGCGTTTACATTGAGTCTGTGACGCTAACCCGTTATACTGCGCAGCATCATACAGCGGCCCACGTAACGCCTACACAGGAAGATATACCATGCAAAAGTTAATTCACGGCACAGCCAATTTACCCTGGAAAGATTTAGGTTTTAGTTATGTGAAAACACCGTATCGGTTTCAAGCACATTATAAAAATGGTGCGTGGTCAACGGGGGAATTGGTAGAAGACAACACCATCACTATCTCTGAAGGCGCTACGGCATTGAACTACAGTCAAGAAGCCTTCGAAGGACTCAAAGCCAGAGCCACTGCGGATGGACGTGTTGCTATCTTCCGCCCGCACGCCAATGCGGAACGCTTGACGCGTTCTGCGTTACGTCTGGCGATGCAAGCGGTGCCGCACGATTTATTTTTGCGTGCTGTCACTGAAGTCGTGCGCGCTAACGCAGCATTTGTACCACCCTACGATGGATCCGGTGCGAGTTTTTATTTGCGTCCGCTATTGTTGGGCATAGGTGATAAGCTAGGATTGCAAGCCGCGGAGGAATACCTGTTCCGCGTTTACGCCTCACCGGTAGGGCCTTACTTTAGCGGCAACAAACGCACGATCCGTTTAATCACCTGTGACAACGATCGTGCCGCAAC
The DNA here is from genome assembly GCA_964646995.1 of uncultured Gammaproteobacteria bacterium. Taxonomy (GTDB): domain Bacteria; phylum Pseudomonadota; class Gammaproteobacteria; order CAZYIF01; family CAZYIF01; genus CAZYIF01. The sequence goes on from CAZYIF010000003.1 coordinate 72,455, forward strand.
CCGTGGCATAGGGCACATCAAAGCCGGCGGTAATTATGCGGGAACCTTGCTAGACCGTGCTAAGGCCAAAGCAGCGGGCTACGATGACTTACTCTTCCTGGACTCGGCAACACGCACTTACATCGACGAAGTCGGATCCGCCAATTTCTTTGCCATTAAGGGCAATACACTCATCAGTGCTGCATCGCCGAGTATCTTACCCAGCATCACGCGCCTATCGTTGCTTGAAGTGGCTCCTCATTTGGGTCTGAACGTAGAAGAACGGCCGATTAAACTGAGCGAGATCGCTGATTTTGATGAGGTAGGTTGCTGCGGCACAGCTGTCGTGGTAGCGGCGATTTCAGAAATTAACACACCGCAACGCGTGTACACCTTCGCGGATGAGGTGGGTCCGCAAACGCAAAAAATTTATAATGCGCTCCATGCCATACAATGTCACACTACCGAGGCTCTTCCCGCGTTTGCGTCATGGCTTAGTTTCGTGGATCCGTCATGACATTCCAAGCCACCACATTATTGCGCGATTGCGATGCCGTATTGATACCTACCGCCGTGCCACTGCATTTACCCGCAGGCACACAGGTGATGATTACCCAAGCCTTGGGAGGTAACTTCACGATTCAAGTTAACGGTAATTTAGCACGCATAGAGGCGCAAGATGCCGATGCCCTAGGTCTAGAACCAGTGCCGCACGTCTCGTCCGCACCACCCGCGCAGGAAGCGACGGGACCTTGTGATGAGCAAGCGGTATGGGCACAATTGAAAACCTGTTACGACCCAGAAATTCCGGTAAACATCGTAGATTTAGGCTTGATTTATCGTTGCGAATGTATCCCGGCCGAGCAAGGCTTGGGTAGTAAGATCATGATTACAATGACACTCACTGCACCCGGTTGTGGCATGGGATCGTTTTTAGTGGCGGATATTGCCAGCAAAGTGAAACGTGTACCCAATGTAATAGATGTCGATGTCGAATTAGTGTTTGATCCACCCTGGGATCGCGAACGTATGAGCGAAGTAGCTCAACTTGAGTTGGGTTTGTTGTAATTCATCTGAGGAATGTCATCCCGAGTGTAACGAGGGATCTCGTGCAGGTGGCGCGCGCCATTAACAGCACTGCGCAATCGTCTCGAGATTCCTCACTTACGTTCGGAATGACACCGATTTTAGTTGCGATGTTCGGGATGACACCCATTAGAAAGATCGCTCTCTACGTTCGGGATGACAAAGAAAGGATAACACGCATAAAATAATCATTTCCCCGCACGTTTGCGATCCACTTCTTTAAGCTGGCGTTTACGCAAGCGTATGTGATGTGGCGTTACTTCGACGAGCTCATCGTCATTAATAAATTCCAACGCTTGTTCTAACGACAGACGCAATGCAGGCGTCAAAATAATATTTTCATCGGTACCTGCCGCGCGCATGTTAGTAAGCTGTTTGCCTTTGATAACGTTGACCACCAAATCATTGTCACGGGTATGCCTTCCCACGATCATGCCTTCGTACACATCCACTTTGGGGCCTATGACTAAACGACCACGTTCTTGTAAATTCCACAATGCAAAAGCACTGGATTTGCCGGGACCATTGGCAATCAACACACCGTTACTTCTACTCGCCAAATCACCACCGACGGATTTACCGTAATGATCAAACACATGATGCATCAACCCCGAACCGGATGTCATGGTGAGAAATTCGGTGTGCAAACCAATAAGACCACGCGCCGGGACCACGTAATCTAAACGTATGCGCCCTTTACTGTCTGGCAACATGGTTTTTAAGGCGGCTTTGCGTGCGCCTAAGCATTCCATCACAGCACCTTGGTGTTGTTCGTTGACGTCTATCGTTAACCATTCAAACGGTTCATGTAATTCACCCTCGATCATTTTTTCGATAACGCGTGGTCTGGACACGGCAAGCTCGTAACCTTCCCTGCGTATGGTTTCGATTAAGATGGCAAGATGCAACTCGCCCCGACCCGAAACGCGAAAACAATCGGCGCTCTCCGTGTCTTCTACCCGCAACGCCACGTTGTGAATCAGTTCTTGCTGTAAACGCTCGCGTAATTTACGGCTCGTTACGTATTTGCCGTCTTGCCCCGCAAACGGCGAATCGTTCACTTGGAACATCATCGTCACGGTGGGCTCGTCAATGGCTAAGGCCGGCAACGCTTCTACACATTTAGGATCGCACAAGGTATCTGAAATGGATAAATTATCAATTCCAGTCACCGCGATGATGTCCCCCGCGCGCGCTTCCGGCACTTCATAACGATCAAGTCCCAAATAACCCAGAACCTGTAACACGCGTCCTTGCCGCACTTTGCCTTCGCGATCGATGATGGCTACCGGCATGTTAGATTTTACATCGCCGCGCGTGATACGCCCTATCCCAATTGCGCCTACATAACTGGAATAATCCAACGAACTGATTTGCATTTGAAACGCGCCATCGAGTTCCACCACCGGTGCTGAGACCTTATTGATGATCATATCGAGTAAGGCTCGCATATCTTGACTGTCGCGCTGTGTGTGATCCAAAGTAGCATAGCCCTGCAACGCCGAGGTATACACGATGGGAAAATCTAATTGTTGGTCGGTTGCTTCCAGGCTATCAAACAGATCAAAGACTTGTTCTACGACCCAATCAGGGCGTGCGCCATCACGATCAATTTTATTGATGACGACGATGGGATTTAAGCCTTGCGCAAAAGCTTTGAGCGTCACGAAACGCGTTTGTGGCATAGGGCCATCTACGGCATCGACCAGCAACAACACTGAATCGACCATCGATAAGATACGCTCTACTTCGCCCCCAAAATCAGCATGACCGGGGGTATCGACGATATTGATGCGATAACCTTCGTAATTAATGGCGGTATTTTTGGCTAAAATGGTGATACCGCGTTCACGCTCCAATTCATTGGAATCTAAAATGCGCTCATGGGTCCCGCTGTTACGACCAAGCGTTCCGGTCTGTTGTAGCAACTTGTCCACCAGTGTTGTTTTACCGTGATCGACGTGGGCGATAATCGCAATATTGCGTATGGGCTGACTCATAATTCTATTTTTCCTGTAGTCGTGCGCGCCGATTCTACCGTCAAATCGCCTAAAAAGATAGCTTTGCGTCGTTAAATTTGTGTACAATCCGCGGATGTACTGTGTTTTGCGCTGTAATTCTGGCTAATTTGTTACGACGTTGCTCCAGCTGTAGAATTCGGGCAATCTAGGTCGTGAACCGATGACAATAAGGCTATTACCATGACATTAAGACGTTCCATCGGCATGATTCCCCTGCTCTTCACTTCTGTCGGTTGCATGATTGGCTCGGGTTGGTTATTCGGTTCGTTCTATGCGGCACAAATTGCAGGCCCTGCCGCCGTATTCAGTTGGTTGATCGGCGGCTTCATGGTCGCGTTTATCGCACTGACTTTTGCCGAATTATCCACGATGTTACCCATCACCGGTGGCTTGGCACGTTATAGTTATCTGAGTCACGGTACAGTGGTGAGTTTTTCCATGAGTTGGTTAGCGTGGTTATCGTGTGTTGCAGTAGCACCTACTGAAGTGCAAGCCGTATTGCAATACAGCACCAGCTATTTTCCTGGTTTAGTCACTAAGGTGCACGGAACACACGTCTTAACTTTGCTGGGTGTGTGTGTCGCGACCGGTTTGATGTTATTGGTCAGTTTACTCAACATCATGGCCGTGAAATTATTGGTGCGTGTCAATGCCCTATTGACCTGGGGTAAGTTGCTGATCCCATTCATCACCATTACCACCATCATGGCACACCACTTTACCGTCAGTAATTTTACCGCACACCGTTTTGCGCCGGACGGTTTACACGGTGTGTTATGGGCCTTACCTAGTGCCGGTATTATTTTTTCATTTTTAGGTTTTAAAGAAGCATCGCTGCTAGCCGGTGAAGCTAAAAACCCGGGTAAAACCTTGCCGATTGCTATTTTGGGCTCGGTGGGCATTTGCACCTTACTCTATGCATTACTGCAAATTGGATTTATCGGTGCCATACCCAAAACAGTCTTAGCCAATGGCTGGCAGCAATTAAGTTTTGTAGGGGATGCCGGACCCTTTGCAGGCATAGCGGCGTCACTGGGATTGAGCGCATTAGCACTGTTGATTTATGCGGATGCTTTAGTCTCGCCGCTGGGTACCGCCGTCATTTACACGACGACCACGGCTAGACTCAGCTATGCCATGTCGCTGAACCACTATACGCCGGCATTTATTTTAGGTTTGAATCAACACGGTGTGCCGGTCGCAGCGGTATTAGTCAATTGCGTAGTTGGTCTCTTCATGTTGTTACCCTCGCCGTCTTGGCAAACATTAGTGGGATTTCAATCGGTGGCCATTGTACTTGCGTACGCCGTTGGTCCTATCGCCTTATTGTGTTTACGCCAACAACTGCCCCGTATTAAACGTCCCTTTAGCTTACCCGTTCATCGCATCCTGAGTGCCATTACGTTTTATTTTTGCAGCTTAATCATCTACTGGGCAGGTTGGGAAACACTGTGGCACTTAATGCTGGCTGTACTCTTTGGTTTATTGCTCTTTTATGTCTATCGCTGCTGTGGGCGTAACCCGATCCCGCTTAGTCACTGGCGTGCTGCAGGATGGTTGGTCTGCTATTTTGGCAGTTTAACCCTGATCAGTTATCTGGGTAACTTTGGTGGTGGCTTAGCATTGTTGCCGTTCGGCTGGGATTTTTTGGTGATTCTATTAGATAGTCTGTTTTGCATTTACGTCGCGTATCATTTGCGTCTAGACGCCAGTACCAGCCAAGACTTGTTTGATAACGATCGCGAAATGCAGGTTTATTTGAAGCACCATTCGTAATTATTTCACCGTTCATCCTTCGCGACGCCGCACGGCGACTCCTTAGGACGAACGGATCTCTTAAAAGAAATTTCATTCGCTAGCGGTATGGGTGCTCGGTTCACGCTGTGCATCCACAGCCTGTTGCATAGACGCATAAATTGGCGTTGTACCCAACGCATTCGCCCATAGCCTATCGCCCAAATCAAAGTGCCACCATTCGTTGGGATGCCCCACAAAACCTTGCTGGCGCATCAAGTGATGCAAGATACGTCTATTATCCCGTATGGTTTGCCAACGCATCGGATCAATGCCATAACGTGCCTCCCGCGGACGTTCAAAAAAATCACTGTGTGATAGAGGAACGGTGGCATCAAAAGCGGTACCAAAATCCCAAGGCTGTCCGGTCGCTTGATCGTAAATCGCCAGATCGACGGCCCCACCACTATTGTGTGGCGGCACGTCAACTGTAGAAGGCAAATAAACAAATTCACGCGTGGCTTGCTGCAGCTTTGCATCGTCATAATCTGGGTACATCATAGCGAGTTGTTGTTTAATGCACGCAAATAATTGCGTTTGCGTTTGCAACGAGCGAAACACATCTAAAATCAGCAAACCCGCCGCGGGTTGTAGTAACACAGCTATTTGCTGTAAACGATGGTATAGATAAGTACGTGCATACATCTCTGCGCGCGTACCCGCATAGCCCATCTGAAAATACACGTTAATCAAACGCAAACCAGGTTGCGCAGTTAACTGACACGACTGTGCCGCGGCGTGCATGGCTTGCAACTGTTCGGTGTCAGGGATCGTATAGTTAAAATCAATGGGCTGTTGCGCCAGCGCGGTTACACTCATATCACGGTTCCTTTTTCAGCAATACGAAATGGTAGACAATTGTTATCTACTAGTAAATACTGCGTTAGGCCTATGTAGCGAGGGATTGGGCGTATGCAAGATAATCGCATTTACATTTTTGATACAACATTGCGTGATGGCCAACAATCGCCGGGTGCGGGTATGTCGTTTGAGGATAACCTGTGTTATGCGAGCTACGCCGATGCCCTAGGCATCGATATACTGGAAGCCGGCTTTCCCGCCGCGAGTCAAACCGATTTCGACGTGGTCCGTACCATTGCCCAAAACCTACAGGATACGCAATCTGCAATGACGGTGGCTGCATTGTGTCAACTGCGTGAAGAACAAGTCATTAAAACCATGGAAGCCTTGCGACCCAGGCTAGCCGATAGCAAAGCACGCGTACACACCTACCTACCGGTGGATCCCAACCTCATGCACGCTTCTTTGGGTGCAGCGGCACAGCAAAAAGATAAACTAATACACGAGCTGCATAGACTCGTAGCCATAGCCACACACGCAGGCTTTGAAGTGGAATTCAGTCCCGAAGGCTATTCCCGGATGGGTGTTAATTTTGATTTTGTTACCGACCTGATACGTGCCGCTGTCAGTGCAGGATGCCGTGTCATCAATTGCCCTGACACCATCGGTGGTGCCTCACGTATCGAAGGTGACAATTATTTCGTGCGGCACATGCAACGCCATGCTGACATCATCGCGCGTGAATTTCCACAACAACACGTAGTTTGGTCGATGCATTGCCACAATGATTTTGGACTCGCATTAGATAACTCAATCAATGGCGTGTTGTATGGCCCAGCCACACAAATAGAAGGTTGTATCAATGGCGTGGGTGAACGTGCAGGTAACGTAGCGTTAGAACAATGCATCATGTACATCAAACAATTTGGGCTCATGGCCAATCCCACACGACCTTATTACACGCACATTCATTTACCGGCATTGCAAAGAATATCGGATTTTGTCGCAGAAAAAATGTTACCCCGACAACCACATACACCTATTGTGGGTGATAATGCGACGCGTCACTCTTCAGGCGGGCACACCAACGCTATTTTAAAAAACCCACTGGCATACCAACCGTTTGATCCACACGCCATAGGTGCGCAAATCAGCTTTGTGTTTGGACCATTGAGTGGTAGCAGCCATGCCAAACAAATTATCGAAGCACACGGCTATGTGTGTACACACGAAGAAAAAGCCGTGTTGGCACAAGCCATTAAAAATTATTACGCAGATCGCCGTAAAGGAATTACCGATGCCGAATTAATGCTGGCCTACCGGCATTACCGTTCACCGCTGCAACTCACCCAGGTGGATTACGCCACAGATCGCACCGCGCCGCATATCGTCATCAGCGGTGACTTCTTTGGGCAACTCCACAATCATCACATCCCGATGATGACAATCGATGCACTGTTGGCGCAGTGTATCGCCCTCTGCATGCCAATGGTGCCCGTCACGCTGCTGAGCCATCAGACCACGCAGACGAGTGACCCACACATGACAAAATACGTAGCCGATGTTACTATCAAAACCGCGGAACATCCGTCTTGTCAGGGTACTGCAACACACGAAGATGCCGTGATAGCATTGGTCACTGCATGCATAGATGCAATGAATCAAGCCCATATAGAGACACATTTTAAAGAAAAAAACCTCACTCGCGAGCGGGTGGGCCAAAGTGATGGGGAGTCCAGAGGGGAGCCTATGCAATAGCTCAACCTCGAGTCGCCGTCCGCGCGACTATTTCGCGCAGGCGAAATCAATGAAGAAAACAATCTCGGTTACAAGCGACCGAGTTGTTGAGAAATAAGGGAAACGAGATGCCAAAAAACATCATTGAAAAAATCTGGGATGCACACGTCGTGCAGCAACAACCGGGTCATCCTGTGGTATTCGCCATCGATAAAATGCTGTTACACGAAGTGACATCAGCGCAAGCTTTTGATGAGTTACGTAAGCGCCACTTGCCGGTAAAAAATCGAGATAACTTACTGGCTACGCTGGATCACAGTATCCCTACAGCCAGCGATAGGGAACACATACGCGATCCGCAAGCCCGAGCGCAAGTCAATGCGCTACGTAACAATGCACGTGAATTTGGTGTGCAACTGCATGATTTTGGTAGTCAGCATCAAGGTATCGTGCATGTCATTGGTCCTGAGTTGGGCTTCACTTTGCCTGGCATCACCTTAGTGTGTGGTGATTCACACACCGCAACCCACGGTGCATTTGGCGCACTGGCCTTTGGCATAGGCACTTCTGAAGTAACCCATGTATTAGCGACCGGTTGCCTGTTGCAATACAAACCCAAAACCATGCGCGTTGAATTTAGTGGCCAATTTAAGCCGGGAGTCGGCGCCAAAGATGCGATCATGCGACTGATTGCCGATATAGGCATAGGCGGTGCTAAGGGACATATCATCGAATACACCGGGGCGGCGATCGCTGCCATGTCGATGGAAGCGCGCATGACTCTGTGCAACATGTCCATCGAATGCGGCGCACGTGCCGGCTTGATTGCGCCAGATGATACCGTATTTTCTTATTTACAAGGTCGTCACTACGCACCTACCGGTGCAGCGTGGGAACGTGCGTTAGTGCAATGGCGTGCATTAGCAAGCGATCCAGGATGCCATTACGATGCAAGCTTAGTGATTAATATAAATGAGCTGAAACCGATGGTCTCTTGGGGCATCAATCCCGAACAAGCCATTGCTATCGACGCAACACTGCCTACCCTCGCCGAATTGCCGGCGACCCATCGCGCGATGGCAGAACAAGCCTACCACTACACGCAATTGACACCCGGGCAACGCTTAAAAGGTCAATCGATTGATTGGGCATTCATCGGTAGTTGTACCAACGGACGCATTGAAGATTTACGCGCCGCAGCCAGCATCTTACAACACCGTCAAATCGCCAAACACGTTACCTTATACGTAGTACCCGGCTCGGAGCAAGTCATGGCACAAGCGCAACAAGAAGGCTTGGTCGCCATTTTTCGCGCGGCGGGAGCTGATTTTCGCATGCCCGGTTGCTCCATGTGTCTGGGTATGAATGAGGATAAAGTACCTCCCGGCGCGCGTTGCATTAGCACCTCCAATCGTAACTTTATCGGTAGACAAGGCCCCGGCAGTATCACCCACCTGGCATCACCACGTACAGTTGCCGCAAGTGCAATAGCCGGATACATTGCTGCAGAAGGAGATATATAACGATGCAAGCATTTCAACCCATTACTAGCCGTGTCATTCCCCTGCCTATGAAAGACATAGACACCGATATGATCATCCCCGCTCAATACCTCACGCAAATCAATCGTGAGGGTTACGGTGAGGCACTATTTAAACGGCTCAAAGAGCAAGACACTCATTTTGTATTTAATCAAGCGCAATATCAACACGCGCAGATCTTACTGACGGGATCTAACTTTGGTTGCGGCTCCTCACGCGAGCACGCCGTATGGGCCTTGTTGCAAGCAGGCATCCAAGTCATTATCGCTGAATCATTTTCCGATATCTTTTTCAGTAATGCGGCTAAAAATGGCTTATTACTGATTAGCGTAACGCCTGCAACATCAAATCCTTGGTTACAACAAGCCGAGCACGGCACATTGACATTGAGTGTGGATTTGACAACGCAAACTATCACCGCAACCGATGGCCATGCAGTAACGTTTGATTATGACCCCTTCAGAAAAGAATGCCTATTGCATGGTTATGATGATTTGGATTATCTACTGCAAGCGATGCCCGCCATTGACGCCTACCATGCTGCCAAGATTGCTAAGGAAATACTCCCATGAAAAAAACCATTGCTATCTTAGCCGGTGACGGTATAGGGCCAGAGGTCATGCAACAGACCTTGCGTGTGCTGGATCAGATCGCCGCGCAGTTCCAGCATCAGTTTACGTATATGCCTGCACTGGTGGGTGGCGCCGCCTATGTCGCACACGGCGAACATTGCCCGGACAGCACCATAGCCGTTTGTCAGCGTGCCGACGCGGTGTTGTTTGGCTCAGTAGGTGGGCCAGTACACGAACAACATCTACCACAGTGGCAAAATTGTGAAACCAATAGCATTTTGTGCCTGCGCAAACATTTTTGTTTTAACATCAACTTACGTCCGGTACGCATTTACCCTAGCCTTGCCGCACTGAGTCCATTACGCAGCGCCGTTATCGGCGAGCACACTGACATTGCGCTATTCAGGGAGTTATGCGGTGACATTTATTTTGGTAAACACCAGCAATACCAAGATGCACAGGGTCGCGTCGCCAGCGACGAAGCGATTTATCATGCCGACCAAATCAGCGTGATCGCCCATGCCGCATTCCAAGCTGCACAACACCGACGTCAACACGTGATCTCGGTAGATAAAGCCAATGTACTTGCCACCTCTAAATTATGGCGCGAGGTCGTCGAAGAAGTCAGTCGCGATTATCCTCAGATCAAACTCTCACACATGTTAGTGGACAACTGTGCCATGCAACTGATACTGAATCCGCAACAATTTGACGTGATTTTAACGCCTAACTTATTCGGAGACATCTTGTCAGACTTAGCCGCTGCCTTACCTGGATCATTGGGGTTGATCCCCTCGGCCAGCTTCAGTGCGAATGGCCTTGCGTTGTATGAACCAGCCGGTGGATCGGCACCTGAATTAGCCGGGAAAAACGTCGCTAACCCCATCGCGCAACTGTTGTCGATGGCGATGCTGTTGCGTTATTCGTTTGGCTTACACCAGGAAGCCAACCAGGTGGAACAAGCAATCGCTGCCACCATTGCCGAGGGTTTTAGGACGGCTGATATTGCCGGCAACGGACCTGCCGTCAGTACCACGGCTTTCACCGATGCCGTGCTGAACTCACTGTGAGATAAATGCCATGTTTAATACATCTATCATTCTAAATACCGATTCCTACAAAGCATCGCACTATCTGCAATACCCACCGGGCATTAGCCACGTTTCCAGCTACATCGAAGCACGCGGTGGCCTATATCAACAATTGGTTTTCTTTGGTTTACAGGCATTTTTACGTGAATACTTGTCACGCCCCATCACCGCGCACGACATAACAAGCGCAGAAGCCGTATTGACGCAACACGGTTTACCGTTTAATCGTGCGGGTTGGGAATATATTCTGCATGAGCACCACGGCCTATTGCCGCTACACATTGACGCGGTAGCAGAAGGCACTGTGTTACCCGTAGGTAATGTGTTGGTGCAAGTCGTCAATACCGATCCTGCATGCTTTTGGCTGACCAGTTACATAGAAACCGCGTTGTTACGCGCCATATGGTATCCCACCACCGTGGCAACCGTATCCTGGCACATCAAACAAATTATCCGTGATTTTTTGCACCACACCGCCGACGATCTCAGCAGCTTGCCCTTCAAATTACATGATTTCGGCGCACGTGGTGCCAGTTCACTCGAGACCGCCGCCTTAGGTGGTGCCGCGCATTTACTGCATTTTCAAGGTACTGACACCGTGGCAGCGCTGCTTGCCGCACAACAGTATTACGATGAGCCTATGGCCGGCTTTTCTATTCCAGGCGCAGAACACACGACCATCACCAGCTGGGGCAAAGCACACGAACAAGACGCCTATGCCAATATGCTGCAACAATTTGCGGGCACAGGAAAAGTAGTGGCAGTGGTCAGTGATTCCTATGATCTGTGGCATGCGCTGGACGAGTTGTGGGGCAATACTTTAAAAGAAGCCGTTATGTCTAACGGTGGCATCCTGGTGATCCGGCCCGACAGCGGCAATCCGGTAGCGGTTGTCAGCGCAACCTTACATAAATTAATGCACCATTTTGGTTACCACACCAATAGCAAAGGCTATCGTGTGTTACCTAATTATCTGCGCATCATTCAAGGTGACGGCATCTCTGCGCACAGCATACAGGCCATTCTAACCACACTGCAAGCACAAGGGATTAGTGCAGAGAATGTCAGCTTTGGCATGGGCGCGGAATTATTGCAAAAAGTGAATCGCGACACCTTAGCATTTGCCATGAAAGCCTCTGCGGTACAGGTCAATGGAGTATGGCAAAACATTGCGAAAACACCAGTAACCGATCAGACCAAAGCGTCTAAACAGGGACGTCTTGCCTTATTGCAAACGCAGCACGGCTATCGCACGGTTGCTCTCGATCAACTAACGCCGCAACAAACCAACCAATTACTCCCCGTATTTCGCAATGGCTCGCTGTTGCAGCAATACACCTTTACAGAAATCAGAGCACGCATCAGCCATACACTTAACTCTTAGCTAAGCAGCTGACGTATTCGTATGGAGGCTGTTGGCGAGAAATGGTGGGTCGTGAAGGATTCGAACCTTCGACCAACGGGTTAAAAGCCCGCTGCTCTACCGGCTGAGCTAACGACCCAAATAAAGAGCTGGATTCTACCCTTTTTCAGGCAAATGGCAAGCCCTTTACCCTGCCCGGCTAAAAACATCCGTGTTTTCTTGCTGTGTTCGGCACTTCTTGACTATTTTTCAGCGTATTCTCTACCTCGCCCTAGTGGATTTCACCTCAATCCACTTGCTAACTCTCGCTTGACGTTTATAATGGGCACTCTTCCAGAACGTTGGATCCAACCGGTATCACGAGAATAGAGAGAGATGGCTAAAGAAGAAATCATTGAAATGGAAGGGCGCGTCCTTGAGACACTACCCAATACTATGTTCAGGGTAGAACTGGAGAATGGCCACGTGGTCATCGCACACATATCCGGCAAGATGCGCAAGCACTATATTCGCATCCTTACGGGTGACAAAATCAAAGTCCAGCTTTCGCCTTACGATTTAACCAAGGGTAGGATCATCTATCGCGATCGCGATTAAGCGCCATTAAAAAATCCCTTAGACCCGATAGCGAACACGCATCGTCTCAAAGGGTAAATGCGTATTAACTGAATAGTTACGGAACGGTAACTACTCGGCGAATTTTAAGATAAGGTGATTTTACCTGAAAACACAATGCAAAAATCCCATTTTGAAGTGGAATGGGTATAGTTAATGAACTTATTCCTCTGTCCTGTGTCTAATCCACTAAAGAGAATGAGGAAATGAAAATGAACGTTGCCATGACTTCCGCTGCCCATCACACGGTTAGACAGTACCTAGGACCGGTGGTTGCCCCACCGCACAGTGCAGCCGATCAGATGCTCGCCATACGCCACAACAACGCACGCATGGTTGACGCGCTATTGCAAATCAAGGCGAGTTACGATCATGCGCACTTGAGAACTATGGCAGGATCCGATCGCGTCAAGCCGCTACTCGACACAACGCCAGCGGCCGTGCCGATAACTGCACCCGCGCCGACGCTATTACACACGGGTATAGCTTCACTGTATAAAACCTTAATCGACGACAACGCTGCTGCGGTACCGCTCACTTACATAGATAATGAATTGAAAACCGTGTTTTGCCGCATCAAGATAAAAGACGCCAAAGCCTGGTATCGCTATTGCGACAGCACCAGTCACACGATCAAGCGCTGCCCCGCCAGTTGCGGGTAGCATCACTACGCAAAGCGACAGCGAAAGATGAAATAGTAACGCCCCGATACGTCGTACATACCCAATAGATGATGCCCAGTCACCGCCGCAAAACTGACAAAGTCATCTTGTGCTTGCGGATCGGTGCTGATAATACGCACCACGGCGCCCGCATGCCAATCCCGTAAAAATTTTTTCGCCTCTAAAATCGGCAATGGGCAGGCTAATCCACTGGTATCGAGTTCGGCATCAATTTTCATCGATGGCTCGTAACACCGCTATCATTTCCAGTGCAGTGTCCACCGATTCGCGTCCCTTATGTCCGTGCACACCACCTAATCGCGCTTTGGCCTGCGCTTCATTTGACGTGGTTAATACACCAAACACCACCGGAATATCATGCTCTAGGGATACGCGATGACAACCTAAATTCACGTGATCGCAGACATAGTCATAATGATCCGTCTCACCGCGAATCACCGCACCTAAGCATACGATCGCTTCATAACCGTGAGTACGTGCCAAGCGTTGCGCCGCAATCGGGATCTCAATGGCACCCGGTACCCAAACCACTGTGACATAATGGTTGATAATTTCTAATTCTTGTAAGCGCTGCACAGCGCCTTCATAAAGTAATTGAGTGATCGACTCATTAAAACGACTGATCACTAACGCGATGCGACATTTATCTGTATAACCCTTTTTATCGATAACACGCATGTATTAATCTCCCTTTCCTAGCTCTAGCAAGTGTCCTAGCTTTTCTTGTTTAGTCCTAAGATAATCAAGGTTATCTTTGGTTGGCAACATGCGTATAGGCACTTGCTCAACAATTTCTAAACCATAACCATGTATGCCATAAATTTTGCGCGGGTTATTCGTTAGCAAACGCATCTGTATGATACCGAGATAGCGCAAAATCTGCGAGCCTATACCGTAATCGCGGTGATCGGCAGAAAAACCCAGATGCTGGTTCGCTTCTACGGTATCTAAACCTTGATCTTGTAGCGCATACGCTTTGATTTTATTGGCTAATCCTATCCCGCGACCCTCTTGCCGCATATACAACAAAACGCCGCCTTGCGCACTGATAGTTTCCAGTGCGGATTCCAACTGTGCGCCGCAGTCACAGCGCGCTGAACCAAACACATCGCCGGTCTGGCATTCAGAATGTACTCGCACTAATACGGGTTTGCTCGTGTCTAATTGGCCCTTAATTAAGGCCGTGTGCTCTTCACCGTTCAGCTTGTTTTTGAAAATCTTTACCGCAAACTCGCCGTGCCTGTGCAGCGGCAAATGCGCACTAGCGACTTCTTCGACTAAACATTCGTGCGCCATACGATAAGCGATTAAGTCATTCATGGTGATAAGTTTCAATTGATGTTGTTCGGCAAAGCGACGCAGATCGGGTAATTTTGCCATAGCGCCGTCATCATTCATGATTTCACAAATAACGGCCGCAGGTCGCAACCCTGCTAATAAGGCTAAATCGATGCTGCCCTCGGTATGTCCCGCACGCACCAACACACCACCTCGTTTGGCACGCAAGGGAAAAATGTGTCCCGGTCGCACGAGATCGGTGGGTTTAGACTGCGGATCAATCGCGACTTGTACGGTACGCGCGCGATCAAAAGCAGATATGCCCGTCGTCACGCCAGTTGCAGCCTCAATAGAAACCGTGAAAGCCGTTTCGTATTTGGAACTGTTATTAGTGACCATCATCGGTAATTGCAAACGCTGCAATGCCTCTTCTTGCATGGGCAAACACACCAAACCGCGTGCGTATTTAACCATGAAGTTGATCACCTCTGGCGTGACTTTTTCTGCCGCGATCACCAAATCACCTTCGTCTTCACGATCATCGTCATCGACCAAAATCACCATCTGCCCCTGCGCTATCGCAGCAACTGCATCTTCTATACGACTAAAGGGTTGTTCTGGGTTACTCATGCCTGCCCCCGTTGTTGTAAATACCTAACGACAGAACGATTCAAGGTATCAAACTCGACATTGACACTATCTCCCACCTGCAGTGTGGCAAGATTAGTGCGTTGCAAGGTGTGTGGTACTAACATCACGCCCATACCATCTGCAGTCACTTCGTTGATCGTCAGACTGACCCCGTTGATGGCGATACAACCTTTTTGCGTGAATAACGGCAAATGCTGCATCTGGATCCCGCCAAAGCACAAGGCTAAATACTCCGCATGCACGCGACGTTCTATTAATTCGGCGGTTTGATCAACATGACCTAGGACAAAGTGGCCGCCTAACCTATCACTCGCACGCAAAGCACGTTCCAAATTAATTGCTTGACCTATTTGCCACTGTGCTGCAGTGGTCAAACGCCGCGTCTCAGGCGAGACATCAACATGGTAGAGAGAACCCATGATTTCTGTCACCGTCAAGCAAACTCCATCCATGGCAATGCTCTCGCCCAGGCTCAGATCGGTAAACTGACTGGATATCTGTAACCGCAACTGCGAGGTGGATTCAGTCCGCGCCTGCACCACACCACAATGATCGACTAACCCAGTAAACATAAATTACCTCCAGCCTCTGCGCAAATGCACCCCGCCGTGGCGGACGCCTGAATCATACCGCTGTGCTGCATGTGACGCAATCACTTCATGATTCAAGCCGCGGTGGTTTTTGCTAGCAACACCTATTTACCCGCTAAACGCATTCAAACCCGTAATGTGCTTACCCAAAATTAACGTGTGAATGTTGTCGGTGCCTTCATAGGTAAACACCGATTCCAAGTTCAGCATATGCCGAATCACGTGGTACTCCAAGCTAATCCCATTACCGCCCAGCAGATTACGCGCCTGCCGTGCTATGTTGATGGCCTCTCTGCACGCGTTGCGCTTCGCTAGCGATACCATCGCAAACGTACCCTGCCCCTGCTCACGCAAACGCCCTATGTGCAAGTTGAGTAACTGACTCTTGTGAATTTCGCTGAACATATTGACGAGATCCGCTTGCACGAGTTGGAACGCCGCCACGGGTTTAGTAAATTGTTGACGTTCTTGCGTGTACGCCAATGCGATGTCATAACAGGCCATGGCAGCACCGATGGCACCCCACGCTATGCCGTAACGCGCTTGGGTCAAACAACCCAAAGGTGCCAATAATCCCTGCGCACTGCCCGGTAAATAATGACTGTCCGGTACAAAACAGTTTTCAAATACCAATTCCCCCGTGGCCGATGCACGTAATGACATTTTTTGCTTGATGGTGTTGGTACTAAAACCCGGGTTACCGCGCTCTACAATGAAACCACGTATGCCTTCCTCGGTTTGGGCCCAAACAATAGCAAGATCGGCAATCGGTGCGTTCGTGATCCACATCTTACTGCCGTTAAGTTGCCATCCACCGGCTACCTTTTTCGCATTGGTACGCATGCCGCCGGGATCCGATCCCGCATCTGGCTCCGTCAAACCAAAACATCCAATCAATTTACCTTGTGCCATCGCAGGTAAAAACTGCTGACGCTGTGCTTCGCTACCGTAAGCAAAAATAGGGTACATACACAATGAACTTTGCACGGAAACAAAGCTACGTAAACCACTGTCACCGCGTTCCAACTCTTGGCATACGAGACCATAACTCACGTAGTTTGCACCCGCACCACCGTACTGCTCCGGTAAGGTTAAACCCAGCAAACCCAGCGCTGCCGCTTGTGTGATCCAATGCTGCGGGAAATGTGCTTGCTCATAGTCGTCAGCAATGGTCGGAAGTACGTCGGTGTCGACAAAGCGTTTTACAGTATCACGCACCAGCCGCTCTTCCGGCGTTAATAAATTATCTAATAATAAGAAATCATCCACGGTATCATCTCCTCAATCATCGTATAACCAATAATCTTTGTAGTAGGTGTCATCCTGAGTATTCGGTGTCATCCCGAGTGCAACGAGGGATCTCATTCAAACCGCACACACACTTTCATTCACTAACAACATTGCGCATCCTTCACGAGATCCCTCACTACGTTCCGGATGACACTCTTCTTTCCTCACAACGGTCGCAAATGTGGAAATAGAATCACATCACGAATAGAAGCAGCGTCCGTCAGTAACATCACTAAGCGATCAATGCCTATGCCCTCACCCGCCGTCGGCGGCAACCCATATTCTAATGCCTGAATATAGTCTGCATCATAGTACATCGCCTCGTGATCACCCGCATCTTTGGCTTTGACTTGTTCTCTGAAACAAGCCGCTTGTATATCGGGATCATTGAGCTCGGAAAAACCATTCGCAATTTCGCGACCTGCGATAAACAGTTCAAATCTATCTGTGATGCTGGCGTCATTGTCATTGCGGCGCGCTAATGGCGAGGTTTCCGCCGGATGCGCCGTAATGAAGGTGGGCTGCAGTAAACGCGCTTCTACGGTTGCTTCAAACAAGGCAAATTGTAATTTGCCGACTCCATCGGTAACGCCGACTGCGATGCCTTGCTCTGCCGCTAATTCGCATAAATAAGCGTGGTCGCCTATCTTTGCCGCTGACCAACTCGGATTATAGTCCAATAACGCTTGAGTCATAGTGAGACGTGCAAACGGCTGCGCAAAATCCAGGGCGGTGCCTTGGTACGTAAACTGTGTTTGTCCAAATACAATATGTGCCAATTCACGCAGTAACACTTCGGTGAGATCCATCAAGTCCGCATAATTTGCGTAAGCTTGGTAAAATTCCAACATAGTGAATTCTGGATTGTGTCGCGTAGACAAGCCTTCATTGCGAAAATTACGATTGATTTCAAACACACGTTCAAGACCGCCAACCACCAGACGTTTTAAATACAATTCGGGTGCAACACGCAAAAATAAAGGCATGTCTAACGCATTGTGGTGGGTGATGAACGGCTTTGCCACTGCACCACCCGGTAACACTTGCATCATCGGGGTTTCTACTTCGAGAAAATTACGTTGCTGCAAAAATTCACGTATGTGGTTAATGATACGGGTACGTAATAAAAAGGTATTCCTGGTGTGTGGATTGACCATCAAATCCAAATAACGCTGGCGATAACATAACTCTTGAGAACTTAAACCGTGAAATTTATCCGGTAAGGGTCGTAATGCCTTCGTTAATAGTTCTATGCTGTGCGCATGCACCGATAATTCACCGGTTTTGGTTTTGAATACCTGACCCACAACACCGATGATGTCGCCTATGTCCCAGGTTTTGAATGCCGCATAGTGTTCGGCCGGTATATCATCCGCACGCACATAAATTTGGATACGCCCGGACATGTCTTGAATATGCAAAAAGCTTGCCTTGCCCATCACGCGGCGTAACACAATGCGCCCGGCCAGTGCCACCTGCCGCGCCTGCTCTGCCAACGCAGTTTGATCGTACGCTTGATATAAGGACAACACCTCCGCCGCTAAGCTATCGCGATTGAATGTATTGGGATAAGCCTGCCCGGCAGCACGCCAGTGTTCTAGCTTTTCTCTACGCTGCGCAACCAATTCATTTTCATCTACCTGGCTATCTTGCTCTTGCATCACATCGCCTCTTGCTTATATTATCGTCTCATCATAGCCCCTGCTTCAGGCTGGCCTCTATAAACATATCCAATTTACCATCTAACACCGCTTGGGTATTACTCGTCTCTACACCGGTACGCAAGTCTTTGATCCGCGCGTCGTCTAAGACATACGAGCGAATTTGCTGACCCCATCCGATATCTACCTTACTGTCTTCTAAGCGCTGCTTTTCTGCGTGTAACTTTTGTAACTCCAATTCATATAATTTTGCCCGTAGCTGTTTCATTGCCTGGGCACGATTTTTATGTTGTGACCTATCGCTTTGGCATTGCACCACCGTACCACTCGGCATATGCGTAATACGCACTGCAGAATCGGTACGATTGACGTGCTGTCCACCCGCGCCACTGGCACGGTAGGTGTCGACACGTAAATCGGCGGGGTTAATCGCCACTTCAATGCTGTCATCTATTTCCGGCGCGATGAATACCGCCGCAAACGAGGTATGTCGCCGGTTACCCGAGTCAAACGGTGACTTGCGCACCAAACGATGCACCCCCGTCTCTGTGCGCAACCAACCGTACGCATAATCGCCATCCACTTTCACCGTGGCGCCCTTAATACCCGCCACTTCACCGGCAGAAATCTCGAGTATTTCGCAGCTAAAGCCTTTGCTCTCCGCCCAGCGCAGATACATTCGCAGTAGCATCTCAGCCCAATCTTGCGCTTCTGTCCCACCAGAGCCTGATTGAATTTCAAGGTAAGCATGATTTGCATCTAACTCTCCTGCAAACATGCGTTTGAATTCTAGCGTTTCGATTCGGTGTTGATAAGCGTGCAAATCACGTTGCAATTCCGCAAATGTCTCGACATCGTTTTCTTGACTCACCAATTCTAACAATGCCGCACTGTCGATTAAACCTATCTCCAGTTCGGCAAGGGTGTCGATCACTTCCTCTAAACGTACGCGCTCTTTGCCTAAGGCTTGTGCCTGGGCGGGGTCCTGCCATACTGCAGGATGTTCCAACTCACGTACCACTTCTTGCAAACGCTCACACTTCAGGTCAACGTCAAAGATACCCCCGTAATGACTGCGTACGCTGCTGTAGTTCCGTGATTTGCTGCCACAATGGGTTGACTTCTAACATAGAATATTGACCTATACCGGATGAATCGCAGGGTATTTTATACGTATTCGACCGCATAACACCACGTTTAGTACTAGAAAAATTCGCCTTATTTGCTTATAGTTGCCGTTTTGCTAGTCATACTAGGGATATCATGAATAAGAACAATGCATTTTACGCGCAATCTGGCGGCGTGACGGCGGTGATCAATGCCTCCGCCTGTGGCTTACTCGAAACAGCCCGCTTGTACCCCCAACACATAGGAACCGTGTTGGCAGGACGTAATGGCATCTTAGGCGCGCTATACGAAGAATTAATCGATACCAGTTACGAAACCGACGCAGCCATTCGTGCACTCAGACACACACCGGGCGGTGCATTTGGCTCGTGTCGTTATAAATTAAAAAGTCCCGAGACGCACGGCGCAGAATTCCAACGTCTACTAGAAGTGTTTGCCGCGCACCACATCCGTTATTTCTTTTACAACGGTGGTGGTGATTCGCAAGATACAACCCTAAAAGTCGCTCAATTCGCACAACAGTTGGGGTATCCACTGACGTGTATTGGCATTCCTAAAACTGTCGATAACGATTTGCCTATCACCGATAATTGCCCCGGTTTTGGTTCGGCCGCCAAATACATCGCCACATCCACGCAAGAAGCCGCGTTGGATATCGCATCCATGGCTAAAACCTCGACTAAAGTATTCATTCTCGAAGTCATGGGACGCCATGCGGGTTGGTTAGCTGCGGCCAGTGGTTTAGCCGCCCGCCAAGCGGGTGATGCACCGCATATTATTTTATTTCCTGAACGGGTATTTTCGCCTAACGCATTTTTAGCGAAAGTAAAAACCTGTGTTGAACAACACGGCTATTGCGTGATTGTCGCCGCTGAAGGCATTCGTGACGCGCAAGGGCAGTTTATCGCGGAAGCAGGAATGCGCGATGCCTTTGGTCACGCCCAACTGGGTGGTACCGCGCCGCGCTTAGCGCAACTTATCAAAGAGCAGTTAGGTTTGAAATATCATTTTGCGTTAGCCGATTATTTACAGCGTTCAGCGCGCCACATCGCAGCGAAAACCGACGTGGATCAAGCGTATGCGTTGGGCAAAGCGGCGGTGGAAAAAGCCATTGCCAAGCAAAACAATATTATGCTCACCCTGCAACGTGGCGCAGGCGCTGATTATACTTGGCAGGTGGGTACCACTCCCCTCGCAACCGTCGCTAATGCGGAAAAACTGTTACCGCATAATTATATCAGTGAAGACGGTTTCGGCATTACCGACGCGGCGCGCGCTTACTTACTACCACTGATACAAGGCGAAGATTTTCCACCGTTTAGTAACGGATTACCGGATTACGTACGCCTACAGAATCGTTTGGTAGAGAAACGCCTCACGCATGACTTCGCCTCCGTGTCGTAAGGTCGGCCGCGGCCGTAAAAACACGACGGAACACAGCATTGCATCATGATTGGACGTAAGTTTCAGCGTCTTGGCGCAGACCAACACCCGTTTTTAACGAAAGCACTGCCGCCCCACAAAAAAAGTAGCATTCCCTTTCGTTATGTGACACACTCTTTACCTGCTAGCGCAAGATTTAGGTACACATTTGTTGATCAAAATCCTGTAACAGCAGCGAGAACAGTACAGCATGAGGAACAGAAATGCAGCAAAAATTGAATAATGTGTACGTCGGGAACCTTCCCTACACCACAAACGAGCAGGAATTAGAAAGTTTATTCTCCCAATATGGGCAGATTGTCAGTTTGAACTTAATTCGTGATAAAGAAACCAACCGTCTGAAAGGCTTTGCCTTTATTGAATTCAGCGACAAGCAACAGGCCGCTGATGCCGTTGAAAAACTCAATGGTCATGAGTTTGGTGGTAGAACTCTAAATGTCAGCATGGCCAGAGCACGCACCGGCGGTGCTGGTGGCGGCGGCGGCGGTTCTCGCAGTGGCGGTGGTGGTTCTCGCAACGGCGGTGGTGGTTTCCGCAACGGCGGTGGTGGTGGCGGCGGTTATCACCGTCGAGACGACCGCGACAGTTAAAGCAGTTTTTGCTGAGCAAGTCTCTAAACACACCCAAAAAGAGTATTTTTTTGGGTGTGTTTTTTTGTGAATTACTCGTCTTTATTAGCAGATGTTTTAGTGGCGTTCGCCTTAACGTATACCCATTTTCGCTCTACTCTCTATTCAAAATACGATATATTGTGCACCATCAGCCGCACCCTGCGGATCGGTGTTGAGATCTGACATATCCCCACGAATTTTTAACGTAACAGTTTGATAAATCTAATTTTGCCGTTCGCCTTGAGAGGACCTCTGGAGGGTAAACGCCAACAATAATTTTCAACCTGTTTTTGTCTTTTGCAGTTTAGTCGTTGTATAACATTTTTTATCTTTTCGCTTGGATAACAGCCGTTTACACGTCGAGACGGCGCTAGCCCTCAAAATAAACAGTGTATTTGCAAATACACAGCAGCGTTGATGAATTACACGATACGATCATAAACGATGCTGTGATCTCGTTTCAACACAAGGTACGGTTTTCTCTGTACTGTTTAGTGCATTACTATGGAAAAAAGCAAATACAGCACGTACCAACGGAAAGCGTGTTAATCCACGATAATTCGCTTGTTGCTCGGCAGGCAATGTATTGATCCATGCCATGCAGGACTCACGCACGCTAGCCGGCACAGCAAGATTGTATTGCAGGTAAAAATTAAGGAAAGCCTGAACCTTAACATCATCTTTAATAACGAGTGCATGTTGTAACTCGCGCGTGACCTGCTGATGCAGTGGCTCTGCCACTAACTGGCGTAATGCAGTTAATGCCTCATTTTGCTGTGATGTTCGTTGCACTTTTAAAACGAGATGTAACGCGACAATCACGCAAACCTGTTGATACGCGGTTATTTCTCGTCTGTCCCACGCGTTAATGCGCTTTTTATTGAATGTATCATTCATCTTTAATTGTTGGGCAATAGCAGCGACTGCAGGCCAGTACTCAGCGTCCATATAATCTATCAAAGTAAAGTCTGACTGATTCATCACAACGCCTGTTGCAAGTTCTATTACCTTGGCTAATTCAGTGTGATCGGCCTGCATGGCTATGCTAAGTGGTGTACTGCCATCACTAGCAACGTGCCCTAAGCATTCCCTGTTTCTACACTTAGCTAGCAACTGTTCCAAACACGCGCCATCACCATGGGACGCCGCTAAATGAAATGCATTCTGTCCATTGGGCAATGTTTCTAGTCCAACCCGCAAATTAGTAATCGCTAATAAATGGTTAAATGCTTCTTGTTGTGTGGGTGTAAAAGGATTACATCCGGCAGTTTGCAATAATAACAATAACGCATAGCCACAGGTATTCATGAGCTGTTGCGGCGCAGCATCGCTATTTGCATAACTAAGGTGTGGCACCGCTGCCAGTAGCGCGTGCTCCCGGTGATATGGTGTTTGCACTGCATGAGCAAGTAATGCCACCATCGCCCAGTTGCCGTGTTGTGCAGCAATACCTAGCGCAAATTGCTGAATCGCATTAGCAGCAGTCACTGCGGTCTTCAATGGTATTTTCTCCGCTAAATCAGTAGCCGGAAAATGCTGTAAAAAGTGTGTCACAAAAGGTAGGTCTTCGGGATCAGGCGATAATGCGGCTGCTTCCTGTTTTGCGGCAGCATGCAACACCGGGTAAACACATCTTTCTCTTGACTCGACTGATAATGACTGCAACACATAGTAGGCTGCAGCGATGTTACCCTGCAAGGTAAATGCATACATCCAGGCTTGTGCATCATGCTTGGAAAGTAAGTGAGTGTCAGTGTCAGTCTCAGAATAGCTAATCGCGAATTTCTGCTGCAAATCACCCGACCTCATTGTTTGATCGGCGTTTTTCTCGAGTCGTGCGATGAGTTGACTCGGATCAAACGCCGCTAACAACACCTGTGCAATCGAGTGTCGTAGATAAGCCAAAGCAATATCAAAGGGTGTTTTCCCCTCACGGTTTGCTTGCCATAACTGCGCGGAAGCTACACCAGCGGACAAGCGACAAAATACCGCCGCTGTGGGCTTGGTCGCGGCGAGGTGCAGCTCATCACCCTGGCCTAGCGTCGGCTTGGTTGCCAATAATTTATTGAAAGCATGCGTTTGTATTGGATCAAAATCATGTCCCTTGGTTTTTTCCAGTAATAACCGCATGGCCTGTTGACACGCCTCTAGCGCCTTTGCTTTTACGCGATTATTGATGCCATTCAAATGCGTGTTATCCGCAAGCAATGCGACCATCGCCCAATTGTTATGTTCGGCCGCTATGGTTAGCGCGAAAATCCCGGTACTACCTGGGTTGAAACAATTAAAGCCTGGATGTTTTTGCAAAAATCTTGCAACTAAAGCGACGGCTTCGTTATAGCGAGCAGCAACATGCAACACTGTGTAGGGATAAGAGATCCCCGGTAATTGCTCAAGCAAATACGCTGCTGCCTGCCACTGTTCGTGTTGAACCACCCGGTAAAAGAACGATTGGGTATTGGTATCAGCGTCTATGTCGATGTCGGCACCTGTAAGTTGCCAATGCTCAAGCAACGGATAAATATCCTGCTTTTGGCGTAGGCCTTCGGCAAGCACACCCACTTTAACAGGTATAGGTAATGGCAATGAATAACTTGGCAAGGAATCAATAAAAAGCGGCTGCTTAGCCGAAATAGGTTCAATTAATAATATCGCAATATCCTTGTGATTTTCTTTGTATTTCTGCAAAGAAATATTGCCATCAATAATGCGCTGTTTGGCAAGTGCATGATGCAAAGTAAACGTGTTTTCTAGGGTCGCAAACTGCTTATGCTGCACGGCTAACGGTAACGCTGTTTCAAACAGATACTTACAGTAAGAGGCAATTGCCTGTGTGAAGAATTTTTCTGCTGGCAAGTAATATTGGAAAACACCTTGCTCCGGCAATTGTGTATACGTGATAAATGAGTCTGATGTAATCCCCTTGGTCACATTCACAAACTCTTGCGCTATTCGCCATGGCAAACTGGTCGATGTACGAAGTAGCCACGGCAATACCGGTTGTTTCTGCCATTCCCGATGTTCGTGAAACTCACGTAACGCATGATGCAAATACAGCGGCGAGGTCAAAGTCGTTAGTACTTTTAATAGCGACGCCAATTCATCTGCACCGCGCGCCGTGGTAATACGATCACAGACCACTGGCAACAAGGCAAAGATGCCTAGCGGTCTGCGCTTTAACGCATCGAGTATTTGTCCGCAGGTACCCAAACCAGATGCATACTCCCCAAGTTCCGTATCGTGCAATTGATACGCTTGCTGCAGCATCCCTAAAAACTCATTACCTAACAACATCGAAACCTCGGATTTTGTCTTATTTTAATTATTAAATCCCAAAAAATTCAGCCGAACAGTGGTACCCAAAGGACACAGCCACTTTTGGGTATTCACTGTAGACTGTATTATCACGTCCATTGCCAGCGAGTATACTAGGCAAAGCTTAAGTAAAACTTAATACCGCATCGCTAACGCTGCGTCCTCCATATCCGCAACACCCTGCCTCCGCCAAATAACGACTTTCGCCATCGATTGCCTAGCAACACAACAACTGGCCCCACAAACAGTTGGTTTGTTGTACAGCTGCTACTGATTTTACGGTGTTTTTGTCGCATTGCTTGTCAAATTGCAATTGGGTAGTTAGAATCCTGGTCCGTCTTGCTGGTTTTTTTGCATAACTCCTAGTTCATTCGTTAAGAGGTGGTATGCGTGATAAAAATCAACACTACAGCCATAGGCTATCGCAACTTACACTCAGTCCATCCGATTGCTGTGTGCTATGGTACGGAACTTGTGTTTTCGAGCAAACGGGATGAGTCATGACACACTATGTTTTTATCACTGGCGGCGTAGTTTCTTCCCTGGGCAAGGGTATCACCTCCGCTTCGTTGGGAGCGATCCTCGAAGCCAGGGGACTGCGCGTGACCTTACTCAAACTCGACCCCTATTTGAATGTCGATCCAGGCACCATGAGTCCATTCCAACACGGTGAAGTCTACGTCACCGAAGATGGCGCAGAAACCGATTTAGATCTGGGTCACTATGAACGCTTCGTACGCGCCAAGATGAGTCGCTTAAACAATTTTACCGCGGGGCAAATTTATGCGAATGTGATTCGTAAAGAACGCCGCGGCGATTATCTGGGCCGCACCGTACAAGTAATTCCGCATGTCACTGATGAAATCAAACACCACATTATCGCCGGTGCAGGCGATGTGGATGTGGCACTCGTCGAAATCGGTGGTACCGTAGGCGACATAGAGTCCCTACCCTTTTTAGAGGCTATTCGTCAGTTACGCATCGAACTGGGTACACAGCATACCCTCTTTATTCATTTAACCTTAGTACCATTTATCGCTACGGCAGGAGAAATGAAGACCAAACCCACGCAACATGCGGTCAAAGAATTGCGTTCCATTGGTATCCAACCGGATATTTTAATTTGTCGTTCACAACAGCCCTTATCTGCGGCCGATCGCAGCAAGATTGCGTTATTTACTAATGTAGAAACACGCGCGGTTATCTCATTAGAAGATGTGCCCAGTGTCTATCAAATTCCCGTTGAATTGCATGCACAACACCTTGATGCATTGGTCGTGGAAAAATTACAACTGCGCTGCCCACCGGCCGATCTACACGAATGGCAACAAGTGGTCTATGCACAGGCCAACCCAGAAGCGCAAGTGACGATTGCCATTGTGGGTAAATACGTTGAGTTAACAGATTCCTATAAATCATTAACCGAAGCCTTGGTGCACGCGGGGATCCGCACACGCACGCGCGTCAACATCAGCTATATCGACGCGGAAAGTCTGCAAACCCACGGCGTATCTGCCTTGGCGACCGCCGACGCGGTACTCGTGCCTGGTGGTTTTGGTGAGCGTGGCGTAGAAGGAAAAATCGTAGCGGCACATTACGCGCGTCAACAACGTGTACCCTACTTGGGTATATGTCTGGGCTTGCAAGTCGCCGTCATCGAATTTGCCCGCCATTGCGCCAACATGCCAGACGCACACAGCAGCGAGTTTAAAACCACCACGACGCATCCCGTTATTGCCCTAGTCTCTGAGTGGAAAAATCCCGATGGCGAAGTGAAAATACAGGAGTGCGACGGTGATTTAGGTGGCACCATGCGCTTAGGGGCACAACTCTGTCGCTTGCAACCCGGCTCGCTAGTGCATCAACTGTATGGCACCACACAGATTACGGAACGTCATCGCCACCGCTATGAAGTCAATCAAACCTTGGTTCCTGCCTTGTGTGCCGCAGGCTTATTGATCTCCGGTTATTCGGCAGACAGCAAGCAATTGGTGGAAGTCATAGAAATCGCCGAACACCCGTGGTTTGTCGCCTGTCAGTTCCATCCTGAATTCACCTCTACGCCGCGCACGGGGCACCCGTTGTTTGCGGGTTTTATTCAAGCCGCACGCGCGTATGCGCAAACAAGGAAATAGCCTATGAAACTATGTGGTTTTGAAATCGGCTTAACTCAGCCATTGCTGCTCATCGCAGGACCTTGTGTCATTGAGAGTGAACAATTGGCATTAGACACAGCCGGCACACTCAAGGCATTATGCCAACGCGTGGGCATCCCGTTTATTTACAAGTCGTCCTTCATCAAAGCGAATCGCTCCTCACATCGCAGCTATCAAGGACCGGGCGTAGAGCAAGGTTTAGCGATTTTACACAAAGTGAAACAACAGATTAAAGTGCCGGTACTCACCGATGTGCATGAAGACAGCCCACTCGCAGAAGTCGCAAGTGTAGTCGATGTATTACAAACTCCGGCCTTTTTATGTCGTCAAACAGCATTCATCCAAGATGTTGCACGCCAAGGCTTGCCCGTCAATATTAAGAAAGGTCAATTTCTCGCGCCCTGGGATATGCAACACGTTGTTAACAAGGCACGCGCTGTCGGCAACGAATCTATCTTGGTGTGTGAACGCGGCTATACCTTTGGCTACAATAATCTCGTGGTTGACATGCGTTCCTTGGTCGCCATGCGCCAAACTCAATGTCCCGTCATCTTCGATGCCACCCACTCGGTACAACTCCCCGGTGGACAAGGCGATCGTTCGGGCGGACAACGCGAGTATATTCCGGCGTTGGCACGTGCGGCAGTTGCCGTTGGCGTGGCGGGCTTATTCATAGAAACCCATCCCGATCCCAATAACGCCCTGAGCGACGGTCCTAACTCCTGGCCTTTGGCCTTGTTAGAAGACTTGTTGTTGACCTTAGTTGAATTAGACAACATTATCAAACGCGCCGATCTCATTGAAACGCGATTGGCTGATCATGAATCGTTAAAGGAACCATCCGATGGCAAAAATTGCTGATATCCGCGCCCACGAAATAATCGATTCCCGCGGGAATCCCACCGTAGAAGCCGAAGTATACTTGAGCTCCGGCGCATCCGGGCGCGCGTGTGTGCCTTCTGGCGCATCCACCGGTAAACGTGAAGCCTTGGAATTACGCGATCACGATCTGCGACGCTTCCATGGCAAAGGCGTATTACATGCCGTAGAAAATATTCACACAAAAATTTTACCGGCATTGCGTGGCCAAGACGCACAGAGTCAAGTACGCATTGATCAGATCATGTTGGAATTAGATGGCACCGACAATAAATCACAACTGGGCGCCAATGCTATTTTAGCCGTCTCCTTAGCCGTAGCTAAAGCCGCCGCGGCTCACGCCAAACAACCACTGTACGCTTACCTCAAACAAGAAGATTATCTATTGCCGGTACCAATGATGAATATCATCAATGGGGGTGTACACGCGGATAATAATTTAGATATACAAGAATTCATGATTATCCCGGCCGGCGCGCCTAGCTTTGCCGAAGCCTTACGTTATGGCGTTGAAGTGTTTCATTGCCTAAAACGCATCTTACTCAACCGTGGTTTAGCCACGGCAGTGGGTGATGAAGGCGGTTTTGCGCCCAATCTTGCCAGCAACGCCGAAGCACTACAAATGATTTTAGAAGCCATAGAAGATGCGGGTTATCAAGCCGGCAAAGACATTTATCTCGGTCTCGATGTGGCGAGCTCTGAATTATATCAAAATGAACAATACCACCTACACGCAGAAAGCCAGGCTCTCAGTGGCGCTGAATTTGTCGATTACCTTGCCGCTCTCGTGGATAATTACCCGATCATCAGCATAGAAGACGGCATGGCAGAAAACGACTGGGCTGGTTGGAAGCTCTTGACTAAACGACTCGGTGACAAAGTGCAATTAGTCGGTGATGATCTGTTCGTAACAAATCCTTCTATTTTGCAACACGGCATCAGCGCACAAGTTGCCAACGCCATCTTAATTAAATTGAACCAAATTGGTAGTTTAACCGAGACCTTAGCCGCCATTGCGATCGCGAAAGAAGCACACTACAACACGATCATTTCACACCGTTCTGGCGAAACCGAAGATACCACCATTGCCGACTTAGCAGTGGCCACGGGTGCAGGTCAGATCAAAACCGGCGCCTTGTGTCGCACCGACAGAGTGGCGAAATATAATCAGCTGTTGCGTATCGAAAATGCCTTGCGTGGTAACGTAGATTATGCGGGCATACGTGTGTTTCGTACACTGCCATGAAAGTATTTTCCACGGTTTTGATCCTGCTTTTTTTGGTGCTGCAATATAAGCTGTGGTGTGGCCACGGTGGTGTGAAACACCTACTCAAAAGCCAACAAGCGATTGCACAACAACACGTGAGTAACGATCAAGCCAAAGCACAAAATCAATTACTCACGGCCCAAGTCCGCGAATTACAATCGGGTTATGAAGTATTGGAAGAACATGCACGCTATGAACTAGCCATGGTAAAAAAAGGCGAAGCCTTTTACCGTGTGGTGCAACCCGAAAGTTCACAGAGCCGCAACCATGAGCGCTGAACCACGCAACGTGCCCGCGTGCCCTGCTTTCTTTGCCGTCATTCCTGCCGCAGGCATAGGCATGCGTATGGGTCTGGCAACGCCTAAACAATACCTGGAAATCAATGGTCGCAGCGTGCTGGCGCACAGTGTGGCGCCGTTATTACAACACCCACACTTGCAACACATGATCGTTGCCTTAGCGCCAGACGATACGCATTGGCAACACTTGCCACTGGCGCAGCATGAAAAAATCAGCACGGTCGTGGGCGGCGCGACCCGTTGCCACTCAGTATTGAATGCCATATCGGCATTGGCTCAGCGCGCACCCGATGACGCGTGGGTATTGGTACACGATGCGGTACGCCCGTGTTTGTCTGTGAGTGATCTACAGCAATTATTGGTAGGCGTCGGCAATCATGCCAGCGGCGGCATTCTCGCCAGCCCCGTATACGACACCCTCAAATATTGTAGCGTCGAGGAAGAAATTCAGCTGACCGTACCCCGTGAGCGCTTGTGGTGTGCACACACCCCGCAAATGTTGCGTTTGGGACTCTTACGTCAGGCTTTAGAACACGCCTTGGCAAACGAAATTACCATCACTGACGATGCCGCTGCCGTTGAAGCCTTAGCCGTTCCCCCCTTGGTGGTCATACCCGGAGAACGCAGCAACATTAAACTGACGCAAGCGACGGATCTCGCCTGGGTAACGGCTTATTTACAAGGAGTAAACCGGTGTTCCGCATAGGCCATGGCTTTGACATGCATAAGTTTGGCAGCGCTAAACCGTTAATTCTAGCCGGTATCAACATACCCTATTCTCACGGCTTGAATGCGCACAGCGACGGTGATGTGATAATACATGCCTTGTGTGACGCGTTGCTGGGTGCAGCGGCATTAGGCGATATTGGCCAGCATTTTTCGGATAAAGACCCCCGATGGCAGAATGCCAACAGCCAACTTTTTCTCGAACACACACACACGCTGTTACAGCAACAAGGCTATCGCATCGCTAACCTAGATGTGACCGTATTAGCAGAAGCCCCACGCCTTGCCCCACATGTACCGGCCATGCGTCAACGCTTAGCCGATATTTTGGCCCTCGCGCTAACCCAGGTCAGCATCAAAGCCACCACCACCGAAGGCTTAGGCGCAATTGGGCACAAGCAAGCATTGGCGTGTTATGCGGTGGTGTTGCTACTTAGCGCTAACGAATAAGTGTTAGAGACACCGCTAAAAGTAACGTAACTATTCAGCAAAGTTGTAAGGCATTACAATTTTGCCTGAAAATGCAGTGTTTTCTCTACGCGATGCGGATTCTTAAGGGGAGAATCGCGTATCGATCCTTGGGTAAGCGAGCGAAAATTTACTTTTCGTAGGTCTAGAAACAGGATATACCGCGCGACTTACCTATCAACGTTCGCATCTTGAAGTACGAGCGGTATAGTTACACCAAACTTAATGTGCAATCATCCATGCAAGGGGTTATAACACTTACGCGTAAGTATCCAGCAAATTACCCGTGCTGTTACCCGCATCGCGCAAGGCTTGAATCAACACCTGCATTTGCGCCTCACTCATCGGTGGCGGATTTAAGTTTGCGCTGGCAGTCACTGGCGCCAGGCTGTTATGTGGCGCCAGATTGTTGTCAACACCACCGGAAAGTTGGTTTTGCAACACATTATTGGCTTGCTTCTTCTGGGGATCGTCCATGACTTCTTCCATGGCGCTGATCCCCTTCGTTGCGGTAGTCAGGGTGCTCTCTACGACGGTACAGACAAACATGCGTATTCTCCTAATGTATCTTGCTTATAGGATTAGACTCGCATACGGGGGAAAAGTTCCGTAGAGAGACATACCCCTTCAAAATGCGATTTTTGGATTTTCAACCACTCGGCCGTAAGCGGATGAAATTCTTTTGTTTGAAATATTCTCTACGCGATGGGGGGCAAAGGGGTGAATCGCGATTCTCCCCTTGGATGACCGTGCACACATACTTTGTATAGGTCTAGAAACAGGGTATACGACGCGATTGTTCCATGAAAATTCGTACCTTGAAGTGCGAGCCGTATATGCAACAAAGTGCTAAACGCAGTTCTCGACGAATGACGTTTACCGGCGCCGTATTGCGCTAACGGGAATATGTACTTCTTGGCTCACTGCGGCTGAGATCAGTGGTTTTGCCCAGGCGTGTCCGTAGACGACTTCGTAACTTGCCGGGATCCGACCTTGTTGCAGATAATCACGTTGATACGTGGCAATGAAGCGCTGCCACCGTGCTTTGCCGGTCAAGCCGGGGCAACGCCCCTCCCCCACATAACTTGCACCCATGGCTTTGATGTCACGTACGACGTGCTCAGGATCAGGATAACTTAACGTAAACTGTTCGGTATGCAATACCGGATCAGCCAAACCTGCAGCAAGCAGTGCGTCACCGATGCTATGCATATCCATGAAAGACAAGGTATGTTGGTGGTTGTCCACTTGCGCCCAACTGGCACGTAACTCACGCAAGGTATCTGGGCCATAGGCCGCAAATACAAAGACACCACCGGGACGCAACACACGGCTTACTTCGCGCAGTACGCTCATGGTATCACTACACCAATGCAGTACCAACGCCGCATAAACTAAGTCTACACTCGCACTAGCAAGAGGTAACTGCGCTGCATCACCGGCGACATAACGGCATTTGTTCCACCACCGCGTGCGCGCTTTGGCTTGTTGTAACATGCCCATGGCAATGTCTATACCGATAGGAAAACGCATAGACTTATATTGCTTGGCCAGTTGCCTAATGCCCAATCCGGTATTACAACCTAAGTCCAAGCAAACACGCGGCGAAATCGTCAGATAAGACAAATCTGATAAGAGACGTTGGCTGACTTGCTGTTGCAAAACCGCAACATGCGCGTAATCGGCTGCGACCGAATTAAAGTGCATTGCCGCCAACTTACGGAATGTATGTTGCGTCATCGTTTATTTTCCTTTAGCAAGCCAGTACTATGGGCAAGAACGCGACTGTATTTCAGTCAACAAATTGTTGTGTAGTATAGTCTGGAGCAAGCCGTGAGTATATATACCGCTCGTACTTCAAGATTCGAATTTTGATGGGGAAGTTACGCGGTATACCCTGTTTCTAGACCTATACAAAGTATGTGTGCACGGTCACCAAAGGGGAGAATCGCGATTCGCCCCTTTGGAACCCCATCGCGTAGAGAACATTTCAAAATGCAAAAATCGCATTTTGAAGTGCAATGAGTATATACCGCCTAGGAATACACATGCGTACTAAATTATTTAGCAAATTACGGCGTATTGCACAACGTCTCTATACCTGGGTATATCCATTTACCTGCATACTCTGCAATGGCCCCAGCACGCAAACACGCGATTTGTGCCAAGCGTGTGAAAGTGAATTACCCTGGTTACAGGACTACTGCGCCTCGTGCGGTTTAGCGCTAGTCAGTGATGCCAGCCTCACCTGCCGTTATTGCTTGCAAAATCCACCGCCCTATCATCATTTCATTACCTTATACCACTACCAAGCGCCGGTCATCCAACTGATCAGGGGCATTAAATTCCACCATAAATTAGCCTACAGCCGTCTACTCAGCGAATTACTGGCAGAACGCGTTTACACCTATTATCAAGGCCACCACATCCCCGTACCCGAATGCATCATACCTATGCCATTACACACATCACGTTTACGCCAACGTGGTTTTAATCAAGCCCTATTGCTCGCACAGTGCTGCGCGCAGCGCTTAAAGGTTGCTATCAATACCCGTGCCTGTCAACGTCACCGTGCAACCCAAGCACAAACCGCTATTCCCGCTAAACAACGCTGGCATAATGTGAAAAACGCATTTAGCGTACACGCTTCTTTTAATGCAAAACACGTCGCCATCGTCGATGACGTAGTAACTACCGGGCAAACCATACACGCCTTAAGTACTGCATTACGCCAACACGGAGTAACCGAAATAGACATCTGGTGTTGCGCAAGAACACAAATGCATTTCGATACGCAGAAGAGACGTTAAATTAAACGAGGGATCTCTCACGACTGTCATTCCGAACACAAATGAAAAATATCGATCCGAAAATAACACCATACAATCCTGATGAGATATCTCGTTACACTCGGCATGACACCGTTTCTAGTATGATGTCAAAACGACAATGATGGTACTTTACTTCCTCGAGATGACAACTGCTAAAAATAAAAACGTAACTATCCAGCATTTTTTTACATAGTTACAAAAAGCATGTCTTTAACAATACATTAAGCTCATGTGCAAACCTGCGTCTTGTATCAACAATAAAAAAGCAAGTAAGCTATGCTTTGTGTAAAGGATAACACCATTGTTATAGAAAACAGTGGGGCAGGAAAATAAAACCATGTTTAATGACCCATTACTGATTGATTTGAGCGTTCCGGTAGATATTAGCTATTGGGAACCCACGCCCGTGACGCGTCGTGTTGTCACTCATCAACAAGGCGCCGACTTACTCGGTAGTAGTTTGTATGCACATTATTCCTGGCCGCGCCGCTGCCTAGAAAAATTCAAACAGTGGTTAGGCTATGGCGTTGACCACCGTGATTTCCCCGCACAAAAAGGCTTAAGTCTGATGACGTATCAACTCACCACACACACCGGTACCCATATGGATGCCCCTTACCATTATGTCGATCGTGACGCAGCGGGCAATGTAATGAAGACCATCAGCGATATTCCATTGCAATGGTGTTTTGGTCGCGGCGTAGTGCTTGACCTGTGTAGCGAAACCAAAGACGCACCCATTAGTCTGGCCGAGTTACAGCACGCACTGACTACGCAATGCATTACACTGACACCGCATACACTCGTGCTTTTTTATACGGGCAGTGATCGTTACCTAGGTACAGAAGACTATTTTACGCGATACCGTGCACTAACACCCGAAGTCATCGCTTACCTACTGAGTCAAGGCATCAAAGTTATTGGCATCGACAGCTTTAGCTTTGACCGACCCTTTCTAGGCATGTTGAACGATTATCTCATAACACGTAATCCAGACTTGCTATGGCCTACACATCTCTACGGCAGAAACAACGAATATTGCCAACTGGAGCGACTAACACATTTAGAACAGCTGTTAGGCCATCACACATTTTGGATCAGCGCATTCCCGATTAAATTAGTCGGTGCTGATGCAGCCTGGTGCCGTGTTGTCGCCATCGTACCCTCCACATTGACGCAGGAGAATAGACCATGACTAGCCTACATCATTACATTGAAATAGCCTGTGCACCCGAACAAGCGTACCAAATTGGTTTAGACGTAGAACATTGGCCTACTTATTTTACGCCGTGTAAACACACCGCAATACTGCATCGCACCGACACGAGTATGCATTGTGCCATCAGTGCGGAAGTCCAAGGTCAACTCTTGCATTGGGAATCAGAACGAATACTTGATAAAGAAAATTTGACGATTAGCTTTCGTCAAAGTAAACCCAGTGCGTTAGTGGACTCATTACAAGGTAAATGGCGTTATTATGCCACGACACTGGGTACACTCGTCACCTTAGAACATCATTTTTCCATTAAAGACAAGATAGACGGTTTAGTGGATGGCATTACGACAACGGCAGAAGCTCATGCCTTCATGACTCATTGCATTCGACACAATAGCCAACACGAATTACTTGAATTAAAACAATTGTTGGAAAACAACAAAGACCACCCGCATACACAACTCTTTAGCGAAAAATTGCTTATACCTGCAGCGACAGAGGCAATTTTTTCCTATTTGCGTCACGCGGAGGAGTGGCCAAATGACCTGGATCACTGTCAACAACTCCACATCAACTACGATGATGGCTATCACCAAGAGTTGATCATGACGCTTAAAATCAACGACCACACGGAGACTATACGCAGCATACGCACACTCGCCAAACCTTATCGTATCTACTATGTGCAAGTCCAACCGCCACGCTTATTGCACAAACATCACGGTTATTGGCAGCTAACACCCGTGGCTAATGGCGTGTTAGTCACTGCTATGCACCACATTACACTCAACGTTGCAGCGGTTACTCACTATTGGCCGTCCCTTACACTAACACAAGCACGAGACCGCATACAAATGACCATAGCCAGCAATAGTCGTGCGACCTTGCAGACTATGCGTCAACAATTAATAACAGGAAGATAAGCATGCAACATACTACGCACACGAATACGAATTTACCCATAGCCTTAGTGACCGGTGCTAGCCGCGGGATTGGTCGTGCCATTGCGCAACAACTCGCACGTGACTTTACCGTGCTACTGGTTGCACGCCATGCAGATACGCTACGTCACGTACAGCACGCTATTGCTGATGCAGGTGGCATCAGCATCATAGAGAACTGCGATGTCAGCGATCAGGCGGCAGTCAATCACCTTATTAAAAAACTGCCGCCCATCGATGTATTAGTCAATAATGCAGGACGTAGCGGTGGTGGTGTAACAGCGCAGTTAGACGATACACTGTGGCATGACATCATGCGGCACAACTTACACAGCGTGTACTATGTCACCAAAGGTTTACTCGCCTGCAAAAAAATAAATACACCAGGCAGCATCATTAATATTGCCTCTACTGCTGGTAAGCAAGGCGTACCCTACGCGGCAGCGTATACCGCCTCCAAACACGCCGTGGTTGGTTTTAGCAAAGCACTAGGGCTGGAACTCGCACAGCAAGGCATCACCGTGAATGCAGTGTGTCCCGGCTTTGTAGACACCGATCTAGCTCAAGAGGTACGCGCAGCATACGCTAAGCTTTGGCAACTCAACGCCGATGCCGTGCAACAACGCATTACAGCACGCATCCCCTTAGGCCGTTATGTGACGGTCAATGAAGTCGCCGCCATGGTTGCCTTCCTCGCGTCACCCAACGCCCGTGCCATCACCGCACAAGCGCTCAATGTATGTGGTGGTTTAGGGAATTATTAATAAAGGTCCGCTTGGTGGATGCGATTCAATCGCATTTTTTGGTGATGTAACAGATACAAAGGTAGGGCAGCATGTTAATTCACTCCGCACGCCGTGTCGTGGTCACTGGGATAGGTATCATCGCACCCAATGGCATAGGTTATCGTCAGTTTTGGCAACATAGTTTTGCAGGTGTATCAGGTATTAAGTCGCTTACGTTTAATACCGAATTTTCCTGCGGTTCCACCGTGGGTGCTCCAGTCACAACATTTACCACACAAATGGGCGGTGATGCTGGCGGTAGACATGTGCAATTTGCATTGGCTGCCAGCCAAATGGCATTACACACTGCCGGTGTAGTACCCATGACACTGGATCCAACCCGCATGGGGATCTGTATCGCCAATGCAATCGCTGGCACACCCGACATGGAAACTGCATTTTTACACATGACGCAACAAGGCAAACAGGCCATCGATGCGAAACTCACACCACACGCTTTGTTTTATGCTTCGACATTCCACGTGGTTAGCAGTGAAATAGCCGCTTGTTATAACGCGCAAGGACCCTGCATCACCCTGCCTACTGGCTGCGTAGCAGGAATAGATGCGCTGGGTTTTGCCTTAGATAGCATCCGTAGTGAAGCATGTGATCTCATGCTCGCTGGCGCCACCGAAGCCCCACTAACCCCTATGGTCATGGCAGCATTTGATGCCATTGGTGCATTGAGCCGACGCTACAATGCGACACCACAACATGCTTCACGTCCTTATGATCAACACCGTGATGGTTTTGTCTTGGGTGAAGGCTGCGGCATTTTATTGTTAGAAGAATACCAACATGCCCGTGCCCGTGGCGCGCCTATTTTCGCTGAGATTTGTGGCTATGGCTCTACAGCGAATGCGTATCACATGACCGGATTACCTGAGGATGGTCATGACTTGGCAACAGCCATGATGATTGCATTAGACGACGCGAAATTACCCGTAACGGCAATAGATTATATCAATGCACACGGCAGTGCGACGCGACAAAATGATATCAACGAAACGGCCGCGTATAAAAAAGTCTTTGCACAACGCGCCTATCACATACCGATCAGCGCATTAAAATCACTGTGTGGTCATGCATTAGCAGCAGCCAATACCATTGAGATCATTGCCACGATTGGTTGTCTCGTCCAACAACGTTTGCATCCGACATTGAATCTTTTATTTCCCGATCCGGTGTGCGATCTCGACTATGTGCCACTGCACGCACGTACGGCCCAACTGCAATATGCCATAAAAACAGCGAGTGGATTTTCCGGCATTCACAGTGCCATGGTATTAGGACGTATGTAACTATTCAGAACAATGATAAAACAGGATGGTTTTTCTCGAAAATACAGTGTTTTTGTAACTATTCAGAAAAGTTGAAAGACATTACGATTTCACTTGAAAAAGTGGTGCTTTCATTACGCGATGGGGATTCTTAAGGGGAGAATCGCGATTCTCCCCTTAAGCGCCGTTAAGCCCAGTTTTACTGGGTAGGCGTCAAATCAAAAGTAACTATTCAGCATTTTGCTGACTAGTTACAGTATTTTTTATGCGAGGGAGATTCCACTAAAAAAAGGAGAAACAAGCGATGCGACGTGTTGTAATCACAGGCTTGGGTTGCTGTACCCCATTAGGCATAGAACCACGAGAGATTTGGCAGAATGTCTGCGCACGGCAATCCGCATGCCAACGTTTACCGTATCGTATCAGTCGTACGACTACACCGTGTTTTGCCGGACGTATTCAGAAAAATCTTGTTACGCATTTTCCGCCGCGCAGCGCCAAACGTCTGGATCGTTTTACGCAATTAGCCTTACTGACAGCCCAACACGCATTAGCACACGCGGGCTTCACTACGCAACCGTATCCCGCATCTCGGGTCGGTATTTACGTAGGCAATTGTTGGGGTGGTTGGCAATTTGCGGAGAATGAATTACGTCGCTTGTATACCGAAGGAAGTGTCAGCCCCTATTTAGCCACGGCATGGTTTCCTGCCGCAGCACAAGGTGAAATTAGCATCGCACACCAATGCAAGGGTCACAGCAAAACCATCGATGCCGGTGAAGCCAGTGGCCTAATCAGCATCGGTTACGCCGCACGAGCCATACAAGCCGGACGTTTAGATGCCGTGCTCGCAGGCGGTGTAGATGCACCACTCAACGCTTTCACCTGGCAAGCCCTGCAAAAGCAAGCCAGCAACACTGAAAAAATCTGGTCTACTGACGGCAGCTATCAACCCTTTGCCCGCAGCGCCAGCGGACGCATCGTGGGTGAAGGTGCTGCCTTTGTGGTACTAGAAACCTTAGATAACGCACTACGTCGTGGCGCCACTCCTTATGCTGAAATAGCCGGGTTTAGTCACGCCACTGCCGCACTACCTCCAACACTGTATGCAACTGAGAGTACAACCCTACACCGTGTGATGCAGCATGCGCTGGATCAGGCACAACTAACAGCCACCCACATTGATGGCATTTTTGCAGATGGCGCCTGCACGTTAGCAGCGGATCAACATGAAATAAATGCCATCACTGCATTGCTAGGTACCCATAGCGTACCGCTCAGCGTACCCAAAGCATGGGGTGGTCATCTGTTTGCGGCCAGTGGCGCACTGGACATTGGCTTGGCAGCACTTGCCTTAACCCAACAATGCATCTTGCCCACACCCACGCCCCCTGTGTCGTTGTTACCGCCTCGTTTGTACCTGCACGACACTTGTATCCCAACACGCCTTGAACATCTGTTGGTGAACGCCCGTAGTTACGGTGGCATGGCCGCGAGTATATTATTGAAACGCAGTAACCAGAACACCCTACATTAAATAAGGAGTACACCATGAATAACATAAAGCACCACATCCAAAACAGCTTAGCGGAAATCACTGGCATCACTGATTTTTGCTACAGTGAACAAACCACCTTGGCTGAATTAGGCGTAGATTCTCTGGAAAAATTAGAATTAATGGCTAAACTGCAAAAACTATATCACGTGCAACTGTCGACATCGGCAATGCAACACGCAACCACCTTGCAGGATATTTATCTGCTATTAGACGCTGCCCTACTCATGCAACAGTAATCATGAAGCAAGCAACCGGCTAACAGGAG
This sequence comes from uncultured Gammaproteobacteria bacterium, assembly GCA_964646995.1. Classification (GTDB taxonomy): domain Bacteria; phylum Pseudomonadota; class Gammaproteobacteria; order CAZYIF01; family CAZYIF01; genus CAZYIF01. The sequence goes on from CAZYIF010000003.1 coordinate 112,376, forward strand.
TCTTTATGTTTAAACTATTCAAAATAGTGCACGTATTAGGTTTGACTTTATTTATTGGATCCGTGTGGGTGTATATCTTGCAAGGTACACCACTGCACGATCCACACGTGACGCAATTCATACGTCATACATACGTTACCCTGATCAAGACCCTCACCCTGCCCGGCCTCAGTCTGATGTTCATCAGTGGAATAGGCATGAGCATCAGTCGTCCCGCCTTGTTACGCACCACTTTTTTCAAAATTAAATTAAGCACAAGCTTAGTGTTGCTCATCAACAGCAGTTATCTCTTACGCATCGCGCAACGCGCCACACAAGCTGCTGCGGAATTACCTCATGCGGCAACCACACTACATACCCTATTGCAACACGAAACGCTGTTAGGTGCAGTAAATGTAGGTCTGACATTACTGTTGCTGAGCTACAGTGTGTTGTGGCGTAACCGTACGCGAGTAGGAGATAGCATATGCCCTTAGCACTCAGCTGTACACTGCTACAACGCATCGCTTATTTTATTCCGCGTTTATTGTTGCCCGGTTTGCTGTGGGGAGACATGCTACAAGCGCTAGCTGACATTGATCCATCACTACCTGATCCCGAATTCTGGCGCGCATGGTACACAGGGTGGACAAGCTATGCAGCAACACAAGAACGTCTTGCATCACAGGCTTCACCGCTCACTGCGCAACACGCCTATCACCGGGCAGCTATTGCTTATCATTGGGCGGAATTTATGTTGTTTGATGCACCGTTGCAAAAATACCAGACCAGGCAACAGGTCTCTGCCTGTTTTAACAAAACCTTAGGTGGACCCGCAGCCATGCCCTGGCAAGCCATGACGATAGACCATGCCTCTTATCCACTTCCCGGTTTCATCGCGATACCTCCGTGCTTAGATCGAGTAGGCTGCGTTATTTTAATCAACGGCTTAGATTCAGCGAAAGAAATTGAACTTGCCTATTTCGCACAACACCTTTTTGCACGTGGTCTAGCGGTGTGTGTGTTTGATGGACCTGGGCAAGGCCTGCTGCTAGGCAACACCGCGATGACATTAGACTTTTCCTCTGTTATTCAAAGTGTACTGCGGGCACTCACACAGCAACCATCTATTGATCTTTCACGTATGGGTTTGCTGGGTGTGAGTTTTGGCGGCTGGCTAGCACTTAAGGCGGCTAGCGAATTAGGCACTGCCGTTGCTGCTTGCGTCAATTTATCCGGCGGTTTTGACCTGGATAATTTCGCCGTTTTACCGCAACGCCTACAACGCGATTTTAGTTATGTGTTCCAACAACCACTCACAACCATGGCGCATATTGCCACGCAATATTTACACCTGCGTGGCATGAGCAAGCCTACCTGCCCGATACTCACTGTGCACGGCGGTTTAGATCAGGTGTTCACCCAAGATAGCTGCGATCGTGTCCTGTCATGGTGCGCGGGCAATATGCAATTGCACGGTTATCCGCATGAAGCACATGTTTGTCAACATTACTTCAGTGAATATATCCCGGTGTTAGCCGATTGGCTGCAAACCACACTCAGGAGTCAAACCGCATGAATCAGAATCTGTATCTCGCGTTTTATACCCAGGCACAACAGCAACCGGACAAACCCGCCTTAGCACTCAAACATCGTAACATAAGCTATGGCCAATGCATCATCCACATTGATTCTGCGATTGCTGTCTTACGCACAATACCCGTCAAACCCGGCGCACGCATCGCAGTGGTTAGCGATAATGCCCCTGAGTTGTTTTATCTGTGTATGGTCGCGAGCTGTCTGCAACTGCAATTGATTTTTTTATATGATCTTAACCACGCAACACCGACTGAAGTACAACAACTACTGGTGCTATCACAGCCGGATTATTACCTATTCCCCACGGCAAATCATATGCAACGCTATGCTCATCTTATCCCTTGCGAACGCGTATTTTTCTTCACGATTTTTCACGCCCACCCTCATTCACAACGCCGTGTGGATACTCATCCAACGCTACCCTCTATGCCATTGCTACAAGCCTACACCAGTGGCACCACGGGTACACCCAAAGGTGTGGCACTGTCCGAACATGCGTTATTGACTCAAGTCACACAGATTGCGCAAATGATGCAGCTGGATCACCTCGCGCGCGTACTGTTACCGGGTTATTTATTCAATACCGTTGGTTTACCCTTATGTTGTGCTACCTTATTGCGTGGTGGTACCGCCATTTTTAACACTCAGAACACAGCGCAGCGCTTGTTTTTTACCGTAGCCAAGCAACGCATTACGCACGTAATGTTGCAACCCATACATTTAGCCCATGCGCTAGAAGATGCTGATTTACTGCAATATCACTTAAATGATTTACGTTTAATTGCCTATGGCGCAGCCACGATGCATAGTGCCTTAATCCAGCGCGCGCGCACTCTGTTACCCTGTCAATGGTTACAGGGTTACGGCTTAACAGAAACCTGTGGCCCAATCACGTGGCTAAACGAAGCGGAACACCGCAGCAAACCCGGCAGCGTTGGACGCGCCGCAGAGCATACCCAGTTAACCATTGTTGATGATACCGGTAATCCCTTACCCGCTTTACACACCGGAAATATCGCGCTGCGCGGCGACACCTTAATGCTAGGCTACGTCGACCATTACACCCAACAACCCCTGTTACGCACCACGTCTCAAGGTAGCTGGTTAAGCGGTGATTGTGGCTACCTAGATGTAGACGGGTATCTTTATTTACAAGGCAGAAAAAAAGACTGCATTGTCACCGCCAATGGCTTTACCCTTTACCCACGTGAAGTCGAATGCGTGTTAGAAAATAACGTGGATGTCTTAGACATCGCGATCATCGGCGTCACACTCGATCCGTTGCAAGGTGAAATCGCATTGGCCGTCATTCAGATCACACAGACGCACGCACTGCCACGCTTAAAAGCACAGCTCTGTCGTCGTATCAGCGCATTGAAATGGCCGCATTATGTGGTATTACTTCATGACCCACTGCCACGCACTCAGGCGGGTAAAATCAATAAAAATGCATTGCGTACACAAGTACCACAATGGCTATCCGATAATAAATTACTGGCCTGGAATAATATACCGCTCGTACTTCAAGATGCGAAGTTTGATGGGTAAGTCGCGCGGTATATCCTGTTTCTAGACCTATACAAAATAAATTTGTGCACGGTCACCCAAGGATCGATACGCGAGTCTCCCCTTGGGAAACCCCATCGCGTAGAGAACACGTCAAAATGCAAAAATCGCATTTTGACGTGTAATGGGTATATACCTCTAGCGCATGAAATTTAAGTGCTGTAGCATAACGCACATCATCCGCGCTAAGGGATATTCCAATGATTATACCCACACCATTGTTCGATACATTAGAAAATATGCAACAAACCGCGACGCAATTTCCTCACACTAAGCTACATGCGCAAGATTTCCAACTGGCCTTGGATTTTTTAAAACAATACAATGGGAGTGAAGCAACCTTTCGTGCATACCGTAGAGAAATGGAACGTTTACTGCAATGGGCATGGCTGATCGAGAAAAAATCCATCTTATTGCTTAAGCGCAATGATATTGAAAATTACATTGCATTTTGCCAGAAACCACCCACAGCCTGGATAGGCACTAAAAATGTCGCACGCTTTGTTGCCGATGAGCAAGGCCAGCGTTCGCCTAATCCTGCCTGGCGCCTCTTTGTGTGTAAAGTGAATAAAGCCGATTTTAAACAAGGCGTGCGCGCCAAGCGCAGTGACTATCAACTTTCACAAAAGGCCGTGCGTGAAGTTTTCACCGTCGTTGGTAGTTTTTACAGCCACTTAATCAACGAGGGCGTCGCCGACGTCAACCCGGTATTACTCATTCGACAAAAAAGTAAATATTTTACGAAACGCCAGGGCGCGGCAAAAATTCCCCGCTTGACTGCACAACAATGGAGCCACTGCATTGCTGTGGCCGAAACGCTCGCGGCACAACACCCCGCAAAACACGAACGTACCTTATTTATTATGACCGCGTTGTACCTGTTGTATTTACGCATTTCGGAATTGGCAGCGAGTAAGCGTTGGGAACCTCAGATGGGGCATTTTTATCAAGATGCCAACCAACAATGGTGGTTCATGACCTTGGGCAAAGGCAACAAAGAACGTACCATCAGCGTAAGTGATGGCATGCTAGCGGCATTAAAACGTTATCGCCAAAGCTTGTCCTTGACTCCGTTGCCAGTACCGGGGGAAAAGCACCCCTTGATCGCGAAAATACGCGGACAAGGCGCTATTAGCAGTGATCGTGAGATTCGCACGATCGTGCAAACCTGCTTTGATTTGTCTATCATCACACTACGCACCGCAGGATATGAAGACGATGCCAATGCATTGGAACATGCTACCGTGCACTGGCTACGCCATACGGGCATCTCAGACGATATCAATCTACGTGGCCGACCACAAAATCACGTACGTGACGACGCCGGACACAGCTCTATTTTAATTACCGATCGTTACAACGATGCACTGATGCAAGAGCGTCACCACTCCGGTAAACAAAAAAGCGTGAAGCCAAAGTCGCAAAAATCAACAACTAAGTTCCCTCAAACGCATGACGTTTAGGTGCACTTATTCAATGAGCACTTGCGTAAACAACACCTTCTCGATGTTGACGCTGGGTTCTTCCTTTTGCATGCGTTTACGCAATATGGTTAACGCTTGCCTGCGTAGGCTGTGTTGGCCATCCGCACGCAACAGCTGTTCTTTGGTTTTACTGCTGAATAACATGACTAAATCGTTACGCAAATAAGGAACATGCAGCTTCACGGCGTCCAACTCTGCTTGGCTACGCACCATGACTTCCACACGCGCCTGCAAGAATCCGCCGGGAAGCCCATTAGATGGTCTTAAATTAATTAAAAAATTCGGTCCAATTTCCTGATAAAAAGCAACCGCCTTTTTCTCTTCCGCAATAGCCATCCCCAAAAAAGCACACAACAACACCATCGTGCCGGCTAACCTATATACCATCCTCTGCATGAACACCCCTAAATAAGCCATTTTATGCCACCCGCGCAGCTAACTCCGCGGGTAAGTATAGCTAAGCTTTTGCCAAATCACTAATTAAAAATCACGGTCCCTATACCACCAGTCACACCGCTTAATCCAAAAATTGCACTATTTGTTGCCCGTAGGAAGTAAACAGCTGCTGATATTTTACTTCTTGCATCACCTTGTGATCGTAATAGGCCACGGTCAAAAAGTCATGTGCGCACGTTGCAAAACGTTGTTGTGCCCAGCGCTGTAGCGTCCATATCGTATCCGTACGACTACTCACATACTGCCGCTCATTAAGCCACAACGCGATGCCGTGCTGTAGGCGATATAACAACACTAACTCTTGTAACAAACACTCCACCGTTTGTTGTGGTTGATTACGTACACTGTTTGCATAGGTAAATAACAATTGATCCAAGTGCCGTGTCAAACGGTGTCGATAGCGACAAAAGCGATAACTGCTTTGTTTCCATAATGTAAATAACACGTCGGGGGTCGCATTCAACAACTGTTGTTCTAGTTCCTCTGCTCCTTGTTCTGCGTTGCTTGCGCTCAGCTGCTGCAATATTTGCATTTTAGCTGAAACCCGCAGCGGGACTAAATCCGTACTCCTTAACACTAAACCCTTCGCGCTTTCCACCAAATCTAATACCAACAAAAAGTGCTTTACCCTATCCGGCAAAATACTGGCTATCGAACACTGTAAAAACAAACGATGTACATCACGCGGAATATTTTCAAGATGATTGTGCATCGCATTTTTCACGCTGTGATAACTCTCGCTCTCCTGAATGATAATGTCGCGTGGGCGATCATCTGCATGGGATAAAAACACGTATTGTATGAAAAAATCTGCTTTACACACTAGGCTGTGTATCAAGGTCCATAGCAAAAGAAATTTCTGCGTGCTCCAGCTGTTTTTTTCGAGACTCGTCAATAAATTGAATGGCGAACGTAACTGCTGCCTTATCACTGCTTCTATGCTTTGCATACAACCTAGGGGCTGTCGATAGGCATAATATTGCGGCTGATTATCGTTGAGATAATGTTCCGTATAGTAACCCTTAGCAAAATGTACGTGATTCGTTAACTGATACGTTACTTCATCGCACACCAATGCAGATGTTGGTTTCTTTTCTAGTGTACTGACACGCTGACCCAAAACGGACTCCACAGTCTGTCCTGCATTTTCAATAAAAAATATAGGCCTTTGCCGAACCGCTTGCTGACTACGTTTCACATCATCCATGATGAAGCATCCTCCATAAGCAGTAATTAAGATAATCCGTCGAGTGCAACTATTCCGCGTCCTGCTAATGAATAGTTACGAACTTTATAAACAGCCCACCACAACACCGAGTCGTTTTGTCGATCCTTATTGAAAAATCTAGGCAATAACACTGAACTTATCTGTGTAATGCGTAACAAAGACAAGGCCTACTTGCTCGCCACCAGAACAACGAATGCTGGCACAAAGGCTGCGTTAGATGTATCATCTGCCAGCCCATTGCATTAGGTTTAGCGTCCCCGCTTTTTACCCTCTGGAACGCTTGTTATAGCAGTTCACGATAAACGAATGCAAGGAGCTTTTTGCAAATCAAGATATAGGAAAATAACACATGCATAACCTACAAGATGTGATAGAGATAGCCTTTGCTCAGCGCCATAATCTAACCGCAGCGAACATGGATAAGACAACGAGAGCGGCGATTGATGAAATTATCACCCAACTTAATGCGGGCACACAACGCATAGCGGAATATCGCGATGGCCACTGGCACACCAATGAATGGCTAAAAAAAGCAGTGTTATTATCCTTTCGCGCCTACGAAAATCGTACTTACACTGATGGAATCACCCATTACTTCGACAAAATGCCACTGAAATTTGCGGATTACCAACAACCTGATTTTCAACGTCTAGGCAGCCGTATCGTACCTCCCGCTTATGCAAGGCACGGCGCCTACATAGGCAATAACTGCATTATTATGCCGTCTTACATTAACATAGGTGCCTATATCGATGATGGCACACTCATCGATACATGGGCGACCGTAGGCTCCTGTGTACAAGTCGGCAAGCACGTGCATATTTCCGGAGGCGTTGGTTTAGGCGGCGTTCTAGAACCGGTGCAAGCACACCCTACCATCATAGAAGATAACTGTTTTATTGGCGCACGTTCCGAGATTGTAGAAGGCGTCATCGTAGAACGTAATGCGGTGATCTCCATGGGTGTTTACCTAGGCCAAAGCACACGTATTTACGATAGAGCCAGCGGCACTATTAGCTACGGTCGCATCCCCGCGGGTTCGGTCGTGGTACCCGGAAATTTACCCGCGCAAGATGGTTCGCACAGTTTATATTGTGCCGTCATCGTAAAACGTGTCGATGAAAAAACACGCGCTAAAGTTTCGTTAAATGAGTTACTCAGAGACTGCACCTCTGACGGATAATTACTGAGGATTAGATTAAACATCGTAGGCTCATCACTAGAGGTAAATATATGCTAGATGTTGTTGAATTTTCGCAAGCGCTTATCCGCCGCCCTTCTATTACGCCAGATGATCAAGGCTGCCAGAATCTCATTAGTCAACACTTGATGACCATGGGATTTGACTGCGAGTCGCTACCCTTTGGTAACGTCAGTAACCTCTGGGCCAGGCGTGGCACGGCAGCACCGCTGTTTGTATTTGCTGGTCACACCGACGTGGTCCCTACCGGTCCCTGTGAACAGTGGAAATACCCGCCGTTTGACGCCACCATCGCAGATAATGTGTTATATGGTCGTGGCGCAGCGGATATGAAAAGTAATATCGCAGCCATGTTATGCGCCTACCAACGTTTTCTGCAGGACTACCCACAACACCACGGTTCACTGGCGTTTCTGATTACCAGTGACGAAGAAGGCCCTAGCGTTGATGGCACCGTGCGTGTCGTCAATGCATTACAACAACGAGGCATCACGCCGGATTATTGCATTGTCGGCGAAGCATCCAGCAGCACGACACTAGGCGATACCCTCAAAATTGGACGTAGAGGTACATTGTCAGGACATCTCACTGTTCTCGGTAAACAGGGCCACATTGCCTATCCACAATTAGCCGATAATCCCATCCATAAAGCCTGTGCAGCGCTACATGAACTGTGCACTCTCACCTGGGATAACGGCAATGCGGATTTCGATCCCACGTCTTTTCAATGCTCCAACATTCATGCCGGCACCGGTGCAGGCAATATTATTCCCGGTGAACTGCGCGTAGATTTTAATTTTCGCTATGCGCCTGTCGTGACGGCACAACAATTACAACAACGCGTAGAAGCGGTGTTAACGCAACACCAATTGCGCTACACGCTCATGTGGCAGCATGGCGGCGAACCTTTTTACAGTGCCAAAGACCAACTCGTCGCGGCGTGCCAACACGCCATCCACACACACTGCGGCATCACCCCTGCGTTATCCACCAGTGGCGGCACATCGGATGGACGCTTCATCGCTAAAATATGCCCTCAAATCGTCGAGTTAGGCCTCGTGAATGCCAGTATTCACCAGATAGATGAACACGCTAACCTAACTGACTTACGCCAACTGGTGAATGTTTATTACACCACGCTAGTAAAGTTGTACGGCTAGGGCAGCACAATTATTCTACTGCCTGTTGCATAATACGTATTTCTCGTTTAGTCTTGGCCCCGCTGGCAGAATACACCAGTGAGCAGTAATGGAGAGATGTCCGAGCGGTTTAAGGAGCACGCCTGGAAAGTGTGTGTACGTTAATAGCGTACCGAGGGTTCGAATCCCTCTCTCTCCGCCAGATCAAATAAAAAGCCACCTGCAAGGTGGCTTTTTATTTGATCGGTGAGATGAGGGGTGAGAACCCGAGCCTAGGGTTCGACAAATCGGCAGGACTGCCGATTTGGACGCATGAGCCTGCGAATGCGCCCGTAGGGTGAGCGCCAGGGAAGGCGCGAATCAATCCCTCTCTCTCCGCCAGATCAAATAAAAAGCCACCTGCAAGGTGGCTTTTTA
>CAZYIF010000003.1:121544-167669 GCA_964646995.1 uncultured Gammaproteobacteria bacterium
GCGCCCGTAGGGTGAGCGCCAGGGAAGGCGCGAATCAATCCCTCTCTCTCCGCCATACCCAATAAAAAAACATCCTGCACGTGTAATAGCACAGCGACACCTGCCCCCTATGTCAGGATAGATGTCGCCTCATCTTTCAAAACGCGCCAGTTAAGATGCGTTATCAGCCGCTTGCAATTGAGGATAGTCAGTGTAACCGTGCGCGTCACCACCATACATCGTGGCGCGATCCGCTTCTGCAAGCGCCGCACCGGTTTTAAAGCGCAGAGGTAAATCCGGATTAGCAATAAACAAAGTGCCAAATGAGATGAGATCTGCTCGTCCTGCCGCTAATTCAGCCTCGGCTTTCGTGGCATCGTAACCACCGTTAGCAATAATAGGACTGTGTATAAACGGACGGAAGGTTGCTAATACATCCTTAGGCCAATGAGGAAACGCATCTAATGGAAATAGTGCATTCATCAAATGAATGTAGCCCGGATGTAACATGCCAAGCTCTTTGAGCAGATGAACGTATAGCGCTTCGGGATCAGAATCTATCATATTGTTGAAAGGTATCACCGGCGATAGCTTAATGCCGACTTGTTCGTGATGCCAGATTTTCATAAACGCTTGCATCACCTCGATTACGAAACGACAACGATTAGCAATGGAACCACCATACTCGTCGGTGCGGTGATTTGCGCTATCGATTAAGAATTGATTAGGCAGATAACCAAATGCAGCGTGTAATTCAATACCATCAAAATCGGCTTCTTTTGCCAGTGCTGCAGCATAGGTATAATCTGCGACAGTAGAACGAACCTCGGCGGTGGTCAGTTCTCGTGGCACCTCATAATCAAGCATGCCTATGGGTGTAAAGTGTTGTTGTCCGGTGATCGCGATAGCCGACGGTGCTACCGGTATTTTACCGTCACGTACAGCAGAATGACCTACGCGTCCGGTATGCCAAAGCTGGGCAAAGATACGTCCGCCGGCATTATGCACCGCTGCCGTTACCTGTTTCCATGCTTGTACTTGTGCGTCGTTAAAAATGCCTGGAGTCAAGGGGCTACCCAAGGCATCGGCTGAAATGTTGATTGCCTCGCTGATAATAAGACCGGCAGATGCGCGCTGTGCGTAATAGGTTGCGGTGAGATCGCCAGGGACACCGTCGGATTTCGCCCGTGAACGTGTCATCGGCGCCATCACTATGCGGTTACTCAGAGTAAAGTCGCCTAATTTTGTCCCTGAAAGTAGTTTTCCAACCATTTGTCTGTTCCTTTTTCGCCGTGTCCGTTTGTCGTGCTTAGGTGGTGTATTGTGTGGTTATTTTGAAACAATACTACCGCCAGAAAGCGCTATGGTACCCTTGTAAGTGCCCCCTTGAATACCGATCCAGTTATTTAAATTAACTGGAGAATCGATATGAGTGATATTAAGATAGTTGGTCGAAGAAAATATTTAACTGCAGATCAGAAAATCGCAATTGTTAAAGAAACCCCAGTTTCACGTTTTCATGCGACGCCCGCCGTAATTCAACACGTGATGCCGAAAAGAGTATCTTATCGTGATGTGTGATATACCGCTCGTACTTCAAAATGCAAACTTTGATGGGTAAGTCGCGCGGTGTATCCTGTTTTTAGACCTACACAAAGTAGGTGTGCACGGTCACCCAAGAATCGATACGCGATTCTCCCCTTGAGAAACCCCGTCACGTAGAGAACACTTCAAAATGCAAAAAGCGCATTTTGAAGTGTAATGGGTATATCTATCGTTTTCCCTAGCACGGGTTTTCCTAACAAATAAGCGCAACCCGCTAAGCCGTGACGTTTTAAATGCTGCAAAAACCGTGCTTCTTCTGCTACGTCCATTTGTATCACAGCACCTAACTCTTCATTAAATAAAATCGCGAGTGGATCTTCACCTAAAGCAGAAATATCAATGTCTAACCCACAATGTGTAAGTGCCCTATAAAGGTAGTAAGCCTTGAGGAAAATGAGATGGAATTTGTTTGCCTTCCATTGTAAGCGATAATTTTACCACATCTGTTATTTCGGAGGTTTTTGGCTGATACCGTTTCCTAATTGACAACCAATGAGGTCATCATGTCAGAAATAAATGCAAATCCTCATAAATCTGATCTGATCCCACTGCAGCTTACAACAAGCCCGCTGTGTTGCGGGCATATTGTTTAATCCAAACTTTGCAACCATTCTTTGGCTTGCTTACTGATTCTTGCATCATTCAGCGTGATAACATCCTGAATGAATTTATTGCGCGCCTTATCATCTTCCCCATACATGTCATCGAGAAGCTCATGCCAACGCGTTGCGATAGCAGCAGAAGGTGCTTTTCCTACTTGATCAAGGATCCCACAAATGCTATCTCGCCAATAAGCGTCCATTGCTTGATCTATCCAAGACACCATGGCAGGCGTTAATCCTACTTCGTCGAGACCCTTTCCTTCACAAAAGCCCTTTTCAAACTTTTTAGTGCGTAAATGCGCGTATTTTTTACCGTATACACCATTCACCCATTGCATGAACTTCTCACCCAGAGCAATACCCATTGCAGATTTGGGATCATTAGCAAGATTATCGCTAATTTCTGCGGCTAAGCTGGACCAATTTTTTTTGAAAGCGGCTTCCTGATCCGGGGTAGAATTGGCCTTCAATTCGGCTTCAAAAGCTACATATTGTTTTAACTCATCGGGTGTAAATATGTCTTTAACCCAAGGATGTTCAAGTTCCTGTGTCATGCGATATACCTCGATTAATTTAATAATGGCTTCCCAAGGAATGGATTTATCGTTTGCAACATCAGCAATAATGCTCTTTAGCGCATGGCTTGCTTCCAGCAAGGTATTGGCTTTTCGTTCCAGCAATTTAGCTTGAACCGCAAAGTGTTCAAGCGCTCCCGCATTACCGGTGAGTAATGCGTTAATTTGCGCTAACTCAAAACCAAAAAACTTCAACGCGATAATCTGTTGTAGCTGCAATAAATCCTTTTCGGAGTAGACGCGATAACCATTAGGTAACCGTACAGAGGGCTTTAACAAAGCAATACGATCATAATGATGCAGCGTTTGCACCGATATACCGGTTAGTTTGCTTAAGTCTTTCACGTACCACTGCGTCATCGTGTTACCTCCTTGTCATCAAAGCTAAGGTATATAGTAACTATAGGGTCAAGCGGTTTTTCATAAAATTTCATTTTTATTCACTCTTGACTATATAGTAAATATGTATACTATATCAAAATATACTAAAGAGGAATGTATGTCTAACTACTTATATGATGCCAACCATACAAGATTGTGTTTATCCAAGTCTGTACCGGGAGAAAAGTTATTTAACTGGCTATTTTTGCCGGGTGGACCAGGCGTTGATTCCAGCTCTCTCACCGATCTGGTTAAACAAATGCACTTGCCTGGTAACTACTGGCTTGTTGATCTCATATTTAATGGTACGAATGAAAATTATCCACAGACATCCGCAGATGTTTATCAAAAATGGACTGTCTATTTGGAACATGTAGTGAGTCAATTTGATAATCCTATTTTGATCGGACACTCCTTTGGCGGATATTTACCGTTTTTTTGCCCCGCATTAGAACAATCACTGCAAGGTTTAGTTGTCTTTAATTCTGTTCCCACTCTAAAATCTGATTTATTTACGCAGGTTGCGACTACGCAGAATCTGCCGTCTCTCACCGAAGCGAAAAATCAATTTATTCAAGATCCCAATCTTGAAAATATGCGTGCCCTGTATTTGAAGGAAGCGCATTATTTTTTTACTGAACAAAACCGCGCTAAAGGTATCGAACAAATCGTGAATAAATTGAAGTACTGCATTCCTACAGAACACTGGTGGTATACGGACGGTTATGCATTTTACTCCGACATAAAATGGATACCGCAACAAACGCCCACATTAATTATTGGAGGAGATGATGATTTCATTACACCTTCCGCTGTTTTTGCACAAGACCTGCGTTTTCATCGCAACAATATAAAAATGGTTAACATTCCAAATGCGGGACATTTCCCCTGGATAGAACAACCCGATTTCGTCAATCAAACACTCGCATCTTTTATTACATCGAGAGGCATATGATATGTGGACCAGAACCTATAGTAAGACCGTGCAAGGCATTAACGCCGCAGACATCTGGCGCCTCTGGACCGATGTGAATAACTGGCCCAACTGGCATGGCGATCTGGACTCTTGTAACATGACGGGCCCTTTTGCCGTCGGCAATCATTTCATGCTAAAGCCTAAGGGCATGAAAGCCGTGAAAATTGTGCTGACCGACATCGTGGAAGGTCATCACTTCACCGACTGCACGGCTTTCTTAGGCGCCAAAATGTATGACACCCATGCCCTGCAAGAAACAGCACAAGGATTGCAATTGACAAATACTTTAGTTGTAGTAGGACCATTGCGCTGGTTGTGGATCAAATTAGTAGCGCAACACGTTGCTGATACCGTTCACGAAGAAATGGAAAAATTAATAGACCTTGCCAGAGGCAATAATGACTAATTTACCCTTTGGCTTTGAACGACCCGAAGACAGTCCAGGTTTTCTGCTGTGGCAAACCACCTTAATCTGGCAACGCCAAATTAAGCAGACACTAGAAAGCTATGCTATTTCGCACGCTCAGTTTGTGATTATGGCAACACTGCTGTGGTTTGCGGCCCATCGCTATGCCACGACCCAAATTCAGATCGCTAACTGGTCCAAGCTCGATAAGATGACAGTATCAAAATCCCTGAAAAAATTGGTTGCATTGGGATGTGTAAAACGCGCAGAGCACGCCACAGACACCCGCGCTAAATGTGTGTCGCTCACCCCAAAAGGCAATGAACTGATACGCAAACTCGTGACCCTGGTCGAAGCAAGCGATCAACTTTTTTTTGCCAAACTATCCGCTAATAAGCAAAAAAATCTCATCCAGATCTTAGCGCAATTAAGCGTAGACACACCCAATGAGTAAACCCACTCAAGCCAAAAGCGAATTGCTGCAGCTCATGAATGTAGGTCCAGCTATGCTTAGAGACTTACACCAACTTGGCATTGTAAGCATCGCGCAACTGAAAACAGAAACGCCCGATCATCTCTACACAAAACTGCAACGCATCACTGGAGTCAAACAGGATCCTTGTGTGTGGGATGTGTTCGCTGCCATCATACATGAAGCCAACACCGGCGAAAAATTACCGTGGTGGCATTGGAGTAAAACCAGGAAAAAATACAGTGAGTGTCATCCCACTTGTCAGCAGAGCTGCCTAGCTTAGCCGCATTCTCCCTAGTAACCCGGGCCCTGGCCAGTAACACGGCGTAAAAATCGGAGGACTTGTTCTGGCTTCATAATAAACTCTCGGCCCTAAATAAAGGTCAGGAGTGTAGCATGCAACACATCTATGCGAAAACTCATTTGCAGCCAATATGCCGTCATCACCCGACGCCAAGCGCATAGCACCGTCTTTCATGTATGGAGAAATTCCTTGAGTTTATCCAACGCCTCGCACATATTTTTTCGGCCAAAACCCAGGCGAAAATGGTTGCTGTTGTGATCGTAGATCGATGCAGGCATAAGCAGCACGCCTTTTTCTTGCACCAGTCTCGCTGAAAAATCGTCTATGGCTTCTTGTCCTTTATATTTTACAAACCCTGCGCACCCGCCCTGCGGACGAACCCATGCAAATAAATCCTGATATTCCGCCATGAAGCTATCCAAACGTTGTAAATTTTCCGCCACAATCTGGTTATTCCTCAATAGAATAGTATTTTTATGATTGAGTGCAATCAGACTGAGGATTTCCGCCGGCGCACTGTTGCAAATAGAAAGATAATGCTTCATGTACGCCATCTTTTTTAACAGTGCCTTATCCTGGCAAGCAATCCAACCCAACCTAAGACCGGCCATGCCAAAGGCCTTGCTCATCGCACCCAGCGATAATGCTTTGGGATAGAGCTCCGCCGCAGGCGTCGCCCAAGCCTGCGCTGGATTCCCGAGCAAACGATACACCTCATCGGAAAAAAGCCACAGATCATGCGCATCGCACAAAGCCACTAAGGCCGTTAATTCAGCGTGTGTGATCACCTGACCCGTTGGATTATGCGGAAAATTGATCACGATACACCGCGTATTGGTTTGTATAGCGTGTTTGATTGCCACCACATCAATACGCCAGTCATTTTCTTCACGTAAAGCTATGCGCGTAACCGCGGCACCCTTTAATGACGGAACCTCCATAAACGATTGATAGCACGGGGTTAAAACGATCGCGTGATCCCCTGCTTCGCATAAGGTGTGCAGCGCACAGAAGATACCTTCTTCTGCGCCAGCAAAACACAAGACATTGCTTTCCGCTAACGACGGATACACATTTTTAGCGATGCTAGCACGCAATATCGGCAATCCAGCGGTCTCGGTGTAACCCAGCCTTAAATCATCCCATAATGCTTTTTCCTGCGGTTCAGCCATGGCAATAAGCTCCTGCAGGGAGACGCTCTCGGCATCTGAACAACACAATAAATACGGTGCTGAAAATTCATACTTAGCCAGATACTCTTCCAATTTAAACGTATTCATGTTCAGCCATTTCTCCATTTTTTTAAATAGTTAAATACCGTGGCGCGTCCTAAACCTAACACATGCGCCACATAATCCGCCGCATTTTTTTCAGCAAATGCACCCGCATCGAATAAATGTTTAGCCAATATTTTTTTCTGCTGATGCGTAAGCTCGGCAAAATGCCAGCCCTGCTGGCGTAGAAAATCATGGATGACAACATGCAATCTTTCCTGCCAATCATTCTTGAATAAGCTGTCAGGCTGACTCGATTCGGCCGTACGCAAAAATGCTTCGCTCACACTTTTCATGTGATGAAATACCGAGGCATCTGCGTTGATACAGATCAACCAGTGACCGTCCAGCGGCACGGAGATTGACTTGATCAGACGACCATCAAAATTAATCTTAGGGTAGACGATGTGATCGAGATTATCATCGAGTACGTTGGCGGCCAGTAACGACGGATCGCCCACCTTGCGTTTTGACAGATTGCCGTTGATATAACAAATTTCACCTGCGCCAAGATCGTGAATCACCACCTCAACTAAGGGTTGCAATACAAGAACGAGGGCATTGCACAGCGGAACATAGCGCGACAGGGTCATTTTTATACTCTTTAGACTTATAATTTGCTTAATTTATACTTTAAAGTCTATATTGTCAATCGATTGATGTACCTGCCCTGAGTAATTGTTCCAGGTGTATGGCGGGATAAGGGGCGGATTTGCTGGTTTGTTGCAGTGTTTGTAAGAAGGCATCCATCACCAACGCAATGGGCGCATAACACTGGATCAGAGCCAGTAGGACGGGCACAGGTATCTCTCGCTCACCGTTGATGATTTCACGCAGTCGAGTTATCCATTGCTCTTTGCCAAAAAGAGTGGTGATGATGCAGTGCAATAAGTTTAGTGCGGCAGAAGCCTGATCGTATTGTTGATGCTGCTGTAAAAATTCCGTTTCTGCTGTGCTTAATGCAAAGTGTGATGACAGTGCCAAACCAAAATCACTCAAATAGAGCCGTTCACCATCGGTGAGTATATTGGCAAAATGCGCATCAAAATGCACTAATCCCTGTGTGCTCATGTGGGCGTTTGTCATTCTTAGATTTTCGTCGACAAATGCAACCGCTGCTGCAGCGGCATCACCGCCTTTGACGATTTCAGCGCTCAGCCATTCCTGTAAATTTTGTGGCACATATTCAAGAAATAAAACGATATGCGCCGATGCCTTATTCAACTCTGCAACACGCTGGCGAATGGCATGAGAATTTTCCCAATACTGCGTGTATTTCTCTACATCGCCCCAATACGCAAGATTTGCATCGCTGGGATCGCAAGGCAACACACGCCAGTGGTACAACACAGGAAAATTGACGCAAACACCTGCAGTCACGCAATGGGTTGTCATGTGATGAACGGCAAGTTCACGCCATGCGCCAAAGCCCGCGGAACCAACACCGTATTGATAGCACAGCGGTAGATCAAACAGATTAGCGGTAGCCATAAAATTTTCAGGCTGCCTCTCACGATCAGTGAGCGGTATCTTTTTCACGAAAACAGGCGTCTCGCCCAGAGTCATTACAGCGGATTTGCCACCGATACCTGCATGCAGCGGCTGCACCGTCGTTAACATCTGTTGTAGGTTTTCATCGCTGAGGCCTGTGAGGTGTGTAGAAATATCCAGATACGTTTGCATGCGTTGCGACGCGTGACTCATCATCCAACGCTCACAGCAAAAGGCTCAGCACCCTCTTCAAGAAGTGCCAGATAATTACGATAGACGTATATTTTATCGCGTTTCTTGCCACTTATTTCCTCTAAAATTTCAAGCTGCACCATTTGATTAAGCGCACTTCTAGCCGTTGGTGCCGTCATACTTAATGCACTTGCTAACAACGGTACGGTGACTTGTGGCAATCGCTTCATATATTCTAGTGTTTGCTCACAGGAAAACCGCGCACGACCTAATATCGCTATTTTGCCACAATCGTGTTCGAATAAATTATGAATAAGATGCGTCGTTTGAATCGCTTGCTTTGCGGATTTAAAGACGCCCTCTAAAAAAAATTCAAGCCAAGTTTCCCAACTGCCGTGCAATCGCACTTCTTGTAACAACGCATAATACGTCGAACGGTTTTGTTTGAGATAAAGACTTAAATATAAGATGGGCTCATCCAGCATGCCGCTATGACAAAGCAGCAAGGTAATAAGCAAGCGACCCAATCGACCATTGCCATCTAAAAAAGGATGTATCGTTTCAAATTGAATATGTGCCAGCCCTGCTCTGATCAAAACCGGCAATGTATCATCATGCAAAAATTTCTCGAAGTCAGCTAAGCATTGGTCTAAATGATCCACAGGCGGGGGAACAAACAAGGCATTGCCTGGTCGAGTGCCACCGATCCAATTTTGTGATCGTCTAAATTCTCCCGGTAGTTTTCCAGATCCACGGCCACCCGCAAGCAATACCCCATGAATGTCACGCAGCAAACGCAGTGAAAGGGGAAAATCTTGTTTAAGACGATCCAAACCATAGGTAATGGCTTTTACGTAATTCGACACTTCTTCGACATCGGCCAACGCCACGGTTGATTTCTGCTGGTTCTCAAACAACATTAAATCGGAAAAAGAACTCTGTGTTCCTTCAATCTGACTTGAAAGCAGCGCTTCTTTGCGAACGTACATATAAATGAATAGCGCGATATTGGGAATGGATTTGTGGATGCTGTTTAACTCGGCCAATGCCAACGTGGCTTTTTCAAGATAAGGGTAAAGCCTGGTTAAATCGACTGCTGGATCGGGTGGTAGCTTAGGTGGCACATAAGCTCGGTACGGCTCTCCGGCAACCCGTTGGACAATATATTTTCCAATTCTTGGATTCATAGCTATTTTTTCTTAAGCTAAACAGAAAAGAAAATATATATAACTATCTTTTCTTAGTCAACCATTAAAAGAAAGGATAGCGTGGTTAAATGTCCACAAAAAATACAAAAAGCACACCCTGTCTTCCAACTGTGACAAATCAATAATTGTACTAAATTTGAAGGATCGATAATAACGTTGTTTTTCATCACCACTTCCGCTAATAGCGCATGGCATTATTAGAGAAACTGAGTAAAATCGGTCGCGCCACCAAAGTTACTCTCACTTAGCAAAATTTTAAGCTTCCGTTAGACGTTCGCTGTTCACACTGACATAAACCCATGCCTTTATGCCGGAACGTAAGCTAACACAAACACGCTTGTAGTCTGCGACTTCATAGCGATCCGCCGCGTGCAACTCTTCTGTAGTAATATCGAATACACTGCCTTGTACTTCATCCATTTGCTTACCGGTGTACAGCAAAATAGGATGAACGGCTTCACCGCTAGTGGCAACGACGTTGGGATCCTTGATTGTTATAGTTTGCAAATGATAACCAGGCAACACATCCACGGTTCCCTTTAATTTTCGGCCAAATGTAGTCAGTTGAACAGTTTCATACTGCAAGGTGCCATAGGAAAACAGCTTTTCCGCATAAATGTGCTCTGTGTCCACGTCATGTCTCCTTTATTTTTCAAACCGTATAACTTCACCCACTGTCGCGCTGTCTAACACTGCGATATGACGAACTACTTCAACTTCAGTGCCAAATGAAAAGATCCAAACTCAAAGCCATGGTTTAAGTACACTCTATGTGCCGCATGTCTGGCATATCCCGTATCCAAATGCACTTGTTCGCAGCCACGATCCTTAGCGATTTGCGTCACATGATTCAGTAAAAATCGGGCATAGCCTTTGCCGCGGCAACGTTGTTTGGTAATCAAGTCATCGATATATAAAAAATTTCCCCATGCCAGCATCGTCATGACACGAAAACCTATGCACGCCACAATCTCATCACCTTCGGCAATTGCAATAATTTGGTACCCTTGTTTTTGTTGCGCCAGCACTTGATCAACAAAGCTATTTACATCGGTTAATGCAGGTCGTAACTCTAAAAAAGCATCAAATGCTGCCGCGATATCTTGCGCTGTCTCTAAGTTTTTGCTTTGCATCGATGAATTCCCTATACAGTAATTGCCGATAAAATTCTGTGCCTACCGCATCAACTTTTCTCATGCGCGATCAACGGCAGCAACTTTTGTTTGGCCTCTGCCTTCGCGCGTAGACCGGCAGAAATAGCCTGCTGCTCCCTATCCTCGATATAATAGGCGAAAACAATCGTGCGACTTCCCTTGGTCATCCATCCAACAAACCAACCGATTTGGCGCTCGCTGTTGCGTGAACCGTCTTTATTGAGCAAAGTACCGCTGCCGGTTTTCCCATACAGTTTCCAACCATCCGTTAACTCCTCAACAAACAGTATGCGCTGGGTCATCTCGTGCGCTGTTACGTTTACCGGTAGTTGCTTAGCTAACAGCTTTTGCAAAAATTGCGTTTGCTCTGCGGGAGAAATCTGCAAGGAACTGGACAGCCACGCGCGCGTCAAACCATTGTGCTGGCCTTTATCGCCCGCCACATCTTGATTGCCATACTGAAATTTTTTCACGTAAGCGTCGAATTTTTTCATGCCTAGCTGTTGCGTAATGACCTGTGAATACCAAACACAACTGTGCTGCATCCATGTCGTTGGATTGTGTGGCTGTTTCCACACGTCCAACCAATCGGCATAGCCTGGTTTAAAGTTCCACTCAGGATGCGTTGTGTCGCTAAGAATTCCTTCGTTATATCCCATCAAACTGATCGCAATTTTAAACGTAGAACACGGCGCATGCCGTGATGCACATTCCCCTTCTTGCTGAATAATTTTATTATTCTCTGTCGCTAAAAAACACTGCGCCCCTGCGC
This sequence comes from uncultured Gammaproteobacteria bacterium, assembly GCA_964646995.1. GTDB lineage: Bacteria > Pseudomonadota > Gammaproteobacteria > CAZYIF01 > CAZYIF01 > CAZYIF01. The sequence goes on from CAZYIF010000003.1 coordinate 132,936, forward strand.
CGGCAGGATACACCATACATAAAACTAAACTTAACATAAAATGTATTCTTTTCATATCAACCTCAATAGTGTTGCTACTCTGTCCGCGACAGGTGCTGCTGGAATTTTTACGCAATCATAACCAAACTTCAGATAAACATCATAGTGAACTTTTTCAAATTTCAACGATTCTTCGTAAGAAATGGTTCTGGCGGCTGTAGGCTGGACAAAACCTAAATTTTCGATGAAAAAAATCCGCTGCGCATAAATCTGATTTTCCTGTATGCGCGTGATTTCTTGCAGCAAATCGGCAGAAGGCTCGAAGCCTAGATAAGCCGCAAGCGCATAGGTACACAGTGGCGATCGATCATAAAACTGCAGCGAACAAGTATCACCCAACATGGCCAGTTGGCGCTGCTTTTGCAAACGCACGATATCGTCAATGAAATTCGGATGTTGCCACGGCGCTACCTCGCCTTGCATTTGGCGGTAAGCAATCACATCTGTTGCAGCCTCGCTTACCACGCTGCAACCTGTCATTTCCAACGCACGAATGAGAGCGGTTTTGCCGCAACCTGGAGTGCCGGTTAAGATGTATCGCTGCATGAATTGTAACGCCTTGCCAACCACATGACTTTACCTAATCTTATGCGGATTCATTACTTCCCCGTAAGATGTACAGACACCGTATCTTGCAACACGACATCAGTTCGGCATCTTTAGCTATTTTTACCCGTTATGCAAGTCTTTACTACGCATTATTTGTGCTTGCTCACTAGCCCTGTAGGTGGCAAATAGCATCAAATTGACGACCTGCATGAATCCCTTGAAACGGATAAAGATTGAAAATTCAGCTACCTCGGCCTATTATCCACACGTTAAACGGCTTAGGTAGCTGCAGATTTTCCGGGTAACTTCACGAGCATAGGGAAATATATCATGCAAATTATTGCGACACCGAGGTTGATATTAAGAACCTGGCAAAAACAAGACGCAGAAGCTTACTACCAAATCAACCAAGACCCGGATGTCATTGCATGGTTACGTGGTTCCTTAACTCTGCCAGAGGTCAATGCCTTTATGGCAGCGGCCAACCAGCACCAACAACAACACGGCTACACCTTGTGGGCTGTCGAACTGGAAAAAACAGGTGAATTGATCGGGTTTATTGGGCTTAACTATACCGATTGGAAATCGGCATTTACACCCGCCATTGAAATAGGTTGGCGTCTTGGATCACAACACTGGGGCAAAGGCTACGCCACCGAGGGTGCTACAGCCGCGTTAAATCATGGCTTTAATACGATGGAGCTTAAAGAAATTGTTTCCTTTACGGTGCCGGCCAATGTGCGCTCTATCCGTGTCATGGAAAAAATCGGCTTGCAACGCGATGTCAATGGTGACTTTGCACATCCCAAACTGCCGGCTGATCATCGTCTATCACAACATATTTTGTATCGCTTAACGCAAGATGCGTATCATCGCAAAACGCACCCATTGGAACCCTCAGCATGTTAATAGATATTTCTCCGCTACGTAAACACAGAGATTATCGTTACCTATTTATAGGTCAACTGATATCCGTATTAGGCACGATGATTACGTATGTCGCGCTGCCCTTTCAAATTTACCAATTAACCCACTCCACGTGGGCCGTTGGTATCATTGGGCTTATCGAATTAATTCCACTGCTGGCCACGGCGTTCGTCGGCGGCGTATTTGCAGATGCCATCGATAGAAAAAAATTATTGCTGTCGTCTGAATTTTTTATGCTACTCGTGATCTGCATACTAGCACTCAACGCCGCATCAACTAAACCCAGTATTTGGCTTATTTATTGTGCCGCGGGCATCATGTCGGCGCTCAACGGGTTTCATCGCCCTGCCCTAGACGCATTGGGGCCTAGGCTAGTCGATAAGAGCGATATCCCCGCTTATAGCGCCTTAACTTCTTTAAAATCCACCTTGGGGACTATTGCAGGTCCTGCACTCGGAGGACTTTGCATCACGACTTTTGGCTTTGTCACAACGTATTTACTCGATGCGGCTAGCTTTGTTCTTTCAATTTTCGCACTATTAACCATTCGTCACTTTCCCAAGAATTACCCGGTAAGTAATGCCATCAGTTTGCAACGCCTCAAAGAAGGATTTCGCTATGCAGCAAGTCGCCAAGAATTAGTGGGGACTTATCTCATTGATTTTGTCGCCATGGTGTTTAGTATGCCTACCGCCCTTTTCCCTGCAATGGCAGAGAGTTTCGGCAAGACCGCGATGATCGGTTGGTTTTATTCCGCACCTGCTGTGGGCTACTTATTCGCTACCGTCTTCAGTGGATGGACCAAAAAAGTGATGCATCAAGGCTTAGCCATTGTGATTGCCGCCAGTTGTTGGGGCTTGGCGATTACAGGGTTTGGCTGGGTACACAATGTTTGGTTCGCCTTGTTGATGCTAGCCATAGCTGGAGGTGCCGATATGGTGAGCGGTATTTTTCGTTTAACGATGTGGAATCAGACCATTCCCGATCACTTGCGTGGACGTTTAGCCGGTATAGAAATGATAGGCTACACCAGCGGCCCCTTGTTAGGTAACACCCAAGCAGGCATGATGGCTGCTGCCATGGGAACGCACAACGCGATTATGCTCGGTGGCGTATTGTGTATTGCCGGCGTCGGTATCTGCTCCAGCTTGTTACCTAAGTTTTTGCGTTATGACGCTAGTGACCATGCTAAATAACCTAGAAACGAGCCCCACACAATTATTGGGCATGCGAGAACAATGGCTTGCTGATTTACCTGCGTTAGTGGTGCAAATAACACAAACCTACGGCTTGTCGGATTTAACACCCATTGCACAGCCAAATTATCATTACGTGCTAGTAGGCTATCAAGGTACTCAAGCTATCGTCTTAAAACTCGGCTTAGATCAGGCGGGGCTAAACAAAGAAGCTGCTGCGCTGAAAGTTTGGCAAGGGTACGGAGTCGTTGCTTTACTCGCTGAAAGTGACGGCATGATCCTGCTACAACGCGCGGTCACAGGCGCTGCATTAACCTCCTATTTCCCAAGCCAAGATGACAAGGCAATTTGCATTGTTGCTGCATGCTTGGCACGGCTACATCAAACCCCACTCCCCGCCACTCATCCTTTTCCTACCATCAACGATTGGCTAATCGCACTGGATAAAGACTGGGATATACCCCACCATTATTTAAATAGCGCAAGAACACGGCGTGATGCTTTGCTGGCAACAACCGCGGCTACCGTCTTACTGCATGGCGACCTGCATCATGCAAATATTTTACAACACGGTACAACATGGCTGGTGATCGATCCTAAGGGCGTACTGGGTGAACCGGCGTATGACGTAGCAGCCTTTATTCGCAACCCGATCGCAGCATTGCTTGCGTCAGAGGATGCGGCAGAAGTTATTCAGCGGCGTATCAATCGCTTTGCCACAATCCTTGCCTTGCCGCGTCAACGCATACTCGATTGGTGTTTGGTGCAAGCCGTGCTAGCATGGGCGTGGGCGTTGGAAGATGGCTGCGACATAGCATGCTTCAAACAATTAACCGAAATTTTTGCGGGATTATACCGCTCATACTTCAAGATGTGAATTTTGATGGGTAAGTCGTGCGGTATACCTTGTTTTGATGACCGGCGAAAAGTAAATTTTCGCTCGGTCACCCAAGGGGAGAAGAACACTTCAAAATGCAAAAATCGCATTTTGAAGTGGAATGGGAATATGTCATGAAAAGGATTGCAACACACCAACTCAATGAGTTTGCCGAACACGATGCCGTCTATTTTACCGAGGCAGGCATCATCGTAGACGCGCTCACCGCCTCGCCGTTATTGCCTTTCTCCCGCACTGTCGAAACATTAGGAATAAACATAGAAGCCGTTTATTTAGATAATACGGTTCTGGTTGTGCAAGGCCAATTGCCTTGCTCAGACCATATAACAATCAAAGATTCGTTCCGAGTATGCCCTGCCAAAGGCTTTTTGACCGAAACGAATCCGCACATTCAGCAACAAATTCTGCGTGCGACGCATTGGTTAACGTGGGATACCAAACTGCAATATTGCAGTAAATGCGCCGGCACACTACATAAAGTGGATGATCTCACGGAGAAACAATGCACGTCCTGTCACTTGTCATTTTTTCCCAGTCTTTCCCCCGCGGTGATGGTCTTAATTCAACGCGAGCATGAAGTATTACTCGCCCGATCCGCGCATTTTAAAGCGGGAATCTACAGCGCCATTGCTGGTTTCATTGATCTGGGAGAAACCGCCGAAGCGGCTGCACACCGCGAAGTAAAAGAAGAAGTAGGCGTAGAAATTTCAGACTTGCGCTATTTCGGCAGTCAAAGCTGGCCCTTCCCCAGTAGTTTTATGATCGCATTCACAGCGCAATACGCGCGCGGCACACTAACGATTGATGACAAGGAAATAGAGGACGCACGCTGGTTTGATTTAAATAATTTACCCGCACTGCCCTCTTATCCCAGTATTTCCAGGGCACTGATTGAAAGTGTGTTAGAAGATAGTAGTACATTATAAATAGCAGCCTGCTTGCTAAAAATAGGGGTATATAGCCATTACACTTCAACATGCGATTTTGCATTTCCACAACTCGGCCGCAAGCGACCGAGATTGTTTCCTTAATAGCTCGCCTGCGCGAAATAAATAGGCTCTACAACAGAGAAGCCGTGTCATGCTATGTCCGTGAACATGACGGACGTCATCCCTGCAATAAACGTAGTATGATGCGATTGAGTGATTCACCCAGGAGTGCCCGATCATGACATTGTTAGTTGAAAACACCACTATCACCCAGGATGTTGATTTTTTGAGCTATTTGCTCCGGCAAATGCCAGGCATGATCGTCGTCATGGATAGACAATCGCGATTTTTGTACTCCAACGATTACACCGCAAAATTGTTTGGTTACCCCAACGAAGAAAGCATGCTGGGTGACAATGCCCATCAAATCCATTGCCCTGCCGTGGCCTGTGCCGACGATTTCATCCAACAAGATCAATTTGTCATGGAAAAACGTGCCGCGCTGACTATGCTAGACATACACGCTTACGCCGACAGCCAAGAAAAAATATTTCTCGCCAACAAGGTACCCTTCATCATGCACGGTGAACTGGTGGGAAGCATCTGTCATTGCACCAAAATACAACCCTCACTGTTGGGCCGTATTTCGGCGAGTCTGATGCGCTCAGACCATAAATATTATACGAAAGATAAACAAGGCGAACGCAGTTATTGTGTGGATACCTTGCTTGCGGATACCTGCCTGGCAAAACGCGAAATGGATTGCCTGTTTTATTTGCTGCGCGGTAAGACCATGAAAGAAATTGCTATTGCCTTGGATATTTCGTGGCGCACGGTTGAGTCTTACCTTTATCGGATTAAATCCAAATGGGGCTGTGAGAAAAAAAATGACATCGTCGACTATGCCATCGCCAATGGTTTCTTAAACTATATACCCAAAGAAATTTTATCCGGTAATATTTCACAAATTCTCGAAGCCTCTTACTAAACACAGGTAAACACATGACAGAAGAAGAATCCGCTATCCTAGACGTACTGGCGCGTGAAGAGATAGATAAGACCAAGCGACAGATATTAGAACAACAGGCAATACGCCCCGGCACGCGCCGTTATAGCCATGAAGAATGGGCACTATTTCTCGGTTGCTTCCCGCAAGGCTTGTATTTTTCAACACTACCCACCGCGGCCGCATACACGCAAACACCGCAACCGCTATTTTTAGTCTACCCTGCGCGTGAGGAACAAGGCTTTACACTCGCCACGAAGTTATTAAAATCACAACTCACTAACACACCGTGTTCCACTGCCGTACACTGGACCGAATTAGTGTTGTCCGATGACCTGCAAAATCCTACACATAAAATAGCAAAACTGGCTAAGCCTAAAGAATTATTGACACAAGCCAAACGCGGCGTCTGTCATGTGCTGCAGTTGATTAGCATCAAGGCCGATCACAGCGAACAATTGCGTGCGAACAATTTAACCGCCACTGTCGATCTATGGCGTCAGACACTCTTAGGATTTCACGCCTATCGTCACGAGAAAAAATACACAACTCCCATGCGGGTTAATTTGCTAGTATTAGTCGCTGATACACTGCAGGCGTATAACGAATTGCCTGATGTAACCGATAAACGTCAACTCACTGATGCGATAAACCGTAGAAACCTTCGTGATAAATGGCAAACCTATGGACGGGCATGGCAAGCTGTGGCAGAAACCGCATTTGCACCCTTACGCGAGACGGCGCGGACAGCAGACATAGAATTAACGCTGCAATTTGTTAGCTGGGACACCCTCATTGCTCAAGCAAGCCAAGGATTTGGCTTAACCCAATTACGCGATTACTTAGAACAACAGTCCGAATGTGGGCAAGCTTACGTGACGATGGCGACAGAATCATTAGACGCAAAGCAACAGGCACAACAAGCATTTGCCATGGCGACTAATTACAAGGCAAATCGTCACGCGGAACGTTTTGTCGATGACGCCACGCGTGCGACCATGCAACAACAAGCGGCGCAGGATCTGCAAAAAACACTACACACATTACACGCACAATTTAATACGGGTGATACAGCACTGCAGCAAGCAATAAACGCAAAGAAAAAATCTAAGTCACTGCCAAAGACCCAAGAAAAATCAGCGCCGTTGCTCTATGGGCACAGCAACCCAGATGCGGCCTGCGGCGGGCATCTTGTCGCTATCAAAACCTTACTGGGCGAAACGGAAAATCCAATTCCTGTCGATCTCAGTCTGCCGCAGTTACCGTCGGACTTTATCCCGCGCACCGATCTGATGGATAAGCTGTGTAGATTTTTTGCTTCAGCTTCATCTTTTGCTTCCACAAAAATTCTCGTGTGTCATGGTCACAGCGGTGCAGGAAAAACCAGTTTAGCCCTACGTTATCTGCAAGACTCGATTGATCATTATCAACATCAATTCTGGCTGCCTAGCCATGCACGCCATGCGTTTACAGCGATACTAGCCAAGCAATTAGGCATGAATACCACCGAGATAAGTGAGCAACAGTTACGACAGGCAATCAAAGATAAATTAGTCCAATTACCCGGACGCAGCTTATTGGTTTTCGATGAAATGGCTAAAAACAAGAAGAAAAATGATTTTCAATTAGTACTAGAGTATCTGCCTGCGACACACTGTGACGTGCTGATAACCTCCACCCAAGATTGGCCGCAAAAAACGGACACCGCGATGCTGCGACAGCCGTTAGCTATGTCAACCATAGATGGTGCCACAGCACGGCAATTCTTTGCTGATTTGGCTACACCCGATCAGTACCCAACTATCGACAATATCGCACAATTGCTGAACTACATACCGCTAGTCCTGCGTATCGCGAGCAATGATATGCGAAACAACCGTCACATCACGCCACAACAGTATTACGAAGAAACCAACCAGCAGCTAACAAAAACTAAAATAGCCAAAGATTACCACAAGAAGAATGACGTTTATTCTTGGCAAGCGGCGGCCACGATCGTTTGTCAGCAAAGCATACATCGCATGCGTATTCCCACGCAATTCCACATCCCCGATACAAGCCTGTTTGAAAAAACCGTACTATGCCTAGCCACGGTATGCAGTCACCTGGCAACTAGCCCTATCCCCAAAAAATTAGTGAAGGAATGGGTCATTAGCCAACTGACCACGACGTCTACCGCTAATGCATTAAACGTCTTGTTTAAACTAGCCTGTAGCCAGTTACACGCCCATGCCTTACTCAATGCGACCGAAGACACCCTCAGTATGCACAGCATGGTACAAAGTGCATTTAAACAAGAACCTGCCCTTGCTACACTCATCCGATTGAGCGAACTGTTAGCCAAACACGTGGGATCGTTTAGCGATATGCCTAACGATCCGTATTGCGCTTTGTGGCTACCACACATAGATATCCTCCTGACACAATTAGAAAAAATCGATGCCACGGCAAGTGCGCCAACGAGAAGTCGCCTGCTGTTTAGCGCAGGTAATATCTGTTGTGTGCTGGGCGCCTATACCCGACAACAAGACTATTTGCTGCAAGCATTGACGATACTGGAACAATCAGCTGATCAGCCGCGTATCGCCAGAACACGCATGAATTTAGGCAATGCAGCACATGCCCTTGGCGACTATGCAGCGGCAGAAAATTATTTACAGCAAGCACTAGACTATTTTAATCAAACTCCACTGCTGTCGGAAGCGGCAACAGCGGCTATGAATCTGGGTGGTGCTTATCTAAAACTAGGCAAAACCGCTGAAGGATTGAAACATCTGCTATACGCACTGGATATCTTTCAGCACCTCGATCAACGCTTCTTACCACGCGTCGCTGCCGTGTCATTGAGTCTTGGTGTTGCCTATACCAACTTAGGATGCTATGCAGAGGCGCAACAAGTCATTGAACGTGCCGTATTCATTGAAACACAGTACTACGGTGCAGACAATCCCACCGTTGCCCTAAGTAAAGTGGCTCTGGCAGGCGCTTATTTAGAAACAAATCGCGTAGCGTTAGCAATAGAACTACTTGAAGAAACCAAACCAATTATTGCAAGCCACTACGGCACAACACATCCCAAATACGCAGATGCGCTGGAGACGTTAGGTAATGCCTGCAGCAAAGCAGGAAAAAAGGCAGAAGCCGTGACTTACTTAGAGCAGGCGTTAACTATCAATAAAGCATTTTATGGTGAACAACACGTTGTGGTAGCGCGTAATCGACTCAATTTAGCGATTGACTTAGGCACCGAAAAACGCATTAGTGCACGCGAATTACTACAACAAGCACTCAGTGTATTCGAACGGCACTTTGGTTCCGAACACACTCAAGTAGGCCTAGCCCTGTTTAACTTATCAAAACTAGAAGCCGAATATGCCGTGTTGCAAAGCGGCAGCGACCCTAGCCATTTTGCCACGGCTAGCGCTTATTTAACACGTGCCGCGGATATATTTAATAAAACCCAGCATCCCGCACAAGACGATGTAGCAAAGCGGCAAAAATATATTGATGATATGCGTCATGTGCATGCTGCCATTGCCCGTGGTGAATTGGTGTTAACGGATGACATAGAAGATTTAATACAACAAACCACCCGCCATGCTGCAACAAACCAGAAGAAAACACGCGATGGTTTTTTATCTGGATTGAAACCCGGATTTTTGCTGTTTCCTGCGGTAAAAACCGCTAAGCCAGTGCAAGTCACTGCGTCAGTGACAGCGCAAAGTATCCCTATCCCGAAAAAATAACTAATACCTATTCATACGCCACATTACAACATTTGGCTGACACATGCTTAACTGCCAGGAAAAACTCCGTACGCCTACATTTAGCACGCGATTGCAACGCTTATATCCAAGTACACATTACGCTTATCATACACATCAGACAGGGAGTGATGTTTAAGTTAATAATAATCACATAAAACGGCTGATCTTCCTGTTGCCCAACAACAAGACTACTCACATAAAGTAGCGTACAGGAGCATTAAGCATGAGTCACATCCAACTAAAGCATCAATTACGTAACAATACCCTAGAGGAAAAAAGCAAATATCCGTTTGATAAATTTATTTTCTTCAAAACCGATGGCAGTTATAAAAATTCACGCATACGTTTTAACACCAGCTTATATCTCAAAGCAAGTGATGTATCTGATGTATTAAACTGGTTGCTAGATAATCACGCTAAGATAACCGAGCAAAAACAACCTAAATATTTTACCCATCATTTAGAGTGCGCCGTAGGCATTCCCTGTGCTTTCGTCAAAAAACTATTTGGCACGCGTAAAATAGCACGGCAATTCTCCCTCACCGGCGTGGGCGTTGCCATCAACTTAAGCGATAAACATGCGGATAAATGGGGCAACATAGAAATAGAATTTCAGGACAGAACACGTAACTTATACCCTAATGCTACCTATCCCGTGTATGAACGCTTTTGCATTAACCTGCATATATGCCGTGATAACCGAGATCGTATCTTTGATGTGAATCATCACTTGCCTGCTTTCTTTTCCAATGTGCATACAAACCTAATAACGCATAGCGAATTAAGAAACGTGCAGAAACTCAATATCAGCAATTACCAACAGCTTGGCTACAGAGACGCAAGCAATTATGGTAAATACGCTAATACACAAACAACGCATACTCCCGCATTTTTCAAACCCGCACCTAAGCCCATAGCAGCGATACCAGATAATAATTACACGTCATTACCGCTGCATAAGCACTGAGACGTATTTCTATTATTGGTGTTGCCGTATACCCTTAGTGACAGGGCTAGCGTGCGCCCTAGCGACGGCATACTACGTGTATGCCGTCTCGGGGCAACGATATATACCCATTCCACTTCAAAATACGCTTTTTGCATTTTGCAGTGTTGTCTACGCGATGGGGATTCTCCCCTTGAGCTGATATATCCCCACGAATTTTTATGCTGCATCCCTGCAAATAGCTACGTCTCACAAAACACCAACCCTTTAAAAACACCCGTTCGCCCTAAGGAGATGCGCAGCATCGTCTCGAAAGATAGACGGGTATTTTAATAATAAAAATCTTAACCGTTCGCCCCGAGGAAGCGCCCTAAGGTTCTCGAAGGAGCATCGCCCCTAAGGGTGAACATCTATCTGCGTCAAACAACGGACTAAATTAAAAGTTGGGTTCTCCAGCCCAAAATTTGCAGTTAGCCGGATGACAGACGCAAAACATTGTGCTAGTGTTTGTGCCAGTTTGAGCGGATCACGTAAGGTATTCAACAAGCGTGATTCGTATGGATTTTTATACTCAAATAAACCCAGAGGTCAGTATGTCCAAGGTAACCCTAGTCAATTTATCCGGTTTATTCGCCTTACAACCCGAGCAAGCGGTGATAGATGCGCTGCTTGAGTTGCAATATCAGCGCTACTGGGCTGATACCACCTCACACAGCCAGACCCAACGTTTTTTTGCCTCGGTGTGGCACTCACGCACCGCTTACCAACTGTGGCTAAAAAGCTTGGCGGCGTACCATATCCTGTCTCCCGATGGCATGATCAACCGCTACAAAAAGGGTCTCATCGATACCCGCACGTTCTTAACCTTTTTGCTCGACAAGGTATGTCCTGCGCTGAATACCTTAGCGATGGATAACACTGCTTACGCGACGCTACAACAGCAAGGTTTACTCAGTACAAGCGATGATGCAGCCTTCTCTGGACTGTCTGATGTACAACGCTATCGCTTGGCTTTGTTGGAGCAAGCGTGGAATGCCATGATCGGCGAGGTACACGCAAACCGTGTTACGCAACTACACCAAGCACTACAGCCTGATCCGTCACAAGAGACGATACTCATTTCTAATACCAACCCCGCGCATGTGCGTTGTATCTTAGGAAAATTCGCCACACAATTAACGCTGACATCCACGCCACAAACACAACAGCGCTATGAGCTGAACTTAGAAACACTGCAAGATCGCTTGCACTTGTGTACCTCTTATGACAACGGGGAATATAAAACGGATGGCTTATTGGCTAGGTTAGCAACCAACATACGCGCACAAAACAGCACAACGGAATTATCCTTGATCAGTCATTGGCAAGGCGATCGCACGGCAGCACAAGCACTGCAAATGAGCGCTGCCACGCCGGAGCAGTATTTTAACGAACACGCTGCGCCTGTGTTAACGAAGTAATGGAAGGAGTATAACCATGACATTCATGACAATCGCCGAATTACCTAACGAAAACTTGCAACATCTCCAGTATGGCTTTTTTACCACAGAACGTGGACACAGCACAGATGGTGCTTATCTCATTGACGGTGCTGGTTCGAGAAACGTTAACCTCTATAGCGTTGGGCATAATAAGCCGCTACTCGTTGATAGCAGTGATAACGTCGCACAGAATATTGCAGACTGCATCAACGAATTTCCAGTAAGCACCGATAAGCATTATACGTTCTATATGACGAGTAACTACGCTGCGCAAGGTACGCCAGTCGTTAAGCTAATCGATGAAAATACTTTTGTTAACTGGCAAGGCAAACACGACGCCGATATCCCCCCTTCTTTGCAAGAGAGGACCGAATTATTACAAATGCTTTCTCAGCGTGAAATATCTGTGCTGTTAGCCGATGCGGTTGTTCTGTCACACATACCTGATTGGAATGTCGTGCTTGGTGGTCCTTCAGCCGATGCCCATCCGATCATTCTCATGGATGACGTTAATCGTGTTTGCGCCTACATTGCTGGTTCGCATAAAGCACTACAAGTGGGTGTTATTACCGCGACCATTGCGCAAATGGTGCAACAAGGTGCTGATGTTAATCAGATCCAAGTTGCCATTGGTCCTGGCCTAGGACCCAACTCCTACGAATTTGGCGATGATGCACCAAGCTATTTTGCCCCGCTCGGCCTCGATCCCGCATCATTCTTAACCCAGGTAACCAACAATAAAGGCGAAACTAAATTTTTGGTGAATGCGGCAGAATTAGTGAAAGGTGCTTGTCAGCAAATGGGCGTACGCCCGGAACAGGTATACGATCTCGGCATCGATACCATGATGTACGATCTGTATGAAACCGACGAAAAAGGTACTAAACGACGCCGTGATCAGGTTAATTTCAGCGAGTTAAACCAACAAGGCTTACTGTTTTTTGGAGCACGGCGCCAAGTGCAAGAAGACTATGGCAAAGCGGACTCGTCACTACACAATACCGTAGGCCGTCACTTTGCCGGTGTCATGCTCAAACGATAGTTGTAACATACACCGCTAGCAAATGGATTAGCGGTACCACACAGGAGTTTAAATCATGCCAAGAGAATCACTTTATTCAACCAGTATGTTATTTAATTACAGAATGCTTTGGCAACAAAGCGACAGTGGCGTAGAACAGCTGCGTACGGCGGCATTAAGCGAAATAGCAGACATAACAAATATTAGCTCAGTACTCAGCGCTGTTTGGCAAGTCTTTCTGGATTTACATGTAGACCTGAGAATGACTTTCGGTGCGAATAATCCACGTCAAAATATCGATTCCGAGCAACGCCAACAACAAACATTGATAGCGCAACGTGCCGAAAAATTGCTGCAAGACAATGAAGCTTTATTGTCTGTTGCCAAGCCGGAACAACAACGCCTGCATATAAAATTACTGCACTTTTTACACGTGACATTTAGATTTGTTGGTGATGAAGTAAAAGCATACTCCTATGCCGATTTGCTTCATGCACATTTTCAACAGCTGCCAAATGGCTCTGCATTGCATTTGGATAAGATAATACTAGACCTAGACAGTAGCTTAGATAACATTGCTGCATTGCGGAAAGAAGCAAAACCACGCTCCATAGTCGATTTGGGTGCAGAGCAAGGCGCAACACTTGAAAATTTTTATGTGGAGCAAGCGACTAAGCTAGAAAAGTTGACCACACAACTGCGAGAGATCACAGCTACTGAAGAGACCAGCGCACAGTTAGCCGCTGCACATGGTCGCCTTGCACGTGCTTACCGCAAGCTAGATAAGTTTGATGCGGCGCTGATGTGCCACAGACACGCCTATGAATTAGCCCCACAAAATAACGTGATACTGAACAACTACGCCATTACATTATCTAAATGTGCAGGTGTGCAGTATTTATTACAAGCACAAACTCTGCTGCAACAGCAGTTCACGCAGGATCAAACAACGGCGCCCGCCGGCCGTACTTTGTTGTTTGCAACACCCTACTATTTGGCAGATGTGTACCGTAAATTGGCTCATGAAGCCTTAGAACGTACGGATACTCCCGCATGCATCGATTACCTAACCCAAGCTCGGACAGCACTACAGGCAGCACAATACGCGGCACAACACAATGAAAGGTACAGCGTTGCCTATCGCGAAAAATCATTATTACGTTGTCGTGCTGCAGAGCTAGCCATTCTCGCATTAGAACAGCAAACAGGTACTTGTTCAAACGCTCAGCTTGCCGCCGCTAAACAAGCATTTGATGATGCATGCCCTGCTGATCCTAATCCGCGTTTAATAAACAAAGCACAACTGTATGCAGCGGGAGCTAGGCATCGGTCAGCTTGGTTTTTTACTAATAGGGATACTGCAAGCTTAATGGTAACAGACAATACACAAACAGAGACAATGCAGCCACGCACGATGACAAAATGAAGATTATTGGTAACTATTCAGCAACCTGCTGAATAGTTACGGTTATTCTTAGAGGATCTCGTCGGCCAATTGCATAAACTGCATCGTGGCAAATTCACCGCTGAGCTGGCTGCAACAAGCAGTGTAAGGGATTCTATCTACACTAAGATCAAGTAATCTTCAGAAAAAGCCTGCTCATAGAAATGGATAAGCGGTTAAATAGACTACGCTTTATTCTGAATGTTCTCGATGAATTGCAACCCGGAGACTACGGCGTACCCAGCGACTTTGTCCTAGTTAAGACGCGCCAGGAAATGCACATGCTTCAGCAACAGATGTTGGGGTTCGTTGATCGCATTCTAAAGAAAACGGTGTTAACTGATGAATCCTTTGAAAAAGATAAGGCAAAAATTTTTGGTATTGACGAACGGATAGATCCAATTTATCAAACTGTCTCTAAGTTTCCTCCTCCCACTTATGCGATGCATACCGTCACTATGGATAATACGGTGCGCAGTAGGCACTATGCGGGTAGAGCTAGCAATACATTTCACTTGCGCTCGTCCAACAACCAGCGGCACATTGCCCACACATCTGTTTTTTAAAGTAGAGCCTGCTACAGCTAGTTTCGATGTGTGTCATAAAAAACCGGGAAGACTGCACAAGTACAATAGCAAATACGAAAGCAAATATCACTGTGCATTTTTCGGCATCAAAATGGCGATGTTTGTGTATCCCCGATGGCGTCACAGAAGCGGATAAATGGATGCTGGCTTGTCCTAAACCTGCTGATGGCACTGCGACATTTAATGTATCTGTGTTTGGCAAAAAATAAATGAGGGGGGATATCTCTACCACGGGCAGAGGGTGCGATACGCTATCCGTAGCAATTTGCCCTCTTTACTTTTCATAAACAATACATCACCGCCCCGGCACATCGCCCCAGATGTATTTGTGCATTTGGATTTGCATGCGTACCGGCAGATGCGCGGCTAAGATCCAGTCGGCCAGCTGCGCGGGCTGCACTTGCTGATAACTCGGTGAAAATAACACGGGACAACGTGCGCTTAAGTCATGCTGCGTAATAAAGCGCTGGCTCCATAAAAAATCCGCGTGATCACAAATCACAAATTTCACTTGATCCAGCGGAGTGAGGTAAGCCAGATTCTCCATGAGATTACGCGCCTCCTCGCCGGAACCCGGTGTCTTGATATCGAGTATTTTGCTGACACGCGCATCCACTTCCGCCACGGATAATGCACCACTGGTTTCCAATGAAACGGCATAATCGTGATCGCACAGTGCGGTCAGCAACGGCAAACAGGCCGGTTGTGCCAAAGGTTCACCGCCGGTGACGGTGACAAAACGCGTAGCAAACGCTGCGATTTGATGCAAAACTTCCGCGATAGTGCGGTGGCTACCACCCTGAAACGCATATGCCGTATCGCAGTACTGACAACGCAAGGGACAACCGGTTAAACGAATGAATGCCGTTGGCAAGCCCACTCTATCGGTCTCGCCCTGCAACGAATAAAAAATTTCCGTGATACGCAAACGCGCCTGCAGATCCACCGTCATCATAAGCCTTGGCTATGCATTTGTTGTAAACGCTGTTGCGCCAAGCGCGCACTGCTAGACTCTGGATAACGTTGCTGTACCTGCTGCAGTAGCGCACGTGCTTCGCGTAACTCGCCTAATTCATGGTGAATGTAACCTTGTTTCAGCAAGGCATCCGCTACTTTGGAGTTATTCGGATAGTCTTTTGTGACATGCTCAAACGAAACCAAGGCTTGCGGATATTCGCGTTGTTTCAGCTGTAATTCACCCAACCAATAATACGCATTTGCGCGGTAACTACTGTTGGGGTAACGCGTTAAATAATTGGCAAATCCTTCGCGTGCCCCCGCATAGTTTTGTTGCTCTAATAGGCTATACACGGCTTGATAATCGGCTTGTGGATCGCCCGTAAAATCCGCGCTATCCTGCGCTGGTGCAACCGCTGCTTTATTAGCGGCAGTGGTCTGCGGTTGGGAAATCGCTGGCTTCTCTGTAAGCGCATTACCAGATACCACATGGCTGGGTGCGGCGATAACATCGGTGTTTGTTGCTGGATTTGCGCCATAGTTTGTTGGCTGCGCTATCTGCTGCTTGAGCTGGTCCAATTGATGCTGTTGCACCTCAACTTGGCCTTGCAGTTCTTGCACTTGTTGTTGCAACGCATCCACACGTTGCAGCACTTCTAGTTGCTGCTGTGCACCTAGCTGCTGCTCGATGCGCGCTAAACGCTGCTCAATCGTCATGTCTTCTGTGGCAATCGTAGTCGCATTACCTTGGTAAGCATCGACTACTTGCACATCAGCCTCGGCAAAACTGCCGAGGCCGATTGCAACAATGCATAGGCTATTACGTAAATAACGTGCCAGCCTGAGCATCATTATTTTGACTCATAAAGAAAATCAACACGACGGTTAAGACGGTTTGATGCTTCATCATGGCCGGTCGCTGCTGGGCGCTCTTCACCATAGCTCACCACGACGACTTGCTTGGACGGTACACCATTTGCTTCTAACACTTTAGAGACGGCATCTGCACGACGCTCACCTAAAGCAACGTTATATTCACGGCTGCCGGTCTCATCGGTGTTACCCTCTAAGCGTACACGTGCGCCGGAGTTGCTCGCCAAGTACTTAGCCTGTGCAGTGATGCTAGGCATGTATTCTTGATGCACTTCACTCTTGTCAAAATCAAAATAGTATTTTTGATTGGCAGGCGCATTGGTGGAGTAAGAATCACCCAAAAAGGTACCACCCTCTTGACCCATACCACCCGTAACCGCTTCACCGCCGGCTGCACCGGCTGCACCATCTGCATCGGTTGCATGGTGCGACGAACAAGCCGACAATGCCAACGCTGCGATACCAATGACGGCAGTTAATTTGATCTGTTGTAATAAACGCATATCTCTATTCCTCTTTGTATCTAAAAATTATAAAAAACAAACCTCCAACAACTCGGCCGCAAGCGACCAAGATTGTTTCCTTGATTGATTTCGCCGGCGCGAAATGAATTCGCACGACGGCGACCAGAGGGGAGCTATTGCATAAGCTCCCCTCTGGACACCCCATTGCCTTGTCTCATCCGCAAGCGGATGAAATTCCTTTCTTCGAATTCAGCATAAAAACAAGTAACAACTTGTTTTTATGCTGAACCTTCTTTCGCTATGGGAGACATCATTAAGAAAAAACCAGTAGACTCTCCTTGCATTCATCTCCGCGTATCACGACTCAACACGGCCAGGCTAGCTCATTAGTTTACACACTTCCTCTGCATCCCAGCAGGCGACGGCGCATTATGCTGCATTTTATCGCCAATAATCAAGCCAGCTAACCTCAATTGTTCGCTATTTCAGGTAGGTAGGGAGACCACACCGGCCCTTGCAAATCACCCTGCGTACCCGGCAGGCGTAATGACACGCGACCATCGACCGAGGTTACGCCTAATGAGCCACCGTTTTTGCGTTCGGCTGTTGCGAACAACACCATGCGCCCATTCGGCGCAAAACTGGGCGACTCATTGCTGACACTGCCTTCGGTCAACAAGCGCAGATCGCCCGACTTCATATCCATTAATGCGATATTAAACGTGCCCGATTCTCTGTGCAGCATCACCATGTAATGGCCATCCTGAGAAAACGAGGCGCGTGCATTGTAATTACCATCATAGGTCAGGCGCTGGACCGCACCGGTAGCCAGTGTCAGCAAATAAATTTGCGGTGTACCACCACGATCAGAAGTAAACAGCAAGGACTTGCCATCGGCAGACCAACTCGGCTCCGTGTCAATAGATAGGCCATGGGTCAACTGCCGCAGATCACTGCCGTCTAAATTAACACTGTAAATTTTAGGATGCCCACGGTTACCGTCTTTGGACAAAACCACGGCTAAACGTCTACCGTCAGGTGACCACGCAGGCGCACCATTGATACCGGGGAAACTCGTGATTAATTTGCGACTGCCGGTCTGTATGTCTGACACATAAATCCGTGAACGTTGCGCTTCGAACGAGACATACGCAAGCCGCCTACCATCGGGTGCCCACGCGGCCGACATAATGGGAAAGCGCGATTCTAAAATCATACGTGGATCAAACCCATCGGCATCGGCAACCAATAAACGGTATACCGCCGCGGATGTCGCCGGGTTTGCTACTTGAATGTAGGCGATTTTAGTCGAAAACACACCGCGATCGCCGGTGAGTTTCTCGTAGATCAAATCACTGATGTGATGCGCTAAACGGCGCAACATCAAACGATTTACGGTAAATTGTTGGGATAATAAAATCTGCTCTTGATCCGGCACCTTAGTGGCCGTCTTGCCACCCGTTGTTGCCTTAGGCGAATCAAACACATTGACTAAAGAGAATTGCACGCGATAATTACCACCAAACAATGGCTCTACGTTACCTAACACCACGTAATCCACGCGTTCATGTTGCCAGTAAGTAAAATCGATATCTTGCGCACGGTGCGGAAATTGCTGTAACAACTCGTTGGCTAAGGTACGAAAGCGGCCGCTGTTATGCAAATCATCGTAGATCACTTGCGCGAGATTATCGTCGCCGTCTGCAGACTTGGTCTGCCCCGCAAAAGGCACCACCGCAATCGGTATCGCTGCACTCACACCGCGCGTCAGCTCGAGGTTTAAGCTGGCTTGTGCAGGGAGAAAAACCCCTACTGCACCTACGCACACGAGTAACAGCATGCACCGACGCACGCCGCCAAGTAAAACACCCACTTTATTTGATAACACTCGACGTAACATAACTCACCCTTGTCCATGTACAGGCATTAGCACCCACCGCATTCAAACGGTGGGCAATCATAGCGTATTTAACCGTAAAATGCACGGTAACTACCCAGTGGTTCGCCAAATAGTTACAGTGCGGATGTGGAAAATAAAGCTAGACTTAAGTCAATAGCCCTTCCGGCCGCACCGTTAAACTCAGTTCGCGGAATTTTTCATACATATCGGCCTCCGTGGGAATAGGTAGTGGCGAGGCTTTAAATACCGCGGCAATAGCAGAACGATCCAACAATTCATTACCGCTGCTCTTCAGCAATTGCACATCGACCACGCCCCCGTCCGGTGAGACGCGCACGAGAATTTGACACGATGCTTTTTTATCGACGCCATCCGGAATTAACCAGTGTCTACCGATCGCCTGCAAAATCAACGCCTGGTGTTTATTCAGCAACGATAAGAAATGGCCGTCCATCATTTGTTGTTGCTGTTGCTCTGCACGCTTGGCATCGTTAGCGGCTTTTTCTTGCGTGGCTTTTTCTTGCGTGGCTTTTTGTTGCGCGGCCTTTTGTTGCTCCGCTGCTTTGTTGGCTAACTGCGCTTTTTCTTGTTCGACTTGGCGTTGTTGCGCTAATTTTTTTAATTCTTTTTGCGCTTGTTCTTGCTCGGTTTTTAATTTTGCCAAGTGTTCAGCCGACGCTTTCTGCTCGGCTAAGTGTTCTTTCTCTGCTTTTTCACGCGCAACGATCAAACTCTTCAATCGCCGCACTTCTTCTTCACGGGCTTCTTTTGCCTTGATGGCGGCCGCTTGTAGGCTTTTTAATTTCTGTTGCTCCGCACGCTCTACTTGCGCCTTGGCATTTTGTTCGTTCTTGATATTCTGCAACTCTTCTTGCACGGCCTGTTCATTGACCGTGACCGCATTCACCATGTGTTCTTGTGCGGTTTGCTGTGGCTGCTGTTGTCCCGGCAAACTAGACTGAAAACTCAAGTTAATCAGCAAAAATGCCAATAACAAAATATGCAGCGTGAGTGAACGTAGGAACGGTGATTTCCACGCTATGGGTACCCGTTGTCTGTTATGTTCCATTTATGTCTATTACCCTTGTGTTTCTTCTGTGGGGGTCGTCAGCAAACCCACGGTTTCAGCACCCGCTTGCTGCAGTAAGCCCATGACTTTTACCACACTACCGTAATCTACGTGCGTATCGCCTTTCACTAAGACCTGGCGCGGTTGCGACGCTTGCTGTGCCAAGCGCAATTCGGCAGCCACGCGATTCACCAAGACCACTTGATTCTGCGGTTGATCGGGTTTGCTCGCCACGTTTAAATAATATTGACCTTTGTCGTCCACGGTAACGATGATCGGTTGTTTTTGCTTTGCATCCAAGGCTTTCGCTTGGGTCTTGGGCAACTCCACCTTCACCCCCTGGCTCAGTAACGGCGTGGTTACCATGAAGATGACAAGCAACACCAACATCACGTCGATGTAAGGCACTACGTTAATTTCAGCAATAGGCTCTCGGCGCACACGTCGTTTCATTGCACATGTCCCGTTTGCGCATAGGCAGTATTGCCACGCTGCGCCGCACTGTGGCACAACACGCTGGCAAATTCATCTTGGAACGCTTCGTAATGATTCGCCAATCTATCGGTAATCGCGCTGAAACGATTAAACGAAATAACCGCCGGAATCGCCGCAAATAGTCCCATTGCCGTTGCCACCAATGCTTCGGAAATACCCGGCGCCACCATCGCAATCGTTGCCTGTTGCACGCTGCCCAACGCATGGAATGCGGTCATGATACCCCACACCGTACCGAACAAACCCACGTAAGGACTGGTTGAACCCACCGTCGCTAAAAAAGGTAAGTTCTCTTCGAGTTTATCCATTTCGCGCCAGTGCGCCGCACGCATCACGCGCTGCACACCCTCTAAGATTTCTTCTACGGTTAACCGCGAGTTTTGGCGTAAGCGCATAAACTCTTTGAATCCCACTTGGAAAATGCCTTCCGCACCGGTGGCATCGTTGCGAAACTCCAACTCTCTGTAGAGAGCACTCAACTCTATGCCGGACCAAAAGCGCTGCTCAAACGTCGTTAACGCTTGCTTGGCTTGTTTGAGTAACTTGCCGCGCTGAAAGATGAGCGTCCATGAAGCGACCGAGGCACCCAACAACAGTAACATAACCATCTTAACGATAGGACTCGCGTGTACAAAGTAACCCCATATAGATTGTTCAACCGCCACTCTACTCTCTCCTTTCCTCTACGTGCAAAACCGCATTATTGTACATGTTCAACCCCAACTTGGCGAGAAGATATTGCTGTAAGCCCCCCCCGCTTCAGGCGAGACCCACACCGTTTGCTATTCCTAGTTTTGCATCACCTGTTCCGGCGCAGGCAAGGCAAAATGCCGATACGCTTGTGCCGTGGCCATACGCCCACGTGGGGTACGAATGATAAAACCTTGTTGAATCAAGAACGGTTCTAACACATCTTCTATGGTGCCACGCTCCTCACCAATGGTGGCGGCTAAACTGTCTATCCCGGCGGGACCACCGCCAAATTTCTCGATGAGCGCCAAAATTAATTTTCTATCCAGCATATCTAAACCGTAGGTGTCGACATCCAGAATATCCAAGGCTTCGCTGGCAATAGGTGCATTGATGATGCCTTGTGCTTTGACTTGTGCAAAATCACGAATGCGGCGCAACAAGCGATTCGCAATACGCGGTGTACCGCGCGATCGCTTAGCTATTTCCAAAGCCCCTTCACTGGTCAACTGTAATTGCAAAATACGTGCGGAACGTTGCAATATCTGCGTCAAAGCATTGACGTGATAAAACTCCAAACGTTCGATGATACCAAAGCGATCGCGCAGAGGCGATGTCAACAAGCCCGCACGTGTGGTTGCGCCCACCAAGGTGAATTTGGGCAAATCCAATTTAATCGAACGCGCAGCAGGCCCTTCACCAATCATGATATCCAACTGGTAATCTTCCATGGCGGGATACAATATTTCTTCGATGACTGGAGACAAACGGTGTATTTCGTCGATAAACAACACATCGTTCGCCTCTAAATTGGTGAGCAATGCCGCCAAATCACCCGCACGTTCTAAGACTGGGCCCGACGTCTGTCGCAAATTCGCATGTAACTCATGCGCAATGATGTGAGCTAGCGTGGTCTTACCCAAACCTGGCGGTCCAAAGATCAAGACGTGATCCAAGGCCTCACCACGTGCCTTAGCTGCACGGATAAAAATATCCAACTGCGCGCACACCTTGTCTTGACCGACATAATCACGCAATTGCAAGGGTCTAATCGTCTCTTCCACCAACACATCTTCTTGGTTAAAATTGCTATTGATCAAACGCTGACTGTCAATCATGTTTATCCTGTCTCAGTAGGTGGTTTGGCGCAATGCCAAACGGATTAATTCTTCCACAGAACACTGCGCATCGTCCACTGCAGCAATCAAACGACTGGCCTCTTGTGGCTTGTAACCCAACGATAACAAAGCGCTAATCGCTTCTTGACTCGGCGTGCTCGCGCGCTGGTTGCTGCTTATCGATAAAGTAGCGGATCCGACCGACCATTCTTGAAAACGATCGCGCATTTCAATGATCAAGCGCTCGGCCGTTTTTTTGCCGACCCCGGGTAAGCGTACCAATGTCGTCGTGTCATGGGCGTCAATACATTGAATAAACGCGGCCACATCCATGCTCGATAACACCGCCAACGCCAACTTAGGTCCTACACCGTTAACTTTAATCAACTCTCTAAATAAGTTGCGTTCTTGCACCTGCAGAAAACCGTATAAGGTCATCGCATCTTCACGCACCGACAAATGCGTATGCAAGATCACCGGCACCGACTCACTGCTGGGCAAGTCCGCAAACACCGACAAGGGCACTTGCACTTCGTAAGCCAAACCATGATTCAATTCCAGCAACAGTTTGGGTGGTTGCTTTTCTATAATGATGCCACGTAATCGACCTATCATCGTGAACGCCCTCTGCGTCTGCTTCTACCTGCAAGTAATCCGGTTAATCCTTGCCGAAAATGCGCATGACACAACGCAGTGGCTAATGCGTCGGCCTCATCCGTTTGTGGTAATGCAGGCAAGCGCAACAAGGTTTGTACCATACGCTGCATCTGTGTCTTGTCTGCGGCGCCGTAACCCACCACCGATTGTTTGATCTGCCGCGCGGTATACTCGGCCACCGTCAGCTGGGCCTGTCCTCCCGCCACCATCGCCGCACCGCGCGCCTGACCGAGCTTAAGGGCAGAACCTGGATTGACGTGAATAAATATCTGTTCTATTGCCATCTCCTGCACACCGTAGTGTTGTATCAATTCACTAATGCACGCATAAATGGTGTGTAAGCGCGCTGCAGTTTGATCGGCGGTAAGACGCACATAACCACTGTGTAAATACGTTTGTTTACTGCCTTGGCTATGAATGAGACCATACCCGGTACAACGCGATCCGGGATCAATACCGAGGATGACAGGCATGCACCCTCCCCATCACGAGAGTTGCTCTAACACATCACTTGCAATATCCGCGTTAGAATAAACCTCTTGCACATCATCTAAATCTTCTAAGCGATCGATTAAACCCAATAAACTTTCCGCCGCTTCTTTATCATTTATCGCCACTTGTAGACTCGCTAACATCGTACAATCGGCATAATTAGGCTGTAATCCGGCGGCAATCAAGCCGTCCTTTATCGCTAAGTAAGTATCGCTGCTGGTCACCACTTCCAGTGAACCATCGGTGCTACTCAAGACGTCATCTGCACCCAGTTCTAAAGCGAGTTCCATCACGCGATCCTCATCAACACCCGGTGCAAAACAAATTTCACCGCGCTTGCTAAACAGGTACGCTACCGAACCGTCCGTACCCAGGTTACCACCACCGCGACTGAACGCGTGCCTAACTTCGGCAACCGTACGGTTACGATTATCCGTCATGCAATCAACCATGATGGCCACGCCATGAGGACCGTAACCTTCGTAACGCACTTCTTCTACGTTCATACCTTCCAGACCACCGGCACCACGTTTGACGGCGCGCTCTATGGTGTCTTTGGTCATATTAGCTATTAAGCTTTTATCAATAACCGCGCGTAAGCGTGGATTGGCATTGGCATCACCACCACCTAAACGAGCGGCAATCGTAATTTCACGAATCAGTTTAGTAAATAATTTGCCACGCTTGGCATCTTGACCACGTTTACGGTGTTGAATGTTAGCCCATTTGCTGTGTCCAGCCACTGTCATGCTCCTCTTCACGCTGTGTGCGATATATCGGCGGTATACTAGCCCAGAAGTCATATTTCGGCAAATTCCGCGCGTCACCGGATACAGCAAAAGCAGTTAACGCCTAACAGCGCTTACTTCTCTTTAGTCGTATTCGGCGGCTGCCGCAATCTGATTCCTAATTCTTGTAACTGCGCTTCCGTCACCGGTGTAGGTGCGGACGTCAATGGACAAGCACCGGTCTGAGTTTTAGGAAAGGCAATCACATCACGTATCGACTGACAACCACGCATCAACATAAACAAGCGATCTAAACCAAAAGCAATACCACCGTGTGGTGGTACACCGTAACTCAGTGCATCCAATAAAAAGCCGAACTTATCTTGTGCTTGTTGTTGATCTATACCCAATATGGAAAAGACCACTTGCTGCAAGGTGTGGTCATGAATACGAATAGACCCTCCCCCCACTTCGGTGCCATTGAGTACTAAGTCATAAGCACGCGACAAAGAGTCACCTGGATTCGCTTGTAACTCGGCAAAATCAGCGACTTTAGGTGCGGTAAAGGGATGATGTAATGCCTGCCAACGTCGGTTAGTCACATCGTATTCAAACATGGGAAAATCAACTACCCACAGTGGGCACCACTTACCTTGCAACAGATTGCAATCGTGCCCCAGTTTAATGCGCAATGCACCTAACGCTTCGTTGACTACGCTGGCCTTATCAGCGCCGAAGAAGATTAAGTCGCCCGTTTTTGCCTGTACGCGGGTTAAAATAGCTTCTACCGCTGACGCGGTTAAAAATTTCAAAATGGGTGATTGTAATCCCGCCATGCCACCATCTCGATCGTTGACCTTGATATAAGCCAAACCCTTCGCACCGTAGATGGATACAAACTGCGTGTAATCTTCAATTGCTTTACGCGTTAATGCCGCACCATTCGGCACACACAACGCAGCAATGCGCGCCTGCGGATCCTGCGCTGCGGCGGCAAAAACCGCAAATTCAGTGTCGTGTAATAAATCAGCTACATCAACCAGTTTCAGTGGAATACGCAAGTCGGGTTTATCCGAGCCATAATCACGCATGGCATCCGCATAGGTCATGCGCATAAACGGGCGCGGCAAATCAACCGCCAAGGTCTGTGCAAACACACCGGCTATCAGGTTCTCAGCATGATCTTGGATGTCCTGCTCCGTAATGAAAGAAGCCTCTATATCTAATTGGGTAAACTCCGGTTGCCTATCTGCACGTAAGTCTTCATCACGAAAACAACGCACGACTTGGTAATACCGATCAAAACCGGACATCATCAATAATTGCTTGAACAATTGCGGGGACTGCGGCAAAGCATAGAAAGAACCGTGATGCACACGACTTGGTACCAAATAATCACGCGCGCCTTCGGGTGTTGCTTTAGTTAAAAACGGGGTTTCTACATCAATAAAACCCGCTTCATCCAAGTAATGACGTAACACCCGTGTAGCCGTGGCTCTAAAATGCAGGTTGTTAAACATCTCGGGACGACGCAAATCAATGTAACGATGGCGTAGCCGTGCTTCTTCACCGATCGTTTGATATTCATCGACTTGAAACGGTGGCGTTTTAGCTTGGCTGAAAATCACGAGATCGTGGGCCACGACTTCAACACGGCCTGACGCAAGATCGGCATTGCACATCGCTTCTGGTCGCAAGTGCACCGCGCCACTGATCTGAATCACATATTCGTTACGCAAGCTCTCCGCCAACGCAAACAGTGCCGCTAATTCCGGATTAAACACCACTTGCACTATGCCTTCACGATCACGCAAATCAACAAAAATCACGCCACCGTGATCGCGCCGACGGTGTACCCAGCCACACAGCTGCACGGACTGACTGACGACGGTTTCATTGACTTTGCCACAATAATGGGTACGCATAGGATTATCCTTTTATCGATGGAGCACTGGTGTTGCATTATCACGCGGCATAGGGGTATTCACCACGCCTAACGAGATAATCCACTTCAATGCATCTTCTACACTCATATCCAAACAAATCGCATCTTTCCTGTCGATCATCATCAGAAAACCAGAGGTAGGATTTGGTGTCGTTGGAATGAATACCGTAATCAAATCTTCATCCGTGTGTTGCGCACACTGCGGCGCCCCTTGACCGGTTTGAAAAGCCATGCTCCACAAACCACGGCGAGGGTATTCTATCATGAGCACTTGACGAAACGACTGGCCCGACGAAGAGAACACTGTTTCCAGCACTTGCTTGACTGCCATGTAGATGGTACGCGCAATCGGGATATGCGACAACACACGTTCCCAGAGTAAAACCAGGTGTCGACCCAAAAAATTAGTGACCAATAAACCCGTCACTAACAGCACCACCACGGAAATCAACAAACCTAAACCCGGCAAATGAAAACCCAATAAATGATCCGGTTGATACGGCGCAGGCAGCAACAATACTGTTCTGTCCATCAGTCGAATTAAAAAACGCAGTACTGAAAAAGTGACCCACAAGGGTAACCAGACCAGTAAGCCGGCAAAAAAATAGCGTCGCAATATCCCCATTTATGCACTAACCTCACTGTGATCGTTGTCACTCGTCTGTTGTTGTCGTTGATTTGCTGCTATCACTGGCAGTTGGCTTCTGCTCTGCTGTAGCCACCGGCGCGGCCGCCTCGTCTGTTTTGTTCGCCGCCGGTTTGCCTTTATGCTTAAAATCGGTTTCATACCAACCGGTACCCTTCAATTGAAATTGCGGTGCCGACACGAGCTTTACGAGTTCCAACGCCTTGCATTGCGGACATTCCCGTTCAGCGGGTGCGTTAATTTTTTGCAAAATCTCTAATTGATGACCACACGCACGGCACTCATACTCGTAAATTGGCATAAAATATCTCACCTCTACTGTAGACCACGAAAGCCCGAACATTGTAGTGAATGCCATAAAACTAAGCAATCCCTTAGTGACGCTCCCCACTTTATATTTCGCTTGTGCAAAGACAAACACCTCACTGCAACCCACCGCCGCGTTGCTGTACACACCGCTAGCTGGTTTGCTGTATTACAGCACCCAAATTTCATTCGCTAGCGGCATATAGCGCCGCATATACGTCAAAATGCTAAGCAACCTTGCTATAGTGCTTCTAAAACTAAGGAAACAAGGCTAAAATCCTCGGTTTGGTAATCATACGGATAAATCATGCGAACCAGCCAACTGTTTTTACCCACCGTGCGCGAAACACCCAGTGATGCAGAACTCGTGAGTCACCAATATTTATTACGCGCGGGCATGATCCGAAAAATCGCCAGTGGAATCTACACCTGGCTGCCTCTGGGCTTGCGCGTGTTGCGTAAAGTAGAGCATATCGTACGTGAAGAAATGAATCGCAGCGGCGCACAAGAAATTTCAATGCCGATGGTACAACCTGCCGAACTGTGGCAAGAGAGCGGACGTTGGCAACATTATGGTGATGAGCTGCTGCGTTTGCACGATAGGCACGCCCGCGATTTTTGCTTAGGCCCCACCCACGAGGAAATCGTCACGCAGTTGATACGCCACGAAATTCGCAGTTATAAACAACTACCGCTGGCTTTATATCAAATTCAAACTAAATTTCGCGACGAAGTCAGACCACGCTTTGGGATCATGCGTGCCCGCGAATTTTTGATGAAAGACGCCTACTCGTTTCATCTCGATACAGCAAGTCTCGCCGAGACTTACCGCATCATGCACGATGCCTACGCGCGTATTTTCACCCGCTTGGGGCTGCGCTTTCGCTGCGTCGATGCCGACGGTGGCAGCATCGGTGGTAGTCGTTCGCAAGAGTTCCAAGTATTGGCTGACTCCGGTGAAGACCTCATCGCGTTTAGCGATGGCAGCGACTATGCCGCTAATATTGAGCTTGCCTCTGCATTAGCGCCAACTGCCACACGTGCCGCACCCACTGCAGCCATGGTGCAAGTAGATACGCCCACCCAGCGCAGCATTGACGACCTGTGCGCCTTGTTACACGTGCCGACCACGCAAACACTCAAGACGCTATTGGTCAGAGGCACTGAGACACCCATCGTCGCCTTAGTACTGCGTGGCGATCACCAACTCAATAGCATCAAAGCCACTAAGCTAGCAGGTGTCGCAAGTCCATTAACTCTGGTCGAGGAAACGGAGATTGCCGCCACGCTAGGTTGCAATGCAGGGTTTATAGGCCCCGTCAATCTACCCTTGCCCATCATCGCGGATCGCGACGCACTGCAAGTCGCCGATTTTGTATGTGGTGCCAATCAAGAGGGCAAACATTGGATGCATGTCAATTGGGAACGTGACTTACCCCTGTGTGCCAGCGCGGATTTACGTCAGGTGGTAGCCGGTGATCTCAGTCCCGATGGCAAAGGCACTTTGCAACTGACCCGTGGCATTGAAGTGGGGCACATTTTTCAGCTGGGTGATAAATACAGCAAAGCCATGAATGCGACCGTGTTGAATGAACAAGGCCAACCTACCACCTTGATGATGGGCTGCTACGGTATTGGTATTTCACGCATCGTCGCTGCAGCGATAGAGCAACACCACGATGAACACGGTATCATCTGGCCTTGTCAGATGGCGCCATTCGATATCGCTATCGTGCCGATTAATCTGCACAAATCACAACGTCTACGCAAAGCCTGTGAAAAACTCTATGAAACCTTAACCTGGCAAGACAAACACGTGTTACTCGATGATCGTAACGAACGTCCTGGCGTACTGTTCGCAGACATGGACTTGATTGGCATACCCCATCGCATTGTGATGAGTGAACGCGGCCTGGATCAAGGCACCGTGGAATACAAGGGACGTACGCAGGCAGAGAGCCAACACATACCCTTAAGCAATATCCCTGCTTTTCTTGCCGGCCTCGCATTGGAAGCCATGGAATAGGCGAACCGTCAGTAACAACACAGCGGTATATACCGCTCGCACTTCAAGGTGCGAATTTTTATGGAACGATCGCGCGGTATACCCTGTTTCTAGACCTATACAAAGTAAATTTGTGCACGCTCACCAAAGGGGAGAGTCGCGCCCCCCCCTTTGGCCCCTCCCATCGCGTAGAGAATACTTCAAAATGCAAAAATCGCATTTTGAAGTGTAATAGATATATAATCGGTGACCCTAGTCAATACACAGGTTAAACCATGACGAGTTGCTACCTACACGCTAGCACATTAGTCGGCGCAATCACTGCGCCCCCTGCAAAATCACACACCTTGCGCGCCATTTTGTTCGCCAGCATGGCGCAAGGCGACAGTGTCATTCAACACTATCTACACTCACCGGATACCAGCGCGATGATCATGGCGTGTCAACAACTCGGCGCGGTGATCACCGTCTACCCCGATCGACTCGAAATAACCGGTACCGCGGGGAAACTACGCTTACCCGATGATGTAATTGATGCAGGGAATTCCGGACAAGTACTGCGTTTTATCGGCGCCCTCGCCGCCTTACTCGACGGTTACGTGGTCCTCACCGGCGATCATTCCATACGCTACAACCGACCGGTGCTACCATTAATGCGTGGCTTAACCCAACTGGGCGCACAATGCATCAGTCTTAAAAACAATGATCACGCACCCCTTATCATCAAAGGACCGTTGTCAGCGGGTTGTGTGCAGATCGATGGAGCGGATTCGCAACCGGTGTCCGGCTTGCTCATGGTCAGTGCCTTTTTACCCGGAACCACGGAGATCAGGGTCAACAATCCAGGCGAAACGCCCTGGGTGGCACTCACCCTCAGTTGGTTGGATAAACTAGGCGTTCGCTATAGCAATGACAATTTCACCCATTACACGGTGCACGGAGGCAAAGCTATCGATGGCTTTCGCTATGCGGTTCCCGGCGATTTCAGCGCAATGGCGTATCCCATCGTCGCAGCCCTCATTACCCAATCAACGCTAGTCATACACAATGTCACAATGAGCGATCCGCAAGGCGATAAGGCCGTGCTTGCCATCTTACGCAGCATGGGCGCTCAGATCACGTATCACGATCAACAGCTGCAGGTTTATCCCAGTGGTACCTTAAGCGGCCGCAATATCGACGTCAACGCGGTAATTGATGCACTGCCTATACTCGCCGTGCTGGGGTGTTATGCCAGCGGGACCACGACACTCACCAACGCCGCTATCGCACGCTACAAAGAAAGCGATCGCTTAGCCGCGATCACCCAAGAGTTAACCAAAATGGGCGCGCAAATCCAGGCAACCGACACTAGCCTCACCGTTACCGGTGGTGCACTGCACGGTGCCGAACTGCACTCACACAGGGATCACCGCATTGCCTTGTCATTGATAGTTGCTGCATGCGGCTCCAGCACACCGTGTCGTCTACAAGATATTGAATGCATCAGCAAAAGCTATCCTGACTTTATTCCGGCGATGCAAACGCTGGGTGCACGCATCGAGCTCAGTTCATGACAACACCACTCTTTCTATGTGGCTACAAAGGCTGCGGAAAAACCACCATAGCTACACTGTTCGCCGCACGCTACGCGGCGCAATTTATTGATACCGACACGTTAATGCTGGCGGCGCACGGCGATCACTCTACCATAGCCAGCCTCTACGCCCACATCGGCGAGCAGGCGTTTAGACAATTGGAAAAAAATATCATCCATCAGCTGGGTGACTTGAACAATAGTATTGTGGCCACCGGTGGCGGCACCCTACTGCAGCCTGCGAATGTCATCGAGATAAAAACACGCGGTAAATTAATTTATCTTTACACCGACACGGAAATTTTGTTACAACGTTTACTCACGTATAAAACCATACCGAGTATTATCACGGCGCAAGCAGTGTACCAACAAAGCGGCGATATCGCACAGGCACTGCATGCTTATGTACACAGTAGAGATGGCCTGTACATCACGCATGCGGATCATATCATCGATACCACGGCGCGCAGCTGCACCGATATCGCATCCTTAATTTATGACTATCGAGGTAGCCATGGCGAGTAATACATTCGGTAATTTGTTTAAGGTAACCACCTGGGGCGAATCGCATGGCAAGGCCATCGGTGTGGTGATAGACGGCTGTCCCGCCGGTATTGCACTGTGTGAGGAGGAGATTAATCGGGCATTAGCGCAACGCGCCCCGGGAAAAAGTGCCTATACCTCAACGCGCGCAGAGCCGGATCACGCACAACTGCTCGCGGGCACTCTGGATGATCACACCACGGGCGCACCGTTGTCGATTATTATTTACAATCACGATGCCGATGCCAGTAGTTACGAACCGATTAAACACTTGCTGCGCCCCGGACACGCTAACTACACCTACCTGCAAAAGTACGGTTGCTTCGATCACCGGGGTGGTGGTCGCGCTTCGGCACGAGAAACTGCCTGTCGGGTGGCTGCGGGTGTGGTAGCACGTAAAATTGCCCTGACAGCGGGCATAGAAGTCATCGCTTACATCAAAAGCATCGGTAGCGTAGATCTGGAACCAGCCTGTTTGTCACGCGTTAGCTTACGCCAACAACTTAACAACAGTCGTTTATTTTGCCCGGATGCACACGCCGAACAACGCATGACCCAGGCGCTCACAGAAGCCAGCACGGCAGGCGATTCACTAGGCGGTATCGTGGAATTTGTGGGATACGATATACCGGTGGGCTTGGGCGATCCCGTGTATGAAAAATTAGAAGCAAATTTGGCGAAAGCCATGCTCTCCATTCCCGCCAGTAAAGGTTTCGAGATAGGAGAGGGATTTCAAGCTGCACGCATGCGCGGTTCGCAACACAACGATGCCTTCACGCCCGATCCACAACAACGCACCGCCACCAATCATGCCGGTGGTACACTAGCCGGCATCTCCACCGGCATGCCACTATGCGGTAGAGTCGCGTTTAAACCCACCTCCAGCATCAAACAAGCACAACGCACCACCGATATGCAAGGCAATAGCCAAACCTTGTTACTGCCCGAGAATGCACGGCACGACCCCTGCGTTGCCATTCGCGCTGTTCCTGTGGTGGAAGCCATGTGTTACCTCGTACTCGCCGATGCCTTACTCATGAATAGAAACGCACGCATGGGACATAGCGCATGAGTCAGGCAACCATCACCACACCCCTTTATGTGAACGATTTATTCTCCGCTCCATCCCTCATTCAATGCTGTCAGCGGCTTGACAGTCAGGTGGTGATTGTGACAGATGACGTGGTTGCGGCATTGTATGGCGACGCGTTAACGCAACACTTAGTGGCGCATAAGCTACCCAACCAAACCATCGTGATTCCCGCAGGAGAACAATCCAAGTCGCGTGCGATGAAAAGTCATATCGAAGATCAACTACTGGCGTGGGGTTGTGATCAGCAAACCTGCATCCTGGCATTGGGCGGCGGTGTCATCACGGATCTCGCTGGCTTTGTCGCTGCAACATATTACCGTGGCATACCCGCCGTGTATCTGCCGACTACCTTGCTAGCCATGGTCGATGCCGCGCTAGGCGGCAAGACTGCCATCAATACACCGCACGGTAAAAATCTCATTGGCATCATCCAGCAACCGCACGCAATTTTTGTGGATCCGCAACTCCTGCGCTCCTTACCCGATCAGGAATACCGCACGGCATTTGCTGAGATAATCAAACACGCGTTGATCTGCGACCCAGGCTATATGGATGAACTCACTCAACAAGCCGACGCTTTACTCAACAAAGAAATAAAAGCGTTAACCGCAGTGATCACGCGTAGTGCTATCATCAAATCTCATATCGTTGCCACCGCTACGCCACAAGATCCTGTACGCGACGGATTAAATCTGGGACACACCATCGCGCACGCATTGGAACAGCTGAGCGATTACACGCTGAATCACGGCCAAGCCGTGGCCATCGGCATTATTGTAGAAAGTTACCTCGCCACCCAACTGGGTCTGTTAGACGATGCGGCATTTATTCAAATAAAAAACCTTATCGCACGCTACGAGATACCGCTACGTGTCAACACAACACTCTCTAAAGACGCTTTACACCAGGCGCTACTACGCGACAAAAAATCACGCCAATGTCAACCGCACTTTGTATTACTTAAGGCTATCGGTACAATACATCGCACAAATACGGGTTACACCACCGCGGTTCCCGAACGTGCCTTAGATCAGGCGTTGGATTATTTGCTGCAACTGTGTGTGGCATAAACGGATCAACATTTATGCCGCTAGCGCATAAGTTTTAGGGGAAATGTTGAATCGGTGTATGTACCCTACCCATGGCTTGACGCGTCGCATGTAACTGCGCCAAATCAATGTCGGCATACACAATACCCGGGGTCAATAGCGTGCGCTCATCCAGCACCCTGCCCCATGGATCCACAATCAACGTGTGACCGTAGGTCTGTCTACCGTGGGCGTGAGTGCCGCCCTGGCAGGCACCAATCACATAACAAAAATGCTCTACGGCACGGCAGCGCGCCAGCAACTGCCAATGCGCTGCACCGGTGGTCACGGTAAACGCCGCAGGAATCGCTAAAATTTCTGCCCCTTGCGCAAACAACGCGGTAAATAGCTGCGGAAAGCGTATGTCATAACACACGGCTAAACCGACTTTACCGACTGGGGTATCCACTACCACGATCCGATCACCGGCCTGCGTCGTCGCCGATTCCTGGTAAGATTCACTAGGAGAGATCACCGCATCGAATAAATGTATTTTGTCGTAACGTGCCACCACCTGACCCGCGGCATCATACACCAGACAAGCCGCACTGAATTTTTCGCCGTCGCCACTACGAATCGGTAAGGTGCCCGCTACTATCCATAGTCGATGCAAAGCAGCCTGTTGCGCCAAAAAATCGTGTACTTTGCCTACGCCAACGTCTTGTTGCGCCGCACGCAGTGCCTGCTCATTCAATCCCAGCGCAGAAAACATTTCCGGCAACACCACGAGCTCAACCTGCTGCGCCGCAACTTGTTGCAACAGCGTAGCCACCATTTGTAAATTTTCATCGACCTGTAACGTAGAACACAGTTGCAGCGCAGCCACTCTAGGCATAGTGATCTCCCTGATATACCCATTGCACTTCAAAATGCGCTTTTTGCATTTTGAAGTGTTCTTCTCGCGATGGGGTTCCCCAAGGGGAGAATCGCGATTCTTCCCTTGGGTGACCCGTGCACAAATTTACTTTGTGCCGGTCATCAACACAATATACGGCGTAAACAAACGACTAAAATTCGCATGTCGAAGTGGGAGCGGTATATCTCTGATGATGATAGTTACAAAATCACAATTAGGAATTAAAAGCGGCGTTACAACAAAATACATAACCAGACTAAGATGGTGCCCGGAGCCAGACTCGAACTGGCACAGGTTATACACCCGAGGGATTTTAAGTCCCTTGCGTCTACCAATTTCGCCATCCGGGCATCTATAAAAATTGCAGCCATTAGGAATAGGCTGGGGTCGGAATCGAACCGGCGTCCACGGCTTTGCAGGCCGCTGCATAACCACTCTGCCAC
>CAZYIF010000004.1:0-17894 GCA_964646995.1 uncultured Gammaproteobacteria bacterium
CACCATAGACTTCTGCTAGGACTTTGGTAAGCGCCGCTGTCAAGGTTGTTTTACCATGATCCACGTGACCAATAGTACCGACGTTTATATGTGGTTTTGTTCTCTCAAATTTTCCCTTAGACATAGCAAAACTCCTATATAGCTTGTTAGTTTTTCAACACAACCCTTAACTGGAGCCCACAACCGGGCTTGAACCGGTGACCTCTTCCTTACCAAGGAAGTGCTCTACCGCTGAGCTATGTGGGCCATCCTAATCCTTAAAAATAAAGGCACCATGGTTACAAATACCCGCCTCCAACTATGAGCGGGTGATGGGAATCGAACCCACGCTATCAGCTTGGAAGGCTGAAGTTCTACCATTGAACTACACCCGCACTGTATCAACTTCACTGCCGCTTCCGCCGCCAATCATGCGCAAACCCAGCAGGGTACACGCCCAATCTAAGAAGATGCCAGACTAGCAACAACCCCAGATCCTTGGTTTAGCGTTATGGAGGGGGTAGGATTCGAACCTACGAAGGCAGAGCCGTCAGATTTACAGTCTGATCCCTTTGGCCGCTCGGGAACCCCTCCCAAAAGTCAAGCCGCGTATTTTCTCCAACTGGACTACTCTTGTCAACTATATGCCAGTGAGATTCGCGGAAAAGTCAAAGTTTATTTAAGAACGCTTAATTACTAGTCAGAAAACTAGCTGAAAAACTACAGTGGCCCTATTTCTGCACAGAAAATCCAGCGTTTTGTGGCGCTACTCAGTGGCGCAAGAACATTAGCCTTACCACTACACGCAAAAAGAAATCCCCCCCGAAGGCTGGAAAAATAGGCAGATTTGTGGTAGAAATGGACTTCGTTTACCGGTCGAACCCGAAGAGCTAAGAAGTAGGAAGAGTGTAATGACAACTGACAGCGCAATCGAATTGTTCAGAAGCAAACAGTTGGCTAATTTGGCATTCCCCATCCACAGCTTGGATGCCTATATCGCCAGCGTGCAA
Source organism: uncultured Gammaproteobacteria bacterium (assembly GCA_964646995.1). Taxonomy (GTDB): domain Bacteria; phylum Pseudomonadota; class Gammaproteobacteria; order CAZYIF01; family CAZYIF01; genus CAZYIF01. The sequence goes on from CAZYIF010000004.1 coordinate 990, forward strand.
CGTGCTCCCATGCTAAGCCAAGAAGAGGAACAGACATTAGCCAAGCAATTACTCGAACAAAATGATATAGACGCGGCGCGGCGCTTGGTCTTGAGTCACTTACGTTTTGTCGTCAAGATTGCCCGTGGCTACTCGGGCTATGGTCTGGGTCTCGCTGATTTGATTCAAGAAGGCAACGTGGGATTGATGAAAGCCATCAAACGCTTCGACCCAGAGATCGGCGTACGCTTGGTTTCTTTCGCCGTACACTGGATCAAAGCTGAAATTCACGAATTTATCATTCGCAATTGGCGTATCGTCAAAGTCGCCACCACCAAGGCGCAGCGCAAATTGTTTTTCAACTTACGCCGCAACAAACGCGAGAATACCTGGTTCACACCCGAAGAAGCGCAAGACGTTGCCGAAACACTGCACGTCAGTCGCTCCGATGTGCAAGAGATGGAAAAACGGCTGGCCGCTTATGACAGCAGTTTTGATAGCACACCGGACGATGAGAGCGACAACAGCACACATGCGGTACCCGCCAACTTTTTAGAAGATAAGCGTTATGATCCGGCGCTACTGTGGGAAAAATACGACTGGGAAAAACAAAACGCCCATAAATTCCATCGCGCTTTTACTATGCTGGACAAACGCAGCCAGTTGATTTTACAACAACGCTGGCTCAGCGAAGAAAAAGCCACGCTGCAAACCTTGGCCGAACACTTTGCGGTTTCTGCCGAGCGTATTCGTCAACTGGAAAATGAAGCCATTAAAAAATTACGCAAGATTATGTTTGCCGGCGAACTGGTTGCCGAGTAAAACGATACGACATTCACACGGGATTTATTATGCAAACCAAAGTTAACAAGCATTTTGTCAGTGACGAAGATATTTTTCTCGCCGCGTTGCGTGCGCAACAGCCTGAAACAGCCAGTCAACAAGCGGAACGCCTACATCACGAAGCCATAGCGCTGCGTCGCGATCACGCCGTGGCGCAAGACGACAGTACATTGTGGAGCGGCTTCACACAAGATTAATTAAAAACAACCGTTCGCCCTGAGGAGCTGATACCTCCCCACGAAATTTTAACGTAACAAGTTGATAAACCTAACTTTCACCGTTCCTACCCTTCGAGACATCGCACACTTTAAACCGTTAGCCCTGAGGAGCACGCACACAGTGCGTGCGTCTCGAATGGGTGAACGGTTTAAAGTGCACGCTTCCTCAGGGCGAACGGCTGTTTTTAATTCGCGGGGACATATCAGATGAACCGGCCTACAGGCCGGTTCGCAGCCGTATTATTTCTTGCAAACAGCGATCGGTGTTGTTGCGTTCACGTAAGCTTGCTCAGCCTCCGCGACTGTCTTATCCCGCAAATATTGAGTTACACTCACAATTGCATTTTCTACGTGTTGCTTCTGTTGGTACTCAGTCGATGTATCCTTGGCTTGCAACCAAAATTGCATGAGCGCATGAGCTTCTAACCCAGCGTATTGTTGCAAGGTGGCTTGGCGTGCTTGCAGCGCCTGTTGTTCGCGTTCCTCTTTAGGGGAAGCAAGCGTAGACCATGTGCTTGTCATAGAACTAAAAAAATTAGTTATGCTACCCGCTCGCGCACGCTCCTGTTTCGCGATAAATTCCGCATGCGACAAGAATATTGGTTCCAACTTAGTACGCAACAGCGCCATAGAGCCTAACAACAAATTGGAGCGAGTCTGACTATCTTCCAACACTTGCGAGAGTGCGACTACATCACCAAAATACCTTGCATCACATGCGAAACGCAATGTGGTTGCCGCGGCCACGCGTTCCATCTCAACATAAACAGCAGGCAATGCGCCAGCGGATGAATGTGGCAACAGCGTTTTCCATGCCTCGGCTTGCGTAATGATTGCGTTTAGGATCACGTAAAAATGCGCTAACTGCTCTTGCGTGATCGCAGCTATCTGTGCAACCACTGCCTGCGATGAATCAGCACGCGTAACTGCGTCGCCGCAGGCTTGCTCAAAGCCCGTGATAGATTTCTGCATAATGCTTCCATCTAACCAGCCTGGCGCAAAGCGGGCTGCATAGTCCTGCAAAATCGTTATTAACTGCTGTCTGTAATCATTAACCACTGTATCTACATAGTGTTTCCGTGCTTCTCCATGTGCCTTATCGGTAAGAAAACGTATTTCAGAAAAATTAAGCTGAATCTTAGTCTGATAGTTTGCCACTATTGCCTGTGGCGTAGGACAAAGTGCTAATGTACGAGCACAATGCTGAGCTGCTTTCATTATCTTCGTTTGCGTATCTGTATCCACTGCACCCTCGGCATCCGCGCACCACGGATTGGCAGCTGTGCTTTGCATGGCATCGCACAAGATTGGCGGTAACATCTGCTCTGTGAAATACGCCTTTGCCGCAGAATTAACCCCGGGAGTCATGGCATGCTGACACGCGTTGGCAATCACGCCAACCGTACGCGACGATAATTCAATAGCCACGGGTTTACCCGCCCCACCGTTGCGGGGTTGTAAATACTGCGGATTGGCCTGCCGCATGATGAATGCTTTACTCGACGTATCCATGATCGCCATGGTCGATGGCTTATTGCCTAAATTAGCCCATTGGATACCTAAGTCTCGGCCTGTTGCGGTGAGGTCTAATATTTCCTGCTGCTCAGGGCCATGTACCACCAACAGCATTTCACGTTGCCCGTCTTTATAGAAATAAAATCCGCGCTCAGTGGACATGGCCTGCGGCTTAGCGGACACCAATTGCCACTGATACCCTATGCTCCAGTCTATTGTATCTAGAGAAAATAACTGTGGCGGAATAGTTACATCAGACGACATCGCTGCCTGCTCCGCTACCTCCTTCGCTGCCTGCATCAACTCGGTTAAGTTAAAGATTTCGTGGCCTGCGTTATCGGCATGCACCACCACGACACCGATATCCTGTGGTTCCGCCTTGCGATACAGATAAATTCCTGGGTGCTTGGGTATCTCGGTCGGCTCACCGACTGCGGGTAACAAGTAATGTTTATAATCATCGAGCACATCCCCAACATGCAGTAACAAGAGGTTAGGCTTACGCCCCAGCTCGTCCACCCAATTATCCGCATCCAACCACGCTTTTGCAGTCAGTTGAGCAGCTGCATCGTCACAAACACGCTGCACCACACCAGATGCGGTATATGGCTGTAATGCGGCTTCATGCTCAGGTAATAATGCCCAGTGCGGCTGCTTTCCCCACGCATCTAAACCAAGCACTTGATCGGCATAAATGCCCTGCGGATAAAGGCGATTGATTTTTTCCGACAATACCTCGCCCCACGCCCCAGCTAACGCATCGCGCTCTATTCTCTGCACCGACTCAGGGTCAAGTTGGGTACGTAATGTCACTAAACACGCACGCAACGCACCACTCACTTGCGCCCTATAAGACGGGGTCCAAATGCGCCAATAGTGTTGATAAACACTAAGCGCGTGTTTTAACAGGTTTTTATATATCCGATCGACATTCGCATTTCCGTCAACGCTGAGCGCATACGGATCAAGGCCTTGCATCTCTGCGCGCAGCGCACGCAGGTGACGTAATGGCTGCACAAAATTATTGTTATCTGCGGGATCCAAACGTTTCTCGACACAAGCGTCCAAAAACGGGGTAACGGCATCAACCAACCCTTGCGCCCATGGGTCGCGCGGGGCCGCTGAGGCAGACCCTACATAACCCAATAATACCTGGCGAACAGTGTCAATATCTCGGTTTGCAGGCTCTAACACTTCGTCAAACAAGGCATGGATGAGCAATCCACATTCGGGATCCTTAGCCGCATGTAAGGCCAGTAGCTTATTGCCTATCTGTTCCAGCTGCTCTGTTGCGGTATACGTGCTTGCTGTAGGCAAAAAAACAAGGGCGTGCAAGCGTCCGATTAGTTTTGCTTTCTCGCCCGGGTTGAAGGCCGTAGCCATGTCTATGGCAGCAGACAATTTCTGTAAGAACTCTTTGTTGTTAACCCTACGCTCAATTACTATGGACTGGCTGGCTAACGTAAGTGAAACAATCTCAAGCGTATAGGGAAATGGCATGGCAACCTCGTTATTATTTTTTCTCCAAAACAGAGAAAAGTATAGGTTCTGCACAAACTTATGTCAAGCCCATAGCCAGCCTCTAACTGAGGCTGACTGTAGCACCTAGCCCGCGTTGCTATTTGACCAGCCCCAAGCTTTGCTTGAGTGCCATAACCCGTTGATAAGCCATGTCTATGCGGGCCGGGCTTATTTCGCCTTTACGCAATAAATCCCGCATGAGAGCCACTACCGTGCTGGGTAATTGCGGGTAGTGCTGCACGCTGTTATCACCAAATAACAAGATATCATTGCCGGCATTGACCGCGCGCTTGATGGTCTCACGCAAACTGTATTGCTTGCTCACCGCACCCATGAGTAAATCATCCGTTATCACTACCCCGGCAAAATGCAATTGGCCGCGCAACACACCCGTGATCGTCGGAGCCGATAGCGAAGCCGGAGCCGCCGCATCTAAATGACGATTGAACACATGCCCCACCATCACCATGGGACAGACCTGCCCCACCGATGGTTGATACGGCGCTAACTCGGTAGCGGACCACGTCTCGGTCACGTCGGTAAAACCTTGGTGGGAATCGGTCTGCGCACTGCCGTGTCCGGGGAAATGTTTGCTGGCACACGCTATCTGATGCTGCGTAAACACCTTGGCAAACACCCGTGCATGCCGCGCAACGACCGCGGGATCCGCGGAAAAACTGCGGCCCAAGCCACCTATCACCGGGCTATGCGGATTGATATTGAGATCGACCACCGGCGCAAAATCCACATTAATACCCACCCATCGCAACTCCTTTGCGATCGTCGTGGCATTGCTGCGAGTCCTTTCCACCTCATCCAATTGACCCAGTTCTTGTGCCGATAAAGTATGAGCAAAGCCATTGCTCGGATTTAAGCGCTCGATCCGGCCACCTTCTTGATCAATAGCAACCAACAGCGGTAATCGACTCGATTGTTTTAAGCGAGTCACGAGCTGGCGTAACCGCAGCTTGTCATCGATGCGACTAGTCTGGCCAGGCTGCGTAATGTTGCGTCCGAACAGAATCACGCCGCCGATATGATAGCGTTGCAGATCACGCACGAAAGGCGAATCTGCATTCACCTGTTGTCCTTGAAAACCAAACATTAGCATTTGACCCATTTTTTCTTCGATGCTAGGAGCCGCTTGGGCTGCGCTCAGCCACAGCGCACTAAAAAAAATGAGCCCACAAATAACGTGTCGCATGCTACAACTCCCTCGTGATAATCTAGGCGGCGACTGTAGCATGATGATAAGGCACGATGCAAAACACACCACAACGCAAGATCATTCATATCGACATGGATTGCTTCTATGCGGCCATAGAAATGCGCGATGATCCGCGCCTACGCAAGCGGCCCTTGGCCGTCGGTGGCGCGGCGGATAAACGCGGGGTGCTATGCACCTGTAACTACGTGGCTAGGCAATATGGCCTACACGCGGCAATGGCATCGGCACATGCGCTGCGTCTTTGCCCCGATCTCGTCATCATCCCACCGCGTATGCAACGGTACCGCGAAGTGGCGCACGCGATTGCAAAAAATCTGCGAGAAATCACCACCTGCATAGAACCCCTATCCCTGGATGAAGCCTATCTGGATGTAACGGCAAGTACGCATTGCCAAGGCAGTGCCATCCGCATGGCCCGGTATTTACGCGAACGTATCTACGCGGAACACGGCCTAACCGCGTCCGCCGGCATCGCCGCCAATAAATTTCTAGCCAAGGTCGCCAGTGATTGGCGCAAACCCAACGGCCAATTTGCTATTACCCCACTGGCCGTAGATGCTTTCATGCAGACCTTGCCCGTCAGTAAGATCGCCGGGGTCGGCAAGGTGACGGCGCAACGTATGCATAAGTTACATATTCACACCTGCGGTGATCTACAAAAACTGTCGTTACTCGAGATCACACAACTGTTTGGCAACAGTGGTAATCGTCTGTATGAACTCGCACGCGGCATCGATAATCGCGCCGTCAACACCAGCAGAGAACGTAAATCATTGAGCGTAGAACACACCTTCGAACGCGATCTCACGACGCTAGCAGCTTGCGTGAGTCAACTAGAACCGCTATACCAACAACTGCAACGCCGTCTCGCCCAGCACGCGCCGACCACAGCGATACACAAACAATTTGTGAAAATCAAATTTCACGATTTTCAACACACGCGTATCGAAAACACCACACAGCAACTCTCACCCAGTTTGTTTACACAACTGCTCACTACCGGCTATGCCCGACAACAAAAACCGATACGTCTGCTCGGCATAGGGGTGGGCTTTGCCAACACGCACAGTGCAGCACAACTCGCACTCATATGATAGTTTTGGCACGCGCACCTGCTTGCTCATGGACTAAACGTGGCACCAGGTAACCCGGCAACTGGTATTGCAACTCTTGCCATAGCTGTTTTGCCACGGCATGCTCTACGTCGAAATGTGCAGCACCTTGCACTTTGTCGAGTAGATGCAAATAGTAAGGCAATACCCCTGCCGTAAACAGCGCCTCAGACAGATCGCGTAATGCATGCACGGTGTCATTCACCCCACGCAATAACACCGACTGATTTAACAAGGTAATACCGCTGTCACGCGCAGCATGCAACGCATGTTGCACACTGGCGTCTAACTCATTGGCATGGTTGCAATGCAAAACTAGCACCACCTGCAATCGACTGCGGGCTAAGCCTTGCAGTAAATCAGTGGTCATGCGTTCGGGAATGATGATCGGCATACGGCTATGAATACGCAAGGTGCTTACTGAGTTAATGGCTGCAACGCGCGCGATCAGCTCCAGTAGATACTCATCATCGGCAACCAATGGATCGCCACCACTAAAAATTACTTCGTGGATGCGGGGATCTGCAGCGATGTAATCTAGCACCGCTTGCCACGATTGCCGACTCGGTTGATTCTCCGCATAGGGGAAATGGCGCCTGAAACAATAGCGACAATGAACGCCACAGGCTCCGGTCACCGTCAATAATACACGCCCCGCATATTTGTGTAATAAGCCAGGTAGTACATTCGTCTGTTGCTCATTCAAAGGATCGCGCACAAAACCCGCGACCCTCTCCTGCTCGGCATCCAACGGCAACACCTGGCGTAACAGGGGGTCCTGCAGATCACCGACCCGCATACGTGCGACAAAACTACGCGGCACGCGCAGTGGAAACAAGGTATGCGCGCGCAACGCCGCGGGAAGCCAAGTGGCATCCAATTGCAACAACTGCCACAATTCCTGTGGTTGTTTAACCACGTTTACTAAGGATTGGCGCCAATCCGATAAAGCAAGCTGCAACATATTTTATGTTCTATCTCTTTAAAGCCCAGGATGATACCAGTATCATAGGCGTTTTGCAGGAAAATGGCGCAAGAGGAATCATTCATGACTATTTACAGTACAAGCGAGTTTAAAGGCGGATTAAAAATCATGCTGGATCAGGCGCCTTACAACATTATCGAAAACGAATTCGTCAAACCCGGCAAGGGCCAAGCCTTTAGCCGTGTAAAATTGCGGAATTTACTGACCGGACGGGTCATCGAACGCACGTTTAAATCCGGTGACAACGTAGAAGGGGCCGACGTAGAAGAGGCGCCTATGCAGTACTTATATAACGACGGCAGCACCTGGACCTTCATGCATCCGCAAAGCTTCGAGCAATATAATGCGAGTGACGACGTAGTGGGTGAAGCCAAACAATGGCTTAAAGGGCAAGAGCTATGTACCGTCACGTTGTGGAATGACGCCTTGATCCTGGTCGTGCCGCCTAATTTCGTCACTCTCAAAATAGTCGAGACCGATCCGGGTGTGCGCGGAGACACTTCCGGTGGCGGTGGTAAACCAGCCATCCTAGAAACGGGCGCCGTGGTGCGCGTTCCTCTGTTTGTGCAAGTGGAAGAAGTCATCAAAGTCGATACCCGCATCGGTGAATACGTCTCGCGAGTCAAAGAATAATGAATGATACTGACTGGATGCCCACCGCCAGCCTAGCGCACTTAACCCAACGTGCGGCTATACTCGCGCGCATTCGTGCATTTTTCGCGGCCGCCCATGTTTTAGAAGTAGATACCCCACTGCTCATGCGCAGCGTCATTGCCGATCCGCATTTACAGCTCATGACGTGCCATCATGACAAGCACACACTGTACCTACAACCCTCACCTGAAGCAGCGATGAAACGTTTATTGGCTGCGGGTAGCGGTTCTATTTATCAAATCTGCAAAGCCTTTCGGCAGGAAGAACAAGGCCGTTTACATAACCCCGAATTCACCTTACTGGAATGGTACCGAGTTGGGTTTGATCACCACGCGTTAATGCATGAGGTTGATGCCCTGCTACAAGCCGTACTTGCCTGCCCGCCAGCTACACGTCTTAGCTATGCACAAGTATTCCAGCAATACTTGGCGATCAATCCACACGACAGCACGCTCACCCAATTACGTCAGCTGATCAAGCAACAACAGATCCCACTGGAATGCATCGATGATTTAGATAAAGACGCATGCTTAGATCTATTGATGACGCATTGTGTGGAGCCCCACTTGGGCCAGCAACAACCGTTATTTATTTACGATTATCCCGTGTCGCAAGCGGCACTGGCGCAAACACGCCAACAAGGCAATGTGCGTGTGGGCGAACGCTTCGAAGTCTATTACCGCGGCGTGGAACTCGCTAATGGCTACCATGAACTAGCCGACGCCAAGGAACAACGCCAACGCTTCATCGCTACTAACCAATGGCGTGTTAAGTTAGGTGCTTCTCCCGTGACGATTGACGAGCATCTATTAGCGGCCTTAGCACACGGTTTACCGGATTGTGCCGGTGTAGCGTTGGGCATCGATCGCCTAGTCCTACTCGCCACACAGGGTCATGCCATCAGCGATGTCATGAGCTTCGCCCAGCACTCTGTTTAAAGAAAGAGGTCACCCGCTCGCGGGTGAGGCAAAGGGGAAGTCCAGAGGGGAGCCTATACGAGCGCCGCTCTGGTCGCCGTCCGCGCGACTATTTCGCGCAGGCGAAATCACAATTAAGGAAACCATCTCGGTCGCTTGCGGCCGAGTTGTTGAGAGGAACAAATATGATAAAGCGTCCACCTGCAACCCGCGGCTTACACCACGTCGCACTCTGGGTCACTCAGTTCGAAGCCTGCGAATACTTTTACACGGTCTTATTAGGTATGCAGGTTGAGTGGCGCCCGGATCCGGATAACCTCTATCTGACCTCGGGTAACGATAATTTAGCGCTACACCGCGCCCCTGCGGGCTTCGTGCTGGCGCCACAACAACGCCTGGATCACCTGGGATTTATTCTGGCAACACCTGCCGACGTACTGGCGTGGCACACGTTCTTGCTGGAGCAGCACGTCACCATCAAAACCGCGCCACGCGCGCACCGCGATGGCGCCCACAGCTTTTATTGCAGTGACCCAGATGGCAATATAATCCAAATGATTTACCATCCACCCCTTGCTAAACCAGACGACTCACGTTAATCTGGGCGACTTCTGAATAGTACCCCTATTCTTTTTTTATTCACTGTCGCGACTGTGGGAACGATGCGTATGGCCAATCACAAACTGCAATTGTTGGGCTTCAACAATCTAACTAAAACCCTGAGCTTTAATATCTACGATATTTGTTACACCAAGACCACAGAGCACAAACAGGAATATATTAAATATATCGATGAAGTGTATAACGCCGATCGCTTAACCTCTATCTTGACCGAAGTCACCAAAATCATTGGCGCGACCATTCTCAATATCGCGTATCAAGATTATGAGCCACAAGGCGCGAGCGTCACCATGCTCATCGCCGAAGACAACGTAGATGAACGCCACGTGGATTCACAAATCGAAGCACCCGGTCCACTGCCCGCTGCCGTGGTTGGTCACTTAGACAAAAGCCACATCACCGTGCACACCTATCCAGAGAGCCATCCCGATGACGGTATCAGTACCTTCCGCGCCGATATCGATGTCTCTACGTGCGGCTTGATCTCGCCGTTAAAAGCGTTGAATTACTTGATCCATTCCTTTGATTCCGACATCGTGACCATAGACTACCGCGTGCGCGGCTTCACCCGTACCATCGATGGCCAAAAGGTGTTTATCGATCACAACATCAATTCCATTCAGAACTATGTGCCGGAAGACACACGCACGCGCTACCAAATGATAGATGCGAACATCTATCAAGAAAATATTTTTCATACCAAAATGCTATTAAAAGATTTCTCGCTAAATAATTACCTATTTAGCAGCGGCGAAGGCGAATTTTCTAGCCCCGAGCTAAGCGCCATCAGTCAACGCTTACGCCATGAAATGTTAGAAATATTCTACGGCCGTAACGTCGTGCTCAGCCCCGGCGCGACGACTAAATGAGCGTAGTTTCCGTTATTTAACGCTCAGCAGTAACGAAGATGCAGGTTGAACAGAGCCTGCAACTGGGGTACGCTGTGCGGCAAATAAATCCCGTAAGTCCTGGGTGTTCTCCTTGTACCCTCTTACCCGCACCCGGTTAGCTATACCACTACTGCCACCTAAGTCCACATTAGCGATAAACTGCTGAAAGGGCGGGTAGGTGCAAAGGCAACGCAACAATGCTGCGGCGAGTGGTCCTGGATGCAGTAACGCGGCCCTAGCCATATCCTCACATTTATCAGCATGGTACGCGGCGGCAGTGGGCTGTGTTTGCAACTGGACTAAGCACTGCGCTAGCGCGGCTTCGTTACCGCTAATGATCATCAATTCCAAGTAGGACCGTATGCTTTGTTCGGGCATTACGCTCAGCTGTAGGCCGTTGTTTGCCGACATGTCAAAACCTACCGCCATCAATTGGCTGCCATGCGCCAAATAGACAAGGCCCGCACGCTCCAGACTTTCAAATGCCTCGTTCTCCCTAAACATCACTTACTCCTTCCCTTCCCATCACGCGACAAATACAACGCTCACACAAAACTCCTACAACCCAAGAAAAACAAACGCATGAACGGAAAGTTTAACCGGGATATGGTGATGATATTCTTTCTGCAGCACGATCAACGACTACATCACTACGCACGGGAAATAACGCCCGTAATTCAATGACATTTTCTTTATAGCTTTTTACCCGAATCATCTTGGCTACTTCACTGTTGCTACCTAAATCCACACCAGCAATAAACTGCTGAAACGGCGGGTAAGCACAAAGGCTCCGCAACAACCCCGTGGCCGTGGCCGCATCATGCCTGAGCGCGCCGCAAGCTATCTTTTCACATTTATCCGCAAGATACGCAACCACACGGGGCTGTTGTTGCAAGTCGCCCACACACTGCGTCAACCTGCCAACATCACCGTGCATAACGAGCAATTCTAAGTAGGATCGTGGTTCGGGTAACGCCATAGCATACCATGCACCACCCAAGGATACGGGAAAACCCACCGCCATTAAATCGCTGCCATTCTGCAAGTAGATAGCTTCTGCATCCGCTACATTTTTAAATGGTATAAGCTTATCAAACATCACTGACTCCTTCCCTGCTACATGATCACGTGACACAGAGTGCTACGCGATGCCAACGTCCGTTCACCCTGATGAAGCACGCACTTTAAATCGTTCGTATACCCTTCGAGACGCCGCACTACGTGCAGGCCCTCAGGGCGAACGGCTTAATAAAGTGTGCATCGTCGCTAAGGACCGAACGAATACCCTGTTTTGCTTTACCCTGTGCCCTTAAGCCGGCAACCGCAAACTTTCTCTCATTCTAGTTAGGCAAATAGCGCGGCAATGACGGCGGCTGTTGCCCTGCCATGCCAGTATGCATTTGCTCTGCCGGGTTAACCTGAATTTCCTCTATACCATCAGGCTCGTGATTCCAAAACGTCAAATGGCGTTTTGGCTCTGTCTCAAAACCATTTTCTAGAGAACGCTTATGCGTATCACCAAATAGCCCTACCTGTGCAGCATTGATCGCCGCATTATTCGTACGCGTGCGTTCTGGTGTCGTCCCCACTACATCCACTTCATCAGCACCTCGCCGTGAGTTGGCCCGTGGTGGCGTGTCAAGCAGGACAGCTGCTTGTGGTGGCGGAGTCATTAAGTCATCGATAAATAAATCCAGCGCTCTATCACCCTTATACAGCATACGCGCGTCAAAACGTTGTTTGGGCTCGCCCGTCTGAGTGAGTAACTTGCGCATCCCCTCTTTGTATAACGGCTGCAGCGCCAAAGCATTCAATAACGCAGCACAGTTGTCATGGCGCAATGCATTGATTAGCATGTTCGATAACTTATCGAGATGATAGGCCACTGCGTCCGCTCCCGACCATGCAATCACTAAGTCACGCACCGTTGTATCGTTACCGCCTAGCACCGCAAATTCCAGTAGTGACATGACGGGCCGCTCACTAGGCACCGCCTCAAGCTCAAAGCCCGTAGTCTCCAGCATAAAACCCACCGCAGACCAATGCCCCTGACCGAAAAGCCCTTGCGCCTGCGTCAAATCACTCACCTGAACTACCTGTTGAAACGTCATTTCAATTACCTGCTGTTATTATTGTGCGAACATTAAATTTTGGTTATTGTACTACCACATTGGCTATAACTCAACCGACCCTCGCCGCCTCACGGCGTGGGACGCCACTGCTGACGTCCCAACTGAAACTCACCTTGTGCGTCTACGTATCCTACTAGATTCTTGAGATCCGCTTGCTGCGTTTCGTAAGGGCCTAAGGCGTACATGAGCATAGGGATATTGCTGCCATCAGCCCCGCTTGTTCTCGTGAGATCTTCACGCAAGGCTTTAAACAATAATTGGCATCCTTCGTAAAAATTAGTTGGCACTGGATCGCGCGAACAGCAGGTCACGCTGGTCATAAATTCTATGCGCGGCGTAATCTGCGCTTGGGTGTGTAAATCGGCAGGCAATGGCTGAAAGCCTCTGGCTTTTACTGCAGCAGCTACGTCAGCAACAAACTCGAGGCCATACTGCAAAAACCAACTGTCTTCTGCATGCAGGCGATCCGTTGTTAACAATTGAGCCAAGTTCAAGCCGGTTTTATGGGTAAAGAACCGGGGGAATGACGAGGTATATTTCGCTTCCTGTGCCGCACTTAGTTTCTTGGTTTGCTTTGAAAGTAGCGTTTTAAACTCACTGTGTGTACCACTGTACGCTTCGCGCTTATTCCACTTCATCGTTATATCACGCTGGCTGCCGTTGGAAGTAACGCCAAAAAATAGCGTGCCTACGCACGCCACGCCTGCATTTTTAAATGAAGAACTTATAGGGATGACACTAGGCGGCAAAGGCAGAACACGCACAAACTCACTATTGCCCAGTTGCACCAATTGGAATTCAGCCTCTGCTTGCGCCAACCACGCTTGCACGAATGCAACAAAACCTTGCTCCCTCAACTGCAATGTACAATGCGCATTCGCATTTAGCATACCTTGTTTATAGAGCTCCAACTGCTTCTCTATTGTTTGCTCATCGACCTGGTGAGACCGCAGCAGATCCCGCAACCCTTTCTGCACGGAGTCATACCAGGCTTTCACATGATTTTTAAAAAAATAGGTCGCCGCATCTTGCTCTGTCGCACAGCCATAAATCTGAAGTGCAGTATACAACTTATCTGTCCCAAGCCTGGCAAGTTCACCTGGATTAATACCCAAACCCTGTAAATATTCGGGAAACGAAACTAACGGCATACCAATACGTCCTATTATTTTTGTTATTATTAGGACGACTATACCTGGCTAAGATTAAGGAAATATTAAGAAAAATTAGCTCTATAACGCTAGTCGAATAACACACGCTGCATTGATGAAATTACAGCAGTGCCAAGGCTTCCGCCAGGCGTTGCACCGGCTGTACCTCTATCATCGGCAACGGCTTGGGTGCATTGGCCAAAGGCACGATAGCGCGCTTAAACCCGTGTTTAGCCGCCTCGTGTAAACGCTCCATGCCACGCGGTACCGGGCGTATTTCACCGCTTAAGCCCACTTCACCTAAAATCACCGTATCCTGCGGCAACGGTCGATTACGCAAACTGGAACACACTGCCAGCAATAACGCGAGATCGGCTGCGGTTTCGCTGACACGCACCCCACCCACTACATTGGCAAATACATCTTGATCATAAGTCGCCACGCCAGCGTGTTTGTGTAACACCGCCAATAACATGGTCAAACGGTTTTGCTCCAAACCGACGGTGATACGCCGCGGGCTAGTGCCGTAGCTCTGATCCACCAAGGCTTGTAATTCCACCAACAAAGGACGGCTGCCTTCCCAGGTCACAATGATCGCGCTGCCCGGCACCGGTTGTGCACTGCGCGTGAGAAAAATCGCCGATGGATTGCTGACTTCACGCAAACCGCGTTCCGTCATCGCAAAAATACCCAACTCATTGACCGACCCAAAGCGATTTTTTATGGCACGTAACAAACGAAAACGACTGTCTGAATCGCCTTCGAAATACAACACCGTATCCACCATGTGTTCCAATACACGTGGTCCAGCGAGGGTTCCCTCTTTGGTGACGTGACCGACAATAAACAAGGCGGTGCCGTGTTGTTTGGCGAAACGTACCAAGCGCGCCGCACTCTCACGCACCTGACCCACCGATCCCGGTGCTGCGCCCAGGGCCTCGGTAAACACCGCTTGGATCGAGTCAACCACCATCACTTGCGGCGCTTGTTGTTGCGCTATCTCGATCATGCGTTCGACGTGGGTTTCAGCCAGCACAACTAGATCTGCACTGGGCAATGCCAGGCGCCGCGCGCGCAACGCCACTTGCTGTAAGGATTCTTCACCCGTGACATAGAGCACCTTGTGTTGCGTGCTCAACTGACACAGCGTTTGGAGTAATAACGTCGATTTACCGATTCCCGGATCGCCGCCGATTAATACCACCGAACCAGGAACCAATCCGCCACCTAACACGCGATCCAATTCCGCTTGTCCGCTGGATAAACGCGGCTGTTCGGCTAGCTCCACCTGCGCCAGCAAGGTCGCCTGACTCGGCGCCACGCCGGCATAACCGATAGACAGCGACGAAGCCTGCACGCTAGGCAACACCTCTTCGACTAGCGTGTTCCAATGCCCGCAACCACCGCACTGGCCATTCCATTTCGGCGACTGGGCGCCACACACAGTGCATGCATACAAGCTTTTGCTTTTAGACATCTGCTGCGTCTTGCTTAGTTCTGCACAACTTGCCAATCTCCGTTGTTGGCACGGCACGCCTTACCCGTTATCTTTTCGGCTTTACCGTCGATCAACGCCGTCGTTACAAAGTTACGGCAAGGTTGCTTATTACTGTAATAAGTCTCGGTAGGACGCACGTTGTAATCCACTTGGGTATCGGGATTGCGCCAGGTGTAAGATTGATTCGTCGGCGTTTGCTCTAACGCTTTATTGACTTCTAAACGATCGGTCTTATCCATGGATGCACCGACTTTACCGCCGATGTAAGCACCCAATACCGCGCCGCCCACCGTCGCTAGCATTCTGCCGGAACCACCACCCACTTGATGTCCCAGCAACGCGCCGACCGCACCACCGGTTAATAGACCCACGTCTTGCTTGCTGACGTTGTCACAGGCCGCCAAACTGAGCATTAACAAACCAATAAATAGCGGTTTTAGTGTAGCCATTGTTACCTCTTAGGGTTGAATTTATACAGATTGCCTGGCAAAGCTTGCCTTTTGTCAATTTTGTTGGCAGAGTGGCGCTTTAATCCGGGAAATATCAGCGCTGTATGTTAACGATTCATAGTCGATTTGTAACGAATATTTTAAAGAAAAAAATCTCACCCGCGAGCGGATGAGGCAGAGCGATGGGAAGTCCAGAGGGGAGCCTATGCGAGCTCAACCTCCGGTCGCCGTCCGCGCGACTATTTTGCGCAGGCGAAATCAATGAAGGAAACAACTCGGTCGCTTGCGGACGAGTTGTTTAATGGTTTGAATGTTTATGCTAAAAGAACAATGGGTTTATCGGGTTGTCTTGGTGTGTTTATGTCTGGTTGCTGGTTTTATTGCGTACGGTAACGGGCGCTTATTGTTGCTCGGCAACCCAGACACCGTCATCATAGAAACAGCACCCACCAACAACATCCACGCCCTGGACCTGCAGCTCGCTGATACGGACAGCACCGATACATTCATCCAGGAATTACTCACCCACATTTACCAAGTCAATCGTGACATTTCCCTGCAGCGCCAACGCTTGTTGCGAGCACGCGAGCAACTAGAACAGCAAGGCCAACTCTCCGCCACCGAGCAACAATGGTTGAAACAAATTGCCGCTGACTATCACGTCGATTTCGCAGCGCTGAATAACCATCAAGGCTGGCAGACCCTACTCAAGCGCGTCAATACCGTACCGGCATCCTTGGCGTTGGCCCAAGCCGCCAACGAATCGGCGTGGGGGCAATCGCGTTTTGCCCGCTTGGGTAATAATTATTTTGGTCAATGGTGCTATAACCAAGGCTGCGGCATCGTGCCCAGTCAACGCAAACCCGGACGTGTGCACGAAGTAAAACGTTATGAGTCCACCTTCGCGTCGGTGCAAGAGTACGTACACAACTTAAATACCAACGTCGCCTATGCCACGTTTCGCGAATTGCGTGCCAAACTGGTCGCGCAAAACGATTCGATCAATGGACTCAAACTCGTGATCGGCATCATGAATTACAACCCATCCGGCTTAGCATACGTGCGTAAGATAAAATCCCTGATCACTGCCTATCACCTGCTGCGTTATGACGACGGGGATTATTTGAGTTAAGCCCTGTGCCACCATTAAAACCAGTGTCATACCGAGTGCAACACGGTATCTCGAGAATAC
>CAZYIF010000004.1:17994-158405 GCA_964646995.1 uncultured Gammaproteobacteria bacterium
TGCACGAGATTCTTCGCTGCGCTCTGAATGACAAATAAGGGTGTGATGTGTCAACCTGACTCGTAACTAAAATCGGTGTCATACCGAGTGCAACACGGTATCTCGAGAATACTGCACGAGATTCTTCGCTGCGCTCTGAATGACAAATAAGGGTGTGATGTGTCAACGACCCATAACTAAAATCGGTGTCATACCGAGTGCAACGAGGTATCTCGAGACGATTGCACGGTGTTATTAGCAGACGCGCGCCATCTGCACGAGGGATGACGACACCGGTTTGGTTTTGTTATTTTAGATTTTGTTGAGACAGCAAATCCCGCCTGACTCACGCCAGGCGGGGTTGCTATAGACCCTACTTCCTTGCCAAGGTAAGCATGTTTGTTGAAGAGGAAGCAGCATCACGTTGGCTTGCATCCAACGCATAGTTCATCTGTATTTCTTCCTGATCCATTTCATCAAACTGCTGAACATATGGCTGCTGCGCCGGCGTACTGCTATGTATACCGAAACGACCCGCTAACCGAGCCAACGAAAACGAACTTGTTGGCTGCGCGGATTGCTGCGCCGGCACAATCCCATTAGCAGGAACAATAACCGGCATTTCCACATCTACATGGTCCAAACCATTAGCTTGTTGCAGTGCTGCAGTATGTGCTGCTTGCAGCGCAATGCGATTATTCTCAATAAACTCAGGCGCATGCACAAACGACGCGAAAATATATAAAAATGATCCCGCCACTACCAATGACGCAACCACATCATTATTCATCCATGTACGTTCAGCAAGTGCCGGTAAAATCAACAAACCCAACACAAAACAATCTGCCAAGCCAAAAGACCATAACAATCTATTCAGAAATCGATTACCACCGTGTGCGCCCTCTTCTGCCGGCATTGCCCGATAGGCTGCTCTGCTAGCTGGATCTAAGAACAACGCACCAGACTGCGCCAATTGCAGCATCTTGCGGTAAGCAAACACACACATTACCGCCATGCCCACCAATGCGATCCCTAACGATCCCGCTACCGGTGCCATTCTCTCATTATTCCAATTGAACATCATGCGTAGCTGATCGGCATTGAAGAACGTCCTCACCGCCTGACCGACGCCAATTAATCCAGCCGGTATAACAAATCCCGCACGGTTAATTAAATGCAATCTATCGCGTTGTGCGGGTGCAATATTCCACGCAGCAAAAGGAGACCACGCTCCACTCAATCGCATTTGGCCTCTGAACAAGGCTTCAAGTCCGCTTCTGTAGAGCATTTCCAACACCAGAGCATGCGCAACACCCAGCGCAACACCGCTAAGCGGCATCGCATAATCAGCCGGCCGCCCTAACGCCACATAACTCTCATCGGTCATGGCATTGTAAGGTTCGGTCGAATTGAGAAATCCGGTCCAAGCTGCTAACACACTGGCTAACATCAGTTGCCAAGAAGGGCGAGAAAAACCTTCGCGCACAAACCTGGCAACACTCTCTTGCAAACTCTCAATAACTTGTGGGCGCATCAGCCAACCACCAAATGCAGCAACCACGCCAAAGAAACCAGAAATGCCTTGTTGCGCAATCAACGATCCATTCATCCAACGCCTAATCATCGGAGAATTCATACCTGAGGCACTGGTTTCAGCATAAAACGCCAATGCCAGCAACGCGGTCAACACCGTACCCACCACGGCAGCGCGCTGATCGGCTGTACTGCGATACGTATTCACTAACCCCTGTTCAAACTGAGCTTGGCCTTGTTGAGCCGCCGTTAATACGCGATCCAATGTTCGTGCCACACTGCGGAGCTGCGCTTTCGTATGCGGAGGAATACCGACTAAGCGTGCCTGCTGATCAGCGGCAACGTCCCCTCGCGCGGGATAAATCGCACCTAAATCATCACGTAACGGCACCAACGCGGCGGCAGTCGTCGCGTCAGCAATAGTATCCACATCCACTTCAGCCAAGTGCTGCACCGCTAATAGCACGCGGCGAAAAGCGCGTTCCTGCGCAGGGGGTGTCGTTGCCGCTTGTAACGCCACAACAGCAGCGTCTAGGCGTACAAGCGCTGCCTGCTGCACATCAGTTCCAAGCGTATTATCAACGTGATCAAATTGTTCTTGCATAGCAACCTCTCTTATTGTTATTATATGCCTCGTCCGAAATGACGCATATTACCTTGTTCTTCTCATCGCCTCACAATGCCGGCTTTGCGCTTGATTGTGTACGTTTGTCCATTCTCACATTTATCTTTTTTTTTTGCAAGCAACTTTTTGCGCTGTGGCGTGTTACTCGTTCGAGACGCTTTGCTAATACGCCATTCACCCGTTCGAGACGGCGCTTACGCGCCCCTCAGGGCGAACGGCTTGTTTCCAAGACACTGGATTTTTTCTCAGGGCAAAGGGGAATTGATAATTTGTTTCCGACACACGTGTAATACATTGAAAATCACCGGAAATTTAGCAGAATTATCGTCCTGCTACCTAGCTATCGGTGTGTATTGGCAAACAAAGCTAAAGGGTTGTGATAAGGCTGTCGGCTGCAATTGCAGATAAAAACCCTGTGCCGCAACTAAGGCATGCAGATCAACTAGACTCTCTAGGGTATAGATATAATCGCGATGCGGCGATTGCCAAGCGCCAACCTGCTTTAATGCCTTGGCTTTTGCCGTCGACAGATCGGGCGCTACGACAAAGGTATTGTGGTGCAACTCGGTGAAGGCACTGGGATCATAGCCACCCAAATTGGCAAAATAGACTTGCTGCGCAGAATCACTGGCTTGTGTGGCTAGCTCTAGCGCGTAACCGTCCACTTCGCGCAGTATGCCCCAACAATCCACGTGCAAGCTGGCTGGCTCACCCCACCAACTGCGGCGTAAGGCCGGGTAGGTATCTTCTAGAGTTTCTGCCACCACAAAACGCATGTCATGCAATTCAATCAATGACTGTGCGTGTCTGCCGCCTATATAAATAACAAATAAATGCATACCTCATTCCCCTAAAGTATTTGTGATAAACCGACTTAACTGCCACGCGAGATAAGCAACGCCATATCGCTGCAGATCCGCTGCACCGCGATTCGGGATCTGCAGCGTATGCTGATAACAACACACCCCTTGCCGATAACCCTGACTGTGCAATTGCACGATCCCCGGCTGTGGTTCGCTGCACCATGCATGCAACAGCACATCCGACTCCGCCACAGTCAAGGTCGATTGAAAAGACAAAGCAGGATGCGCAGATACCCGCGCCAACTCCCCTTGCGTCAACTCATCACATACCGTGATAGGAGCCACACATGCCGCCAAGCGCTGCGCCAGTACCGCTAAGGCATATTCGCCATTGGTCGATACCACGGCGGGCTGCAATAAGGCCGCCACTTTGGCGATCGCTTCTAACGACTCATGCCCCGCGTCAAACACTAATTTAATTTCTAAATACGGATAACACCAGCGATAGCCGGTACGCACCGCATAGCCTTGGACACAGGTATCTATCTGCGGTGCAATATGGCTTTCGATAAAACCCAAGGTTAACCACCGGTACACCACTTTGGTGTGTAATAGCTGTAATTCTGCTAAGCGTGGCAGCACATGCTGCGTGAACATCGACATGCATTCTGATGGCGGCCCGGGCAATACAAAAATCGCATGCTGCTGCCACATCACGTGATAGCCGTAAGCGCTGCCATTAGGATTGGGGTACAACGTGGCATCCTTAGGCAACAAGGCCTGCTGATGATTGGCGGCATTGACCGTCAGTTGAAAACGCTGCAAACGCGTCACGATGTGCTGCCATGCGTCTTCATTCACTTGCAAGGTATGACCGGTGAGCTCGGCCACAGCATAACGCGTCTTATCGTCCGATGTAGGACCCAAACCACCAGTGATCACCACCGCGCTGCTGTGGTTTAACAAATAACGCAACGCCGCCACGATGTCGGCTTGATTATCGGCGCACTGCACCCGCTGATAAATGTCACCACCCTGTGCCGCAATAGCACTCGCAAATTGGTGCGTATTACTGTCTTGAATGTCACCGCTAATAATTTCATCGCCGGTGGCTAACAATGAAATGGTCTTATTCATGCGGGCATTCCTGGCAAAGCATGCGTGTTGCCGGCGTAGCGACGAACCAGTATTAAACCCGAGAGACTCAGCACCGCACACAACATCGCAAACAATCCCGGGCCAAGAAACGGATCAAATTTTGCGATTAAACACTCCAGTAACACCGGTGCCACACCACCGACTGCTGCGAAGGCAATGTTATAACACGCCGCCACACCGGTAAAACGGATGACCGTGGGAAATATCTCATTGAGCAGCCACATGAATGCACCGCAGATAAATAGACACGGACTATCTAGCAACAAGACCCCCGCTAACAAGTGACCGTGCTTCAACAGATAAAACGCCGGAATACTGACGCAAAATAACACGCCGCAACTGACTGCTAAGATTTTTTTATAGCCTACGTAATCGGAAAGCCAACCACTCCCGCCCACTAACAACGGACTGATCAAGGTCACTTGCGTCATCACCAGTGACGCCACTGCAGGTGAATGATGCAAGGTGCTGATCAGGTAATGGGTCATGTACAAGGCAACCACCACACCGGAAAACGCTACCGTGATCGTCACTAAAATACCGCCGAGTAACGCACGCCTATGCACCGGGTTGCTGAGCAAGACGCGTAACGGAAACGTCTCGCGATCGGCGTGCATGCGTAAAAACAACAATGTCTCACTGAGCGTATTCCGCAAATAGAAACCCAACCACGCCACCAAGGATCCACTGATAAAGCCCGCGCGCCACGCGTGTTGCGCAAACACGGATAGCAGAAACGTTTTCATCACATAACCCAATAAAAAGCCAAAGAAAATCATTGAAAATAATATACCCAACCCCAATCCACGGCGAGTTTCTAGCGATTCATACACAAATACAATCGCACCGGGTAACTCACCACCCAGTGCAAAACCTTGTAGAATACGCAACAGAATAAACAACAGCGGGGCTGCTATGCCAATCTGTTGGTACCCAGGCATGATGCCCATAAAAAAGCAGCACACACCCATCAGAATAATGCTGAACGTGAATGTACGCTTACGCCCAAACTTATCACCAAACAGACCTAACACCACACCGCCCAATGGCCTGACGACATACGCAACCGAAAACACCGCGACCACCAATAAGTTTTGCACGAAGACAGAAGTCACCCCGGTAAAAAACACACTCTGGATCTGCTCTGCAAACAAGATATATAGTATGAAGTCGTAAAACTCCAACATACCACCAATACCGCACAAAACAGGAATTTTATAGGTCGCCCGCATAATCCTTGCTCCGTCTGTCGTACTAAGCAATAGCGCAGCAAAAAGAACTGCCGCACACACCAGTCCGCTAGACTACGCGAATGCTGTATCGATTGCTAGACCGCAGATCCGTTGGGCACAATCAGACAAAATCAGGAAAATTGCAACGGTAGCTCGCCATCAACAAACGGCGCGAAAGATGGTAGGCACGAGTGGGATCGAACCACCGACCACCACCATGTCAAGGTGGTGCTCTACCACTGAGCTACGTGCCTAAAGACAAAAATAATCCGGCTCAACCATATGCGTAAACTTTTACACAACTCGCGTTATTTTTCTATTGCAAATGATTGGCGCGCAGTATATACATTAATTTGCTGTTTTGCTATCTAAATGTTTACGCGACGAGGCTAACGTAGTCCATGATAAAACAACACGACCATACACCCATCCGTCACACCTTGGTGTGGTTACTGTGCCTGTACTTGACCGCCTGTCAAAGCCACGTTACATCCAACGAAAACCCACCACTGGACAATCCCGCAATGCTGGGCAAAACCTTGCCCTACGATGCGACCTATTACGTGCAACAAGCCGCACGTTCCCCTAGCCCCGAACGTGAACGCTACCAGTTACTGGCAGCGCACGCTTGGTTACAAGCGGGTGATCCCGCGCAAGCGCAGCACCTATTACAAAACCTGCGTACCCAACACCTGCCCACCACACTCATCACGCAAAAACAACTACTCAATGCCATGCTGAGCCTGGCTAACAACCGCAACAACCAAGCGCTATCTACACTCACCGCCATTCCTGCTTACCAAATTCCGCCCAATAAACAACGTGAGTTTCACGAGCTACTCGCTACCGCGTATGAACGCTCCGACAAGATAATAGAGAGCATAGAACAACGCATTGAATTACATAATGTGCTGACTAGCACCGCCGCAAAAAAACAAAACGATCAAGCCATATGGTACACCTTACAACGCGTGTCACTGCCACGCTTAACGCAATTAACTCAAGACGAACGCGCACAAAACGATATGCTGCTCAGTGGTTGGTTGGGGCTGGCGTATCTCAGTAAGGCCTACGCCGACGATCCCGACGCCTTGAGCAATGAATTCGACACCTGGCAACAACAGTATAAACAACATCCCGGCAATGCCTTGTTTAGCAATTCACGTGCGGCCCTCAGCAACCCCGAACCAGCCCCAACCCCACGGGAACATAATATTACGCTGCTGTTACCCTTGCATGGCGAGTTGGGTACTGCGGGGCAAGCGATCAAAAATGGCTTCATGACTGCGTTTTATGACAATAAGCAACAGCAACCCACCGAGATAAACGTAATTGACACCAGCCAAGATAAAAAAATTCTCGCCGCTTATCAAGACGCCATCCGCAGTGGCGCACAATTTATTGTGGGACCACTTGCGCGGGAAGAAGTAGAAACATTACTGCGCTCAGGCAAAATCAGCGTGCCCACTCTCGCACTCAATTACAGCCGAGCGACGCGTCAACAAGATCAACTCGTGCAATTTGGTTTATCGCCCTTAGATGAAGCACGCCAAGCCGCGGAATACGCCTGGCGCTCGCAGCATGATCGCGCCATTATCATGGTACCCAGAGGCGCCTGGGGAGAGGAGATCGCCACTACCTTTGCCACGACGTTTCGTGCCTTAGGAGGCACGGTTGTCGAACGTTTCGTCTATGATAACAAAATGAATTTAGCACAAAGCATCAAACACTTATTAAAGATTGATGCCAGCCAAGAGCGTGCGGAAGCGTTGCAACAAAAACTCCGCCAACGCGTACGCTTTGTGCCGCAACGACGCGAAGATTTCAATTTGTTTTTTCTCGTTGCAAATCCCGCCATGGCCAAACAAATTCAGCCCTTGCTGCGCTTTTATTTTGCCGGTGATATTCCCGTGTACGCAACCTCTGCCGTCTACAATGGTAATGCCACACCGAATGCCAACCGCGATATAGAAGGCATCTATTTTTGTGATATCCCTTGGATGCTGGAAGATACCGCACAAGCAACACAAGCCCGCACTAGACTCGCTAAATTGTGGCCCGCACAATACCGCCAATACCTGCGCTTATACGCGCTAGGAGCCGACGCTTACCGCTTGAGTCGTCTCAGCGATCGCTTACAAGATAGCGCGAACTTTAAGCTAAAAGGAGCTACGGGTGAATTGAGCATAGACAGTAAGCAACGCATTTATCGTCAGCTACACTGGGTGCAAGTACGCAATGGGCAACTTCGACCGATCAATTAAACGTATCGCACACACCGTTACCGGTTATCTGGCCGAAACCTACGCCTGCTTCTATTTGCGTAAACGCGGATTGCGCTTGATCCAGCGTAATTATCACTGCCGCGGTGGCGAGATCGATTTGATCATGCGACAACAACAATGCCTTGTTTTCGTGGAAGTGCGCTACAGGCGCAGCACGCACTTTGGCAACGCAGCAGAAACCGTATCACGTCGCAAACAACAACGCCTCATCAAGACAGCATATCTTTATCTACAAAAACACAGTCTGACGCAACAAGCCTGTCGTTTTGATGTAATCACACTGCACGGATTACATCCCATTGTGATAGAATGGCTACCTGATGCCTTTCAAGCAAACGCATTCTAGGTTAGGATCGGCGTTTTAGAGTCGAGAAATGTAACGCATGGAATTAGAAAAACGTGTTGAACAACTGTTCAAGCAGAGCATTCAAACCAAAGAAGCGGCCTTAAAAAGCATATGCCCTAGCATTGTGCAGGCGGGCAATCTGTTCGTGCAATGCCTGTTAGATGGTCACAAGATTTTCGCGTGCGGCAATGGTGGCTCGGCCTGTGATGCGCAACACTTTGCGGCAGAATTATTGAATCGTTTTGTAGAAGAGCGTCCTAGCTTGCCCGCCATCGCCTTGACCTGTGACGGTGCCACCATCACCGCCATTGCCAATGATTACAATTACGATGATATCTTCGCTAAACAATTGCGTGGTTTAGGCCAAGCGGGCGACGGCTTGTTGGCTATTTCCACTAGCGGTAATTCACAAAATGTGTTGCAAGCTGTACACTGTGCCCATAAACGTGGCATGCGCGTCGTCGCGTTGACCGGCGGTGAAGGTGGTGAATTAGCTTCTTTACTCTGCACAGATGATGTCGAAATTCGTGTGCCTAGCCACTGTACCGCGCGTATTCAGGAAACACATATCGTGATCATTCACGCCTTGTGTGAATTAATTGATTTCCGTTTATTTGGCTATGGAGTGTAACAGCTATGAAATACCTCATCCCCCTACTACTCGTTATGTGTTTATCCGGCTGTGGCATAGAAACAGCGTTTGTTGCCGGCGCCGCAACCGGTGCCTCCATCATCAACGATAAACGCAATTTAAATACCATTGTTGAAGATAAAAATATCACGCATCAAGCAAACAATGCCATCGAACATGAATCCGATCTGACAGGCAGTCACCTGGTCGTCAGTTCCTACAATCACATTGTCTTGTTAACCGGACAAGTGACTGGCATCCCACAACGTGAACGTGCCCTCGATATCGTCAAGCAGATAACCAACGTGAAACGCGTTTACAATGAGCTCCAAATAGCGCCGGCTACCTCGACGCTCACCCGCTCCAACGATGCGTGGATCACAACAAAAATTCGTGGCAAGATGCTCATTACCAAAGAATTACATTCCGGACAAATCAAGGTTGTCACCGAAAATTCAACGGTTTATTTGTTGGGCTTGGTGACCCCACGTCAAGGCGAGATTGCCGCAGACATTACCCGTGAAATTCCCGGCGTACAACGCGTGGTGAAACTCTTTGAATATGTCAGCGTGATTAACTAAGCGAAGAGGCCGAGCATGCTTAAACGGAAGAAGTCTCATCCGCGTGCCGCCGAGTTGTTGGAACTATCGCAACATCTACTGCTTGTCAGCGCGCTGTGCTTATTAACCGGCTGCGTGAGCGCAGGCATCACCAGTGCTAATTTGTTCTATGATAATTATGACATCCAACGCAGCGTAGAAAATAAACTCCTCGATGTACAAGCGGATTATGATCTACATCACCTAACCCAAAATAATCACGGTCAAATTTCAGCGATTACGGTCGATCAAATCGTGCTGCTAGTCGGACAAGCACCCAACGCACAATTGCGTGAACGCGCAGAAAAAACCATCAAGAGCATCACCGGCGTTAAACGCGTGCTCAATGAGATCAAAGTAGGTCCGTCTTTATCGAGAGAACGTCAATTAGAAGATACCTGGATCACCACGAAGATAAAAGCCAAAATGCTCACCGCCGGTGATGTCGATGCCAAACGCATTAAAGTGGTTACTGAAAATGGCATCGTCTATCTCATGGGTACCGTACCACAAGAACAAGTCAATGCCGCGGTATTTCTGGCCCAGCACACCGATGGCGTAATCAGAGTTATTAAGGTATTACGCAAAACTGTGGTCGTGAATGAAGATTCTAAAGTACCGGGCTAAACAATCAATCACTGCCGCGTAACGGTAACGCTGGGTCTATCTCAGCTATCCACGCCATGATGCCACCCGTCAGATTCTGCACTTGGGTAAAGCCCGCCGCGCGCAACAACTCGCAGGCACGTTGGCTACGTCCACCCAATTTGCAATGCACCACCAGGTGTTTGTCCTTAGGTAACTCAGCCAAGCGATCTGCCAATTGACCCAGTGGAATGAGATAACCACCCAAATGATACTCTGCGTATTCCTGTGGTTCACGCACATCGAGCAACATAAAATCGGCTTGTTGCTGACGTAATGCCTGTAACTCTTGTACGGATATAACGGGTTGTGCACACATGTTGTCTTCCTGTAATAAATACTCATACCGTGGCAAATCGGCAAACGCGTGGCGCTTGGCGCACGCACAACAGGCTGCGTCGCGTGTGACCTGCAACTGCCGCCACTCCATCGCCAATGCATCAAACAATACTAATCTATTTTGCAACAATTGGCCTATCCCTAAAATCCATTTGAGCACTTCCGTTGCCTGCATCACGCCCATGCTACCGGGCAACACACCCAACACGCCCGCTTGGGTGCAGTTACCGAATGGCATAGACAACGGCGGTGCAGGATACAGGCAACGGTAACACGCACCGTGTGGCGCGGCAAACACCGTGCACTGCGCCGCAAAACGAGCCAGGCTTGCTGAGACAAACGGCTTGTTCTGCGTAACACACGCATCATTAATCAAATAGCGCGTATAAAAATTATCGCTGGCATCAATCACCATATCATACGCTGCGCTGATCGCCAACGCATTGTCTCGCGTTAAACGCACGGCATGCGTCTCCACGCTGATGAATGGGTTACACGCTAACAACCTATCGCGTGCCACCCTAACTTTGGGACGTCCTACGTCGGCATACGCATATAAGATCTGGCGCGATAAATTAGAAACTTCCACCACATCATCATCGATGATGCCTAAGGTACCGACACCGGCAGCCGCTAAATACTGCAACGCAGGGGTGCCCAAGCCACCCGCTCCCACACACAGTATGCGCGCCTGCTTTAAGCGTTGTTGGCCCTGCTCTCCCACTTCGGGTAAAGCAATATGGCGCTGATAGTAAGACTTTTCTGCCGCGCTCAGTTCTGCCTGCATCACCGTATCCTGATAGCTAGATGATAAGAGCGCTCATTATATAGGACTACGTCTCTCGATTAAATACGTTCGTCTGCTGGTGGATGGTTATCTGCCCATGAAAGAAATCTCCACTGTTCGCCTTTATGAAAGTTCATTCTTCTAGACGACGCTTGCGCGTCTCCTCAGGAGGGTGAATGGCTGTCATCATTCATCATTATCTCCCTAGTCTTTTGACATGACTTGATACTGCTTCCCCGCTGCCATCAGCCTAACATGTTCATCCTTAACGACCCTTGCCCTGGTTCGTCTGCCTCACCAAAACGTCATTCAGCCGCCTTACTGATCCGCACACAACCCCGCAAGAAAGTACCGGTTTTACAAAACTCACCCATTGCGTCACATAATAATCCTGCATCTTGTGCGGGCAATTGATCCGTCAACTGTATCTCACCCAGTGGATCCACTTTACTGTGAAAAAAGTCTAACTCAAGCTGTGGCCACTGCACGCAAGCAGGTGCGCCTTGTAGCAGCGCAGAAGGATGCGACATGACGTCACGAAACGCCACAAACAAAGCGTGCAACTCACGCAGATCCTGCAAGGTATTACTCACTTGCTTACCTCTGGGCGAAAATTCAAACGCAGTAGGCAGTTGTAATGAATAGTACACGGGCTTAGCGTCAGAACCAGCAAACGTGGCTGGCTGCATCAAGGTAGGCACATATTTTTTTAACCCATAACTGTGCATGTACGCCTGCTGCAATAGGCTAACCGGTGCCAAGGTATCATCTGTGGCCGCGGCAAAGCCTAAACTATAGCCGCTGGCAATAGCCAGTAAGTGTTTAAACGTATCGGTTAAATGCGCACTGGATTTTAACTGTTTGTGTGCCTGTGCCATAGAAAATAGATAATGGTAAAACGGCAAATGCCGTGCATATCCCGAACGCTGCCACGCCTCTGTCAACAAATGTAAGGACAATGCGCGCCATGCCGTATCATGACGTAGGCGTTCAATCCACGTGCTGGGAAATAATAACAATTCTACCTGCCAATCACAGCCACTGGCGGGATGCTGTGCCAAGGCTTTGAATACCGACCATTGCTGCAGTAACTCACGTGGAGCAGGAATACGTAGCCCAAAATCACGTAATAAATTTTTATGTTGATACGCATCACTCACACAAGGAATAAAACAAATCGATCGCGCACCCGCTGTCATTGACAATGCAAGCAGGGGTACAGGTACCGTCTCCACCGGCTCAACCAGTAAACCGTCCGCATGCAAACACATACCCGCCTGCAACACACGCCAAGGAAAAATCCGACCATCACCGGCCCAAAATAATTCGGTCGCACCGGCTAAGACGAGACCCGTAGGCATGCCGCCTTGCGCATAACAAAAAGCTTTGGGTAAATCGTGTTGTGCTGTCATGCTATCCGGAAAACGCCATTTGCCATGCTCTAACAGCAACGCGCCGTACGGGTAGTTCACGCAGTACAGCGGCAAGTTGGGATCCGGATCAATATCATCGATCAGCGCAGCTAATACAGGGTTGACGCCAGCCACACGCTCACGTACCTGCAACCAACTGACAACCGTTACTTGATGCGGTCTGTGTTTCATCGAATGACACCATGGGTATGTAGGCTCGAGTGCCACCACTACATCGGTGAAGACACGCGTCATATAGCGTATTATCGACGCACACGCCTAAAGCTTGAATGGATTGAATGCTTTCTCATGAGTGCCATCCGGAGTAAAACGAGGGATCTCGTGCAGGTGGCACGTTCTCATTCATAACACCGTGCAGTCTTTATGAAATCCTTCCGCCGCGATGCGGCGTCAGGATGACACCCTTATTTGTCATCCCGAGTGAAACGAGGGATCTCGGGCAGGTGGCACGTTCTCACTAACAACACCGTGCAGTCTTTATGAGATCCTTCCGCCGCGATGCGGCGTCAGGATGACACTCTTATTTGTCACCCCGAGTAAAACGAGGGATCTCGGGCAGGTGGCACGTTCTCATTCATAACACCGTGCAGTCTTTATGAAATCCTTCCGCCTCGGTGCGGCGTCAGGATGACACCCTTATTTGCATTCGATCGGGATAACAGCACTTGAAACTATGATGCATTAGTTCTTGATTAAGGTGACTTCCGCAAAGCGCCGTTTACCTACCTGGTACACGTGTACGCTGCCGGCAGCTATCTGCAAGGCTTTATCCTCCACGCGTTGCGCATCGATTTTAACCCCGCCTTGTTCTATCAGACGCAACGCATCCGAGGTACTACTGACTAACTGCGCTTGCTTGAGTAACTGCGCCAAAGGCAATGAGTCACCGCTGATCGACAACGACAGCTGCGGAATATCACTGGGCATAGCGCCTTGCTGAAAGCGCGCGATAAAGTCGGCTTGTGCTTGCTGCGCTGCAGCCACGCTGTGAAAACGCGCGACTATTTCGTCCGCCAACTGCAACTTAACATCGCGTGGATTAGCGCCCTGCGCCACCGCCTCACGCATTGCATCAATGGCACTTTGTTCACGAAAACTGAGTAAATCCACATAACGCCACATCAACACATCGGAAATTGACATGAGCTTACCAAACATCTGTGCCGGCGGATCGTTGATCGCGATATAGTTTTGCAAGGATTTAGACATCTTGTTGATGCCATCGGTACCTTCCAGCAAAGGCATGGTCAAGACCACTTGTGGCTTTTGTCGGTAATGTTTTTGTAATTCTCTACCCATCAGTAAGTTAAAGGTCTGATCGGTTCCTCCTAACTCCACGTCGGCGTGCATCGCCACGGAATCATAGCCTTGCAACAAGGGATAAAGAAATTCATGGATGGCAATCGGCTGTCCTTGACTATAACGCTTGGCAAAATCATCCCGTTCTAACATGCGCGCCACCGTACTGTGAGAAGCGAGCTTTAGCATGTCTGCTGCCGTTTGCCCATTCATCCAACTGGAATTAAACATCACCGTCGTCTTTTGCGCATCCAAAATTTTAAAAACCTGTTCACCGTAGGTCGTGGCATTCGCTTGCACTTGCTCCACTGTCAACGGCTGCCGTGTGATATTTTTTCCGGTGGGATCACCGATCAAACCGGTGAAATCACCGATAAGAAATAAAACCTCATGGCCCAAGTCTTGAAAAGATTTAAGCTTATTCAGTAATACGGTATGCCCTAAATGCAAATCCGGTGCAGTCGGATCGAAACCCGCCTTCACCCGCAGACGCTTGCCACTCGCGAGCAAGGCACGCAATTCTTCTTCTACCAAGATCTCGGCGCTACCGCGTTTTAACCGTGCTAACGCTGTGTCTACATCAACATGACTCATCTGCAGCTCTTTCCTTATGCCGCAAACGACGAGCCACAACCACAGGTCGTCTTTGCATTGGGGTTGCGTATAATAAATTGTTCGCCACTGAGATCACTTTTAAAATCAATCTCTGCGCCATTTAAATATTGAAAGCTCATGCCATCAACCAACAAGCGCACCTTATGACTAGCAACCGCTGCATCACCGCCTACCGTCATTTCACCCACCTCTTGTTCTATCACCCAATCGTCTTCATTGATGGTATCATCAAAGGTAAAGTCGTACTTGAATCCTGAACACCCGCCCCCGGTAATAAACACGCGTAGGTTCAACTCGAGATTGCCCTCTTCCATGATGAGTTGCCATACTTTTTGTGCCGCTGCGCGGGTAAAAACTAAGGCTGGCTGTGCCGGGTTAATACTCGCCACTGAAGCTTGTGTCATCTCACTCATCATGTACCTCTCGCATTATAGGGTCTGGCTGCTGCACGAATTGGCGTCACCAATTGCATTATCAAGCAAAATCGTAATACTTTGCAACTTTGCTGAATAGTTACATTTATTATATAGTACGGCCCAACAAGGGAGGATTCATTATGTTATGGCTAAAAGCCCTGCATATTATTGCAATGGTCGCATGGTTCAGCGGCATTTTTTATCTGCCGCGCTTATTCGTCTATCACGCAACCTGCAAAGATGTTGTCGGCAACCAACGCTTTAAAATCATGGAAAGACGCCTGTATTACGGTATCACCACCCCCAGCGCCTTACTCACCTTGCTCTGTGGCATTTGGATCACCTGCCTCAATCCGCACTTTTACCTCACAGCAGGGTGGTTTCACGCCAAGCTCGGCTTAGTGCTCATACTGATCGCTTATCATGTGTATTGCGGCATACTGTTGCGACGCTTTGCTTTCGATGCCAACCAACACTCCGCGCTATTCTACCGCTGGTTTAATGAATTTCCCGTGCTGTTGTTAGTAGCCATCGTGATGCTTGTCGTCATTAAACCATTTTGAGCGTTACGGCAACTCCAACATCTCAAAATCTTCTTTGCCCGCACCACAATCGGGACATACCCATGTCGCCGGCACATCGTGCCACGCCGTACCCGGCGCAATGCCATCATCGGGATATCCCTGGTGTTCATCGTAAATGAAACCACAGATCACACACACATAACGCTTATACTCCACCTTCAGTTCCCCCCTGCAAAATACGCTGATTTTAGGCCGACCTTAGAAAATATTCAACTTGCTGTAATGCCGTGTGTACCCGTTGCTCTGCCAACGCATCGATAAGCTGAACATCCTGCCATGCGCGCAACCAGGTTAATTGGCGTTTGGCAAATTGCCGTGTCGCAAACAATACGGCATCAAACAGTGCGGACTCCGTTAACTCTCCGGCTAAGTAACGCCACACCTGACGATAACCCACCGCACGCAACGCAGCGGGTGGTGGATGCAACGCGTCACAGCGAAAAAATGTGTTGACTTCGGCAATGAAACCTTGTGCAAACATCTGCTGTAAGCGCTGCTGTATGCGCTGATGCAACACGTCTCTATCCGCTAGGGTCAACACCAGATTCAATACGCGGTACGGAAAAGGCGTAGTTTGTGCGTGTTGCCAATGGGCACTCATAGGCACCCCACTCACCGTATACACCTCCAATGCACGTTGAATGCGTTGCGTATCGTGCGCATGAATACGTGCAGCGGCATCCGGATCAACCTGGTGTAAGCGCTGGTGCAATGCGTCCCATCCCTGCTCTGCTGCTTGCTGCAACAACTGATGACGCACTTGCGGATCCGCCGCAGGCAATGGCGCTAAACCATGCTGCAACGCGTGAAAATACAGCATAGTGCCACCGACCAGTAGCGGAATACGACCACGTGCTAAGGTAGCCGCTATCTCACGCAACGCATCCTCGCGAAAATCTGCGGCAGAATACCGCTCGCTGACGTCACGTATATCCAATAAACGATGCGGAAAAGCCGCTAACACCGCGGCATCGGGTTTCGCCGTACCTATATTCATACCGCGGTACACCATCGCCGAATCTACGCTGATGAGATCACAAGGTAGATGACGCGCCAAGGCCACAGCCAGATCGGTTTTTCCCACCGCTGTCGCACCCATCAAACAAATAATGCGTGGCATATTCACCCAA
Source organism: uncultured Gammaproteobacteria bacterium (assembly GCA_964646995.1). GTDB lineage: Bacteria > Pseudomonadota > Gammaproteobacteria > CAZYIF01 > CAZYIF01 > CAZYIF01. The sequence continues at coordinate 34,434 of CAZYIF010000004.1, forward strand.
ATAAAACCGCTAAGCATGTCGCCGTTAACTGACGGTAATACGGCGCTGCATCCTCCAAGGCCTCTAACTCTCGCAACAAATGATCCAACTGTGCCATACTCATTTTTTGCGTAGCTGTATGCACCGCATGACGACTCATCGTCATCACCAAACGCGTCATAGTGGCTGCATCGGGTTCTCCCTCCTGTGCAGCCAATTGCGCGAGCAATGCGTCTAGCCACACCGTCACATCGGTATTACTGAGTAAACTGGGAATTTGACGCACGGTGAGCGTTGGCTCAGCTGTTTGTTGCAACACAATCCCCAAGCGTTGCAAACAACTGGCCTGCTGCGTCACTAGCGCAACTTGCGCTGGGCTTAATGCCAAACGCAACGGCACTAATAAGGGCTGACTACGAATTCCCTGCTCCGCTAACCCCTGTTGCCAACGCAGCAATGTGACCGCTTGCCACGCGGCAGGAATATCGATCAACAACAGCCCTTGTTGGTTTTCAGCCAGTAAAAAACGTTCATCTATTTGGCGTAATGCACGTCCCAACGGAGCACTTAACTCGTCCGTATGACGCGGTGAAAATGCGTTACTGGTTTTACCGGTATGTAATGCCTGATAAACCGTCATCTGTTCTTGTACACGGGGTAGCGTTGCTTGCGGCGGAAACAACGGTAATTTTTCATCGCGCGTAACCGGCGCATAGGACACCGGCGTCGCGTGCGCATGCGCTGCAAGATCAAACGTGACGGGTGCCGTGACTTGTGTAATACCTTCTGCATCAAGCATTCCTGTACTTGCACTGTCTTGTGCACCCGTCTGTAATGCGTCGCGTAAACTACCCTGCAAGAAATCATGCACTAAACGCGCCTCATGAAATCGCACTTCATGCTTAGTCGGGTGCACATTGACATCCACCGCACTGGGTTCCAGTTCTAAGTACAACACGTAGCTGGCATGCTTGCCGGGATATAAATGTTCGGCATACACTTGCCGTAACGCATGGTTAATCACGCGATCCTTGATCAAGCGACCGTTAACGTAAAAATATTGTAAATCGGCTTGATTTCGCGCGAGACTGGGCAAACCTAACCAACCCCGCACGCGCAGTCCCGCATGCGCTAAATCAATCAGCAATGCACTATCAATAAAATGCTTACCGCACAATTTAGCAATGCGTTCTTGACGCGCCGCTGCCGTGGTTGCAGCCTGCAGTTGATACACCACACGCTGGTTGTGTCGTAAAATAAACGCGACTTCAAATCGACTCAACGCGATACGCTTCACCAATTCATGAATATGATCAAATTCGGTTTTTTCATTACGTAAAAAACGTCGCCGTGCTGGCGTATTAAAAAATAGATCACGTACTTCCACGGTCGTACCTAACGGATGCGGTACTGGCGTTAATGTCATGCCGGTATCGTGACCTTCACAACTGACTTGCCAGGCACGCGACTCGCCGCGTAAACACGATGAAATCTGCATACGCGACACCGCGGCAATGCTAGCCAATGCTTCGCCCCTAAACCCTAGTGTACACACGTGCTCCAAGTCATGTAACTCACGGATTTTACTGGTGGCATGACGCTGCAAAGCCAGCGCCAGATCTTCCTTATGTATGCCGTTGCCATCGTCGCGAATACGCAGTAACAACACGCCACCTTTTTCTACATCTATCTCTATCTTTTGCGCACCGCCGTCTATGCTATTCTCCAACAATTCTTTCACCACGGACGCAGGACGTTCCACCACTTCGCCAGCGGCAATCTGGTTGGCTAACAACGGATCTAATAACTGTATACGCATAAATATATACCTCTTACACTTCAAAATGCGATTTTTGCATTTTGCAGTGTTCTCTACGCGATGGGGTTTCCAAAGGGGAGCATCGCGTATCGATCCTTTGGTGACCGTGCACAAATTTACTTTGTGCACGGTCATAAAAATAATATACCGCGCAGACAATTAACTTAAATTCGCCTATTAAAATACGGGCGGTATATAACCTCTAGCAAATGCATTAGGTGCCGTAGCACACATTAATTTACATCCAGCAACCACACGACCTATTTGCTGAGCAGTTAGCGTTCGCCCAATAGCACTGACGGCAATACTCAAAGGGAGAAACGCGACTTTTCCAAATCCCCATCGCGCGAAGAAAACACCGCACTCAACAACTCGGTCGCAAGCGGATGACCCCGTTCTTTAGACCAAATCACACTATCTTGATATTGCTGAATAATTCTCTGTCTGTCGCTTTTAGCCTAATGCATACAAAAGTAGATATCTCAACTAACCGAACCAACGACTGGGAATTCTGAGTACTTGTCCCTCGTTTAGCAAACTTTGCGTCAGGCCGTTTAGTCTACGTAAACTGTCTCTACTAATCCCATAATGCTTAGCCACTATATCCAGCGTTTCACCCGACTGTACAACATGCTGCTTATAGCGACTGGTACGCTGTGCCAACCAAGAATCCGCGGGGGGATGTGCTAAACAATATTCGTTTAATCCTTTGAAAATGGCCTGAGCTAAGGATCGTTGATACCAACTCTGGATCAAGCGTGCTTCTTCAGTGGGGTTGGAAATAAAACCGGTTTCCACTAATACGGACGGAATATCGGGTGATTTCAACACAACAAAAGGGGCTTGCTCCACACGACGGCGGTGCAAACTCGTGATTTGATGCAACGAATTTAAAATACTATTACCCAACTGCAAACTGGCCCCTATTGTCGCCGTCTGCGACAGATCCAACAATACCGAACGCAACAAATTACTTTTATTATTCAGATCCACGCCACCCAATTCAGAATAGTTTTCTTTCTCTGCTAACCACCGCGCCGCTTCGCTGGTTGCGCCACGTGCTGACAATGCATATACCGATGAACCCACCAGATGGGTATTACGATAAGCGTCGGCGTGAATAGCGATAAAAACATCGGCTTTATATTGACGTGCCTTGTGTAAGCGCTCACGCAGGGGAATATAACTATCGTTGCTGCGTGTCATTACCGCCTGCATGCCAGGTTGCCGATTCACTAATTCTTGTAACTCACGACTGATGGCAAGTACTACATTTTTCTCCTGGCTGCCGCGCGCACCCAACGCACCAGAATCTTTACCACCGTGCCCCGGATCTATGAGAATGATCACCTTGCGCAAGGGACGCGACTGTGCACTTAAGCGCACGACAGGTGTAGGCAATGCGCCACTCTCTTTGTGCGGCGCGGCAAACACCGGTGTTGTGGGGACTTGACGTACAACCGGCGCAGCAGCATGCGCGAGTACTGGCGTTGCTCGTGGCACTGGATTTGACATTGCTGCTCGGGATTTTATGTTAGGCCCTCGCTCAGGCGCACTGCGCGCTAACTCAACCACCACACGGGTCAACGGGTGCTTAGCATCGCGCGGCAACACAAACACGCGCTGCAACGGCAGCGGTGTGGTCAACACAACATGTAAATCATCGCGACGTCGGCTAGCACGCACCGGTACCGCCAGCGCGCGGCTCAAGGTGCTACTGTTCCATCTTGTGGCTGCAGTATGCTTTAGATCAAGCACCACCCGCTGCGGATTCGTTAAGCTGAAATAACGCAATGAAGGATTGCCACGCAACGAAAAAACCAACTGTGTGCCTTGTTTAGATATGCCACGGTGTGCCGCGTGCAGCTCCACTTGCGCCGCATGCGACAAAGGCGCCACACCCAACAAGGTGACACTCACCAGCCATACTATAGTACACCGCCATTTCTTGATCATAGGGATATATACTGTTCCACTGTTAGTAAACTCATTCTGACATACCGTTTAACGCCGCCAATCGCACTAAAACGCCGCGCCCCCGCTCACTGAAGGAATAAAATTGTACAGGCCGCGCCTGTCCAGCGCCGTCAATATAGCAAGTGATGTCAGGGATAGGCAATATCCCATTGCCTCGCTCTGCCCATTCCATGACACAAATGCTGCGTGGAACAGACAAATAATCCGCTATGCCCAAATACGCTAACTCGCGCGGATCGGCTAACCGGTATAGATCAACATGTAAAAAATCCACTTCAGGCAACACGTAATGCTCTAACAAGGCGTAGCTTGGACTCTTGACAACACCCGTAAAGCCTAAGCCACGCAGCATCGCTCGCGTTAAGGTTGTTTTGCCTGCCCCCAATTGCCCGTGCAAAAAGATCAACAAGGGAGGCGTACACTGTTGGATGAACTGCTGTCCTAGCACCAACATCTGTGCTTCATCATCGATACGATACGTCACGTGCTGGTTAGGGGGGGGTAACGGGGATGATACGAGTGTCTGCACCATCATGCATTTACCAAACACTGGATAGGTAACAATAAGTCAGTTGCAAGCAAACCCCGCTCCCCTAACGCTGCCGCCGCCCTATCGGCAGCCTTAGCGTGCAGGTGCACACCCAGGCGCGCCGCATCCAGCAACGACAAGCCTTGCGCCAGCAAACCACCTAACACACCGCTGAGCACATCACCCATGCCACCACTGGCCATTCCTGGATTACCTGCACAACACACATAGGCTGTGGCATTATTCCCAACAATCACTGTGCCTGCTCCTTTCAGTACGATGACACCACCATAAGCCGCCTGTATAGCGTGTGCACTGGCAAGACGATCGGCTTGCACCTGCCGTGTTGACACGCCTAGCAAACGCGCGGCCTCACCGGGATGAGGCGTCAACAACCAGTCGTCACGTCTACAAGGTTGACTGGCCAAACAATTTAATCCATCTGCATCCAAGACCAGAGGAATACGTGCCTGTGTTAAAAACGTGTGCCACATCATTTGCGACCAAGCCGACTGTCCCAAGCCAGGGCCTAACACCAACACCGTGGCACGTGCGAGTAATGAGGCGCACTGCGCAGGCGCCACTAACCCATGGCACATTAGCTCTGGCCTACCTTGATTAACCTGCACATAATGCGCTGGATGGGTGCCTACACTCACCAGCCCCGCACCCACGCGCGCGCTGGCTTCAGCGGCCATACGCACCGCCCCCGACATACCTTGATCACTACCCACCACTAACACATGACCAAAATCACCTTTGTGTGCGGTACGCGCGCGCTTGGGTAAACGCACATCCATTTGCTCTGACGCGCCCAAGGTAGTCGCCACCGGCGTCACTTGCGCAAAAGCCAGCGCAGGTAATCCCAAATCATCACACGCTATGTAATGACCCACCTGTTCAGCGGCTTGCCCTAGCACCAAACCCAACTTCCACCCGATGAAGGTGATAGTCGCATCTGCTTTTATCGCACAACCCAGTACTTGACCGGTATCGGCATGTAAGCCCGACGGTATATCTAGCGCCAAAATCGGTGCGTCATTTTGCTGTAACGATGCAATCACATCACGCAACACACCGCTGATCTCACCACAGGCACCAATACCCAACAAAGCATCCACAATGACTTGCGGGACAAAGTCGGTAACGTGCAACGCATCGCGCACCGGAATAGCCAACGCATTACACTGCGCAAATGCAGCTTTGGCAATAAGCGATGCACGACTCGGATCACCGACTTGCCGAATCTCAACGTCTAATCCGTGTTGCTGCGCTGCACGCGCTAAGACATAACCATCACCGCCGTTATTACCCGTGCCACAATAGACGCTGATCCGCGTTGCCTGCGGATAGCGCGCACGTAAATAAGCAAACCCCGCGACACCGGCACGCTGCATCAACTCCGCCTCGTGCAATCCACACTGTTGCATGGCGATCTGTTCTAGCTGCCGAATTTGCTTAATTTGATATAAATTCACCATAAAATTATCTCTGTAAACGTAACCATTCAGCAAAATGCTGAATAGTTACCCTTAATTTTACGCCTACCCAGTAAAACTGGGCTTAACGGCATTCTACGGGTAGAATCGCGCTTCTCCCCTTGAGAATCCCCATCGCGTAAAGAAAACACCGCATTTTTAAATAAAATCACGCCATTTTAAACCATATTTCCAAGAAAAAATTTGCTGAATACTCACGTAAGCCGTGTTATTTACGCAGTATTTACGTTAACATACCTGCAGCATTTTGGGAGAATAACGCTAATGACCCTATCCACTGCCGCTATCACATTATTCTTAGTCATGGACTCGTTGGGTAACATTCCCGCTTTTATTACCATCCTGAGCACCGTGGAAGAAAAACGTCGCATCGTGGTATTGCTGCGTGAGTCCTTCATTGCGTTCGTCATTCTGACAGTTTTTTTATTTTTCGGCCAACACATTTTGCACGGCTTAGGTATTTCTCAATCCGCGTTGCAAATAGCAGGTGGTATTATTTTATTTCTGATTGCGTTAAAAATGATTTCGCCCCCCCAAGGTCAGAACCAACGCGAGCCACAAATAGGCGAACCTTTCATCGTACCCATGGCAATCCCGCTGCTCGCAGGTCCTTCGGCCCTAGCCACGGTACTGTTGTTTGCGACTCAAGATGTCGACCGCATGATCACCGCTTTTTTTGCCGTAACCATTGCCTCTGTGGCTAGCACATTCGTCTTGCTGCTGGCTAACATGCTACGGCGTGTGTTGGGCCAAAAAGGCTTGGTCGCTGTGGAACGTTTGATGGGAATGATTTTGACTACCGTGGCCGTACAGATGTTTTTGCACGGTATTCACAGTAATTTTCATCTATCATAATTATTGCAGCAAGCGGCAGCGCATCATCCGAAAATAGCTTACGTGGGCAACCCTAAATTTATTGGCGAAAAAACACCGAGGAGATCTTTATCCGATGCAAATCCATTTACTCAAAAAGGCCGCCCTTATCTGCGCTAGCTTATGCTGGCAATTTCATGCACATGCGCAGCCGATCATGCCATCACCTGCTCTACATCCTACGCAACACGCAGCAAAGCAACACAGCGTAGCACTCACCGTAGAAAAAATTAAAACCGAATCTGGACGAAAAATCGTGTATTTCCGTTTGACTCAAGGTAAAACACAGCAACCAGTAACCCTCGATGATTTACAAACGGTACACACGCAAAAAATTCATCTACTGATTATCGATGCGGCATTGGAAGACTACAGCCATGTGCACCCGATCGCATTACCCACTAAAGGCCATTACAAGTTCGTTTGGCACCCTAAAAAACCGGGCAATTATCGTCTGTGGGTTGATATACTACCTACCGCTACCCAGCAGCAAGAATACCTCATCGCTGATCTACTGCCATCAAACGAGGAAAAAATAACCCCTAAACTATATAATCTATTTGCAAACACGGTAGGAAACTATCATTTCCACTTACGTTTTGACACCGAAAAAATGCAGGTGAACCAAGCGGCAACAGGCACCATCACAGTGACAGACAAAACAGGAAAGCCCGTTACAAACTTGGCACCGCTCATGGGGGCATTTGCCCATATTGTTGGGTTTTATGCTGACTTCAACACACTAGTGCACATCCATCCGTTAGGCGAAGAACCGCTAAACCAAGCCCAACGCAGCGGACCCAGCTTACAATTCCATCTCATGCCCACACAACGCGGCTACATTAAGCTGTTCGCACAAGTGAGTCTTGATGGTAAAGAATTAGTAGCACCGTTTAGTGTTAAGGTAAGCTAGCTCGATAAGCTAAAACGTAACTATTCAACAAACTTTCAAAATAGTGTGATTTCACTGGAGAATGTACTGCTTTCTTTACGCGATGGGGATTCTCAAGGGGAGAACCGTGATTCTCCTCTTGAGCGCCGTTAAGCCGAGTTTTACTGGGTAGGGTAAAGGCAGGATTAACAGTCATGGTGCAAAAAGCGCATTTTGAATTGAAATGGATATAGTCCCACTAACACGTCGCTAACACTTTATCAATGCTCGCTAACACTTGATCGATTTGCGCGGTGGTAATAATCAGCGGTGGCGCTAAGCGCAATACTGTATGGTGGGTATCTTTACTGAGTACACCCTCTGCCATTAAACGCAAACAGACTTCGCGCGCACTCACACGTGCCGGATCGACTTCGATACCCACAAACAAGCCCTTGCCTCGAACTTGTTTGATCACCTTATGCGGCATTTGTTGCAATGCAGAAAGCAAGTAATCACCCAATCGCGCGGAAGCCTCCACCAACCCCTCATCTTCCAACACCTGCAAAGCCATCAATGCAACCGCCGACGCCAAGGGCGCACCGCCAAACGTGCTACCGTGATCACCGGGTTTAAACACGTCCATTAATTCACGTTTACCCGCCACGGCAGATACCGGTAATAAACCACCACCCAACGCCTTACCCAGCAACACCGCATCAGGGTGCACTTGCTCGTGTTCACACGCCAACATGCGGCCGGTACGACCTAAACCCGTTTGAATTTCATCGACGATTAACAACACACGGTGCGCGCGACACAATTGTTCGCATGCGCGTAAGTAACCCTCTGGTGGTAATACAATCCCGGCTTCCCCTTGAATAGGCTCTATCAGCAACGCTGCCGTATTCGGTGTAATAGCCGCTTCTAATGCGTGCAAATCACCGTAAGGAACACGCTTTAAACCCGCAGGAAATGGCCCAAAGCCTTCTTGGTACTGTGATTCACTCGACAATCCCACCACAGCGATGGTGCGGCCGTGAAAATTACCATCACACGCGATAATTTCCGCTTTATTTTCCGCGACGCCTTTGACGGTATACGCCCACTTGCGCGCTGCTTTCAATGCGGTTTCTACCGCTTCTGCACCAGAGTTCATCATCAATACTTTATCTTGTTGCGTGATTTGGCAAATTTTCTGTAACAGCTTACCCAATTGATCACTGTAAAATGCACGCGACACAACACCCAACTGACGCGCCTGCTGGCACAACGCAGCCACCAAACGCGGGTGACAATGGCCATGACTCACCGCAGAATAAGCACTCATCATATCCAGATAACGCTTACCCTGATCATCCCACACATACGCGCCTTGTCCACGCGTTAAAACAACAGGTAAGGGTGCGTAGTGCTGCGTGCCATATTGCTGCTCTAATGCCATGAATTCATTCATTATCGGATTTACCTTCTCATGTTTTGTGATGAAACACGCCTCAACGTCAACCTTAGCGATCACACGCTGCAGCGTTTGCGGCTACAGCTAGGGCAAGCTACCGTCGATGAAGCAGTACAGTAGCGATCGCACCTCATCCATTAAGGTAAAAATACCGAACGCATCATAGCGCAAACCAAGCGCTCTGTGCACGCGGATTTATCGTGATGCGGATTAAACTCAGTGATTTCTAGCCCTAAAAAATGTGGCATTCCATGTATCGATTGCAACGCAGCACATAATGCGGCTCCCGCTATACCATTTACTTCCGGCGAACCAACTCCCGGCGCATCCTCTGGATCCACTGCGTCCACATCGATGGTTACACCAAACCCCGCGGGTGCTTGATTAACAATGGCTAAGGCATCGCGCATCACCGCAGGTAAACCACGTGCGGTCACTTCAGACATGTAAAATATTTTCACACCCAAACGTTGCAGTAAGGCATGCTCGCCGTCTTCATAGCTGCGCGCGCCAACGATACACAAATGCTGTGGCAGTATTTTTGGATTATTACTGACGAGTTGCGTCAACTCGGGCGCACCATAGCCCAGTAAACTCGCCACTGGCATCCCATGAATAGCACCACTGAGTGACGTCGCTGGCGTGTGTGCATCTAAATGCGCATCTATCCACAATAACCCCATTGCACCCACATGACGATACGCCTCTGCTACCGCGCTCCACGTACCCACAGCGATGGAATGATCCCCGCCGATGACGACAAACGACTTGCCCGCAGACACCAGCTGCTGCACCGACAAAGCCAGGCGCTGGCAAAGCTCACTCACCCTATGCAGAGTAGACAGCGAGGCATGTTGCGGAAGCAACTGTAATGTATTATGCCAATAAAATCGCTCATCTTGCTGCATCTGCTGCAGCAGATGGGGTGAACACTGTAGACACGCGGGCCCATCCGCCGTTCCTTGATCCTGCGCCGCCAACCCTGAAGCAACACCCAACAGAGCAATATCAGACCTCATTACACCTTCCCCCTACTACGACCCGTTATTATTAATTATAGCGTGCGCACACAGGTTGTTTGACGCCTGACGCAGGCGCGAGTACAATGCGTGCTTTCGTAAACAGTGTGCTGGTAAACAACCAAACATGTTGAGTTTGTTTTAATTTTAATCAATCGGGAGTCGTTCATGGCGCTTAGTGTAGCAGAAAAAGCAACAATCGTTAACCAACACCAACAATCTGCCAACGATGTGGGCAGCACACCCGTGCAAATCGCATTATTGACTGAGAACATCAAAAAACTGACCCTACACCTGCGTGTACACAAGAAAGATGTGCATTCACAACGTGGCCTGCTTGCTATGGTCAACAAACGACGCAAATTACTCACCTATTTGAAGCACGAGAGTTTTCAAGATTACCGTGACCTTATTGCGAAATTAAATCTGCGCCACTAAACACAAACTTAAAGGATCATCCGAGTGAATATTGTAAAAAAGACTTTTACCTATGGTAAGCACAGCATCACGCTAGAAACAGGCCGTATAGCACGCCAAGCAACGAGTGCAGTGTTTGCGACGATGGGTAACACCAGCATCTTAGTCACGGTTGTCGGTAAAAAAGAAGCTTCGCTAAATCATGACTTTTTCCCATTGACGGTGAATTACCAAGAACGTACCTATGCGGCTGGACGTATTCCCGGTGGATACTTTAAACGCGAGGGTCGCCCTACCGAACGTGAAACACTCATCAGCCGTTTGATCGATCGCCCTATCCGCCCGCTATTTGCCAAACACTTTTACAATGAAGTGCAAGTCATTGCGACCGTGCTATCTCTGGATACCGACAATAATCCCGATGTACTCGCCCTGTTGGGTGCTTCTGCGGCATTGGCAATTTCGGGCATTCCGTTCAAAGGTCCTATAGGCGCTGCGCGCGTAGGATATAGCAACGGTGAATATTTATTAAATCCTAGCCACAGTGACTTAACTGCGTCACAACTAGATTTAGTCATGGCGGGAACAGAGCACGCTATCTTGATGGTAGAATCTGAAGCCAAGATTCTCGATGAAGAAATCATGTTGGGTGCCTTGCTATTTGGCCACCAACACATGCAAACAGCAATTCAAGCAATTAATGCATTTGCCAGTGAAGTAGGTACAACTGCTTGGGATTGGCAACCCTCCGCTGTTAATAGCGCAGTAGAGCAAGCGCTGAAGGATAGCCTAACCAGTGCGATTGGCGACGCCTATCGCATTCAAGAGAAGGCCCTGCGTAATCAACGCCTCGCCGAATTACGCACTCAAGCCATCACACAATTTGCGACAACAGATAATGGCGTAAGCAGCAACGATGTAACCGCCATGTTCAGCAAAATAGAAAAACATACGGTCAGAGAGCGGGTACTTAATCACGAGCCACGTATTGATGGCCGCGACAATCATACCGTGCGCCCCATCTCTATCGACACCTCATTGTTACCACGCGTACACGGCTCTGCCTTGTTTACTCGCGGTGAAACACAGGCTATCGTCAGCACGACATTAGGTACAGAGAAAGACTCGCAACTGATCGACGCACTCGAAGGCGAATTCCGTGACGCTTTCATGCTGCATTATAACTTCCCTCCCTTCTGCGTGGGTGAAACAGGCATGATGAGCTCACCTAAGCGACGTGAGATAGGTCATGGTCGTTTAGCACGACGTGCGTTACAAGCCGTTTTACCTGACTCCACAGAATTTCCGTATGTGTTACGCGTAGTCTCCGAGATCACCGAGTCTAACGGTTCCAGCTCCATGGCCTCTGTCTGTGGTAGCAGCTTAGCGCTAATGGATGCCGGCGTACCAATCAAAGCAGCCGTTGCGGGCATCGCGATGGGGCTCATCAAAGACGGTGAACGCTTCGCCGTACTAACCGACATTATGGGCGATGAAGATCACTTGGGCGATATGGATTTTAAAGTAGCCGGTACGATGCTGGGTGTAACCGCATTGCAAATGGATATCAAAATAGATGGCATTACCCAACACATTTTAGAAACGGCGCTCATGCAAGCCAAGCAAGCGAGATTACATATCCTAGAACAAATGAATCAACATCTCGCGCAACCACGTAGCGATGTATCTTTGTTTGCGCCGCGAATCACGATCTGCAAAATTCACCCGGATAAAATTCGTGACGTCATCGGCAAAGGTGGGGCAACCATACGTAGCATCACCGAAGAAACCGGTACCAGCATAGATATCACGCCAGATGGCACCATCAAGATCGCGGCTATCGATCAAAAGGCGGCCGATGCGGCAGTACAGCGCATTGAGATGCTCACGGCTGAAATAGAAGTCGGTAAGGTATACACGGGTCCTGTTACACGCATCATGGATTTTGGTGCCGTCGTGACAATCCTGCCGGGTAAAGATGGCTTGGTACATATTTCACAAATAGCCAACAAACGCGTAGAAAATGTCTCGGATGAGTTAAATGAAGGTGATATCGTGACCGTCAAAGTCTTAGAAATTGACAGACAGGGTCGTGTACGCCTCAGCATCAAAGCCGTGGCTAATGAACAGGAAATCACTGAATAGTCAGACCAGTCTACACGCTACAAAGCCCGAGTTTTGCTTGGGCTTTGTGGGTTATCCACACCAGTTGAATCGACTCTTGTTTTTAACCTTTGGCTTAATACGCACTGCGTATAGTACGAAAAACAGCACGTAATAATCGAAGAAATCGTGCTATTTACTCCTTTTTATGCTGATCCGTAACAAAACATGGTTACACAGTCGTGCGTAGCAACGCACACAGCACGCACGAAACTCGATGAACGTTACACACAGAGTTATCCACAGAACTTTCCCGCTATCTGTCATCTGTGCACTCTTCGCACCAGCAGAAAAAGTTGATTTGTTTGGTATACAGACTTTACACTCCGTGCATGACACATGAAAAGCATAACAACACTCTACCTGCGCTAAAGCAAGCCAATGTACCACATCCCGGGATATTGCGCCGCTTAGCGGCTATGTGCTACGACGCATGTCTCGTGTTTGCTTTGCTGCTTATCGCCACGGGCCTCGTGCTGCCGCTACTCACGCATCATACTGCCCATATCAACCAAGCTAACCCTTGGTTGCAGGCTTATTTGGGCTGCATTATCGCCGTCTTTTACCTGGGGTTTTGGGTAAAGCGCGGGCAAACTCTAGGTATGTTGGCGTGGCATATCGTCGTGCAAGATCAAAGAGGACGTCGCCTGAATCTCACCCAGGCGTGCGTACGCTTGTTGTGCGCGGCTGTGTCCTTGAGTTGCTTTGGCATAGGTTTGCTGTGGCAGCTTTTCGACGAAGACAATCTTTCACTCTACGATAGACTCTCTAAGACAGAATTGATCGTGCAGCATCGATCGGCTCGCTCGTAACATCCACCTAACACCCCGCCACTGTCATGCGTTCTACTAAGATAGAACCACTGTGTATGGTGCCGCGCGTATCCACATCATTACCTACCGCGAGTATTTGCCGAAAGATATCACGCAAATTACCCGCAATGGTGATCTGTTCGACAGGATATTGAATCATGCCGTTTTCCACCCAGAAGCCCATCGCACCACGAGAGTAGTCACCGGTTACTAAATTAACGCCTTGCCCCATCAATTCAGTGACTAATAAGCCGCGCTGCATCTGCCGTAACAAACCCGCCAAATCACTCGCACCACTGTTGATTGATAGATTAAAAGCGCCACCGGCATTACCAGTGCTGTGTAAACCCAATTTGCGTGCCGAATAACTACCGAGTAAATAACTGCGTAAAACACCCTGTTGGACAAACGTAATATCCGTCGTACTCACGCCTTCGCCATCAAACGCAGCACTGCCCAAGGCTCTGGGTAAATGCGGTTTCTGCTGAATAGTAACATGTGGTGCAAACACGAGTTGGTCTAGCTGATCCAATAGAAAAGAAGACTTACGGTATAAATTACCCCCACTTATCGCACCCAAAAAACTACGTAATAGACTACTCGCAACCGGCGCTTCGAAAATAACCGGCACCTGACACGTAGGTAATGGTCTCGCACCTAAACGCCGTACCGTGCGTGCAACGGCTTTTTCAGCTAATTCTTGCCAGGAACACAAACCCGTAACCGCACGCGCTACGCTGTAATAGTGATCGCGTTGCATCGCTTGCGTATCCGCTGCCTGCGTTGCCAATAAACTACAACTGATCGAATGTCTAGTGGTAGGCACTACCCCGACAAAACCATGGCTATTCGCATAGACGTGTGCGCTCTCGCCGGTACTGAGGCTGACCCCTTCTGAATTCGTGATGCGTGCATCACTGTTGCGCGCGTGCTGTTCGCAGTCTAAGGCCAAAGCAATCGCCTGTGCCGGTTCGAGTTGCCAAGGATGATATAAATCCAAATCCCTAGCGCCATCCTGCCACGCCATACGATCATAATCGGCTAAACCCGCACACGGATCAGCCGCCATCATCTGCGCAATCGCGCAGGCTGCGGCCACCGTTTCGTCGAGTGACTGTGATGACGTATCACTCGTACTCGCACTGCCTTTGCATTGCCCAAAATAAACACTGAGGCCTATGCCTTGATCCTGCGCGTACTCTAGCGTTTCTACTTCACCCATGCGCACATTCAATGAAAAACCCGCACTGCTACTAGCCACCACTTCCGCTGCGCTCGCTCCCTGCTGTTTGGCTTTAGCCAGTAATTGCAATGCTAAATCATGCAGTCGTTGTGATATCGCGTTAATGTCTACACTCGGCGCCGCTGTTTTATTCATGGTTCTCTCACTTAAATGATAAATTCCCGCGGCAAACCCACAGGATTGGTCGTGTGTCAGAATAGAGGAATTGTTACATTCCTGCAAAGTGATTACAATTGCCAAGCTCATAAAGGAAACCAACGCATGCTCAGTTATATTTGGTTAGCCATGATCATTACTGCCGTTGTATTCGGCTTTATCAATGGCACCACCGCAGCCGTCGCTGCAGCCGTCACGGATTCAGCCAAACTCGCTGTAACGCTTTGCTTAGGTCTATTAGGCACAATGGCCTTTTGGTTAGGCCTGATGCGAATTGCTGAACAAGCCGGGTTAATTCACACCTTAGCACGTGCGGCTTATCCGCTGTTACGTTATCTGTTTCCCGGCATTCCTCACGATCACCCCGCCTATGCCGCTATTGTGTTGAACTTGTCAGCCAACATGTTGGGGTTAGATAACGCGGCCACGCCATTTGGTTTGAAAGCCATGCAGGAATTAGAAACACTGAATACACAACCCGGCACCGCCAGCAATGCGATGTGCATGTTCCTCGCGATCAACACCTCCAGTGTACAACTCATCCCCGTCACCAGCATTGCGTATTTAGCCGCGGGGGGATCCCATGAACCCACCGCCATCATTGTGTCTTCGTTACTTGCCACCACGTGCTCAACTGCCGCTGCCATTATTGCGGTGAAATGTTTACAACGTTTGTCCCTGTTTAGCGTCGCTCAGGATAATACCCATGCACCACATTAGTTTTGCCACCTATCTTTCAAATAGCATTTTTCTACTCTGCATAGGCCTTATTCCCCTGTTGGGACAGTTGCGTAGAGTCGCGGTGTATGATGCGTTCATCGCAGGTGCGAGAGAAGGATTTTCTACCGTGATAAGCCTGATCCCTTATACCGTTGCCATGCTCGTTGCCATCGGCATGCTACGCGCATCGGGGGTTTTCACTTCCCTAGCCCACGCGCTAACACCTCTGCTCACGCAGATAGGCATGCCTGCCGATGTGTTACCCTTGGCATTGCTACGTTCTTTTTCGGGTGCAGCCGCCAACGGCGTACTCGTCGATGTCATCCAGCGCTACGGCGCTGATTCATTTAATGCGAAGCTGGCCGCCACTATGGTGGGTAGCACCGAAACGACATTTTACGTATTGGCCTTGTATTTTGGTGTGGTCAGCATACGTCGCACACGCCATGCGATTCCGGCAGGATTAATCGCAGACGTCGCAGGCATAGGCAGTTCATTATGGATCTGTCATTGGCTATTCGGATGAAACGCCGGATGTTGCTGTTGTGCGCGCTGCGCTTTGGCAATCAACTGCAACAACGCTTTACCCTCTTCGCTCTCCGGTGCATATAACGCAAGTACACGTTCCCAATAGGCAATGGCTTGCGCATAACGCCCGCGCTGATAGGCATCAGCAGCCAACAGATGGATAGCCAAGGGATTATCTGGCTGCTGCGCTAATACCTCTGCTAACAAACGCTGTGCTTGCGTGTGCAACTGTCCCTTACTTAAAAAAAACAAGGTTTGTGCATAGTACAGTTGGGTATCCGTATGCGCGGGGCGCAGCCGATACGCTTTCGCTAAGGCGTCATCCGCCAGGGTCCATTGGCCACTGCTTAAATACAATTTACCTAATAAAAACCAGCCTTGTGCGCTGTCTGGATGTTGTTGTACGCGATCACGTAAGCGCGCAATGATACGCTGTGGATCGCGCTCCATTAATAAGGCTTGTGCATCACTGTGTTGTAACGCAAGCTGCTGCGCCACTTGCTCACTCGCACCAAAGTGCGCATACCAAAGCAAGGCAAACGCGATGAGAAACAGCGCCAGCAGTGGCAAGACATAAACAGGCGGGCTAGTCACTCGCAGCGGCTTTTCTTGTTCGGGCAAATCAGCCAACAACGCGGCGGCCAACCCCGCGCTAGCTTCTTCGTACTCTTCGTGACTCAGCACTTGCGCTTGGTATTGCGCTAATAACACAGCCTGTTGCTGCTTATGCAACGCAACAGTGTAGTCCGACAATGCCATCGATGACACCTGCACATTGCGGTACCAAGGCCACAGCACAAACGCTAACGCGAGTACCGTCATTGCTGCAACACCCACATATAATTCCATCATGCGCAGTCATCCTCGCTGGCCAATAATGCTTTGGCACGTGCCTGTTGCTGTGCATCCAACACCGGCGCCACACGCCGCCGCGTCACTAGATACGCCACGCTCAACAACAGCAACAGCATGAGCGCAGGACCTAACCACAACACATACGTCACACCGTGCACCGCGGGCTGGTATAAAATAAATTCGCCATAACGTGCCACCAGATAGCGTTTAATCTCTGCGTCGCTCTGACCTTGACGGATGGCGTTGGCAATGCGCTCACGTAAATCCACGGCCAACGGTGCTTGGGAATCCGCGAGATCTTGATTTTGACACACCAAACAACGTAATTCTTGGGTCAGTCGCACAAAGCGTGCTTGCTGTTGGGGTTGTGGAAATACAGTGAGATCAGTCACTGCCGCACATAAAATAACAGGACAACAACACAGTATTAAGATAGCCCAGCGCTTACGCATACTTATACCTTTCTACTAGCGGTAAAAATTCCTGCTGCCATACGGCGTGCGTCAATGCACCCACATGACGATGCCTGACTGTGCCACCCCCGTCGACAAAAAAAGTCTCCGGTGTACCGTAGACACCCCACTCAATCGCTGCCTGCCCACGTGCATCGAGCAACACGGCACGATACGGATCACCGTATTCACTTAACCACGCACGCACGGTATCCGGAGTTTCTTTGTATGCTAAACCATAAATAGGAATAGTGCCTTGGCGCGCCAAATCAACCAGAATCGGATGCTCCGCACGACAACTCAAACACCAACTGGCCCATACATGCAAAATATAGGGGTGACCACGCAAATCCTCTGTTTGCATAATACGGCGACTGTTTAATACGGGTAGATTCAACGGCGGGGCAGGCTTATCAATCAATGTTGATTGCAAATTACGCGGATCTTGATGTAAACCGCGCGCACATACTAGCATAAAGCCTAAAAATACCAAGAACGGCACTGCGCACACGAGATAACGTAAGTAACGAGGTGATGTCATGCGGCAACCTCCGGTCTACGCTGCAAACGATAACGCCTGTCACACATCGCCCATACTCCACCGAGCAACATCCATATGCCACCACCCCAGATCCAACGCACAAACGGTTTGTAATACGCGCGCACGACCCAGGTTTGATCGGTGTTTTGATCACCCAAGACAACATAGATATCGTGCACGAAAGCAGGCCGTATGGCCGCTTGTGTTTTAGCAATCTGCCCCACCGTGAAAATACGTTTATCGGAATGTAATGTCGCGCGCAATACGTGGTTTTGCCACAGCGTAAAATAGCCACTCAAACCGGTATAATTAGGTCCTTGTAATGTCTGCGTGCGCTCAAACCGCAATTGATATTGCGCCAAGGGCGTTGCATCACCCGCTGCCATGCGTACGGCAATGGATACACCGTACGCCTGCGATAAGATCACACCCGTTGCACACACCGCCAAACCAATGTGTGCCATAACCATGCCCCATTGGTGCGCAGGAATAAATGCCAAACCGCGCTGACGCGCCTGCTGCCATAGAGCGTACACGCCAGCAAATACAATCCAACATACGAGACTCATACCCACTGCGACGCCCACGAAAAAACGTCCACCTAACCACCACGGCAACAACACCCCGACGCACACACTCGTCAACGCCGGCCATTTTAGCGTATGCCACAAGCGCGCCGCCGTATCACCGTGCCAACGACAATGCGGCGCGAATCCCATGAGCAATAATAACGGTAACAACAACGGTACAAATACCGTATTAAAGTACGGTACCCCCACCGAGATTTTGCCCCAATCCAACACTTGTACTAATAGCGGATACAACGTGCCTAATAATACGGTCAATAACATCACCGCCAATAATACGTTATTTAACAACAAGAGTGTTTCTTTGGATAAGCGCCGCCACGCCACGACTTGTGTCAGTGCACTGACACGCCATGCATACAAGACTAAGGATCCGCCCACCACCACCGCAATGAACGCTAACATAAACAAACCACGTCCCGGATCAACCGCGAAGGCATGCACCGAGACCAATACACCGGAACGCACCAAGAACGTACCGACTAAACTTAAGGAGAAAGCGGCAATCGCCAACAACGCACTCCATCCCTTAAAGGCATGACGCTTGTGCGCAACCGCTAAACTATGCAACAACGCCGTGCCCGCTAACCACGGTAAAAAAGAGGCGTTTTCAACCGGATCCCAAAACCACCAACCACCCCAACCCAATTGATGGTACGACCACCAACTACCCATCGTGATGCCTAAGGTGAGAAAACACCAAGCGGCTAAAGTCCACGGCCGCGACCAGCGAACCCAGGCAACATCCAAGCGCCCTTGCACTAACGCCGTCACTGCAAACGCAAAAGCCACCGAAAATCCGACGTAGCCCATGTACAGCATAGGAGGATGACTCACTAAACCCGGATCTTGCAATAAGGGATTGAGATCTAGCCCATTCAACGGAGGCAGTGGCAGTAAGCGTAAAAAAGGATTAGACGTCAGCAAAATAAATAACAAAAAACCCACGCTGATCATAGCTAATATAGCCAACACACAAGCCATGGTTGGCAAAGGTAACTGACGACTGGTTTTGGCAACCGCGGCCATCCATACACTTAACGTCCACACCCACAATAACATAGACCCTTCGTGTGCACCCCATACCGCACAAAAACGATAAATCGCCGGCAACAGCGTGTTAGAATGCTCCGCAACATAACGTACCGAGAAATCATCGCGTAAAAAACATAATGCTAAACTCACAAATGCGATGCTGATAAAAACACACTGGGCATACGCCAATGCACGCGCCATCGACATATACAACACGTGCTGACGCCAGCAGCCCCACAACGGAATAGCGACTTGCAACACGGCCAGCGCCAGTGCCAAAATCAATGCGTAATGTCCCCATTCTGCTAACACATATACCTCATTTAACGCCATTGGTTGACGCAGGCATACTGCCCTGCAACACCGGCGGCATGTATTTTTCATCGTGCTTGGCCAACACTTCCGTTGCTAGCAACGCGTGCGATGACACTAAGCGCCCTTGTACTACCACACCTTGCCCTTCGCGAAACAGGTCGGGCAAAACTCCTTGATAAGATACAGCAACCTCATGTAAGCCATCCGTCAACGTAAAGCTCACTGCGACAGTGGTTTTACTGTGTCGCACACTGCCTTGCTTGACCATCCCACCCATACGCAAGACACGTTGCAACGGCGCCTCACCACCCGCAACTTGTGCCGGCGTGTAATACAAGTTGATGTTTTGACGTAACGCATACAACACTAAAGCAACGGCCAAGCCTATGCCTAGCATTGCTAGTAGTACCAACCACATCCGTCGTTGCCGTGGTGTCATATACACCTCTTATTGTTGTTGCCCAAGCGCTGCTGCAGCAAGCGCCATGCACACCGCCACTGCTGACGCGTGACGCGGCGATTATACACAAACCAACACACCAACGCCGCATACGCAGGCCACACGTAAGCGGCATACCCGCCCATCACAAAAAATGCGGTTACTTTCGTCCACATACGTAAAATTCCTTGACCCATTGACTACCGACCTCACGGCGTAATAATTCGGCACGCACGCGCAACAACAGTTCAACCCCATAATAGCAAACGAACGCCAACAGCATAGCCAGCAAAGGATGTAACATGCTGGCTGCAATAGGCGAATCGCCGAGTAAACGCAGCGTCGCACCTTGATGCAAGGTGTTCCACCAATACACGGAGTAATGAATGATAGGAATATCCACCGCACCCACTACCACCAAAATAGCGCACGCACGCGCACGCGCTTGCCTATCCGTAAACGCAGCAGCCAGTCCCATCACACCGATATACAAAAACAATAAAATTAATTCCGCAGACAAGCGTGCATCCCAAATCCACCAAGTCCCCCACATGGGACGTCCCCACAACGCACCGGTTAGCAACGCCAATAAGGTAAAACCCGCGCCCAACGGTGCACTGACCTGCAACACCACGTCGGCTAATTTAAGTCGCCAAATCAAACTACACAGTGCCGCTACCGCCATCACCGTATACACCAACAACGAACAAAATGCGCTGGGTACATGCACATACATGATACGCACCGCCTCGCCTTGCTGGTAATCGGCAGGCGACAACCACAACGCAGCACACAGTCCATATAATCCGCTGCCCAGCCCCACAGCGACTAACCACGGCAACACACGGCCAGCCATGGAAAAAAATACCGGCGGTGAACCCCAGCGATGTAACCAAGCCCACATAGATACAACCTCTTTTACATAAGTCCTGCACGCAACGCTGCCGCCATTGCCCACGGTGCCAAGCTCAATGCCAGACACAATAACGCAGCTAGCAACGCAACCAAACCAAGCACGGGCAATCCCTGACTCGCAGCAACCACCATCCCCACGCCAAATAACAACACCGGCACATACAACGGTAATAACAACAACGCTAAAAAAATCCCACCATTGGGTAAGGCCACAGTTAACGCCGCACCAATACCGCCGACTAAACTGATGACGGGGGTACCCAACAATAAACTGCAACACAACATCAACGTCAACGAGGCGGGTACATGTAATAACACAGCAAACAAAGGCGTAATGACAATAACAGGTAACATCACACTCAACCAATGTGCAGCCACTTTTGCTAACAATAACAGTGACAACGGTAATGGACTGAGGCACAGTTGTTGCAAACAACCATTGGCTAGATCAGCACGCAACGCGCGCTCTTGTGCTAACAATGCAGCGAGTAATACCGCAATCCAAATAATCAGCGGAGCAAACTGTGCTAACTGTGCAACCTGCGTATTTAACACCATCGCAAACAAACTGACAACGATCACATAAAATAACAGCGGCGTGCACCACGCTACGCGATCGCGCCAGGCGACTAGCACATCCGCGCGCAACACATGCCCTAAGCTGGCCACCACACTTAGTTGGCGCATGGCAGTAACAATTGACATAGTTGCGGCATAACCGCCGTGGACACCGCTTGATGACTCGTAAACAACACGATGCCTCCGTGATCCAAATGCTGCTGCAACAAGATTTCCAACCACTGCACAGCCGCTGTGTCTAATCCCATAAATGGCTCATCCAAAATCCACAACGCTGCCGGCACTAAGACCAAACGACTTAACGCCAAGCGTCGTTGCTGGCCGCATGACAAATGCGCCGCCCGTTGCTCCAATAAATCAGACAAGCCCACCTGTGCGGCCACACTGTGCCACGACACTGGCACAGCGCATTGCGCTAATGCAGCAGCAACACACAGATTTTCACGCACAGTCAACCCTGGATTGATGCCGGCTTGGTGACCGATAAAATGTAACTGGGCTAAAAAGTTAGTCGCCTGTTGTGTGATCGACGTGCCCTGCCAATAAATCGTGCCCTGCGTAGGCGCACGCAACAAACACAGCACCTGCAACAAACTGGTTTTACCCGCACCGTTGCCACCTATGATTTGCAACGCTGCACCGGCCTGCAAGGTAAAACTGATATCACTGAATAACTCGCGTTCCCCACGTTCGCAACTGATCGCTTGCACCTGTAACATTAAGTCATTTCACTCGTACATTATCAGGCGCCATTGTATATCAAGCGCGGAGAAAACACGTATACTTTTTCCGCTGTTATTCTGTTATAGTTCCAACCCGTGTAGTAAGTGACCGCAAGTGCTTACAGGTCGATTTTTTGATGCCAAGTGTGTCGCGCCGCTCCGTATGCGCTTCGGCCATCGTGACCCCTTAGCGCCGTTCGCGGGTCGCGACGACTCTATCTTTGCCCCGGCCGTCCTCGTCACCGGCACTACGTGTACTTCGCACACTTCGTACCGGTTCTCAACTGACTCTACGCCGGCATAAAGATTTTCAGCACTCGCTACGCTCTGCTGAAAATCGCCGGCTACCGGGGACTACTCGCCTTCGGTCTTCGACCTCTCCTGGCTCGCAGCGAATGAGTGGAATACAACATGCAAATACTCGCCGAATATGGTTTATTCTTAGCGCAAACGATCACCTTCGTTATCGCTGCCTTGGTATTGTTCAGCGGCCTCATCGCCATCAGCGCACGGCATAAAAGCAACGGCAAACTGCGTGTCACTGCGCTCAATCAACACATGGATCAAATGGCCTTGCAACTCAGCGCCGCACTACCCAACCGCCGCCTCCACAAACAATGGCGTAAACAACACAAACAGCAACAACACGCATTAACCAGCTGCCCCTGCATCTTTGTCATTCGCTTTAAAGGGGATATGTTCGCTTCTGCCGTGGATGCGCTGCGCGAAGAAATCACCAGCATTTTAACCTTAGCTACCCCGCACGATCGTGTCTTAGTTTGCGTAGAAAGCCCGGGAGGCACTGTGCCTGGATACGGCTTAGCGGCGGCACAATTACAACGTCTCAAACAACAGCATATTCCATTGACGGTGGCTGTCGACAAGGTCGCCGCCAGTGGCGGCTATTTGATGGCCTGTGTAGCCGATCACATCCTCGCTTCGCCATTTGCTATCATCGGTTCCATTGGCGTCATCAGCCAATTGCCGAACTTTAATCGTTTGCTGAAAAAGCATGAAATAGACTTCGAACAACTCACTGCCGGTGAGTATAAACGTACGCTGAGCCTATTCGGTGAAAACAACGCACAAGCGCGCGATAAAGCACAACACGATCTGGATGCCATTCATTGCATCTTTAAAGCCTTCATTCAACAGCATCGCCCACACGTCGACCTCGCTAAAGTCGCCACCGGTGAATATTGGTTAGCCCACGATGCCTTGCCATTGGGCTTGGTCGATAGCTTAGGTACTAGCGATGACTACCTGTTACAACAAGGCAAGCACGCTAACCTGTTACTCGTGCAATACCAACGTAAAAAACGCTTCGGTCGCAGACTACAAGATAATGCCACTCAGCTATTGACAAAATACCTGCTGCGCCGCACCCCACAGACACCCTATGCCCTGTGATCGCCTCACTCGCATTTAGGACCGTTGCAACACCGTTTTAAGAAACCGACCAGTGTGTGAAGTCTTGTGTTTGGCCACTTGTTCGGGGGTACCCACCGCCACGATATAACCGCCACCACTGCCACCCTCTGGCCCCAGATCAATTAACCAATCCGCGGTTTTAATCACATCCAAGTTATGTTCGATGATAACGATAGTGTTACCCTTATCACGCAAGCAATACAATACACCGAGCAACTGTGCCACATCGTGAAAATGCAAGCCGGTAGTCGGTTCATCTAAAATATATAAGGTACGACCCGTGTCACGTTTAGATAGCTCACGCGCGAGTTTGATACGTTGTGCTTCACCACCGGATAAGGTCGTGGCGCGTTGTCCTATTTGGATATAGCTCAATCCCACATCGTGTAAAGTTTGGAGTTTGCGCGCAATTTGCGGCACCGCACTGAAGAACTTCAAGCCTTCTTCCACGGTCATGTCCAACACTTCGCAAATATTTTTGCCTTTATACTTAACCTCTAAGGTTTCACGATTGTAGCGCTTACCTTTGCATTCATCGCAAGCGACGTAAATGTCAGCGAGGAAGTGCATTTCTACCTTAATCACCCCATCGCCTTCGCATGCTTCACAACGCCCACCTTTCACGTTAAAACTAAAACGTCCCGGTTGATAACCACGCGCACGCGACTCCGGTGTTCCGGCGAACAAATCGCGAATCGCAGTAAACATACCCGTATAAGTTGCCGCATTAGAACGCGGGGTGCGCCCTATCGGACTTTGATTAATATCAATTACTTTATCGAACCAGGATAAGCCGGTAATAGCAGCATAAGGCGCTGGCTCGAGTATTGTCGCCTTATTCAGCTCACGTGCAGCAATCGGATAAAGGGTATCGTTGATTAACGTAGACTTACCCGAACCTGACACGCCGGTGACACAGGTGATAAGCCCCACCGGAATCGTCACATCCACTTGGGCTAAATTATTGCCGCATGCCCCCTGCAAACATAACACCCGCTCCGGATCAAACAAACGACGTTGCTGAGGTATTTCGATGCAAATTTTTCCCGCTAAATATTGTCCGGTTAACGAAGCAGGCGTCGCAATAACATCCGCCACCGAACCACTGGCAACAACCTCGCCACCATGCACACCCGCACCGGGACCCATGTCGATAATATAATCTGCGTGTCGAATCGCTTCTTCATCGTGTTCTACCACGATGACGGTATTGCCTAACTCGCGTAGATGCATCAAGGTCTTGAGTAAACGCTCATTATCACGTTGGTGTAATCCAATGGAAGGTTCATCCAATATGTACAATACCCCCACTAAACCGGAACCAATCTGGCTGGCCAAGCGGATACGTTGTGCCTCACCACCGGACAACGTGTCCGCACTGCGATCGAGGGTTAAGTACTCTAGGCCCACATTCACCAAAAAACTCAGACGTGCAATTAATTCCGTTTGAATTTTTTCCGCAATTTCACCGCGTCTGCCTTGCAAATGCAGGGCACGAAAAAACGGCAGTACTTCACCAATAGGCCGCGCGGTTAACGCGGCAATAGGATGATCCGCGATAAACACATGACGCGCTTCTGTACGCAAACGTGAACCATTACACGCGCTGCAACGCTGCACATTAAGGTATCGCGCCAACTCTTCACGCACGGCCTGTGATTCTGTTTCACGGTAACGACGCTCCATGTTGGGGATCACGCCTTCAAATTTATGCTTACGCAAAATCATCTCATCATCTTCGTTGCTGTAACGAAAATTAATTTTTTCATCACCACTACCATACAAAATAATGTCACGTATTTTACGTGGCAATTTGGCAAAGGGTTTTTCCAAATCAAAACCATAATGCTGAGCCAATGAATTCAGCATATTAAAATAATAAACATTCTTCCTGTCCCAACCACGTAACGCGCCCGCAGCTAGACTCAGCTGCGCTTGATGAATCACCCGCTCGGGATCAAATACTTGCTTCATCCCCAAACCGTCACACTCCGGACAAGCGCCGGCTGGGTTATTAAATGAAAATAATCGCGGCGTTAACTCCTCAATGCTGTAACCACAAGCGGTACAGGAAAAACGCGCTGAAAATAATAAGTCATCGCGTGCAGGATCCACACAACTCACCATAGCAAGCCCTTCGCCCAAGGTTAAGGCCGTTTCAAATGATTCGGCTAAACGTTGGGTTATGTCCGGTCGCACCTTCAGTCTATCTACAATGACTTCTATAGTGTGCTTGCGGCGCAAATCCAGCTTAGGCGCATGTTCCAATTCATAAATTTCACCATCGATGCGCGCCCGTATGTACCCTTGGCTTTGTAAACGCTGCAACAATTGCACGTGTTCGCCCTTGCGCTCACGCACCACGGGCGCCAACAACATGAATTTGGTCTCCGCGGGTAATGCTAAGACCGTATCAACCATTTGACTGACTGTCTGCGCCTGCAATGCAAGATGATGCAAAGGGCAACGCGGCTCACCCACCCGCGCGTACAATAAACGCAAATAATCATAGATTTCCGTGATAGTACCCACCGTCGAACGTGGGTTATGCGACGTGGATTTCTGTTCTATAGATATGGCCGGCGACAATCCCTCGATGTGATCGACATCGGGTTTTTCCATCATCGACAAAAACTGCCTAGCATAGGATGATAACGATTCCACATAACGCCGCTGTCCTTCAGCGTACAAGGTATCAAACGCTAACGAAGATTTGCCAGAGCCGGATAACCCGGTCACCACAATCAGACGATCACGTGGAATAGTGACATTGATATTTTTGAGGTTATGGGTTCTTGCACCCCGCACAGTAATCGCATCCATCATCACACCTATTGATAATCACTTGCATAAATGGCTAACTCGTACATCCACTACATCACCGATGCGGCACATCCTCCGCTACACCGTGCGGAATAATCTGTCGTTCCACCGCTCCAGTCACTGGCCGCATCCCGCTGTACCGAGAAAGTAAGCCGGCCATTGTAAAGCATACGCCACTATACCGCTAGCGAATGAATGAAATGCGATTGATCCTCTAGCCCAGTAAAAGTGGAACGGCATTCTCAGGGGCAAATCGCGCATCCCCTTGCGCATCCTGCGCGAAGCACTATTTTTCTCATAAATCCTTCGTGAAATTTTGCTGATTTCGTTCCATACCACGCGACGTGATACTAATAGTAATGGTCCAGAAAATTTTTAGCCTATTTTTGCGGGTAACTAGCGACGATTCATTACGCGATAGGGATTCTCCCCTGAAAATGCCGTTAAGCCCAGTTTTACTGGGTAGGCGTAAATTTAAGGGTAACTATTCAGCATTTTGCTGAATAGTTACGAAAAAATTGTTATGCTAGCGCCCTATGAAATATACCATGACCTCAAAAGAATGCCGCGCAACTGTTGTATTAGCGATGATTTTTATGTTTCGCTTGCTTGGCTTATTTATGATCTTGCCGGTGTTTAGCCCTTATGCACATCAACTACGTGGTTCCACACCGTTGTTGATCGGCATTGCACTAGGGGCTTACGGCCTGACCCAAGCCGTGTTACAGATCCCCTTTGGTATGCTCTCGGATCGCATAGGACGCAAGATAGTTATTACTGTCGGTCTGCTGTTATTTGCACTGGGCAGCATCATGGGTGCACTCAGCACGTCGATCACCACCACCATCGTAGCGCGTGCCCTACAAGGAATGGGAGCCGTCGGCAGTGTCATCATCGCCATGGCGGCAGATGTGACGCGCGAACAAGTACGCTCGCAAGCCATGGCCCTCATCGGTTTGATGATAGGCCTGTCCTTTGCAGTCAGTTTGGTGTTAGGCCCCGCACTCAATGACTACATTCACGTTCCCGGTATTTTCTGGGTAACCTGTGGATTAGCCGGTTTAGGCATTGTCATCCTGCACGTAGGAATGCCTGCTACTACTGCCCACGTACCCGTGGGCACGCAAACCGCGCCACAACAACTCTTACGCGTGTTAAAACACAAAGAACTACTGCAACTCGATATGGGCATATTAATATTACACGCTATCTTAACCGCTAGTTTCGTGGCTATTCCGCTGTTATTGGTTGAAAATCCGGCGTTACACAGCACACGTCAATGGCTGTTCTATCTACCCATACTCAGTCTCTCCTTCATCCTGATGATCCCACTGCTGATTGCCGCAGAAAAATATCAACAACACCAACGCGTCTTTCTTCTTTCCATTGGCTGTGTGCTTGCCAGTCAACTGCTGCTGACTGTCAAACACGATAGTCTATTCATTCTTGGCTTGTGGCTAACGTGCTTTTTTACTGGGTTTAACGTACTAGAGGCCAGCCTACCCTCGTTGATCGCTAAAACCGCCCCAGCAGACAGTAAAGGCACAGCCATGGGCGTGTACTCCAGCATGCAATTCCTTGGCATCTTCCTAGGCGGTAGTATAGGCGGATGGTTGTATACACAACATCATCCCACTCGCGTATTTCTCTACACTGCATTATTGGCTGCGTTATGGTTACTGCTCGCTGTGCGTCTCCCTATAACATCGGTAAAACCTATCCAACATGTCGTGGAATAGTTATACCCGGTATACAAAGCCGCGCAATCCATTCAGGCATGCGGCACCAGATGAAAAAGTCGGCTGCCCAATAACAAGACAAACCTACCGCTAACCAAAATAATTTAACAAGAAGCTAGCAAAGTGAAGGATTTGCCCATAAAATTGCCGGCATACGGATGCATCTACCCACCGGCACATACAGGAAATAGCAGAGGAAACGACACCATGGCCAGAGGCATAAATAAGGTTATATTGATTGGTAATTTAGGCTCAGATCCCGAAATGCGCTATCTGCCCAGCGGCTCTGCCGTTGCCAACATCAGCCTCGCCACGACCGATTCACGCAAAGATAAACAAAGCGGCGAACAGAAAGACTATACAGAATGGCACCGCGTCGTATTTTTCAACCGCTTGGCGGAAATCGCGGGCGAATACCTACGCAAAGGTTCAAAAATCTATTTAGAAGGTCGTTTACAAACACGCAAGTGGCAAGACAAAGCGGGAGTAGAGCGCTACACCACGGAAATTGTTGCGAATGAAATGCAAATGCTAGACAGCCGCGGCAATGCCGGCATGCCCACGGGATCCTCCGGCATGCCCACAGAGGACAGCGCACCCATGCCAGAAACACACGCGGAACAAGGTTTCGACGACGACATCCCCTTTTAATGAGCTAAGTGAAAAAAAGCGCGAGGCGTTCTTTTTTATTATTCTTCTGCGCCCCGCGCGGGGCGACTTAGGAAGCGCGAGGCACTTTTTATTATTTTTCTGCACCCCGCGCGGGACACGCTTCAGACCGTTACAAAAGAGTTTATTAGTTCCGGTTTTTTCTTGTTATTATATCTACCACAAATTCCGCACCACCGTGCCACACGCCTACCAATGATGGTAGGCCAAACGGGTAAACTTAAAATTCCTTTAACAAACTCTCAGAGCCATGCTAGCAAATTAAGAAAAGCTTGCCTATAACAGATTATCTCGAGCCATATAGTCAATTACCACTATATGCTGTGTAGTGTGGCACGCTAAACTGTCCAAAAAAAAGAGAGGCTTTGTTACGGCCTCTCCTTCCCTATCACCTACGCAACTAGCCTCTTAGGCTATGCCACAGACTCCAACAGCAGCTTATTCATGCGCTGCACAAACCCCGCTGGGTCACTCAGCGTAGCGCCTTCTGCTAATAGGGCTTGCTCAAATAACAGATGCGTCCACTCCTTGAAACTCTCCTCATCGCTTTCCTGCTGCAACCGCACCACAAACTTGTGCGTGGGATTCAATTCAAGAATAGGCGCGGACTTAGGAATATCCTGCCCCGCCGCCTGCAAAATACGCTGCATGTGCGCACTCATATCATAATCATCTGCCACCACACACGCAGGTGAATGCGTCAAGCGATGCGTAATGCGTACTTCTTTTACTTTATCGGCTAACACCTCTTTGATTTGCTTAAGCAATGTTGCCAACTCATCTTCTTTAGCTTTTTTATCTTGTTTATCTTCTTCTTTCTCCAATTGCCCTAAATCGAGATCGCCCTTGGCCACTGAACGCAATTTCTTACCTTGATATTCCGTCAAGTGCCCCACCAACCACTCATCGATACGATCACACAAGAGTAATACTTCGATGCCCTTATCACGGAAAATTTCTAAATGTGGGCTATGCTGTGCTGCATTAAAGCCATCGGCTGTTAGGTAGTAGATAGCGTCTTGGTCCGGTTGCATACGACTGATATAGGCGTCCAACGAAACATCTTGTTTTTGCGTATCCGCAAACGTACTAGAGAAACGTAGCAACTTGGCAATCAACTCACGCTGCGCGTGGTCTTCAACTACGCCCTCTTTCAACGTTTGCCCAAACTGCAGCCAGAACTTAGCATAAGCGTCTTGATTTTCCTCGGCTAGCTTCTCCAACATCGACAGCACACGCTTAGTCAGCGCAGTGCGTATCGCTTCGGTAGTTTTGTTGCTTTGTAAAATCTCGCGCGACACATTCAACGGCAAATCATTAGAATCAATCACACCTCTGACAAAACGCAGATACAACGGTAAGAACTGCTCTGCCTCATCCATAATGAATATACGATGTACATACAGTTTTAACCCGCGTGGAATATCGCGATTCCATAAATCAAAAGGTGCTTGCGCTGGGATATACAATAAATTGATGTAATCTAAATTACCCTCTACACGATTATGACTCCAGGTGAGCGGATCGTTAAAGTCATGTGCGATGTGTTTGTAAAACTCTTGATAATCCTTATCACTGATATCTTTCTTTGCTAAAGCCCACAGCGCCGTCGCTTTATTTACCGTTTCATACGTTGGGACAACCGATATTTCGGCTTGTTGCGCCTCATCCTCAGCTTGCACTTCTTCTTTGGCCATGCGGATCGGAAAAGAAATGTGATCGGAATATTTTTGGATGATGCTACGTAAACGATAGTCGTCTAAAAATTCATCTTCACCCTCTTTCAAGTGCAGAATGACTTCCGTCCCATGCTGCGCCCGCTCTATCGTCTCTACGGTATACTGCCCGTCACCGTGTGATTGCCAGCTCACGCCCTGCGTCACGTCCGTACCAGCCTTACGACTATTCACCGTAATCTGATCGGCAACAATAAATCCGGAATAAAACCCCACGCCAAACTGTCCGATAAGCTCCGCGTCCTGCTTTTTTTGCAATGCCGCGACAAACTCTTTCGTTCCCGAACGAGCAATAGTACCCAAATTAGCAATGATCTCTTCGCGATTCATGCCGATACCGTTGTCACACACAGTGACCGTACGTGCTGTTTTATCTACGGTTACGGTAATCTGCAATTGCGTATCTGCTTCATACAAACCAGGGGAAGACAGTGCGGAAAAACGCAACTTTTCTTCTGCATCAGATGCATTAGAAATCAGCTCACGCAGAAAAATCTCCTTGTTGCTATACAAGGAATGGATCATCAAATTCAGCAGTTGTTTGACTTCTGCTTCAAACCCTCGAGTTTCTTTTTCATTCGTAACAGACATTACCTTCTCCCCTTCATGACAGATTCCCTGTAAGGTGGGGTTAAACAAAGCGATTTCAAGCGCCACAGCAAAAACACCACACCACCTCTCTCTGATTAATATTTAGTCCTCTCCTCACCAAGCGATTCCTCGGGTACCCTCAGCGCATATTTATTGTTACAATCCGCCCTTATCATACTTAAGGAGACGCATGATGGCACTTGCTAATACCCAAACTCACTATGGATCGGTCAGTAAACTTTTTCACTGGCTCACTGCTCTTGCTGTTATTAGCTTACTGATTGTTGGCTGGTGGATGGGCGGATTAGATAAAACGCTAGCTTACAAATGGACCGTCTACAACGTACATAAGCTCGTCGGCCTAACCGTATTAGCCGTGACACTGCTACGCATACTCTGGCTACTACACTGTAAGCACCCTGCCTTACCGCACAGCATCCCTGCCATAGAACGCTTCGCCGCACGCGCAGTGCATGTCGCACTATACACCGTTCTGATGTTAATGCCGCTTTCTGGCTGGGTTATGTCTACTGCCGGTGATCACGCACCCACGCTGGGTAAGCACGCCCTGCCCATGCCCACCATCGCATTGAATAAGACGGTGGCGCATCAATGGAACACACTGCACGAAGTGCTGGCGTGGGTGATTGTAGCCCTCGTTGTGTTGCATATACTGGGCGCACTGAAACATCATTTTATCGATAAAAACAATGTGCTAAGACGCATGCTGCCGGGTAAACACTGAGGATAACGCGGCATGTGCTTTCTCGTTAGTGTCATCTAACACCGTGCAATCGTCTCGAGGTTCCTCCATTGCGTTGCGGTGTTCGGGATGACAGAGTATGCGTTGCGATGTTTGGGACGACAACCCTTATAATTTCCTGGATTTTTATTTTCTGTCGACATCACTATTGCGCTGCTCGATAAAACCACGCAATACCTTGAGTGCTTCTACTTGGATTTGACGCACGCGCTCACGGGTTAGACCTATCTCCAAGCCCACCTCTTCTAAGGTGGTACGCTCATAACCCAGCAAACCAAAACGTCTGGCCAGCACTTCTTGTTGTATATCAACCAACTCATGTAACCATTTTTCTAAACTACCACGCATGCAATCGTCTTCTAGTAATTGCGCCGGATCAATGTTATTGGTACACGCCAGTGTCTCCAACAATGTTTTATCCGTGTCGCTGCCTGCTGGTAAATCGACCGACGTCATACGCTCATTTAAACCCAGCATTGCCTTGACGTCTTCTAATGGCTTATCCACCCACTCAGAAATTTCTTCCGGTGTAGGCTGATGATCTAAACGATGTGTCAGCTGACGCGCTGCACGCAAATATACATTGAGTTCTTTAACGATATGAATAGGTAAACGAATCGTGCGCGTCTGATTCATAATGGCGCGTTCAATCGTCTGTCTTATCCACCACGTGGCATACGTAGAAAAGCGAAAGCCACGCTCCGGATCAAACTTTTCTACCGCGCGCATTAAACCCAGATTGCCTTCTTCAATCAAATCTAACAAGGGCAAACCACGATTAATATAGCGCCGCGCTATTTTAACCACTAAGCGCAAATTACTTTCTATCATGCGGCGCCTAGCCAACGCATCACCTTGCAACGCCAAACGTGCAAAATTAATTTCTTCTTCCGCACTTAACAGTGGTGAAAAACCAATTTCGTTGAGATACATCTGCGTCGGATCATCGCTACTCGCTGAACGTCGCCTGCACGCAACCAATCTGCTGAGTTCGCTTTGTGATTCGGCATCAAATGATGGATCAGTTTGCTCTGCAAAACCGTCGACAGGAAGATCGTCTCCCTCAGCATCCAGATCTAATTCCAAGGCGTTGATAAGATCATCCGTTGGCTCACTGTTGTTGTCACGCCACTGTACTGACATTCGCCCTCCTCAACAAAATCCTTATGCTAAGAATGGCAATCATACTTTACTTTACTGCCGCTAAGCCAGTGATTATTACATGGCAATATATTGCTCTGGGTTGATGGGCTGCCCTGCTTGACGTAACTCAAAATGTAACTTAACGCGGTCTGCGCCGCTACTGCCCATCTCTGCAATTTTTTCTCCCGCACGCACGTGCGTACCTTCCTTAACCAACAAGCGACTGTTATGCGCATAAGCACTGAGATACTCACTGTTGTGTTTAATAATGAGTAGATTACCGTATCCCGGTAAACCATTGCCGCTGTAAACCACTTCACCCTCTGACACGGCGTAAATAGCTTGT
Source organism: uncultured Gammaproteobacteria bacterium (assembly GCA_964646995.1). Lineage (GTDB taxonomy): Bacteria > Pseudomonadota > Gammaproteobacteria > CAZYIF01 > CAZYIF01 > CAZYIF01. The sequence goes on from CAZYIF010000004.1 coordinate 68,179, forward strand.
CCCGGCTGACCCACTATGTCTATACCTTTGTTATTGGATCCAAAGCGCGATAGCACGCGTCCCTGTGTAGGCGAACGCCAATGCCCTGCGCGCGGTGCCGTGGTCACCGCCGCATGGGGTGCAGGGTTACTTGTTTCTTCCGTCACCAACGTGGGGGTAAATGCGCGTTTTGTTGTAGATGGCGCAGCGGGAGGTGCCGTGGCAAGAACCTCATCCTGTGCGTACCCCACAGGCGTCACTTCGCTGCCATCTGATAATAACGATAACACTTGTCCGGTACGCAAAGCATAAGGTGGCTCTAAATGATTTGCCTTAGCCAACATACGGTAGTCGTGACCATAACGCCATGCGATAGAATACAGCGTATCACCTTCTGCTACACGCACATCGCCTTGCACAGCGGCAGACTGTTGCCATCCCTCCGTCACCGGCGCTAATGCCGTGCGCGAGCCACATGCCACTAATAAAAGTAACGCTAGCGTAACGCTTAAGCTATACCATAGTCTCATCGTTATATTCCGTCGCTTGCACACTCACTGAGAATCCCCATCACGTAAAAAAACAGCGTGTTTTCAAGAAAAACCACTCTGCTTTAAAAAAATAATGCCTAGCTATACCGCTAACGCTCATGCTAATTTCACCGATGACAACCACGCTGCTAACGGATCAAAGGCTGCATAATGCGTCAAATCCAACTGCAAGGGTGTAATCGACACAAAACCTTGCTGCACGGCATAAAAATCAGTGCCCTCTCCCGCATCTTGCTCTGCACCAGCCGCACCAATCCAAAACACTTCGCGACCCCGTGGATCACGCGCACGGTGCACCTTCTCCGCAGGATGGCGATGTCCTAAACGTGTAATCTGCACACCACGCAACTCTGCTAACGGCACGTCGGGAATATTCACATTAAACAACACCTGTACCGGCAATGCCTTGTGCTGCAAACTACGCAACAAATTGCTGGCAACCGCGGCCGCGGTTGCATAGTGCTGATCACCGGCCAGTGAAAAAGCTAATGAAGGAATGCCTATGGTGTATCCTTCCATGGCAGCAGCCACTGTTCCAGAATACAGTACATCTTCACCCATATTGGCGCCCTGATTGATACCGGATAAGACCCAATCCGGTTGATAGGACAAAAAACCCGTCAACGCCAAATGTACGCAATCCGTCGGCGTACCTTCCACCATAAAAAAACCATTCGCCATGGTTTTGACGCGAATCGGATTGTCTAAGGTCAATGAATTGCTCGCGCCGCTACGATTGCGATCAGGCGCCATCACCTGCACCTCAGCCAAGGGGGTTATACTGTTAACCAATGCCTGTAAACCGGGAGCAAATACCCCATCATCATTGCTAATTAATATTTTCATCTGGATTCATCTGCCTACTGCAATCACTCAACTAATCCCAAGACTGTAGCGCAATACGCTGCGACAGCTACAGCCGACCATCCAACACCGTAGAGCAGCCCAACGCTCCCCTTCACTGATCTTGTAAAATAGAAGCCCCCTGAGAAAGATTCATGATAAACGGCAACAATACTAATAGCACACCCAACACGAGTAAGAATAAGACTTCGCCAAACCGCACTTCATTAGGATTTATTCTATGTGCGCGATAACGTAAACCACTCCCTAAAATAAAACCGGCGCCCAGTACATAAAAAATTTTATAACCTACGTTCGCTAAGAGCCCAACAGGGCCCAATAAATTGGACGATATCTCACCCAAACTGAGTACCTCTTCTGCCAACCCGCACAGCGGTAAGATAGCCAACCACAGTACCAAGCAATACCCTATTTGTTTTTTGTTTGACATCACATCGCTCTCCTTCTTAATCGTGCACCAAGGCAGCGATTATATAGGTCTCATTTATGTTTGCCTATGCCTTCGCGCAGTAAATGAGTATACTTCGGTGATTTTGCTAATCAAAGGTTTATCTCATGCACGACAAGCGCTTTCAGAGCTCCGGCTTAAATAGCCATTTTCAACAAGACAACAGCGCTTTTCACACCTACGTGCAACACATGCGCACCATGATTGCTGCCACCCGCACCGATCTAAATCAACACAATAAAGAATATATTATCAATGCGAATGCGCCTTTCGAACTGCAACCTACAAAAATACCCTGCAAAAACGGCGTCATTCTCGTGCATGGCTTATTAGATTCACCCTATTCACTGCGTGCACTGGCTCAACACTTACATAAGCAAGGATTTTGGGTACGTTCTTTATTGTTGCCAGGTCACGGCAGCGTTCCCGGCGACTTGCTGACAACCACCTATCAAGATTGGTTAGCTGCCGCGCGCTACGCCGTTATGAGCCTATCCGATAGGGTAGACAATATCTACTACGTGGGATTCTCTACCGGCGGGGCACTCGGCATTCATTTGGCGCAACAACAGCTACCCATTAAGAAATTAATCCTATTGGCTCCCGCGCTTAAAATTAAGAATCCACTAGCTTGCACCAGCGGCTGGGCGCGTTGGTGGCGCTGCTTAGGTGCGCGTAGTCAATGGCTGATTCAAACACAGGATAATGATTACACGCGCTACGAATCAATCACCTTAAACGCCATATATCAAGTCTATGCATTAACTCGATTGATAGAGCAACACAATCGCACCCAGAGTCTAGACATACCTATTCTGGTCGTCAGCACCACAGATGATGAGGTCGTGAGTCATAGGGCCATCGTTAAATTTATGCAACAACAGCACAACAGCCAAAATCGCCTACTCATCTATGGCAACCACACCGAGCCGTCCAAGGTAACCACGGTCACCCGCACGAGTGCATACCCAGCCGAAAAAATTCTCGATTTTTCCCACCTCGCACTCGTCATACCACCCACCGATCCGCACTACGGTAGACAGGGCGACTATCAGGACATCCGGCATTACCAAGGAATAAGAAAATTTCTTGTACACTCCCAACAAGGAGAACGTTATCGCGGAGCCACCTCTTTGTATAACTTACGCCATTACCACTTACAACGTTTAACCTACAATCCGGATTTTAATAACATGCTAACCTACATAGACCGTTTCATCGCAGAATAATTTGGCGCGCTTTTTGTTATACGCTATACTCCCCGCTCGGTTTGTTGACGCAAGGGCGATTAGCTCAGGGGTAGAGCGCTGCCTTCACACGGCAGAGGTCACTGGTTCGATACCAGTATCGCCCACCATCAAAATAACGAAGTGCCTACTCCGCTTGTGCCGCACTTAACTATACCCATTACAGTTCAAAATGCGCTTTTTGCATTTTGCAGTGTTTTCTACGCGATGGGGTTTCCAAAGAGGAGAATCGCGTATCGATCCTTTGGTGACCGTGTACAAATTTACTTTGTATAGGTCTAGAAACAGGATATACCGCGCGACTTACCCATCAACGTTCGCATCATCTTGAAGTACGAGCGGTATATACCCGTAAAAACACAGGCAGGCATTCTTGCGAAATTAACTTTTGTGATGTTAGAATCGGCGCATTAGCATGTCCGTTTAGTTAATTCAATCTATACGAGTTAGCTGTGGGGATAACGATAAGGAAGTGTTTAGCTGACGCGTTAGAACCATAACAACATAAGGCGTGCCCAACCATGCAAGCATCCGATCAACGTATTTCTATTTTAGTCATTGAAGACCTTCCTTTTAATTTTAAACTCATGAAAACAAAAATAGATAAGGCTGTCGAAAAATTTAATGTAGACAACCAGACTCATTTCACAAGCAGTGTCACACAAGCACGCAGCAAAGCAGAAGCAGAACAACACCTCGCCTTACACACAGCAAATATTCCAACATTTGATATTGTTTTATTTGATAATCATCTAGGGCAAGATGCGCCTGAAGCGGGCGCAGAATTATTTGTGGCGCTGCAGAAAAAAATAACCACCATACCCGACTATAATCCTACATGTATAGGCATCAGCGGTGATCCCGATAAATTAGAACAGGACATCTTAAGATTAACGCGAACGCGCGACAATCTCAGTCCATCAATCTCTTCCACAACATCGAATGATTCAACTCATTCCCTTCACCATAACTATGCCAAAGAAAAACTAGACATGCACCACGTGCTAAAACAACACCATACAAAAAGATCCTCTCCAGGGTCTACACGCAAACAGCTGACAGAACAACTGGTAAATAACATTCACGGACGCGATCTAGGTGCCTTGTCTAAAACAGATCCGTCAGAAACCTCTAGAACGGATACAATAGACACTATCGACCCCGTTCCTTTCACCGAGAATACTGTACCCACCGCAATACAGCCATTGGTACCAGAGGCTGGTAGCAAAAAAAGTTTTTGCTGTAGTAATCCGTTGACTCGGTGTTATGCTTATTTTTTTAAACCCCATACAACAGCACCGGTAGCTGATAACAAAATGCAAAATGCAACGCCTGGGTTTTTCCCAACCTAGTTCATCGCCATGGTTCTCACCGATCAAGGCAATCAACACAGACGCTTAGCTTCGTGGTTCCTCACCCTATTCGCTACGGGTATATCATGCAAGACAGTACGCGCGCTACGGATCTCGCGTCGTATGCTGCAACTGCGACAATACAAACACGATTTTTTTCAAGGTGACAAACTACCATTCAGTCACCGCTAACACCCTATAAAGCGCGCTTGCGGATGTAATCCTGTTGATGCTAGACTTTGAATTTTTAGCATGTCCGTCCAGTTGATTCAGCCTGTGCGAATTGGCTTTTGGCAATGACGATAAGGAAGTGCTTATGCTAATAATCACCTAATAATAGGGGGCATACACAACCATGCATCAACCGACTGATACTATTCGCATATTGATAATTGAAGACTGTACTATTAACGCTAAAATAGCGAGCCAAAAAATTACACGGTCTGTGACTGAGTTTAATAAGACAAAACAAACCACTATCAACGCCGTCATCCAGATAGCAAGCAACAAAGAACAAGCAGAAGAACACCTAAGTTTAACGCCCGGCACCACTGCAACAGAGCGCTTTGATATCGTGTTATTTGATAATGATCTGGGGCAAGGCCAAACCTCAGCGGGTGCCGAATTATTTGTGGCGTTTAAACAAAAAATCAAAGACATGTCTGTCTATACCCCAACCTGCATAGGCATAAGTAGCGATCCGCAAAAATTAGCGGACGATATTCAACGTTTATATGGTGAAGAAAGTTCATCTAATACCAGCAGCAGCTTAGATAGTAATTATACCAAACACCTACTCAGTGTAAGTCCAGTTGCCAACAGACTTCAGCTTATACAATCACAGTCGCCACAACCATTAGCACCTCTGAGAAAGCAAGAGTTGACCCGCCAATTAACTCATGAGTTTCGGCGAGAAGATTCGGTCGATCTAGATCGATTGGATAATATCGTAGGACCGTCCACGACGATTACAGACACACCCCCCTTGCTAGCAAGAGTAAGCGCTGAGAACATAGGCACAGTGCTGATGGCACCCACAACAGAGACCGACTCAACCCAGGATAAGATCGCTCGCAGTAGTACTACCGATGAACCACCCATCTACCCTAAAGCATCACCTTTCTGTTGTTGGCCTAGTCATTTTTTCAGGGAAAAAGCGTCGGTAACAGCAGCAGATGACCCGCAACCGCAACGTAGATTTGTACCTGTCGTTTCCAAATAATCAACACAGCTTTGCGGAACCATGGCTTATCATGGCGTCTAACAACGCGTACCGACGTATGTTAGCGAGCAAGCAACGCGGTTAATTTAGCTAAAAGCGCAGAATTCAGTGTTTTTAGCATATTAGAACCCCGCGTGATCTTAGCAATGCTGATCTGCTGTTTGGCAGCAATATCACGTTGCGATAACTCATCCTCTAATAATAATTGGATGACCGCCACGCGCTCCGCTATGGTTTGTTGCTCTTTGTGGGTAAGGAAAAAATTTAATAATAGCTTTATCTCATCTTGCGACTTATGCGCCAGTAAACGCGTCACATCATATTTCATCGCCAACCCCTTGACACACCATTTGTACTTGTGTAATGTTACAAGAGTACAATGCTTAGCACAAGAGTTTACTATGAAAAATAACCTGCTTCGCCCCATTCAGTTACGTCGTTGGCGATCTTAATCGTCTGCGCTTGAGTCACCTTATTTTATTCAACCAAAGGATATCCTGTGATGCGATACATTCTCTATAGCACCGTTATGAGCTTACTCCTCTGCCTAAATACATCGGGTTTAGCGCAAGAACCACGTACCATCGGTGTGGTGGTACCCATACAGATTCAAGCGATGGAAGAAATTATCGCGGGATTTCAACAGCAACTTACACAGCAGTATCCAGGTCCCATTCGCATACTCGTTAAAAATGCGCAGGGCGATATCAATATGCAACGTGCTATCATTCAAGGCTATCAGCATAGCAAAGTAGATGTCATCGCGACGATAGGCACCACTGCCGCCTTGATGGCCATCAGCATGGAACCACACCAACCGATCATCACCATCTCTGCGGATCTCACCCATAAACCCGACAATGTCACGGGCGTACTCGATGAAATCAATGTGACACAGCAAATTAACTTTATCCATCAGGTATTACCGCAGTTACGCAAAATCACCTTGATTCACAGTAGCGATGACAAAATATTTCAACAAGTAACACAGGTCAAACAAGCCTGTCGTTCCTACGGCATTAGTGTGCAAACACTGATGATGCAGCAACTCGCTGATTTATACGGGCTGAGTAAACACGTGGCAGATGACAGTCAAGCGATTTTCATTCTGAAAGACTTGAAAGTCGTCAGCGGCATAGCGACCCTCGCACAACTCGCTAATCAGCGTCACATCCCCCTCATCAGCTCGGATGACGGTTCGGTGCGTACCGGCGCGGTCTTTGCCCTAGGTACCAGCGAAAAACAAGCCGGTATAGATGCCGCCAATCTCACCGCCAAGGTATTGGCTGATCCCGCTGCGCTTAAGCTACCCCTTTATGTGATGCAAGACTACGTGGTGTTTACCAATGCGGCGGCTGCACAACAGCAACATCTTGCGCTAGACGTCATTGGCAACGCCGCGCAGCACGCACATTACCCCGTGCAAGCGTTGCAGTAGAGGCAAGCATGTTAGACGTACTGCAACAATCCCTGTTGTTTTTGCCCCTGGTCTTAGGGATCTACTTTAGTTTTTGCATTCTCAAAGTCGTTGACCTCACCGCGGATGGTAGTTTTGTGTTGGGTGCGGCGGTATTTGCAAAAGGCATCACCTGTGGCTACAGCGCAACGACGTGCACGCTGCTCGCACTGGGCAGCGGTTTCCTGTGCGGTGTGTTTGTCAGTTTGTTACAAAAGTTCAGTCGCGTGAGCATACTGATCGCGGGAATACTCTCTACCTTCATGCTCTATAGCGTAAACGTTGCCATCATGGGACGACCCACGTTGAATTTACTGGACACACCGCTGTTTTTTCACGACCTGTTGTTCACTCATCCTACTCTGTTTTATGCGTGGTTGGTGGGTGGTGCGCTGTGCTTAGTGCTGGCGATGACTGTATTTTTACATAGCCGTTGTGGTTTGCTGTGTCGAGCCTTTGGTGCCAATGCCAGGCTCTTGCAACAACTCGGTAAATCACCGCAGCGTTATCTCACCTTGGGTCTAGGACTCAGTAATAGTTTAGCCGCGCTGGCTGGCCTCTTGGCGGCACAAATGAATGGTTATGCGGATGTCTACATGGGTGTAGGCATGGCCTTGACCGCCATAGGTACCTTGATCATTGGCCAGAAGATAGTGACATCGTTGTTACGCACACGACACGCTTTTTCAGCACCACGCGATATGCTCGGCTGCTTGCTCGGTGCACTGCTGTACTTTGCCGTATTGCATGGCTTACTGAGTACGGATATTCAACCCATTTATCTCAAATTAAATCTAGGCATAGTATTAATATTTTTCCTGGCTTTATCCCGCTTAGGCAGAGGAACGCAACACCATGAACGAGACGATTTTACAGTGTAATAGGCTACACTTTTCCGTTGCTGGCCGCCAACAGGCGATTATTGCTGGTTTATCCCTGCAGCTAAACCAAGGCGATTTTATGGTGCTGGTAGGAGGTAACGGTTCGGGTAAAAGTAGCTTATTGCGCCTGTTCAATGGTCGCTACACACCAAGCCATGGAGACATCCACTTCAAGCAACACGCCTTAAGTGACTATAAAAGAAATAATCTGGCGAAAAAAATCGTCACGCTCAATCAATCCGTTGCTGACAGTCTCTTCGTGGATTTAACCGTACTCGAAAATGCAATTATATTAGATTCGCGCTTTAAACAAGCGCCCGCGGCAAAAAAAACAGTGTTGCAAGACTTACAACAACAGTTACACCATTATCTACCTGCGCTCAGCCACGCCTTACACACACCCGTGGGCCACTTATCCGGTGGTGAACAACAAGTATTAGCCTTAGCACTCTATCTCAGGCATAAGCCGGATTTGTTATTATTGGATGAACACACCAGCGCCTTGGATCCGACGATGGCAGAGAAAATCATGCAGCTGACCGCGCAGATAATTAAGGAACAACGACTCACCGCGGTGATGACCGTACATCAACCGGAATTTGCCTTACAGTACGGTAACCGACTGCTGGCCTTGCGCGCTGGCCAGGTGTGCTTGCAATTGGATAACACAGAAAAAGCCGTACTGACTAAAGCAGAGTTACTCGCACAGTGTTATTAGCCCAATGTCGAAGGAAGCGAACGCTCATAAACCGTTTCGCATTGCAGCGAAGGTATGTATGATGGGAGTTTTGTGTGAAGACTGAGTAGAATCACGATGGAAAAAGAACGTACGCAACTCCCTATTTTATGGTTTATCGTCTTTATTGGGTTTATCGGCACTTCCATGCCGTATCCTATATTTCCCCCGCTGTTTCTGCATGCTGAGCAGACGTCTTGGCTTTCTGCAGCCGCCACCGCAGAGGGTCGTCGCTTGTGGTTAGGCGTAATGTTGGCGGCATATCCATTCGGGCAGTTCATCGGGTTGCCGATTTTAGGCAGTCTTTCCGATCAATACGGGCGCAAGAAAATCTTGTTGATCAGCTTGTTCGGGAGTTTATGCGGATATGTATTGTCGGCCCTGGCGTTGCATTGGCATTTATTATGGATGTTGTTATTGAGTCGCTTACTGACCGGCGTGATGGAAGGTAATCTCGCTATTGTGCGTGCCATGGCGGTTGATCTCACCGAAGTGAGTAAATATGAAAGTTTAGGGCGGATTAACTCAGCGATTTCTATGGGTTATTTGTTCGGACCCTTATTCGGGGGCCTGCTTGCCGCGAGTGAGGTGTCGCGCTTTTTCTCGCCTATGTTGCCATTTGCTGCCGCGGCATGCTTGATGGGATGTGCTATTTATCTGACTTACTCACGGTTAGCAGAAAGTCACACGCCAACGCAGATGGCAACACCACTATGGCAGCAGTTTAATTTGCTCGGGCGATTACGCACACTCTGTAAGAACAAGGCACTCAAGCATTTGCTGTGGGTAAGCACCTTATTTACTTTGGCAGTAGATACTTTTTATGAATTTGGTCCTGTGTATTTAGCGGGTTTTTGGCACATGAGTTCACTGGGGATAGCCTTTTATAACTTGGGATTATGTGTCACCTTAGCGGCAGGTCACGGTTGGTTATCGCATCACTTAGCAGAGCGTGTGTCTAGTCGCACCCTGTTTATTGGCGCATTATCGATGACTGCCATGGTATTTTTCTTCATTGTCGTGTGGCATACCCCATGGGGAACATTTTTTTGGTTTGCCTTAAGTGGGTTGAGTATTGCCGTAGGCGTCAATAGTATTACCGTGCAAATTTCTAATTGCGCGAGCCGAGCCATACAAGGGGAAGTGATGGGCACGCAGCTAGGCTTACGCACATTGGGCGATGCTGCAATTTGCTTGCTAGGCGGATGGGCTATTATCGCCTCTGTGATCTTGCCACTGGCCGTGAGTATCCTTGCTATCTTGGCGGCGTTGTGCGCGTATGGGATGTTGCAGAACGACGCGGTACAGGAACACGATGTAGTACAGGAATGTGTGTCTAGGGGTGAACAGCAGTAATGCCGCAGTGTGTGAGAGTTACAAGGCTAAAATCGCCTGTATGATGGCAGCATTTGCCGCTGGGAAAGATAATTGGGTGAGTATGTTGCACGCCATCCACTGCACCTGCTGCCCTTCCTTACCGTATGCTTGCCCGCTAAATTGCAACACGCGCCACACGTGCAATACTACCCGGCCCTTGCCGTAATCGTGCTCTACGCGTAACCACGGCTCCGCACGTTCAACGCTGATACCCACTTCCTCTTGCATCTCACGACATAAGGCTTGCCAGATGGATTCACCCGCTTCTACTTTGCCGCCCGGAAATTCCCACAAGCCAGGTAAGCTGGCGGTCTGCGGCCGCACCGCAACTAACACTTCATCGCCGCGCAACACCACACCCACCGCAACCTGAGTTGCCGCAATGCTGAACGTATCGATTACTGTTGTCATACCCTACTCACCCGATAAACTTCACCACTGCGGATCCGACATTAATTTAACTGCCCATGGCAGTGCTTGTATTTCTTGCCCGAATGGCACGGACAAGGCTCATTACGCCCGACTTTGGGTTGTTCGCGCACATACGTCGCCAGTGGATCATGTGCCTCTTGCGGGTAATCATCCGACAATGACTCCGGCATGATAGTCACATTGCTGTCATGATGGTATTCGTAGTGACTGTGTTCTAGCGCCTGACGTTGCTGTTGTTCTACGGTATGCACAGCATCTTCCTCCGTAATCGCCACACAGCTCAACAGACTAATGACTTCGTATTTGAAGGCATCTAACATCTCGGCAAATAATTCAAAAGATTCACGCTTGTACTCTTGCTTAGGATTTTTCTGGGCGTAACCGCGCAGATGAATGCCTTGGCGCAGATAGTCCATCGCCGCCAAATGTTCTTTCCAATGTGTGTCTAAGGTCTGCAGTAAAATGGCTTTTTCAAATTGCCGCATCGCTGCCGCTGTAATTTGTTTTTCTTTCTCTGCGTAACTGGCTAAAAACGCAGCGCGTATCTGCTCAAGTAAGGTTTCTTCATGCAGCGTTGCATCCTCTTCTAACCAGTGGCGCAATGGCAAATGTAAATTAAAATCACTGACGAGTTGCTGTTCTAAACCGACCATATCCCATTGCTGTTCAATGCTATTCACCGGAATATAACGCCTGACGACGAGCTCGACGACATCATCACGTATCGCTTTGATCATATCCGCAATATCATCCGCCGCTAAAATCTCATCGCGTTGTTGATAAATCACCTGACGCTGCTCATTCGCTACGTTATCGTATTCTAATAACTGTTTACGAATATCAAAGTTATGCCCTTCTACTTTACGTTGTGCACCCTCAATGCGCCGCGTCAACATGCCTGACTCTAACGCTACGCCCTCTTGCATACCAAACCGCTGCATCAGCGCCGCCATGCGATCAGAGGCGAAAATACGGATCAAATTATCTTCTAAGGACAGGTAAAAACGCGAACTGCCGGGATCACCTTGCCTACCCGCGCGACCACGTAACTGATTATCGATACGCCGTGACTCGTGACGTTCACTACCAATGATATGCAATCCGCCGGCCTTAATCACCGTATCGTGGCGTACCTGCCACGCCGCCACTACCTTGGCTTTTTGCTCCGCATCCAGTTCTTCACCCAATGCAGCCAATTCCGCTTCCACATTACCACCCAGCACAATATCCGTACCGCGTCCCGCCATGTTGGTGGCAATCGTCACAGCGCCTGGATAACCTGCTTGCGCAATAATACGCGCCTCTTGCTCATGTAATTTGGCATTCAACACCTGATGTGTAATACCTTTTTGCTGCAATAAACGTGACAAATATTCCGAGTTTTCGATCGAGACGGTACCCAATAAGACAGGACGCTGTTGCGTAATCGCCTGCTGCACGTCGTCAACAATCGCGGCAAATTTATCTTTCACCTGCAAATAAATCACGTCTTTGTGATCGTGCCGTATCATGGTTCTATTTGGCGGGATAGCCACCACTTCTAGACCATAAATTTGCTGAAATTCATACGCTTCGGTATCTGCCGTACCGGTCATGCCACCGAGCTTTTCATACAAGCGAAAATAATTTTGGAAAGTAATAGAAGCTAGAGTTTGATTTTCATTTTCTACTTTCACCCCTTCTTTGGCTTCAACCGCTTGATGTAAGCCATCAGACCAACGGCGACCCGGCATCATTCTCCCCGTATGCTCATCCACAATGATGACTTTGCCGTCTTTTACTAAATAATCTACGTCACGCTTATACAGCTTATGTGCGCGCAATGCTGCATTCACATAATGCAATAAACCGATATGGGTAGCCGCATACAAACTCTCTTCTGGCGGTAAAAAGCCACTTTTACGTAATAAATGCTCGACTTTTTGTTGGCCTGCTTCCGTCAAAAACGCTTGCCTGGCTTTTTCATCCACATGGTAATCGCCACTGCCTTCCTCTTGCTCTTGCAAGACCAAATCTGGAATCAGTTTATCAATACGCTGATAGAGTTCCGAGCTTTCGTGTGACATACCGGAAATAATCAGTGGTGTACGCGCCTCATCAATCAAAATAGAGTCTACTTCATCCACAATCGCAAAATGCAACGGCCTTTGCACTTTTTCCGCTAAACTCAACATCATGTTATCGCGCAAATAATCAAAACCAAATTCATTGTTCGTGCCATACGTGATGTCACAGCCGTACGCTGCCTGACGCTGCTGTTGTGACAAACCGTGGATAATAACGCCAGTGCTTAAACCAAGGTACGTGTAGATAGGTCGCATCCATTCTGCATCACGTTGTGCGAGGTAATCATTCACCGTAACGATATGCACGCCTTTGCCCGTTAACGCATTGAGATAAGCCGCTAAGGTTGCCACCAAGGTTTTACCTTCACCCGTACGCATCTCTGCAATTTTATTGGTATGTAAGACCATACCGCCTATCAACTGCACATCAAAATGACGCAAACCCAACACGCGCAACGCGGCTTCACGAACCACAGCGAACGCTTCCGGTAAAATCTGATCTAAATGTTCTCCTGCTTGCAGCCGCTGACGAAATTCAGCAGTTTTTGCACGTAATTGTGGTTCTGAACACGCCTGCATCTGCGCCTCTAGCGCATTGACCTGTTTAACTTGCTTAGACATTTGACGTAACACACGTTGGTTACGACTACCAAAAATTTTACTCAATATGGCCATGTATCTTTCCCTAACTATAAATCTCAAACGCAACGCTTTTCATTTACCCGCTAGCAGCATAAAATGGGGCTATTCTAACAGAAGGTTGCCATGCAAGTCAGTACAATGAAAGATAAGACTACTCAGCAAATTCTTGCCGGAGAAATGCAGACGCAACTCGCATCTATCTTAGCGAAAGCGCGGCAGCTGCGCGTGTTGACCCAACAACTTCGCGCACTGCTGCCCGCTGAAATCGCTGCAAACTGCCAAGTGGCAAACATACAGCAAGGCTGCCTCGTGATCAGTGCGAGCAGCGCGGCGTGGCTAACCCAATTACGCTTTTTGCACTACACTTTGCTGCGTCAGTTCCAAACACATGCTGCGTTGGCAAATTACACGACCATCCGTTGGTTGGTGCAACCCATAGCAACGCCATCCACACCACGCATCACCAACACCCTTAGCATGTCAAGCGATAGCGCTTCTTCACTGACCGCCATCGCGCAGACCATACAACACACCGGCTTGCGCCATGCTATGCAACGCTTAGCAAGACACGCCATAACACGTGATAATGCCATTGAGGAGTTGTAAGACATAGGCGACTGGAAAAATTGGCAAAAACCACAGGAATCGTGCGAAAGTCCGCACATTGTTGCCCTTAGCGAGACGGTGCTGCGCACTCCTCAGAGCGGATAGACATTCTTAATTTTTCAGCGAACACTCACCCTTCAAGACGATGCCCTTCGCGACGGCTTCGCCTCCTCAGGACATCTCCTCAGGGCGAACGGATATTCTCAAACCTGCGCTGAACACGCGGGTGACGGCAAATCCAGTGATTAGGCTACTTCACTTTGCAAATCAGCGCCCATCAAGTCTATGTACGACACTGGACACTCTGCACGATCCGCAAAGGTAACATAAGACCAGGCATCCTGCTGCAACAACAATTCCTTGAGTAATCTGTTATTGAGTTCATGACCACATTTGTAACCTTCAAAGTGTCCTATCAAACTAGAACCTAGAAGATACAAGTCGCCAATCACATCCAGAATTTTATGTTTAACAAACTCATCTTGATAACGCAAACCATCTTCATTCAAGATACGACTGTCATCGATCACGATAGCATTGGCTAAGCTAGCACCCGAGGCCAAATTCCTTGCGCGCAATTGTTCGTATTGGCTCATAAAACCAAACGTACGTGCACGACTCACTTCTTTAATGTAAGACGTGGTAGAAAAATCCAATGTAGCTTGACGCTCACGCTGCACAAACACGGGGTGATCAAAATCAATAGTGAACGTTACCTTGAAACCATCGTGCGGATGAAAACACGCCCATTTATCACCATCGCGTACTTCCAGGCGACGGTTGATACGGATGAAGCGCTTTGCCTTATCCTGCTCGACAATCCCCGCCGATTGCATCAAAAATACAAACGGCGCGGCACTACCGTCCATGATGGGCACTTCAGGGGACGACAACTCGACGTAGGCATTATCTAAACCTAAACCAGCCATGGCAGACAGTAAATGTTCCACGGTAGCAACACGCACATTGTTACTCACCAAGTTAGTCGATAAAGTCGTATCACCTACGCTAGACACCGTAGCCGGTACCGCAACTATCGGATCGAGATCCGTGCGCACAAATACCACACCCGTGTCCACGGGAGCAGGACGCAACGTCAGTAATGCCTTTTGGCCGGTATGCATGCCTACGCCGGTGGCGCGAATAACGTTCTTTAACGTTCGCTGTTTTAACATGAGGGCTTCTCACTTCTCGATCTTTAGGACTCTACAACCAGCTTACGCCAGCCTTCTACTACAAGGGCAATACTATACCATGTCAGCTTGCAAATACAAACTGTGATTGTACAACTCCTGCAAAAAATCAGGCACTGAACGCGACACAGTGTACCTTAACCACACTTCATTACAGCAAACTTACACGCTAAGCGTCTCCGCCCGAGCTATAAGCGGGCCATCTCCCTGCTGCAAGGAATTTTTTATCGCCTACAATACTAGACTTCTTCTTGCCTACGCAAAAACGCAGGAATGTCTAAATACTCCATGTCTTGGCTAGCCATCGTTTCAGTGATGGGTGTAGAAGACTTAGTAAACGTATTGGTGGCATGCTTACGAATGACCGTAGGCCGCTCTAAACGATGGTAGTCTAATGTGCCATCACTCCGGGTCGCTTCCGTCGTGGCTTTAACGACCTCTGCGGTTTGACCCAAGCCTGTCGCAACGACGGTTACCCGCATTTCGTCTGTTAAATCTGGATCAATCACCGTTCCCACCACCACCGTGGCACCGTCCGAGGTGAAACTCTTGATCACATCACCGACTTCTTCAAACTCACCGATCGACATATTCATGCCAGCCGTGATATTCACTAACACGCCACGTGCACCGGATAAATTGACGTCTTCCAACAACGGACTCGCAATAGCTGCTTCAGCGGCCTGGCGTGCACGCTCTTCACCCGAAGCGCAACCCGTACCCATCATCGCCATACCCATCTCCGACATCACCGTGCGCACGTCAGCAAAGTCCACGTTAATCAAACCCGGCTTAGTGATCAAATCCGCAATACCCTGCACTGCACCTAACAACACGTTATTTGCTGCTTTGAACGCATTCAGTAAGGAAACGTTCTTGCCTAATACACTCAGTAATTTGTTATTTGGGATAGTAATCAATGAATCGACATACTGTGCCAATTCACGGATCCCTTGCTCCGCTATCTGCATACGCAAACGCCCTTCGAAAGAAAATGGCTTGGTCACCACAGCAACGGTTAAAATACCCAACTCTTTGGCAATCTCCGCCACTACCGGTGCGGCACCCGTACCCGTACCACCACCCATGCCGGCCGTTATGAAAATCATATCAGAACCTGCCAGTAAACGTTGCAATTGTTCTCTGTCTTCCTCTGCGGCTTGACGGCCAATCGTCGGATCGGCGCCCGCACCCAAACCTTTGGTAACATGATTACCCAACTGTATGTTAATCATCGCATGTGAATTTTTCAGTGCTTGTGCGTCGGTGTTGGCACAAATAAACTGCACGCCATCAATATTTTCTTGCAACATGTGCTCTACAGCGTTGCCACCGCCACCGCCCACGCCAATGACTTTAATGACTGCTTCTTGCGGACTTTTATCCATCAGTTCAAACATCGTAGTTCTCCTCAAAAACCTACAAATAAACGCTCCAACAACGCGGCCGCAAGCGACCGAGATTGTTTCCTTAATTGATTTCGCCCGCGCGAAATAAATTCGCGCGGAGGGGACCCGAGGTTGAGCTATTGCATAGACTCCCCTCTGGAATCCCCTTTGCCTCACCCGCAAGCGGGCGAGATTTTTCCTTTAAAACCTGCACGATTGTCTGCCATCATCTTAGAAGTTACCTTGCAGCCAACTACGCATGCGCCCCCATAAACCTTTGACACTCGTACCCAACGCGGGATCGTACCCGTATTCCGTCTGTTGCTGATAACCGTGCAATAATAAACCGATGCCGGTTGCATAAGCAGGATTTTGCATGATATCCGACATTCCTTTAACGTGCTGCGGCATGCCTAAGCGAACAGGCATTTGGAACACCGACTCAGCCAACACGGTGACACCAGAAACAGCAGATGCACCACCCGTCAACACAATACCGGCTGTCACTAAGTCTTCAAAACCACTGCGTCGCAACTCAGCCTGCACCAGGCTGAATAATTCTTCGTAACGTGCGCCTACTACCTCGGCAAGTACTTTGCTTGCTATACGCCGCCCTGGACGCTCACCCACACTAGGCACTTCAATCGTCTGGTTTGCATTCGCCAAATCCACCACAGCACAGGCATAGTTAAGTTTGATTTCTTCTGCAGATTGGGTTGGCGTACGCAACGCAATAGCAATGTCATTCGTGACTTGATCACCGGCGATAGGAATCACCGCCGTATGACGAATCGCGCCATCAGCAAATACCGCAATGTCCGTGGTGCCACCGCCGATATCCACCAAACAAACCCCTAACTCTTTTTCATCTTCAGTCAGTACCGCATGGCTAGACGCCAGCTGCTCCAGGATAATATCAGACACCGTTAAACCACAACGACGTACGCATTTTACGATATTTTGTGCGGCACTCACCGCACCGGTGACAATATGCACCTTCGCTTCTAAGCGCACACCTGACATGCCAATAGGCTCACGGATACCATCTTGATTATCTAAAATAAATTCTTGCGGCAGAATGTGTAACATGCGCTGATCGGCAGGAATAGCCACTGCCTTAGCCGCATCGATAACCCGATCGATGTCTGCTTGAGTAACCTCATTATCGCGTATAGCCACAATACCGTGTGAATTCAAACTGCGAATATGGCTGCCCGCAATGCCCGTATACACCGCACGTATTTGGCAACCCGCCATCAACTCCGCTTCTTCCACGGCACGTTGTATAGATTGCACCGTCGCTTCGATGTTAACAACCACGCCCCGCTTGAGTCCACGCGATGCGTGCGTGCCCAGCCCCACGACATGAATCGCATTCTCGGCAGTTACTTCACCAACCAAAGCAACCACTTTGGATGTGCCTATATCTAAGCCTACAATTAGATTTTTGTCTGGTTTCTTTGCCACTGCCTTCATTACCCCCCACCTCAGTGATCGCGCCAACGCACTGCCATACCGTTGCTATAGCGTAAATCAACATAATCAACACCGTTTTTGGGCGCCGCAGCAAACAGTTGTGGATATACAGCAATAAATCGCTGTAATCGCTGCAATGCATCCTCCTTGCCCAATTCCAAACGCATCCCATTACTTAACCACAAGCGCCACGCATGTGGCATGGTTAATTCTATCTGTTTTATCGTTACATTTATTCCAGCTAGCATTTTATTCATGTCTAAGTAATTCGTTAACACCAAATTCCGCGATCCCTGGGGGCCCCAAAACCAAGGCAAGTCACCCGCTACCGCTGCATTATCAGGCGTAAATAAATCACCATCTCTTGCTAACAATTGGCCTTTGCCCCAATGCGCGAAAGGCTTTTTCTCTTCTATGCGAACTAACAATCCATCGGGCCATACACGCCGTACAAATACTTTACCGACCCATGGCATAGACAACAATTCTTTGCTCATCGTAGATAAATCCGCGGCAAAAAAACCGTTGCCAACCACAGGCAACAACACCTGCTGCACCGCATCCCGCTTTACATAGATGAACTCACCCTCTACTTTCACCCTGTGAATGGGAAAAATAAGGGGATCATTCAGTGTCTGCCATCCCCATAGACCAAGAATCATCCCTGTGCCAACAACTGCCACCACAATCCAGATGCCTAATCGCGAAGCAAACATACCTGCAAACATACGCTTTCCACGCCGATATGGTATAAATTCCGAGAGAATACCACAAAATAGCTTATGAGATATAGATCTTACCCAGGATATTTAACGCCGTCATAATGAACGGTGTTGTTCAACAACTCGGCCGTAAGCGACAGAGATTGTTTCCTGCATCGCTGCTTGCGCGAAATAAATTCGCGCGACGGCGACCAGAGAGGAGCCCAGGAGCGTCATGCCCTGTGTGCTCATGCTTTGCTCCATCACGTAACAACACAAACAGCGAACGAACAAATGAGCTCGCATCCTTCTTCCCCGGATGCCATTATGCAAATGGATTTTGCAACATAATGATTTGATCGCGCTCTGGGCCGGTGGATATCATGTGAATGGGAACGTCCACAAGCTCCGCTAGTTTATCTAAGTAAGCACGCGCGTTGACCGGTAAAGCAGACCAGGAGGTAACAGCAAAAGTGCTGGTTTGCCAACCAGGCAAGGTGAGATAAATTGGTTTACAATCGGCTAAATCCTCACTGAGCAAAGGCGGTTTACGTAATACCTTGCCTTGATATTCATAGCCCACACAGAGATTAACACTCGGCAATTCGTCAAGGATATCTAGTTTCGTAATACACAAACCAGAAAAACTATTAAATTGCGCGGAGCGCCGTAACGCAGCAACGTCAAACCATCCACAACGTCTAGGTCGTCCCGTATTGCTACCAAACTCTTTGCCGCGCTCGGCAATTTGTGATCCCACATCATCAAATAATTCCGTAGGAAACGGGCCTGCACCCACGCGCGTAGCATAGGCTTTCGTCACCCCCAGCACATAATCAATGTGCCTAGGACCAAACCCACTGCCGGTAGAAACAGCACCCGCCGTCGTATTCGACGAAGTCACAAAAGGGTAAGTACCTTGATCAATATCCAGAAACGTGCCTTGTGCACCTTCGAATACAATGCGTTTACCCTGTATTCTGTACTCTTGTAGCAACGCGGGAACATCAGCTAACAACGGTTCAAACGCCGCGGCAAAACCCAGGTAATCGTGCAATGTTTGCTGTAAATCAACCGCCGCCACACCATAGTATTGCTGCAAAATAAAATTATGATATGCCAGAACGCTGGTTAATTTGTCGGTAAATCGTTGCGGATTGAGTAGATCACCCACGCGTAAACCGTAACGCGATACTTTATCTTCGTAGGCAGGGCCAATACCACGGCCCGTCGTGCCAATCGCGGCGTAACCTTTGGCTTTTTCCCGTGCAATATCCAACGCAATATGACTGGGCAATACTAAAGGACAAGCAGGACTGATATGCAAACGCTCCCTAGCAGAAATACCACGTGCTTCTAGCGCATCGATCTCTTTGAGCAATCCATCCGGTGTAACCACCACACCATTGCCAATGAAGCAATGTACATGCTCATGCAAAATACCAGAGGGAATTAATTGCAATACCGTCTTTTGGCCATTGCTGATCAGGGTATGCCCTGCATTGTTGCCGCCTTGGAAACGCACCACCGCATCGGCTTCTAACGTGAGTAAATCGACTATTTTACCTTTGCCTTCATCGCCCCATTGACTACCCAAAACCACTACACTCTTATTCATCTAAACCTCTGTACCTCTTTTCGATAGTCTTTATGCAAGCCATCACGACTCCACGGATATCACTGCCTCGCGTTTTTTAGAATAACTCTTGTTTTTTTAGGGGGCGCTCGAACAACAAATCCCCGTGACCCTATGCATGATCGCACACGAAACGTCTTTCTGGCATCACCCCTAAAATTCATGCGCTAACGGAGTTACCCGCCGATTTTACTTTAAACACTAGGCGGGTGTATACCGATGCGTACACAACGCGCAAGCATCATTCGCCGCAACCCGCCTGGCAAACAACATCCGTTTGTTATTTTCGAGCGTGGAACGACACATCAACGCAACCCACATCTCACGACACTATCAGCGCTAATCCGCCTGCATCAACTAGGGTCTTGCCTTAGGTTGTTGTGTGTTCTGCTTTGCAGGTCCCTTGCCGAAATGTCGGAAGAAATCACCCTCCGGCTGCAACACCAGAATATCTTTCTTGTCGGAAAACACTGATTTATAGGCGTTAATGCTACGGTAAAACTCATAAAACTCTGGATCTTTGCCATACGTATCGGCATAAATTTTAGCGGCAATTGCATCACCTTGCGCACGTAAATTTGCAGCGCCTTCTTGTGCAGTAGCCATCTTGATCGACGCCGCTGCGCGTGCTCTCGCACGAATAGCCTCCGCTTCCGCTCTACCCGTAGCGCGGTGCTCAGTAGCAACTACCTTACGCGTAGCACGCATTCTCTCAAATACACGCGCACTCACTTCATCGGGCAAATCAATACGCTTAATACGCACATCGATTACACGAATACCCAGTATCTTAGCGTTCGCATTGACCTGAGCACGCAGGTCTTCCATCACCTGCAAACGGTGATCCGTCACCACCTCTGCGATCGTTCGGTGGCCAAACTCCGCACGTAACTTGTCATTAATCTGCTGACTCAATAAATTCTTTGCTGCAACCGTGTTACCACCGGTACGCTGGAAGTACAACGCAGGATCACTTATTTTCCACTTTACAAAGTAATCAACAATCACATCCTTTTGCTCTGCAGTAACAATACGCGACGGATTAGGCTCTAGGGTTTGTAAACGTACATCAAAAATACGCAATTGCTCAATAACCGGTATTTTCATATGTAATCCGGCACCTCGTACCGCGGGTTGTTGTGTTTCGTCATCGAAAACCAACTTACCTAACTTAAGCACAATCGCTTGTTCACCTTCGTTAACCACATATAAAGACGATAGAAGCAACATAAACAGCGCAAATAAAACCAATGTAGTTGGGGTACTGAGTATTCTCATCATGCGTCTCCTGGCTTAACCTTCAAGTAAAGAAGAACGATCGGGACGAATCGTCGTATTACTGTTACGCGAAGAGTCTGTTGCAATCCGGTAAGGTGGTACAACGGACTGAGTGGACTCCGTAAGGTTCGTTGCCGGCGTGCCGTCGTTCGCCTGGTCCCGGTTAATAATTTTATCTAACGGCAAATAAAACACGCTATTTCCCGCGTTGACGTCGATCAGCATCTTAGTCGTCTTTTCCAATACGGACTGCATCGCGTCCATATATAGACGCTCGCGCGTCACCCGTGGAGAACGTTGATATTCAGGTAACAAAGCCTGGTAACTCGCCGTGTCCGCCTTAGCAGTTAATATCACCTGCTCTTGATAGGCCTTTGCTTCAATCAATAAACGCTGGCTACTACCAATGGCCTGTTGTTGAAAAGTCTTTGCTTCCGTCTCTGCTTGTTCCTTAAACCGCTTTTCATCTTCTTGGGCATTAATCGCATCATCGAATGCTTCTTTTACCGCTTCCGGCGCCTTTGCCGGTTGCAACGCGACATTAGTGATGGTTAATCCCGTATGGTAACGTCCCAACAAACCCACTAATTGATCTTGCACTTCTTGACGCACTTGATTACGTCCCTTCGTTAAGATCATTTCTAAAGTAGTGTTACCCACCACTTGACGTAACGAACTGGCCGTTGCCTGTTGCAGACTCTCGATAGGGTCCACCACATTAAATAAATAAGTCTTTGCATCGCTAATACGATAAGGCACGGCAACATCCACCGACACAATATTCTCATCACGTGTCAACATATCGGCCTGGTAAGAATAACTCGCGATTTTTTGCTCGTTAACAATATGCTTGGTTTCAATAAAACGTGGGATCCAATGAGGACCAGGACCCAGTGTCTCTGTGTATTTGCCAAAACGCAGAATTACCGCTTTTTCTGCAGGCGCTACAATAAAAATTCCCAGCAGAACCCACAACAAACCTATCATCCCAGCAATAACAAGGATCATAGATCCACCACCACCGACAGGCAGATGCGGGCCACCCTTACTGGAAGCGCGCCGCGTCGGAGAATTCAACAACGCATCTAGTTTTTTCTTAAAGCGCTTGATGGATTCTTCCAATTGATCAGCTCCGTCGTTTTTTTTACCCCAAGGATTCTGTTCGCCTTTACCTGGCTCATTCCAAGCCATAACACCCTCTCAAGTTAAGTTTACGCAATGCAACGCACTTTATACTAAATCACCGATTGACACCAGGCACTAATCAACGCCCAATGAACTTTTTGCCGCTCTCCACGCCACCCCGTGTCACACACCATATCTGCATAAATATTACCTCGCCTGATAAATACGTAGCCACAAAGCTGCATCCCTCATAGTTCGAGGCCCAAGCGCACAAAGTCTCTGTGCGGTAAACGCACTAACAACAACCAGTTTCCTGCTGCATCAATCTGCTCAGACAGCACCGCATGATGCGCATACAGTTGTGCGCGTAAGCGACCTTGTTGCGAAGTAAGGCAAATCTCACGCTGCAACATGTGATCATAAACCAGCTCCGTGATAGCTTCCTGCAGTAAGTTGATCCCTATCCCCGTATGTGCTGATAAGTACACGCGACAAGGTCGACCCATAGCGTCACGTTCCACCGTGGGAACAGCATGTTCGAGTTGATCGATTTTATTGTAAACCTCTAACATCGGTAACTCTGCCGCACCAATGGCACGCAATACGTTGTTTACCTCTTCCATTTGTTGGGTTCGCTCTGCCGCACCCACATCGATCACGTGCACTAATAAATTGGCATAACGCGTTTCTTCTAACGTGGCACGGAAGGCTATCACTAAATCATGGGGTAATTCTCGAATAAAACCCACCGTATCGACTAACACCAAGGCATGACCATGCGCAAATTCCACACGGCGTAAGGTCGGATCTAGCGTCGCAAATAATTGATCGGCCACATACGTTTCTGCCTGTGCCAACGCATTGAATAAGGTGGACTTGCCGGCATTGGTATACCCCACCAGCGATACCATGGGAATATCTGCTTTGCGTCGCGCCTGACGACCCAACTCGCGCTGCTGGCGCACTTTCTCTAACTGCGCGGTAATTTTTTTCAAGCGCACACGCAGCAAGCGCCGATCTGTTTCTAACTGCGTCTCACCGGGTCCACGCAAACCAATCCCACCTTTTTGGCGTTCTAAGTGTGTCCATCCACGCACTAAACGCGTAGACATATGCTGCAATTGTGCTAATTCAACCTGCAATTTGCCTTCAAAACTGCGCGCTCGCAACGCAAAAATATCTAAAATCAACCGCGCTCTGTCCATCACCCGGCATTGTAACAAGCGTTCTAGATTACGTTCTTGTGCGGGTGTCAGCGGGTTATTAAAAATAACAACTGTTGCTGCATGCAATTGTACTGCGGTTAAAATCTCTTGCGCTTTACCCATCCCCACGTAATAACGTGCATCGGGAACCTTCCGCGTGGCATTGACGACCATTGCTTGCGCCACGCCAGCGGAATGCACTAAGTTTTTGAATTCTGTGAGTGTGTCGATTGAAGCAGCGCTACTAAAGGCGACATGCACCAAAATAGCCGTGTCTGCCACACACTGCAGCTCTATCACGCGTAGGGAGACTCCTGATCGTGATAACTGGGGGTTTGCGCCGGCGCTTCCGGCATATAAGCGGGAACAATGGTGGATATAGCATGCTTAAAAACCATTTGTAGGGTCACTCCTTTCAACAAAATAACATATTGGTCGAACCAATCAATTTGTCCCTGCAGTTTAATACCATTAGCCAGATATAACGCCACCGGAATATTTTCGCGGCGTAACCTATTTAAAAAATCTGCTTGTATCACCTGCCTCTTTGCCATGGCTATCCCCTCGTCGTGCAATGCACGCACAGCCGTAACAACATCTCGTGCTGGCGACTATGCGTTACTCAGCCTGCTTTATCAAAAAAACGCTTCACATTTTCAAACCATGATGCCGCTTTGGGCGCATGTTGCTTATTGTCATGTAACGCTTGCTCAAATTCTGTTAGCATGGCCTTTTGTTTCGCGGTCAGATTAACGGGCGTTTCTACCATAATGCGACATAATAAATCGCCCGCCGCACCACCTCGCACCGGTTTAATACCTTTACCACGTAATCGAAACAACTTGCCACTTTGCGCCTCAGGCGGCACTTTTAACTTAACACGACCGCCTAGTGTGGGCACCTCAATCTCGCCGCCTAATGCCGCCGTGACAAAGCTAATAGGAACTTCACAGTGTAAGTTATTGTCTTCGCGCGTAAAAATAGGATGTGGACGCACGTTGATTTGTA
The DNA here is from genome assembly GCA_964646995.1 of uncultured Gammaproteobacteria bacterium. Lineage (GTDB taxonomy): Bacteria > Pseudomonadota > Gammaproteobacteria > CAZYIF01 > CAZYIF01 > CAZYIF01. Next base: position 93,048 of record CAZYIF010000004.1, read on the forward strand.
CGTAGAGATCACCCGGTGTGCCACTCGATGGCCCCGCTTCACCCTGGCCACTCAAGCGAATTCTATCACCGTTATCGACACCTGCTGGTACTTTCACGGATAAAGTATGGTGTTCACGCACCGCACCGTGTCCATGGCAATCTTTACAGGGATCGGTGATGACTTGGCCGTTACCATGACAATGCGGACAAGTTTGCTGAATAGAAAAGAAACCTTGTTGCATGCGCACTTGTCCCACGCCGTTACAGGTCGTGCAGGTTTTCGCTTGCGTACCAGGCTTGGCACCAGAACCGCTGCACGTCTTGCAACCGACTAAAGTGGGAACTTTAATCTCGGTGCTAGTGCCATGCACAGCATCTTCTAAAGAAAGCTCCAGCTCATAACGCAAGTCCGCGCCACGCCGCCCTGCACCGCCCCGTCTACCCTGTTGCTCTCCACCAAAAATATTACCGAAAATATCTTCGAAAATATCGCTGAAATTTGCATTACCCTGCGCGCCAGATGCCATATTGGGATCAACACCGGCACGACCAAATTGATCGTATGCCGCACGTTTCTTTGGATTAGATAATACGTCGTAAGCTTCTTGCACTTCTTTAAATTTAGCTTCTGCTTGTTGATCACCCTTATTGCGATCAGGATGATGTTTCATCGCCAAACGACGGTAGGCTTTTTTTAGTTCTTCCGGCGAACATTCGCGCGCAACACCCAGTAATTGATAATAATCTTGATCTGCCATATAACCTTATCCGTCGCTGAACAGTTATCTTTCTTTAAAACACACTAACGAAAACCCCGTGGCAAACCACGGGGTATCTTCGAATCAAGGCAGTGTAGCACAATACCTTATTTATTTTTATCATTAACTTCCTCAAATTCCGCATCAACCGCATCGTCTTTCTTAGCGTGGGCATTAGCGTCTTCTGTCGGGTTAGGGTTACTAGCACTCTGTTCCGCACCATGCAACGCTTCCGTTAATTTCGCCGACAATTGCGTCAACTCTTCCATCTTCGCCTCTATTACCGCCCTGTCATCGGTTTTAAGCACGGCTTGTAACGCACTAATCACCTCGTGCACTGCTTGTTTCTGTGCATCACTGATTTTGTCACCGGCTTCTTGCACGTTTTTCTGTGTCGAATGAATCAGACTGTCGGCCTGGTTACGTACATCGACTAATTCTCGAAATTTACGATCTTCTTCGGCATGACTCTCTGCCTCATGCACCATCTTTTGAATCTCACTGTCCGACAAACCACTAGAGGCTTTGATAACAATAGACTGCTGCTTACCCGTCGCCTTGTCCTTAGCCGACACGTGTAAAATACCGTTGGCATCTATATCGAAAGTCACTTCGATCTGCGGCGAACCACGCGGCGCACGCGGAATATCGCTCAAATCAAAACGCCCCAGCGACTTATTATCACTCGCGCGTTCACGCTCGCCTTGCAGAATATGCAAGGTCACCGCGGTTTGGTTATCATCCGCTGTAGAAAAAACTTGCTGCGCTTTGGTTGGAATCGTAGTGTTTTTTTCAATTAATTTAGTCATAACACCACCCAGGGTCTCTATGCCTAAAGACAGCGGCGTTACATCCAATAACAACACATCTTTGATATCACCAGACAGCACAGCACCCTGTATCGCCGCGCCAATAGCCACCGCTTCGTCTGGGTTCACATCACGACGCGCTTCTTTACCAAAGAATTTAGCCACAGCCTGTTGCACTTTGGGCATACGCGTTTGACCACCCACCAATATGACATCGCTGATTTCTGTTATTTTCAACCCAGCATCTTTCAACGCCACACGACAAGGCTCAATGGAACGTTCGATGAGGTCTTCAACCAAGGATTCTAATTTGGCACGCGTCAGCTTAATATTTAAGTGCTTGGGACCACTGGCATCAGCCGTAATATACGGCAAACTAATATCTGTTTGCTCGGTCGATGATAATTCGATTTTTGCCTTTTCTGCGGCTTCTTTTAGACGCTGCAGTGCCAACGGATCATTGCGCAATTCAATGCCTTGATCTTTCTTAAATTCATTGGCCAAAAACTCAATTAAACGCATATCAAAATCTTCACCACCCAAGAACGTATCACCGTTCGTTGCTAACACCTCAAATTGGTGCTCACCATCTACCTCGGCCATTTCGATGATGGAAATATCAAACGTACCACCCCCTAAGTCATATACGGCAACCACACAATCGCCACGCTTTTTATCCATACCATAAGCCAATGCCGCAGCAGTAGGCTCATTAATAATACGCTTCACTTCTAGTCCCGCTATTTTACCAGCATCTTTTGTCGCTTGACGCTGTGCATCATTAAAATAAGCAGGCACAGTAATTACGGCTTCCGTCACCGGATAACCGAGATATTCTTCCGCCGTTTTTTTCATTTTCACCAACACTTGCGCGGAAATTTGTTGTGGCGCGAGCTTACCTTGACGCGAGTTAACCCACGCATCGCCATTATCCGCCTTCACAATTTTATAAGGTACTTTGTTTAAATCTTCTTGCACCACACGATCTTCGAATTTGCGCCCAATCAAACGCTTAACCGCATTGAACGTATTCTCTGGGTTAGTCACTTGCTGACGCTTTGCGGGTAAACCCACTAGCACTTGCCCATCATCCGCGTAGGCAACCACCGATGGCGTGGTACGACCACCTTCGCTGTTTTCCAACACTTTAATGTTGCCGCCTTCGAGTATAGCAACACAGGAATTCGTTGTGCCCAGATCAATACCAATTGTATATATACGTTGTTCTGCCATTATTTCAGTCTCCTCGTTAAATTGCTAATCGCCATGCCGCAGCCACATTGGCTAGGGGCGTTTGACTCAAACCGGTAGTCTCTACGCGCTCCGTGCTACAATGACCATTGCAGGTCGGACCACACGTCCATTCAATACGTATCCCTTCTGCATCACATGTAGTACTGTGTTTGCTTCTACATCCTCTTTTATCTGCATGGACATCGCCTCATGACAACTGGGATTAAATTTTTCTCCCACTGGATTGATGATCTCTACAGCAAATTTTTGTAGCACATCCACAAACATCTTCAGAGCCAGTTCCATGCCTTCTCTCACCGTCAACAACGTCTGCTCTGTACAGGTCTCCACGCCGCGCTCTAGGCTATCCACAACAGGTAATAACGCGACGATAAATTTTTCTAACGCGTATTTATGGGCATGCGCTACATTCATTTCCGCACGACGCTGAAAGTTTTGTAACTCTGCCTGAATGCGCAATGCGTACGCTTCCTTGTCTTGAACCAACTGGCGTAACCGAACTAATTCTTGCTGCAACTCGCTAACATCCACCGCCTCGCCACCGGTTGCTGCAGGGGGTTCATCACCCACCGCGGCCTCAATCAATTGCTCCCACTTACTTGCTGCCTTATCGACTGCTGATTCTGATTGCGTGTCGACCACAGCGTCCGGGTTCTGCGTATTGCCTCTAGATTCATTTTTGCTCATGCACTAGACTCCAGCCTCATTTATACTCTTCCTGTCAGATAGGGACGAAAAACAACTTTTCAAGCAAAAAAAACCAGCAAAATCAATTGATTTAAATTCAAACATTGTATGCGCCTGCGCAATCCGTATAATAGTGCAACTTATGTTGGAAAGAGAACCGTGTAAAATGAACGTGCCATTCCCCTGCATAGGCATCCTAGGTGAGCCCAAAAACGCAGGCACCGTAGAAACAGTGCTGGCATTAGAAAACTACTTGGCCACGCAGCATTATCGCATCCTAATTGAAGAAAAATTAGCCGCGGCTACGCATGCTACGCATATCACGACCGCAACCGCGGCAATCATCGCTCAACGCTGTGATTTAGCCATCGTCGTGGGCGGTGACGGCAGCATGCTCAAAGCCTCCCATTTGGTGACCGCAACCAGTCCACCCGTGCTGGGCATTAACCGTGGTCGACTCGGCTTTTTAACGGATATATACCCCACAGAGCTCAATAGCAAATTGGCCGACGTTCTTAATGGCAATTACCTGGAAGAAAAACGTTTTTTGCTGCAAACCGACATCCTTTACCCCCATCACACAACGCACGCGGGCATTGCGCTGAACGATGTCGTACTCAATCCGGGTGATGTCGTCAGCATGCTAGAATTTGAAATCTACCTAGACAATACCTTTGTTTGTAGTCAACGTGCCGATGGCCTCATCGTCGCTACGCCCACCGGCTCCACTGCTTATGCGCTGTCTGGAGGGGGACCCATTTTACATCCCAGCCTAGATGCCATGGTATTAGTCCCTATGTTCCCACATACCCTAAGCAGCCGACCCATCGTTATCAATGGGCACCACCAAGTTGATATTATCGTTGCACCCTCACCTAACTACCAACCCCGGATCAGCTGTGATGGCCAAGCTTTTGTACCGCTGACAGATAGCCTACATTTCCGCATAACACGCTACCCACATATGCTACGTCTTATTCATCCACAAGATTATGACTACTTCGCTACACTGCGCACGAAACTACATTGGGGCACCAAACTGTGATAGTTGCTCAGACTTATGCTACCATGCCACCTGTAGATAGAATGGGCTTTGGTCATGCTGACACAGTTACATATTCGTAATTTTACTATCATCGAACAACTCGACATAGACTTCTATGCAGGCATGACTGCGATTACTGGCGAAACGGGCGCAGGTAAATCGATTATCCTCGATGCCCTGGAGGTACTACTCGGTGGCCGCGCCAACCATGGTTTGATTCGTCAGCATTGCGAACGCTGCGATATCAGTGCTGTATTTTGCATTGCTGATTACACCCATCTACGCAGCTGGCTAGAACAAAAACATCTTGCTAATCCAGACGATGCGCACGAATGCATGTTGCGTCGCTATTTAACCGCTGATGGTCGGTCGCGCGCATTTGTCAACGGCCAACTGGTTCCTCTACACGTATTACGCGAACTAACCCAACACTTACTAGACATTCACAGTCAACATGAGCACCAACGTTTATTCAACCGTGAAACACAACGACTCATACTCGATAGCTATGGCAAACACCAGGCGCTCAGCAAACAAGTCGCTGCAGCCCACCAACAATGGGATAATACCCGCAGAAAATTAGCTTCATTGCAAAATCCCCAACACAATCAGCAGGCACGCATCGATTTACTGCGTTACCAACTCGATGAACTACACGAATTAGCAATCAGTGAAAATGAAATTGAGATGCTACATCAAGAACAACACACACTGTCACACAGCCAAGAGACGCAAGCTACCCTGCAACACACCATAGATTTACTCAATGATGGAGAAAAACCTATCCTGCAACAATTGCAACACTCCATTGCGCTACTTGAAAAAACGCCCGGTGCTTCAGGATTATTGGCCAATAGCATTGGATTGTTACGCCAAGCTTGTATCCATATACAAGAAGCACATTATGATATGCAATCATTCGCACGCGATACCCACACCGATCCACAACGTTTAGAAAAAATAGAACAACGCCTGCAAACACTCTATGACATGGCGCGCAAACATCGTGTCAAACCGGAGCAATTACCCGATACGATTGCACAATTGCAACAAGAGTTAGATGAGATTAGTCAGTGTGATGAGCGTGTCAATACATTGCTGCAAGAATTAGCGACAGACGAAAAGATTTATCTCGCTTGCGCCACACAACTGAACCACCAACGTGCCATCAGTGCTAAACGCCTCGCGCAACAAGTCACTGAAAACATGCATGCATTGAGTATGCAAGGCGGCAACTTCGCTATTGAATTAATCGATAACAAAGAATCACTGTATGCCGCTCACGGGTTAGAAACCGTGGAATTCAGAGTGACAGCCAACCCTGGACAGGCCTTGGCACCGCTGAATAAAGTGGCTTCTGGTGGTGAGTTATCGCGAATTAGCTTAGCGCTGCATGTTATTATCGCACAGCATTATCAAACTCCCACTCTCATTTTTGATGAAGTGGACGTGGGCATAGGCGGCGCCACTGCAGAAATAGTCGGCCAATTACTGCGACGGCTAGGCGACAAAGCACAAATCCTTTGTATCACGCATTTGGCTCAAGTGGCCGCTCAAGCCAATCAACACATGCTCGTCAATAAAATAATCGTCAACGATACAACACAGACTCAATTGATTACCCTAGATAAAACGCAGCGAATTCGGGAAATTGCACGCATGCTAGGCGGTAAACATGTGACGTCACACAGCTTAGCCCACGCCGAAGAAATGCTCAATCACACCAACCAACCGCACAAATGTCGTGTCGCGACTGACGCCTGACATCAGCTACCACACCCAGCGCATAACCCGTAAATATTCAACGAATGATCGGTAATACGGAATTGCGCCTGTTTGGCTATCAGCTCCTGGCGCTGTTCGATGACCTCATCGACAAATTCGGTTACCTTACCGCAACTCACACAAACAAGGTGATCGTGATGCGGACCATGATTCAGTTCAAATACCGAACGTCCACCTTCAAAATTATGTCGCTTGACCAAGCCGGCTGCTTCAAATTGCGTAAGCACTCTATACACAGTCGCTAACCCAACATCTTCAGACATGCCTACTAAAGTGTGGTAAATGTCTTCTGCGCTCACATGTAAGTGATCCTGACTCGCTTTTTCAAGAATTTGTAAAATGCAAATCCGCGGCGAAGTGACTTTCAAACCAAGCAGACGCAACTCCTGAATATCCACACTTCGCACTCCTCTCTTCGCAACAGCCTAAAAATCCGTTATCATTCGCTCTTTTGTATAAGGCAATCGGCATCATCATGATAAAATACTCGCTTTGCATCTTAACACTGGCTTGTACCCTAGTCACGGGCTGCACCCTACTCTCCGGCTACGTTCCACCACAACAGCAAGGCAATGTCTTTAGTCCTGAAAAAGTACAACAACTCCAGCCGGGCATGAACAAGGCGCAAGTCACATATCTCTTAGGCACGCCCGTCCTGAAGCATGTCTTCGATACTTCTCGCTGGGATTATATTTACATCCATCGTAATCATGGAACAACGACGCAACGACACCTCGTCGTATATTTCGCCGACGAAAAACTCACGCGATACGCATGGCAGAAGCATTAAAGCCCTTGTATCACACTGCCCTACGCCGCCTCGCTTGCTTAGGATCTAGCAATAAAGGACGGTAGATCTCTACACGATCGCCATCTTGCAACAATGCATCTAGCGTCACGCGTCGCCCAAAAATTCCGACTGCATTTGACGCCAAATCAATTTCGGTAAAATGAGCCAACAACTCAGACAGATAGATAGCTTGCTCTACGGTACATGGCACCACTACCTGCAAACCGACACAACGTTGCTCTGTTGACGTAGCGTAAGCTACCTCTACACTAATCATCCTATCTCTCGGTAACCATACACGGTGATCGCGCGCTTGCAAAATGCATGCACAAAAGAATTGGCTATTTGTGTAAACACAGGACCAAATACTACATCCATAAAACTGCTCACCAGTTCAAACTCCAAATCCAACGAAACGCGACTCCGCTGCTCATCCAACGCATGGAAACGCCAAAAACCGTGTAACTGTTTAAATGGTCCGTCCAACAAACGTATTTCTATCATTTTATTGCGTTGTAGCCGATTACACGTTGTAAACGACTTATCTAAGCCCGCTTTACTCACAACTAAAGTAGCGCGCACTTCGTCTTCCGTACGCTGCAATACCCTACTGCTTTTGCACCAAGGCAAAAATTCAGCATAACTCTCTACGTGATTGACCAGCTGATACATCTCTGCTGTGTCGTAGGGTACTACGGCGCTACGTTTAATCGTTGTCATCTATTTTCTCTATCCATTACCTGTACTGCTTAGACAGGCTGCATTTTCAAATATTTCCCCGCAACACTCAAGTAACATGTATTTTAATCCGCACCCTATTCTGCTCACGCCCACTTTTAGGTTACACTGGGCGACTTATGAATAAAATAACACCTAAAATCGAACGTACCATTGCTGTCAACAAACGTGCGCAACACGACTATTTCATCGAGGAACGCTTCGAGGCGGGCTTAGTGCTGCAAGGATGGGAAGTCAAAAGCTTGCGCGCCAGGCTAGTTAACATCAGTGAAGGCTATGTCTTACTAAAAGAAGGCGAAGCATGGCTGATAGGCACCCACATCTCTCGACTCAAAACCACCTGCGCGTACATTACCACAGACCCCACACGCACACGCAAGTTATTACTCAATAAACGCGAACTCAATAAACTCTACGGCAGCGTGGAGCGCAAAGGATATACCCTGGTAGCTATTCAACTGTATTGGCATCGCGGCAAAGTGAAGCTAGAGCTGGGCCTCGCCAAAGGTAAACAAGCCCACGACAAACGTCAAGACAGTAAAACTAAAGACTGGCAACGCCAGCGCGAACGCTTATTGAAACAAAAATATTAAATTGCGTTAATTTCATTACAGGCTATACTTAGGACGGTACCGGGGGCGACAGGCTTCGACGTGGGTGAAGAAACCTTCAGGTGCATGCCGAGGATGTAGCTATCCTCGTAAAAAAAGCTGCAAAAAATATAAATGCAAACGATGAAGAAATCGTCGCAATAGCCGCTTAAAAACCGAGCTGTTGTCCAGCAACCCAGTGCGCTTGTACGCTGGTCTTGGTGGTAAGAGCATGCAAGATCGCGGCGCGGGTAGCTCCAACCCAAACCGCTAAAACTAAGGAGATCGTCAACTTATAACCCTGCCAAATGGGGGGTGAGTGACTAAAAAATAAATAGTTTGGCTAAGCATGTAGACCCTAGGGCGTAAGGCTTGCGGACGCGGGTTCGATTCCCGCCGCCTCCAAAATTTAACCCGTTGATTTATAAGGTAAATCATCTAAAACGACGCCCTCAGGGGCGTCTGCCGGGCGTACAGGTAAAATATTTCCCCAATCGTTTATGAGCTTGTATCCCGAAAGCGATCGACTGTCTGGTATCCACTTGCCATACGTCCTCATAACCATCTCCATATCAACATGTCCCATTTGTGTCGCCACCCACATAGGGTTTTCTCCAGCCGATAGCAACATAGATGCAAAGGTGTGACGTGTCTGATAAGGATTCCTGTAGCGAACGCTCGCCTTTTTTAAAGCAGGGATCCACGCTGTTCTACGGATTTGATGATCAGTGTCCCATGGTCGCCCTGTGCTAGGATTGTAAAAAATTCTTTCAGACGTGCCAAATGTATAATCCTTTTGCGACTCAAGCGCTAATACAGCCGGTGGCAAAAGTAAAACATTGCGTTGCCCTGCCTCAGTCTTCGGCTGCTTAACTCGCTTCTTCACAACCGCCCTAGTGACGCGTAGCATCCCACGCAGCCAATCGACATCGCTCCACTCCAACCCTATTAATTCGCTCGTCCTCAAGCCAGAAAAAAATGCAAACTGGAACAAATTCCTTATTTGCTGATGATGGGCACTCTCCAAAATCCTACCGATTTCCTGCCGATCAAAAGGATCTACTTTAAAGTTACTTTTCTTGGTCTGTTTATTGATCAACTTTGACACGACTATTTTGTCAAACGGGTTGCTGTCTATAAGCTCATCGTTCAAAGCTTGTCCTATCACTGCACGCAGCGGCAACATAATATTTGCAATAGTCTTTGCCGTACGATTCAAACCACCGATCCAAGCCCTTAACACAGCTGGCTTCAAATCCTGTATCATCATCTCACCAAATGCTGGGTAAAGGTGTGTGTCAGCTACCTTCTTGTAACCTGAATAAGAACTCCACTCAAGTGTGTCTTTCGCGCGCAACAAAAAATCATCGAGTAATTTTCCAAATTTCACTTTCGTTGGTGACAAGCCCAAACGAACAAGATTTTTAGAGTTAGGAAAAAATTCCTCATAATGAAAATTATTTCGTGCAATACGATTTATTATCTCCGCACGTAAACGAGTCGCATAGCTGATATTCGACTTTGTAACCTCAAGGTTAATTGTCTCGCGACACTCCATGCCCTTATAATAAAAGCGGATCCTGATAGTTGCCTTACCACTCTTATAACGACGTATTTCTACGCCGGGTGGGCTTTTTACAACACAGTCCGATTGCCGTTCTCCACCCATTGTTCAACCTCTTTTAAATGGATCCACAAATTACCATCTGCAGCAACAATACAATGCCGCCCATCTATCCAAATACCCTTTTTCCGTTTGGCATGCACTGCATGCGAGGTATCACCAGATTCTTGGCAATACTTCTTCAGCTTTACCCATTTGATAAAACGATCTGACGTTTCGCTATCTTGACAACTTTTTTTCATGTTTACCCCTTATAAAACCAAAGTTAATACTGCACACCATTTTTAAGCGCCTCCAGCAACTTATTCTGCGTAATCGATTTATTACCCAACTGTGACAATACAATTTCATCAATCGTGCCTTCCACAACTAGGTGGTGGATCATCACAGGTTGGGTCTGTCCCTGTCGGTGTAACCTAGCATTCAGCTGCTCATACTGCTCCAATGACCACGTCAGCCCAAACCACACGATGATATGGCCACCGGCTTGTAGATTAAGACCATGCCCAGCACTTGACGGCTGCACGAGTAACATGGGTAGCTTCCCTGCATTCCAGGCAATAATGGCATCGTCGTCGGTGGCAAGACCTGCGTGCGGAAAATGTTTTTTAAGCCGTACACGATCGGATTGAAATTGATAAGCCACCAACACTGAGTGCCCCATCGCCTCTTCGACAATTTCATTCAGCGCCTCTAGCTTGTACTGATGGATCTCCTGCCAATTACCTTGTTCGTCGGTGTAGAGCGCGCCATTGCAAAATTGCAGTAGCTTGTTGGTTAGCACACCTGCATTAGCCGCAGTGATGTGCCCATCCGTAAGCTGCGTAATGAAATTACGTGCAAAAGCAGCGTATTGGTTCTGCATGCTTCTATTCAGCCGAATCGTCACAACGTTGTTTATCTTCTTAGGCAGATACAAATAGTCATTTGCCGACAGCGACAAAGAGATATCTTTGAGCTTGTGGTATATCCGTTCCTCAGCCTTGTACCTTGGTTCCCAGTGGTAACCCATACGATCGGACATAAAATACTGGTTCCTATAGGCACTGAAGGTCCTACCTAACCGTTGACCTTGATCAACCAAATAGGATAACGACCACACATCTAACAGACTCTTAGCCGCAGGGGAGCCTGTTAGCAAGACCACTCTGTCGACGTCGTGTATGCACTTCTTCATGATCTTAAAGCGCTTGGCCTTAGGGTTTTTCATCTTAGAGGCTTCATCAAAAATCACTGTATCAAAATCAAATTCCTTTTTTGTCAGCAACCAGGGTAGGCTTTCGTAGTTGATCATAAAAATGTCGGCATTAGCCGCCAATGCTTTTTCTCGTGCTGCCACTGAACCTATCACCTTAGCAAAGCGAAATTGCATGGTGTGTTGCCATTTAGTGGATTCTTGCTCCCACACGTTTTTCACCACACGCAGCGGCGCGACGACCAATACCTTGTGTACTTGTTTATCGGCGCGCAGCTGCTGCAATGCAGACAACGTAATGCTGGTCTTGCCTAATCCCATTTCAAGAAATAAAGCGCAACGCTTATTCGCTAGCATAAAATCTATCGCTTGCGCTTGATAAGCGTGTGGCTTATATATTTGCGGCATGTCTGGTTTCCTCATCGATAATAACCTTGCCATCTTTCGCATTGTTAACTACGTACACTGCCAAACCGTAGCTTTTCAGCATCTGATGTCGATAGAACTGTATCTTGCTCAAGCGCCCCGTTTTGCTTTTAAACTCAATAAAAAAGCACCGACCAAATCCTAGATAAATCCTGTCTGGCAATCCTCTTAGTCCAAAAACATTTAACTTAAATGGCAACCAACCTTGGTTGATGGCATGCTTGGTAACTCTTCTTTCTAAGTAGGTTTCATTCATAAAAACATCCTTATCACTAGATTTTTGTCGATACAATCTCACCACTATCAGCATAGGCTGTAGTACTGTATCGTCTTAAATAATTGTAAATCATGGCGGCTGCCTATGAGGTATTGGCGTAAGCAAGGCATTGGAAACCACACGCGAACAGGCATGGCTGCAATGCCATGACGTTAGTGTGCACACAGCCATTCATTGCATGACCTCCGTTCTTAATTTTGTGTTAGCAACGGCAATATCACGCATACGCTCACTGACTAGCCATAACAGCTCGCTAAGGCTAGTTTTATCCAGGCGGGTAAAGTGATCATTGGCAATTAAGGTGTTAACTAAAGCGCCGGTTTGTGACAGCAGACGATCGAGATCGTCTTGAATATCCAATAAACGACTAGCATCATACATGGCAGCAACTCCCGAATTAGGTAATTGTTTCCACCACGATATAAAGTTTTGCACCAAATAAGGTGGTGGACTAATCGGAGTTGACAATACCGCACCACGAAAGGCGGCCACCCGAAGGTGCACCGAAAAGCCCACCATAAATAGTAGACATAAAAAAAGCGCACCTTTGTGTGAGCGCGCTAGCGCTCGTGGTTCTTGCGGGTTGTCAATCCCGGCACCGGATTTTGCCAGTGCAGGGAAAGCATAACGCTTTTTAAGAGTTTGCGTCAACATGTTTTTCTGCCTTATGCCGCCTTACTGTGAACGCCGGTTGCTTCATCTAAGCTTTGTCCGTCACCGAAGTTAGAACTAAAATCCCTAAACTCTTCATCCGGTGACATCACATCGCCAATTGGCTCACCATGCGTAACAAACAAAATACCACGCAAACAAAGCGAAATGCCTGGCTTATGGTCGTCGCCTTCAGGGTAAGCATAGGCATGCACCGATGCCGCCACATAACAACCCGCGTACACCAATCTTTCTTCTTCGGTCACTTCAATTAAGCAACCCGCTTCTCGCTTCATGATCTTAGGTTTATCTTTGGATTTGGCGTGAATGAACTTTCGTTCAAACGTATGGCTATACTCGGGATCGTCACCTACCCGCACGCCCCATATTTCTAATTTACGTGGCCTATTAACATCGATGACTTCGTTTTTTACCGCTTGAATAATGTTAGCAATCTTATACTCTGCTTCATCATCAATTAATAACACCATGCCGTAATTGCCGCGCACCTTATGTGGTACAAACAAATCACCACCTAAATAACGCCCTACAACGGTAGTCTTCATGTTGCTTTCAATTCTCATTGTCTTTCTCCTATAGTTTTAAATAAAATCTTACGCTGCATCTTTAACGACTATGTCTTTAAACTCGTCTTCCACATTTGTGAGCAAGCCTTGCCGCTTATCACTGATAGGTGCTATCACAGGTTCTCCCTGTGTAATGGCGACGTGCTGCTGCATCACCTCGTGGCGATAACTCAATAACTTTTCCGCTTGGGCAGGCGATATCAGTTCTTTCTCATAAATCTGATGTTCCTTTAGTCCTGCGGCTTTTAATGCATCGCTGGCTAACACTGGGTTTTTCCAGCTACGTGTTTTTCTGCCTGCAACTAATTTATGGTTAGGCATATATGTTCCTTGTTGTAACTTTTCTTTGGCTGTCTGATTAAAAGCTTTTAACCAAAGATTGATTAGGCTTTGGTTACTCAAGATGTTGTCGATGTCATCAATGGTTAAGCTGTTTATCTCGCGCATGTTGAATTGCTCCTCCATAGTCACATCGTTGGTCATTAGGCTAAGACAATGCTCCGCTAATGGCTTACAAACACCACGTGCCCTGCAGTAGCGACAAGCTGCCGTGCTAGGGATTACCTCAGGATTGCTAGACAAAGCAAATCTTGCTTTTTCGCTTATGATTGCTCCCCAATACAACAACTCGTCCCTCGTTATTTCCCAACACACTGCATGATTGAGCGAGGACTGGAAAATCTCTAACTTAAACAAATCACAAAAACAGGCTTCGTAAAACGTATAAACTGCACCTAAGGCGTACAAGATAAGTTGGTAATTGTCTTTGGCCTCCACCGGTATGTGCCCTGTTTTAAAATCAATGATGTGGCAAACTCCTTCATTGATGACAACCGCATCCACCGTGCCAACCCCATTGGGTATCACTTGCTCGAACATTACTTTGTGCTCTACCAGTAGGGTTGAGTTTTCGTAATCAGAGGCAAGGCGGCTTCTAACAAACTGCACGTAGCTATCGACCATGTCGATCTCTTCGTCTGTTAAAGAGCATGCATCGTCGTCCCACAGATGTTCAAACACCACGTCGTCTACCGTCTTGTTGTAGATAAGGCATTTGGCTGCAAGCTCATGCAAGAAAGAACCTTGGATTGCAAAGCTGCTTGCCTCTGCTGGCAGCCCGTGTTCCATCTGTATTGAGGCCGGGCAATTCATCCACTTAACCGCGTTAGATGGCCTGAGTTCTATGGATTGCGTTTGAGTGATTGGCATGTTCAGGCACTCCTTTGTTGCATGTTGCTACCGGTGCTTAAGGTCGTGTAACAGGCATCAATAAAATCGGCGTAATGCTCTTCATCAAGTGCAGCTAAACAATCGACATTAAATTGCCGTAAAATCTGCGCCACAGTGCTAGAAGCTAATTGCTCCACCACAATGCCAGCGGCAATCTGCACGGCTTCAAAGTCAGCTGTAACCGTCGCGACGTTAGCCGTCATACCACCCTCGTCGTCTGCCAGCGACAGCGGGTTGGATCGTGATGCAACGGGCGGCTTAAACATCTCAGTTAGAATTCGATCTAAATCCCGCGTAATACTCGTTAGTGTTTGCTCTTGCATGACAAATCCTCCTGTGCTGTGAATCCATGATGTTTTTGCGATTGCTCTGGCAACTTTTTGCCAAGAATGCGTTTAACGTGATTTTTGTTAAGCGACGACACAATATTGTTCATTGCGCCTCCCACGAAGTTGTCTTAATGACTTCAATATTGAATTTGGCATTTGGATTGGAAACGAGAATATGCTTTTTACGCTCATACGCCACCAAGCGATGTTGGTTGCGTAGATGCGCGTTAACGGATGCTAAAAGGGGGCTAGGCCCTATGTGGTGTAGTTTTCTGTTTGATTTTTGCTGATTCATTTGGCTTACATCCTCAGAAATGATCTGAGGATAAATGTAGCTTTAAACTACCTTGATGTCAATACTAAAAGTAGCTTAATTTACATTTATTTTATGCGCACGCTACACAGAGCGAAACCGGGTCGGGTGATAGAACACCCGATGCCTTCAACGGTTGCCTTTTTTGCTTTAACTCCAGGCTGCGTTGCCCGCTCATTTTAAGATTTTCTACTGCCTGCTCGTTTTAGCCGATTATATACACCCAAAACTGGGCCGACTAGCGTACAACTCTCATCAACACGAACAGCTGTGTAACTAGAATTTAAAGGCATTAAAAAATGGTGATTGCCGTCTTGCACATACTTTTTTACAACCATAGCACCACCCACTAGGGCTGCGACGCAGTCACCTACATCGATCGTGGAGCTAGGGTCAATAAGTAAGATTGTGCCCTCAGGCAAAGACACAGCACCACCCGGTGGCGCCACCATCGAATCACCTTGCATGGTCACATAAAATGCATTAGGACCTGTTATTTCTATGCGGGGTAAATAATCGATAACTTTAACTTCTTCGTTGCTATCATCTTGGTGCAGCATGTAATTTGAAACCTCTTCCCATGAAATTAAAGGAATTCGCCCTAAAATTGGCGACCCATGCGTTTGATTCCATTCCGAAGTCCGTTCTTGGGGGGTATTAATGACATCATCATTAGAATGTGTGGCGCCGTACATGATCCAATCCGTACTGCATCCCAACACTTTTGCTAGCGCTAACAAATTAGCACCACCAGGATAGTTATCCCCTATCTCCCATTGAGTAACACTTACGCGAGAACAACCAACACTGTGTGCTATTTGTTGCTGCGTAAGTTTTAACTCTTTTCTACGCTGACGAATTCTAGCACCAACATCCTTTGAAATCATAACTTTTTCTCATGTAAAGATAAGTTGACATTATATTCATCTTGACGAAGATAGCACCTACCTGTAAAAATGTAGTTTTAGCTACAATTGAGAGGTTAGACCATCATGAGGAAAGACAAAGTCGTCAGCTATTTTGGCAGTAACACAAAAATTGCTCGAGCATTAGGCATTACCTCCGCTGCCGTTGGTGCGTGGAAGGAACAAATCCCCGAGCTCAGAGCCCGCCAGCTGGAAGAGATAACTGGCGGTGCCCTGAAGTTCGAGGACCACAAGGTCCCCTCTGCAGTAAAGGCAGCTTAAGATTATCGGAGAGACAACGCATGAAAACGTATTCACAAACACGCATGGCCTTGTTAATGACGGCCATCAACAACTGGCTAAACGAAGCCAAAACCGACCGGCAGGTCATAGGCTCGCACATAGTCGAGCAAATCCAAGCGACGGAGATGACTGATGTCTTGCGCAAGGACAACGTCGTCTTTAGTAAGTCAGACGACTTGTGCAACGACATGCGTGTCAACACGCAAAAGCTCTTCCGCTGGCTAGGCCACTACCAAGAGGTTTCCGCCTCGCCTGAACGCTTATTCGCAATGGAACACGTCATCGTCGCTGCCATGCCGGAAAGCGTACGCTTGGATTACTTGAATGAGGTCTACCACATAGCAAATGTTACCGTCGTAACACGTCAGTCTACTCAAAGCACCGGCAGCGAGACTGAAATGACAGTGTCTCTCACCAGAGAGCAAGCAGAGGCACAGATTTCCATGATAGAGATGAGCCAATCTCCCGATGTCGTCAAGGCAGAAAGAGCATATCGCGAAGTGTCAGAGGCCGTTGCTACTGGTCAATGCGTTTTGGGAGTAATTGAAGAGAGGTACCCTAGGCTCAAAGGGTCAAGGGCCACAAAAAGTAGCCCTTGAGGCACAAAGAGAAAACCAAGAGACGCGTGTCCACACTCGCCCTGATTTGAGAGCAATGCTATATGAATCACACACATGACACAAGTGCTTACTTAAAAAAATACGGTCTTGCGTTAATCCGCAAAGGCTACAGCATTGTGCCGATTAAACCGGGATATAAATTTCCCAAAGGATTGAACAACTGGCAGGCTATCTATGCTGATGAAAGACTACTGCTAGAGTGGTTAGCAGGACCTTTTAAGTTTGCTGGTATAGGCATTTTAACGAAACACACACCAGCCATTGATATCGATGTACGCGACGCCCAAATCATCGAAAAGCTACTCAAGTACATCAAAAAGAAAATAGGCATATCCGCACAGCGCGTGGGTGAAGCACCAAAGCTGTTGTTGCCGTATCGCACCGATAGACCATTTAACAAAATCAGCAGTCCCATCTATCAAGACCAAGCGGGTAAAAAACACCAGATAGAAATCATGGGTGACGGTCAACAGTTTGTGGCCTACGGCATACATCCTAAAACACAGCGACCTTATACTTGGATCTCAGAACAAGCACTCGCTGATATTCAGCGCGACGATTTAATCACCTTAACGCAAATACAAGCGCAACAACTGATTGAATACTTCAGCAGCATAGTTCCACCGACGTGGCCGTGCACGTCTGACCACAATCGACTACAAGAGAGCACGCCACACAATACGCTAACAGCATCTATCAATGCGCTGCCGATTGTCGTTGATAACATACAAGATAAGTTAAATCACGTTAACGCGGAGGATTATTCCACCTGGATTAAAGTAGGCATGGCGTTACACCATCAGCATCAGGGTAATGCAGAAGGTTTTGATTTGTGGAATGAGTGGAGTAGCAAAAGCAATAAGTACAATGCAGAAGAAATGCAGCGTAAATGGGCTTCATTTAAGCTAAACAATCCACATCCAGTAACTGCAGCTAGCATCGTTAGCATGACGCAATTACCTCACGCAGAAACCGATAGACAATTACTCGGTGAGTTCCTCGAGCGCTATGTTTACATCGAGGATGGTGATAGAATATGCGACTTACATAAGCCTGCTTTTTGCAGTATTTCAAAATTCTGTGAGTTTAAAAACGTGACCGCCAATTGCATACATGCCATACCGACGCCTACGCATAGAAACCCAGAAAAAACCAGGGCTGAAATGGTATGGCGTACGTGGTTAGCGCACCCTGAGAGGAAGACAGCGCAAAGCACGTGTTACCGACCTGGTGAGGAACGCATTATACAAGATGAATATGGTTTGAATTGGATTAATGAATTTTATTTTCCTGTGTTTGAACACACCACTAATGAAGACAGGCTAGACGTTTTCTTTAACCACACCCGCTACCTTTTCCCTATAGCGTCAGAACATGAGTGGTTTATTGATTGGATGGCGTTTAACTTGCAACATCCCAAACGCCGCTGCAAAGTGACACCACTGCACATCTCCGTTGCGCATGGCACAGGGCGTGGCTGGTTAGTCAAGCTTATGATGCAACTGCTAGGGTCTTGGAACTGTACCAAAACTAAAATGGTATTCTTGTGCGGTGAGAATAATAATTTCCACGATTACTTAAACAACAGTTTGTTTTGCGCAATCGAAGAAGTCAAAGAAGGCGATAAACGCTACGCTATCTCAGACAGCATCCGTGATTTGCTCACAGAAGACGATTTGGAAATCAACATCAAGTTTGGCACCAAAAATACGCAGCCGGTGTACACCAACTTCTTTTTTATGTCTAACCATCCTGATGCGTTAGTGCTGACGAAAGAGGACCGGCGAATCAACGTGTTTATGGGACCAGATACGCCTAAGGACAATGACTATTACCACAAGCTCTACCAGTGGCTGGAGACCCCTGGTATTACACAGTTATACAATCATTTAATGCGTCGTAACTTGAGCCAGTTTAACTGGCAACGGTCAATAAATAACGACGCCAAAATGAGTATGATTAATAACAACCGTACCCAGACCGAAGTACTGTTTTGGGATCTGATGGAAGCGCCACGATCACCAGTGATGACGTTCGCGCAGATAAAGCATCAGATGCGCCACTCTGCTGAATGTGAGGCGTTTGAGGTGCAGCTTGACGACAAGCAATTACTCAAGCTGCTGCAACGCCATTGCAAGCAGGGCATACCAGTGAAGGTCAGAGGCAAGAGAATGAGGCCCTGGTTGCTTTGTCGCGGTCAAGAACTAGACCACTTCAAAATGCGCGAGTACCTGGGGTACGAGGAGGATGCCATCATGTAGTCGTCGCCTGTTCATTTTTTAATGCCTATCCACCGAGGTAGGATTTTTTGCGTCCAAAATTTGTAAAAAGGTTCCACTGGGTTCCAGTACAAAATAAATACTGGAACCTGTTTAACCGGTTGAAAAATAATGAAAAAACAGTAAAAGGTTCCACGGTTCCACTACTTTTAGTAAAAGAGTATCAAAACATTTTTTTTGGGGTTTTTGGCTTTTTTTTGGGTTTTTGGCATTTTCCTGACATGTTATTTTTTATATAGGCTAACCCTTCACCCTAGTGGAACCGTGGAACCTTTTGATTTTTCGGCTGTAACATGATGATTTAAAAGGAAAAAATCGGTTCCTGTGCAAAAAATAGTAGTGGAACCCGGAGGAACCTTTTTTGTTAACTCATTGAATTATAAATGATTTATCTGCTTTGAGATATTTTTGTACTGGAACCCTTGCGCAACAACGGCACTAACAATGGAGAAACCAACCATGCCAACAACCTTTGACGACATCGCCGACCTCATCGGCGTAACCGATACCTTTAAGCTAGGAGGCGCCTACGGAGGCACGAGGCTTACAATCCCGGGGTTCTTACACCCTGTCCAGCCCGACAGCCCTCTGGCTTTGGTTTTAGGCCTTAAAAAGGCCAAGCGGCTGCAGGCTGTCTATGCCGGCGAAACCATCTACATGCCGCTGCAATCAAAGCTAAAGGGCTACCGCGATGCAGCCATCTGCGAGGAGTATCAGCGCATGACAGCCAAGACGCTTAACCGTGCCCAGTACCTAGCTCGCAAGTACCAGATAAGCGAAAGGCGGGTGATGCAGATTGTGGAGAGTGGAACGAGGTAAAACATAAGTTGATAATGGCAGCATATGTGCTATTGTTGCCTGGTGAGTAAGTTAACCCTGCGTATCCGGTTGAGGTACAATGGCGACTGAGATGTAGTATCCAGACATAAAAAGGATACACTGAAAATGCCAATTGAGTCTCAAGCATCTCATCCAGCAAATGCACTTCCTGAATGTCCGGTTACTAAATTGGATTTTCAGCGTACGTTCTCCGGCCAGATTTGACTTAAAGAGAAGGTTACAGTGCTGTTAGCGGAGAGGGTTGACTAAAATTTAGTTATTGCACCTTAACCGGATACGCAGGAAATTAACAGTAGGTACCAGCGCACTAGCCGCCGTGGCCAAGACGAGAGAACGTCGGCTTGAAAAATTGCCAACGGTTGCGATCACGGAGAAAGCGCGCGGCCTATTGACGAGCAAAAAACAATAGCCCTAGCTAGCCACCAACACGATTTTAAGTTAGCATCGCCGGCAATTAACCAGATTCGGAAATAGGTAATTGTGTCTATCCACCAACCACACGACAAGCTCATAAAAAACGTACTAAAGCACAAAGCTGTCAGCAGAGAGTTTTTCGATGCTTTGTTGCCCTCGCACATTAGAAACATCATCGAGTTGGAAACCCTAGAACTGAATTCAACCACCTTCATTGATGAGAAATTGCGTGGAACCAGCTGCGATTTACTTTTTTCCACAAAATTTGCTGGACGCCCCGGCTACTTGTACATTCTATGCGAGAATCAGTCAAAAAGCGATCGCTACATGCCACTGCGTCTGTGGCGCTATATGCTCAGCATCATGAAGCAACATAGCAAAACCCACCCTAACGAACCGTTACCGCTTATCTATCCTTTGACATTTTTTACAGGCAAAAAACCTTATGATCAGTCAATGGATTTTCTTGATTTGTTCGATGAAGTAGATCGCGATCTTGCCAGGCATATCATGTATAACCCTTTCCAACTGGTAGATTTGAATTTGACAAATGAAAGTGATTTTAGCAAGTATGTCATGCTAAACACACTCGTGATGGCTATGAAGCATTACCAGCATATTGACCAATACTTATCAGAAATGGCCCAGCTGTTCGCAGCTATCGACCAGCGTGGCGAGACCGATTTCGCTTGTGCTATAATCAACTATCTCGTCGACAGAGGCAAAGCGGGGTCGGCAAAAGAGTTCATTGACGAGTTACATGAGGCACTACCAGAAAGTCAGAGGGGTAATATGGAATCGATATCGCAGTATCTTGTTAATCAGGGCATCCAAAAAGGACGTGTTGAGGGCGAGCAAATCGGCATTCAGAAAGGTCGTGAAGAAGGTCGTGAAGAAGTCGCCGTTAACATGCTGCAACTCGGTATGGGGACTGACGATGTTGTAAAATGCAGTGGCTTACAGAGGGCTGTGGTTGAGGCTTTGGCGGAACAGCTAAAAGTGAGCAAAACGGAACATTAAGGTTACAACATGAAGCGATGTGCCGTTGGGTGGTTTTGTTGCCTGCAAAAAATCACAGGCAAACTGGAGTGCCAAATCAATAAATTTGCAATAAGTTCCATTTCCGATTGGCCTAACAAGAGATATGAGTCCCTGGGGATCCTGACATTAGCTCTAATGCTTGTACTCACATGTCTGTGGAAAGGTGAATCCGTTATCCTAGCGGCCGTACCGGGTTGGTTCATTGTAAATTGGCTCAACGCTGAAAGAGATCGAAGCAACAAGAAACGGGACACCATAACGCAATACCTGTTGGAAGCCTACCGACAGCTCGAGTCAGCATCTAACAGGGAACAAAAAACTACGGAGCAGTCAGCTGGTGTTGAATCCGCTGTAGCTGACATTCAATTACTCGGCACGCCTGAGCAGGTGTTGGCTGTGACTGAATTCGCAAGAGCCCAAGCTCGGCATGGCCAAGCAGATCTAACGGGAGTGCTACGCATTCTGCGCCGTGATTTACGCAAAGAATTAGGCCTTGCTCCCGCAGAAGAAGAGTTCATGTCTTTTCGTTGGGCCAACAAGGATGCCATCACAAGAACACCAACCTCAAAAGAAGCGCTGATAATTTCCGAGCAACTGAGAGCCAGAGATCGAGCTGAATGCGAACAAATTGGCATCCAAAGAGGCCGCGAAGAAGTCGCCGTCAACCTGCTGCAACTTGGTGTCGACATGGACACCATAGTCAAATCGAGTGGTCTGCCGCGTTCGGTGGTTGAGGGGCTGGCTAGCCGTCAAAAGACTGGTAAACACACTAGCCAAACCGGGTGAAGACTTCTCCGCCAACCCGAGTTTCTAGTTTTATTACTTTAAAATCTATAGTTACAGATAAAAAGTAGGGTGGCTTTTAAGGTGACACCTTTTTGCCAACCAATAATTAGGGGCGCTAGGCTATGAGTGACATTGATACCGTCGCAATGACGCTTGACTACTAACTGAGTAATCATCTGCATCGTGTCAAATCTCTGCTGCATCTTGCATTAACGTCGAATTTACTGATGTTGAAGCGAGGTACACAACGTGATTTTTTATCCGTGCTCGACGATGAAATTACAGATGCCACTAGCATGACAGCGTGATGAATCAGGAGTCATAGCCAGCCGGACAGCAGAGCAGTCGCAAGATAGACGAGGATACCAACAGCGGATTCAAAGCAGTCACCTCTGTGATGCTACAAAAGCTATTTAGTTAGCTTGATGTTATGTTCGTGTAAACGTCCGCGTACTGGGTAATTGGCCAAGCGCATTGTTAATAACCGTTATTAATTGAAGCGCTTCTACATGCCCATTATCTCTGGCTCGCTCTGCATATTGCAAGGCTTTATGAAATTGTCTTTGTTTCTCCTCTGTGGTTTTCGGTTCCATGATACCACCACGACTATGATATAAAAACCATGCTGATTCATAGAGCGCTTGGGCATCACCTTTTCCAGCAAGATATTCCGCCTGCAGTCGACGAACTTTTTGTAATGTGTGTTCCGATGCTTGGCGGTTCCGTGCATCGCTCTGATTAACAGCTCTTTCAGCCCAAGTTATTGCTTTTACAAAAGCATCAGCATCTTCGTTTCTTTTAGCGTTATAAGCTAATATTTCCGCCGTTTGCAACATAGATTTTATGTGTCCAAATCTAGCGCCCAACGTAAACCAATTTGCCGCTAAAGAAATATCACGGGGCACAGGCCGGTTATTTATTTTAGTATCTTCGACATGATGAAAAAAGCCAACCTTATAGCACGCAGGCCCGTAACGCGCTCGAGCCGCCAGCTTATAAAAGGCATAAGCATTTGAGTAGTCGTTTGCTCTAGCGTTTCTTTCTGCATTTTGATACCAAGCGCCACATTCTCGGGTATGTTCATTTTGCAAATCGTCCATTCGACACAAAAACCCAGTATGTAAACTTTGGTAAGGTGTGTTGTGCCTGGTTAGTTGTTCAAATAAGGCAGGAATTAAGCCCATAGGTTGATGGTCTGCTAAACTACGCATATAAACATCTCTACCTTGTGACCAACCATTTATAGATAGGCGACAGTCCCTAATCAAAATTGAGTTTGATATTTCTGTAGGGAATGATGTTTCAAAACTGCCGTCAAATAGCAGCGGTAATAAGCTATTAGGTTGGTGAGTTAACTTTTGCTGAATGAGGCGATATTCGTATTTAGCGTTGTTTTCTCCATTTTCTGTAAGACGCGATTTCAACTTAGGTGTACCAATGAACAAGACAAAATCACAATCATTAATTCTATCCATGTAGACATTAATGTTGCTGGTCAAATTAGTGATATCTAGCAGAACCGTAGCACCAATAAACTCCAAATCTGCTTTGAGCATGCTTAGCCTATGGTGTATTTCGATACGTTCTTCACCAGCAGGAGGCCATGCATAGCTAATAAAACAGGTAGGGTGAGGTTGATTGTTTAATAAATACTTGACTTCTTCTAAAAAACGTCTCCACATGACTTGATAGCGAGGACTATACGGATTAATATCAATGTCGTTTTCTGCTAACATAATTTACCTTTGTAATACTTCAAATTCAAATTAGCTACTAAACAATAACGGAACTCTTTGCCCTTCAGTTTGGTGCTCAGACATTGCATCTCTCACAGCCTTTACCGCTTGTTCTGCCGTAGGTCTGTTGTTTGGTTGCTGCCAACACCAGCTAACAAGACGTGCGAGTTTTGGCTGCTTGTGCTCATGCTCAATCTGAGATAAATCTTCTTTTACGCCTTGCTTTATGCAATCTTTCTTTTGGTCGATATCCAATTCATCATAAGGATCGTTGCTGAATGGTGTTTTGCGCGTGGCTATTTCCCACAACACCATGCCATAACTGTAGATGTCAGTTTCTTTTGAACATTTAGCCGGTGGTACACTAAGCAGTTCTGGTGCTTTCCATACGACGGTGCCCACATTACCTTCGCGCGCACGTGCTGTCATAGTACTGCTGAGTGAAGAGACTATTTTTGCTTGCCCGAAATCCGCTAATTTTGCGCGGCCTGTATCGCTAATTAGTACATTTAAGCTTTTAATATCGCGATGGATAATATTGCCGTCATGCAATGCTTTCACTGCTTGTGATACATCCATGACAATCGTCCAGCGTCTATCCCAGGGTAATTCCATTCGGCTACCTAACAACGTATACAGAGAACCTCCTGGCATATACTCCATAACTAAACAGTAGTGCGGTGCGTTGGCAACGGAATCAAAAATATTGACAACGTATTCCGATGAGATATTCATCATTAAATTAACTTCTGCGTCAAACTTTATTTTGTCGTCATCGCGCATTGAAGCGAGAGTGAATTTTTTTATTGCTACTTGAGTTTGAGTGTTTCCTTGAGCATTTTGGAAAAAAACGCCTTTGTAAACCCGAGCAGTACTGCCAACACCTAGTAGCTCAGTATCTGCTTCTGTCCATGCAGCCCTGTTACCTCTAACTGTTACAACGCCAGCAGGGATTGCTTGCTGTATCCTTAACTCTTGCAATTGGGTATCAATGATGCTGATTGCTTGGCTCAAATCAGTGTAGCGAACACTACTATCCGCTTGTTGTGCGGCAACATACGCTGCTCGTGCTTGGGTAAGTAGGCTGATTCTAGCGTTACTGTCCGGGGCATTAGCAACACTCGTCAAAAGTGTAGTTGCTAATTGTCGGTGACTTACGATGATTTGATTTTCACGTTTTCTATCCTGTGCCTCTTGCAATTGTGCATCAATGCGATTAACTGCTTGGCGCAATTCATCAGCGTAACGATTGTTGTTATCTGCTCCTTGTGCGGCAAGGTATGCTTCTTTTGCCCAGGTTAAGTGAGTGATTTTAGTGTCAACATCCAGGGCATCGGAGGCTTGAGCCAATGATGATGCTGCTGATTGACGATGGTTTGCGATAGTTTGGTCTTGGCGCTTCCTCTCGTTTGCCTCTTGCAATTGAGTATCAATATCGCTAATGGAACGATGTAACTCATCGGTGTAGCAATTTTTAGTGTCTGTTCTTTGAGCACGAATATAGGCTTCTTTTGCCCCAATTAGGTGAGTGATTCTAGTGCTGATGTCTGATACATTGGCAGCTTGGGCCAACAACGTTGTTGCAGATTGGCGATGGCCTGCGATAGCTTGGTCTCGATGTTTTCTTTCGTTTGCTTCTTGTAACTGATCATCAACATTGATAATTGCTTGACGCAGTTCATTGGTGTAACGATTTTTAGTATCTGCTCTTTGCGCATTGGCATAAGCTTCTCGTGCTTGAGACAAGTAAGTGATTCTGGTGTCGACATCTGCAGTACTGGTAGCTTGGGTTAATAATCCTGTTGCAGATTGTCGATGTTCTGCAATGATTTGGTCTTGACGTTTTTCCTCATTTGTCTCTTGCAATTGAACATCGACGTTGTTGATAGCTTGACGTAGTTCATCAGCGTAACGGTGGTTAACGTCTATACTCTGTGCAGCAACATAGGCTGCTCGCGCTTGAGCTAGTAGGCTGATTTTAGTATTACTATCCGGAGCACTGGTAACGCTCGTCAAAAATGTAGTTGCTAATTGGCGATGATTTGCAATGGTTTGATCTTCAAGTTGTCTAGCCGCAGCCTCACGTCTTGCATTTTCTTCTTGTTGTTGCCTAACTGTGCTTTGTCTTCTTGCTTCCTGCAATTGAGTGTCAATATTGCTGATCGCTTGCCCCAGATCCGCATAACGGCGACTAACATCCGCTCCCTGTGCAGCAACATAGGCTGCCCGTGCTTGGGTTAGAAGAGTGATCCTATTATTGGTGTCCTGTGCATTGGTAGCTTGAGTCAATAATGTTATTGCTGATTGGCGATGCTCTGCGATGACTTGGTTTTCTACTTGCGATTTAATAATTAAAGATGTTTCCGTTTGTTGCAGCAAAGCATTAACTTGCTTACCAATGACATTGTGACTAACCCAAGTAACATCTTTCCTGTTATGAGTCTTATCCGCCTCAATTAAATTAGCTTTAGCTTCACGCAGAAGATCAAATTTCACCTCTATTTTCTGCTCATTTTCAGCCAGATGGAGTTGTACGTCAGCAAAGCATGCAAAAAACGCCTCCTTACCATAGCAAAACA
This sequence comes from uncultured Gammaproteobacteria bacterium, assembly GCA_964646995.1. Lineage (GTDB taxonomy): Bacteria > Pseudomonadota > Gammaproteobacteria > CAZYIF01 > CAZYIF01 > CAZYIF01. Next base: position 119,620 of record CAZYIF010000004.1, read on the forward strand.
AGTCTGTTCTACGACCAAAGCTAACTCGCATCATCTCACCTTCCTTGATTTGATTCGCTACAGACACACCAACATTGAACAATTCACGACGTTCCAGCCAACTAGTCAAATCATTCCAGTGCGCCCCCCAGGATATAGATGTTGTTGAACTGGCCATGCAGCTAAGGTGATTTGCCTCGAAAAACCCAAGTTTTGCGACAGCACCATGCCACGCGTGACGCTTTTCAGGTATCTCGCCAAACCTTTCCGCGCTCCACTTACACTTCATGGTCACCCCAGTTTTATTCATATATTCGACACATATTAATTTACATCAATAATTCGATGCGCCTCTTAATACTAAACATGCTAGCAAACAACGCCAAGCCAGGAAATATTCAAAATTCCGCATGACAGCCATAACCGAAAAGTCATCTGGCAAGCTTTTTCCCCTGGTTAGCTTTTACAAAAAAAATTATTACGTACATTTTTTTTGCGTATCCCTATTACGAGCGTCGCTATCCTCTTTTAGTCGTCTGTTAACAAGTTCTGCTTGTATTTCTTCTTCCGTTAATGAACGTGCACCGCTAAAAAATGCAGGTTGTAATCTTGCACATGATGGCAAAGAGTTAGTTTTCCTGCTTGTCATGGACATTTTTTTCTGCTCTTCCTCAGCGTTTTCCAATATAGGTGCTAACTCGTTTTTGACTCGCTCATAAGACATAAACTGAATTTCATAAAAATTCTTTCCAGGTTGAGAAATAATGTTTTGCATTAAAACATTTTTTACATCTTGGTGTTTTAAGAAAGGGCCAAAGTGATCAGGGACAAGTTTCCCAACTTCAGTCATGTACTCATTAGTTAATAAATCAATATATTCTTTACGGATAGCCTCGGCTGTATTATCCCATGATGCTTTCTCAATTGATTTATATAAATTATAAAATCTAGCTTGAATATTCACTTGCATCCGCTGCTGAGAAGTTTGAAAGGCTCCTAGCAATACATAAATAGCTGTGTCTTGCGCGCTAGTTTGTTGGCGTGTTCTGAAAATTAATTTTCTCGTCTGACGCCCCGCATGTAGGCTTGAATCACGCTCATCAAGAAAATAGTCTGATTGATCTTTACTGGCCCAACTTAAAAAATTTTCCAGCTCCCTATAAGCGACTTCATCTTCATCCATCCCTGCTGCATAATCACTAATTTCAAACCGCAGTTCAGAATGCCGCATATCAAGTTCTACACGTACCTTCATTTGCTTAACTCCTGTGGTAATACTAAAGTAAAATCCTCTACGTGTTATTCCTGTAACACTTTAAATTAACTACTAAACAACAACGGAATTCTTTGTCCTTCGCTTTCATACCTAGGCATTTCTGTTTCTAATTCCGCAATGGCTGTCTTTATATCTCTACGAACACTAGGTTCAGTCCAACACGGACGTATTAATTTAGCAAGACCTGGTTGCTGTATTTCAATTTCTGAAAGATCTTCTTTTTTCTTCATTGCTACCCAATGTCTCAGTACATCTGCATTCGCAGCTGTAGCAAAAGGTACTTTCCGGGAGCCAAGTTCCCAAAGAGTCATACCGTAACTGTACATGTCAGTTTTTAGTGAACATTCAGCGGGATTGTCAATATCAAACATTTCTGGTGCCGTCCAAGCTAGCGTTGTATTACGCAGTCTGCCTGATTGCGTCGTCACACTCCTGCTTGTCAGTTTAACTTCGGCATAACCAAAATCAGCCAGCTTAGCTCGTCCGTTACACAGCAATACATTTAAGCTTTTTATGTCACGATGAATAAAATCGGCATCATGCAAAGCCTCAACGCCTTTGGAAATATCCATGGCTATGGACCAACGTAAATTCCATGGTAGCTCCCTACCATTGTGCAACATGTCGTACAAACATCCATCAGGCATATATTCCATCACTATGCTGTAATGTGGTGAACCATTGACATAATCATAATGTTTTACCAAATAATCTGACTTGAAACGGATTAATTTATCTGATTCCTCTTGAAAACGAGTGGCGCCATCAGATAAGCCGGGGGTTTTAAACTTTTTGATTACAATCGCATTCTGTGGGTTAAAATCTACGTCACCTACAGGGACCCCGGACCATGATGCACGGTAAACGACGCCAGTAGAGCCACTTCCGAGCATACGTCCTTTATAAAGTACGACATTATTACCATTGGCTGTGCGAAACATCTCCAATTTTTGTTCATCGAGACGAAGGGCATTCAGTTCAGAGACTAGTCTATTAATGTCGACTTGAATTCTCCCGGCTATTCCGTCAGTATCTCCAACAAGACTCTCTGCGACTAGCTTTGCTTGATTAAATTTTGCTTTTGCTTCTTCGAAGTGCGCGAACCTCGTTTGAAAATCCAGTTGTTCGTTGTTAGCTTGGTTTGTTTTTGTAGCAGCTTCACCCACTAAAGTATCTATTTTATCTCTATCTTCTTTGTCTTTTTTCTCTGCGTGCAGCCGGGTTATCCTAGTTGTAGCTTGATCAAGCTTAGTTTGGATTTCCGTAGCCTTTCTGCCATTATCTCCAACAAGATTGTCAGCGACTGACTTTGCTTGAATAAATTTGATCCGTACATCTTCTAAATAACTGATTCTCACCTCGAAGCTTAGCCGTTCATTTTCAGCTAGTGCCAATTTTGTGTTGGCCTCCCCTATCAACGCATCAATCTTGACTCTATCTTCATTGTCTCTTTGCTCCATCTTCAATTGGGTTACCCTAGTTGCAGCTTGATCAAGCTTAGTCTGAACGTCGGCGGCTTTCCTACCATTGTCTCCAACAAGATTGTCAGCAATTGATTTTGCTTGGTTAAGCTTGGCTTTTGCTTCTTCTAACTGATTAATTCTCACATCAAAAGTTAATTGTCCATTTTCAGCTGAGCTTGATTTTACATTGGCCTCATTTAGTAGCGTGCTAATTCTCTCTATGTCTTTCCTTTTGACTTCTTCTGCTTCACGGCGAGCCTTAGCTTCAGCTTCTCGCCTTGCGTTTTCCTCTAGCTGTTTTCTAGCGTCTAATTCGCGTTTGACTTGCTCTTCTACCATGAGCTTAATTCGTTGCTGTTCAGCTTCATCTTTGGCCTTTGCCTTGGCTTCTTTTTCTGATTGTAATGCAAGTGATTGCTTTGTTATTAGTTGCAGGTAGCGAACAACCTCTTTGCTAAGGTCGGAATGGCTAACCCAAGTCATATCACGATTCCCCCTGAATTTATCAGCTTCAATCAAATGAGCTTGCGCACTGAGCAAGAGTTTGCGTTGACGTTCCAAACCCTGTTCGTTACGGCTATTTACGTGGTTAATCTGTGAGGTTATGTCAAGTTCAACACAAGCAAAGCCGGCAAAAAACAATTCCGCATTCCAGCAGTATAGAGTTTCTGAATGTCCAGTTAGTTCCATAGCGCTATCAGTTGGTAAACGACTCGCTACGGAGACACCAGCATCGAACATCTGTAGACGCACTTCATCGTCTCCCACATTTTGCCATTCGCCGTACCAAGTGATAGTCGGATTCCCATAATCTTTATTTTCAAATACTTGATGGTGTATATTTTTTGGGGAACACCAACGATAGTCATCTTCTCGTTTAATAATTTTCCATTCATACTTCATAAAAAGCTCCATTGCCGACGTACTTGCTTGACCGTGCTCTGGCAACCCCCATGGCCTTTGACGTGAGTGCATTGTTTCGGGAAATGCAGGTTGTAAATTTTTTCCATGGCCAGGGAGGTCGCTTTAATCACTAACGAGTCAAGTGCCTCTAGTACGTCCACGGTGTCGCCATTGATGCTGTGCCGCTTTAAGGGTTTCAGCCGGTAGGTGTTATTGGTTAGAGCGATGATTAACTCTGCTTGAACTTGCAACCAGTTGCGGCGAATATCCCACACGCCATGGCTCGCACCGGCGTCTTGCTTGGCTTCACACAACCAATCGTAAGCCGCGTCTAACTGTTCAATGATTTGTTGTCCGTACACCAGCGTTCATCCCTTGAGGTTTGCTGACGTCCTTGTGTGCATTCCAGTTGTATGCTGGTTGGCAGCTTTCCACAACTCACTGGTCGTGTCAAGCGATTTTGGTTGTTTGTAACCCAAGCTTCGAGTTTTGTATGCTTTTTGTGTTATGGCAAGAGGGCAAATCCTGTTGCGTCAGTGTGGTGTAGTTGCCCTCTCTCCTCTCTCGCGCATCTCTTAACCGCAAAAAATCCCACCCCACCAGTAAACAATCCAGCGACAGATAAGCCAGCATAAAAAGCTGGACTGTTACGATCATTATGAGAACGCGTCTCATTCTCTCCTGATGCGCTAGGACTCACACTAGGCGTCAAACTCATGCTCGCTGACGCGCTACCGCTGTTACCTGCCCTAGCGTACAACGCACTAATTTCCTCTTGCCTTAACGCATAATCATAAATACGCAGTTCATCGATAGCACCCCGAAATCTATGCGCAAGTGGCCCCGAGCTAGCGCCTATCTGCAAATTTTCCCGATTTGCCAAGCTAAAGCGCGAGGTCGCTTGCAAAACCGTGGCATTTAGCACGCCGTCAACATACAGCCTAACATCACTTGCTCGCGCCACAACCCCTGCAATAAAATGCCACTCGTCATCATTAACACGATATTGCGCCTCACACACCGCATAACACATACCATTGTAAGCATTGGCAAGACGTACACCTTGACCCCACAAACTCAACGCATAGCCTGTACTGCAATCCGTGCCACCTTTGGAGACGATAGGCGTGTATTCCGCTACCACAGTATTTTTTATCCAAACACTAATCGAGTAATCATTGCTTGTCATCTCTAATGAAGCAGAGTCTTGCACTTCTACGTAACCACCTTGCAGTTGCAAAGCCTGACCGTAATAACCATCGGTAAAATACGCGTTACCAAATAAGGTACTGCCATGCCGATAAGCACTGCTATCGCTGATATTGCCATCAAACGCAAAATAAGCCACTAAATTTTCATCGGCTACCGCTACCTCACTCAGTGCCTGTACCGCGTGTATCTGCACGCTTAACCAAGTAAGCACTATATTACCCATGGGACTAAGTGCAAACTGCATCAATGTCTGCAATAACCCAGATGACTGTAATACTTGTACTAGCATCACTTAATTACTCCCCTATTAATTAAAACTCTGCTTGCTACGACTGTCTTCTTGCGTATTTTTGAGCATACTGCTCAGCACCAATGCTTGTTGCACCAACGCCTTGCTAAGCACTCTATTTTTCACCTTTAGGTAACCCTGCTTTTTTTCCTGCACCACAGATTGCATGTGCGCTAAATAATGTTGTCCAGGATTGTAATCCCAGCCGGGGTCAATGCCTTTAGGTACACTTTCTATTTTGCCGGTTTGCTTGTTTTTCCAGGCAACGGTTTGCTGAGCTGGCAGTGGCGTTACGCCGCCGCGTTGCTCTACCTCAATTTGACTTAATTGCCTCACCCTGCATTTGCAACCCCAACCGTTAGGAGGCATATGTGTTTGCCAAAACACATCATCTACCCGCCGTATGATGTGGTTCCACGCTATATGGTCATCTCTGTGTTCACGTGATGGACCTAGTTCATAGATTAAAAACGGCAATGTATCCTTGGTACGCTCAATACGTTGCCATTGCCCTACCGTGTGCGCAACACGCAGGTTGGTGGTGTAAATCATTTTTAAGCGTGCAGATGTTAGTAACGGCTTTGCTGTCGCAAGCGACGTGGCAGTACCCGCTTGCAGTGCGTGTAAGGTACGTTGTTTGAATTCAGTAAATGGTAAGCCTTGCACTATAGCCTCATCCAAGTGTTGGTGTAATTCGACTAACACATCCATCACCAATAATTTTGCCACAGTGAATGCGTGTACGTGTTGCTCTCGCCACACATCTTGGTAATTCCAGCTTAAAGCAAAGCCCTTTTGACGCAGATAATCCAGTGACTCTTGTAGCGTAAACATGCTCTACTCCATCCCTTCTGCATACGCAATAAACCCTGCTGCGGTCAACGCTTGTTGTAACTCAGTCACATCCATTTGTTGCAACAACAGCGGTAATAACGCATTCAATTCTTCATAGGAGGTTGCCTGCTGTAACGCCGTGAAGATAGGTGTGGTAAGTGCGGCGGTTTGCGGCTGCCAATTGGCTAACTCATTTTCTATTTCTTGGCTCTCTTCTCGATTAAGCGCGCGTGACGTATCTTCTGCAGCGTTTTGCTGCGTATCAAAGCTTGTCGTTGTAGTTAGCCCTTGTAGTATTTCCTCGCCTGACGCGGGTGCCGATAACCCCAGCTTTTGCCGGACCTCTTGCATAGAGACTTTTAACCCTAACGGCACTAATTTCGCTAAATTATCCGCAAGCGCTGCAATGTCTTCTTGCTCAGGAATACTAATCACAATACGCGGATAGACTGGCTGCACTCCGTAATTGATGTCGATATAAGATTTAACCACATCGCGGTTTAAGGTATCGGCGAGTTGCTTGGCATCGGCCGCAATTAAGTCTTGTCTCACTTCTTCTTGCGTCGCGTCACTGCCCAGCCTGCCAGGGGTGCCTTCTGTCGTTGCTGTTTGACCCAGCACGGCTTTGGAGACTTGTTTGTCTAACCATTCCACTAAACTCGCAAATACATCAGAGCCACCAGCCGCTTGTGCGACTTGCTGAAATTCAATCTGCATAGACTCGGGTAAAATCGCTGCTGCATCCGCACCAATATTGGCAACCGCCATCTTTAAAACCGCTTTGTCTTCTTCACTCGCTGCCGCACCGTATTTACCCAAGCGCAGTGGTATGCCGTAGACTTCTAAAAAACTCAGCCAATCTTTCAAACCATACATTTTGCATACATACGCAAAGGCCACTAAACGCGCTAGTCCACCACGAAACGGTAAGCCCGATTTTAATTTAGGCTGATGAATCACGAATTTATATGGCGGCAACGCAATGCCATCACTGAGATTGCTTTCATCTACTAAATGCAAGCTGTATGGCGCACTGCGCGGCACGGTAAAATACCGTGGATCGCACCAACGATACTCTGATGGTCGCCAAGGAATACGTGTTGTGTCCCACAGGATTTCACTGACGCTGTAGCCCTTGCCTAAGCCATCTAAAGCATGATCGATTAAACTGCTAAACGCTGGTGTGTTGACTAGTGCTTGTATTTCTTCGGCTTGTTTACGTGCGTTGGCATCAATACTTGCTGGTAACACTTGTAGTGGCAAGCTGCTCACGGCTAACTTACGTGTACGCAACACACTGGCATAGTGTGGGTCACGCTCTTCCATCTCTTCGGCCAAGGTCAAATACGCATGCAAATCACCCTCTGCGGCTTGGCGTAAAATAGTGGCTAGCCGTGCGGGTGTTAAGTTCGCAGCTACTCCCGCATGCCACGGTGTCCTAATCGCCGTTGCAGTAGCTACATCACGTAATAACCCTTGTTCGTTTGCCTTCACCAAATCCCCCTGAACACACTGCCGTGGCCTGCGATTTTTTCGTAAGCGTAGAGTTGCTGATGACTGCTTATCCACGCTAAAAACTGACTGGTGCTATCAACTTGATCGTCGTGTGCGGCATAAGGGAAAGTTACTAACTCCTGCTCGTATTCCGCCAACCACAATGCTGTCTGCGGTAAAAATACTAACCCCGCTTCAAATTTTGCCGATTCTGCAGATAGCCGAGTAAGCTTATCGCCTTCGGGCAACACAGCGATTACCGGCAGCCGTGTGCTGGCTTTTAACTCTTGGATTAACGACTGTCCGCTGGCTTTATCCTCAATCAAAATAGCGCTGGGCTGCCAAACCTGATAAAGATGTTGCACTTTGCTTTTTAAGCTGGGGTAATCCGCCCGATCACACCACACATCTAGCAAATAATAGCCGTCATTTGCCACACCCCAGGTGGTGCAGACCGAAGGGTCGTGCAGTTGGCTGGGTTTGTATGCTGTGTCCCATGATTGTATGATTTGGCTAAACTTATCTGGCGCTTTGAGATAACGATTCAGCCACGCCTGTTTGATCATGCCGCCTTCGGCCGGTACCGGCGTTTGCTGGTACTGGCCTGCAAAACCATAGGTACCTAAGGCACGCTTAGTCAACGCCATCTCCGTTGCACTTTCACGTAACGGATGCAATAAATCACCGACTTCTCTTGCCTTGTGCACACGGCCAAACGCAATCACAGTGCGTTCCTCGGCAATGGCGGGGATTTTAAGGTGCTCCCAACCGCCTTGTGCGAGTAAGTGGCCTGATAAGTCCTTTTCATGCAAACGCTGCATGATCACCACGATCACCCCTTGTTTCTTATCATTCAAACGGCTGTAAAAGGTTTGATCAAACCACGTTAATGCCTTCTCCCGCTCCACGGTACTCTGTGCTTGTTTAGGATTATGCGGATCATCGACAATCAAATAATCACCGCCCTCGCCAGTAGCTGTCCCTCCCGTGCTGGTAGCGATTCTGTGACCGCGCCCGGTGGTGACAAACTTGGATTTTTCGTTTTGGTCTTTGACTAAGTACACGCTAGGAAACGCCCGTTTATACCACGCTGTTTGTAGCACCAAGCGACAATCTACGCTGTGTTTTAAACTCAGTTTGTCCGAGTAACTCGCGCATAAAAACTTAGCGCTAGGATCGTGTCCTATCACCCAGGCAGGCCAAGCTACCGATACCGCAATGGATTTAAGATAACGTGGCGGCATGTTGATGATAAGGCGTTTGATTTCACGCCGCGTGCACGCTTCTAAATATTCGGCTAATAAATCGATGTGCCAATTCGGTAAAAACACAGCGCCAGGGTCTACCGCCATAAACGTGCGTTGCACAAAGCTGGCAAGACGCACACGCAATAAGGCATCGACTATGCGTTGCTCATCCATCGTTAAAAGAAGCTTGATACTGAGCTAAAATCGCCTTGTCTTCTTCACACAGCGATAAGCTTTGGACCGCTGCTGGTTCATCTAAACCACGAATGCGCCGTATGGTAGTAACAAAGCGTTCATTGGCTTCGGCCAATAACTTTAAATGCCGCAGGTTCTTTTGCAGGCCTTCACTATCGCTCATAGCAAAATGCACAAACTGCAAGGCTTTATACGTTGCATCCAAACCTAAACGTGCATTGACTAAGCCCTTATCCATATCGAGTATGTCTTCGTTGACGGCATGATCGATAGCTTCACCTACCGCATAATCTTGGTAATGCAGAGGTGTAGTCAAGCCTGCATAATGGGTGTTGACTCGCGCACGCTTAGCAGCCAACGCATCTTTTTCCCAACCTTGCTCGCGTATGCGGCGCCGTAAGGTTGAAGCACTCACCGCAAATTCGCGGGCAATCTGACTCAATGGCTTATTGCCTAAGCGTACTTCCGTTTCTATTTCTAACCAATCAGTGTTGCTTGCCATCACTTATCCTGTTGCAGCGCTTTTAATTGCTTTAATTTGCAATAAAAGTTAATGCCGCCAGTCATCAATGCAATCAATAAACTCGCCAGCGCTAACCAATCATGCAAGGTCAAACCTGCAATCACGGTCACTGCCGAAGCCCCATAACACGCCGTCGTTGCTGCTTTATCCATTACGTTTCATTGCCTCCATTGTTTTACTTAAAGTAGGCGCAATTTTCTCTGCACTGCGCCCAACAATATAACCCCCTAAACCAATCTTAAATAGCACCCAGATTTCAGGTGATAATTGGAGCTTGGTCAAACCAAATGAATCTGCCACGACTAAACCTAAAAACGTTAACATGGTGACAGGCCGCCAGACACGCTGCAGTGTACTGTCACCTTTGGCTTCACTCATCACTACTTGCTGCTTGGCTTCCACCAAGCGCGCTTCGTAATCCATCAAATGGCAAGCGAGCTGCTGTTCCACCTCAAATAATTGGCGCTGTAAGGTCAGGCGCTCTTCATCGCTAGTGTGTAAGTCATCCACTAAAGTGGTCACTGGTTGAATCAGACCGCTGATTAATTCCTTGATCATACTAAGCCCTGACTGTAAGTCATCTTGCCTTGGTGCTTTCTCGCCGTTAGCACATTGCGTCTAGGTACATCTGCAAAGCTGATGTGTGTCCATGTGCCTTCTAAAATCAATTGATCGAAAGCAAGTTCAGCCACTATGACCCATGCGCATACTTGTTTGGGTGATTGCCCTGGCACATGAATGTCCGCGGCAGCGCCCTGCATGTGTTGTGAATGCAATGCGCCTCCCACCGCGCTATTGAGCGCAGGGCAGCGGTAGCCACTGAGCAAAATCACTTGCCCAAACTGTTCGCGTATGGGTTGCAACAGGGTCTGACACAGCGCAGTGGCGTTTGCCAAATATTGTTGCGGCAAACGGTTGTCTAGGTTAAGCCGCCACGCCGTGCTAGAATGCTCGAATTCGGCTAAACTAAAATTTTTGGCTAATTGCATACGTACTCCGTTTTTATCTCACTTTTAAACAACATAACGCTAAATCACTAGATGCAAGTTTTCGTCAAGACACACAGCAGTAGTTTATTTACTGTAGGCTGATGCATGATAATACCTTGGTTTTACAACACGAAATTAACGCCACCGATGCCACTTCGTTGCAATGGGTGCAACTACTACCCGACGGCAAAGCAATTATCGGCAGAGACGGTCGCGCTTGGCAAAACCCGGAGCCTACCCAAATCCTAGCAGCATTTGCAGCTAATGGCGCTGACTTGCCTATAGACATAGAACATGCCAGTGAGCTCAAAGCCAAACAAGGCGAGCCGGCGCCTGCAGTAGGTTGGATCAAAGCACTAGAGATACGCGGCAACAGCAGCGTGTGGGGCTTAGTGGAATGGAATCAGCAAGGCCAAACCTACTTAAAAGACAAAGCCTATCGCTATTTATCGCCGGTATTTACCTACGATAAAACCAACTGCAAAATCTTAAAGCTCTACTCTGCAGGATTAACTAATCAACCCAATTTAAACTTAACTGCACTCAATCAACAACAAGGAGACTTTATGCCGCTGGCTGTCACGCTGTGTCGTGTGCTTGATTTACCGGAAAACACAACGGAAGCATTACTGATTGATAAGGTGACGCAATTGCAATGCGCGTTGCCCAAAGGTACTAACTCGCTAGATGCGTTTGTGCCAAGAAAAGATTACGACCTTATCTTTAACCGCGCACAACAAGCAGAAAACAGCTTGGCCACTATGCAGGCTGAGCAACAGCAAACAGAAATCAACACACTACTGCAGCAAGCCTTGCAACAAGGGATCATCACTCCGGCTACGCAAGATTACCACCGCAGTTGTTGTCAACAAGAAGGTGGGTTAGCGCGCTTTAAAGCGTTCATGCAACACGCGCCTAAAGTGGTGGGCAACATAGCCTTTAACCACACGCTAAGTGCCGCTTTAAGCGAAGAAGAGCAACTGACCTGCAGGTTACTAGCGCTCAATACTGATTTATTTAGCCAAGCCAAGGAGACTGCGTAAATGGCAATCATCACACCACAACTGATACGTTCGTTATTCATTGGCTATAATGCGCTGTTCCAACAGGGTTTGGGTTTACCGGAAGCCAAGTACCAGCGTATCGCTTCGGTAATTTCCTCCAATACCCAAAGCAATGCCTATGGGTGGCTAGGCCAATGGCCTGGCTTTCGTGAATGGATAGGCGAACGTGTCATCAAAGACATGCAAGCGCACGGCTATCAAATTTTAAATCGCGACTTTGAAAGCACAATTGGAATAAAACGCACTGACATAGAAGACGATAACGTAGGCATATATGCGCCCTTGTTGCAAGAGATGGGACGCGCCACCGCCGTCTTCCCCGATGAATTGGTGTTTGGTTTACTGGGACAAGGCTTTGATAATCTGTGCTACGATGGCTTTAGCTTTTTCTCCACAGAACATCCGGTCAACAGCACGCACAGTGGCAGCGGCCAACGCATCGCTACCAGTAACACGTTGATTGAAGAACATTACACCGGCCCTGCGTGGTATTTGTTGGATACCTCACGGGCGATTAAGCCACTGATTTACCAAACTCGCAAAGCACCACAGTTTGTTGCCATGAACCAAGAAGAAGACGAGTCGGTATTCATGCGTGGCGAATACCGCTACGGCGTCGATTTGCGTTGCAACGTCGGTTATGGTTTTTGGCAAATGGCTTTCGGGGTCAGAGCGCCGTTGACTTTAGATAATCTTTGGCATGCCTATTGCGCCATGCGACAATTTAGAGCCCATGGTGGTCGTCCGTTGTCTATTAATCCCAGAACCTTAGTCATACCAACTTCACTGGAAAAGCAAGCCACTCAATTATTGCAACGCGAATTATTCAGAGACGGCGATGACGTGGTATCCAATGAACTCAAAGGTCGTTTTGAATTAGTGGTCGCCGACTTTTTATAAGGATGAATGATGGCTTATGCAACAACAGCGGATGTCAGTGCACGTTACGGTAATGCCTTAATTGACGCTTACGGTGATAACGCAAGCGCATCGATTGAAAAAGCCTTGGATGATGCCAGCGGTTTTATCGATTCGCATTTAGGCATGCGCCGTGAAGCAGTAATACAAACACCCCTGTTGACACGTTTTTCTGTGGACATCGCGGTGTATTGGTTATCCGAAGATGCTGGCCTTGCCACCGAAGAAAAGCGCCAACGCTTTGACGACGCGCGTAACTGGCTGGCTCAGTTTAGCAAAGGTTTAGTTGATTTAGATGGAAATCTAAGTGATGCAGCATCCCAGTCTACAACTACAGCAGCCGTGTTAACTCAAGAGCGGCTGTTTAGCCGACAACGTTTAGGAGCATGGTGATGTTGCAGGCTAGCGTTACCTTGCAAGGTTTTGATCATCTCAAGCACGCCATTAATGCTTGGACACAAATCGATTGCCAAGCCTTGTTGCAAAACTTAGGTGCCGCAGTGGAAAACCAAAGCAGGCAACGCATCAGTGAAGAGCGTACATCCGCTACCGGGCAAGCCTGGCCGAATTGGTCGCCTGCTTACGCGCGCACACGCCATGCCAACCAACACCTATTGCAGAATACAGGATTGTTGATCGACGCCTTAGCAACACACGCTGATACCCGCGCGGCTGTCATAGGCACTAACTTGCAGTATGCAGCCGTGCAGCAATACGGTAATGCCAAGCAGCATATCCCCGCACGGCCTTTTTTAGGTGTCAACGAGACCAATTTAGCTGCACTACAACAGCTGTTGCAAATCTGGGTAACGCAACAGTGGAGCAAAGCCCATGCATCTTAATCAATACCGCCAAGCGGTGCTCACCACATTGCAACAGGCTTTCCCACACCTAAACGATGTAGCGTATTACCAAGGTGCGCTAGACAACCAAGCCCTAAAGCGGATCGTCACGCGCTTGCCTACGCTTAAACTCGCGTTGCTAGGGGTAACTTCAATCAAGCCACTGGAAACACAAGAATGCGAAGCCAGCTTACACATGGCTGCATTTATCATCACCAATGATTTGCGCCGCCTAGAGCGCGAACACGCAGCCCTTGCCCTGGTAGAAAGCCTAACTGTCCTGTTAAACCAACAACAATGGAATTACCCGTACGCAAGACCAGCCCATCAAATCAAAGCCGAAAACTTATTTAACGGCGAAGTGGATAAACAAGGCATTGCCTTATGGGTAGTATCGTGGCAACAAACGCTACGCTTAGGCGACTCAATCTGGCAAGAAGGACAACTGCCACGCGAGCACTACCTACCAGAAGAACAAGCTAGTGAGGTTGGCTGATGGAAGTATTAGCGCGCCTAGCCGAATTAGAACGCCGTCTTGCCAACCTGCTATTGCTAGGCAGCGTGCGTACGGTAGATGTCACTCATGCCCGCGTACAAGTGCAATCAGGCCAGCTGCTCACTACAAAGCTGCCATGGCTAACTACGCGTGCCGGGCACGATAGCAGTTACTGGGCACCCGAAGTGGGCGAGCAAGTCCTTGTGTTATGCCCGCAAGGCGAGGTTGCCTTAGGGGTGGTGTTGCCTGCGCTTTACCAAACTGCTCACGCAGCGCCCAGTCAAGACAGTGACGTATGCCTATTGGATTTTAGAGATGGCGCCAGTTTTAGTTACCATCGTGGACAACATAACTTGAATATAACACTGCCCGCCAACGGCACTGTGTCACTCAATGCATTAGGTGGTATTACTTTTACCGGCGACTTGACCGTCGTTGGCAACCTACATGCAACCGCCAATGTCAGCGATGCACGACGAGCTATGCAAGAAGACAGAAGAATCTACGATCAACATACCCACATTTCACACGAGCGTGACACACCTACATCAACACCGAGTGCACAACAATGAAGGGTATGGATGCACAAACTGGGCGTTGGTTAGACGGCACAGCCCATCTGCAACAGAGCATACGTGATATTCTAACGACGCCGCTGGGCAGTCGTTTAATGCGGCCTGACTACGGCAGTGCTTTGTTTGAGCTGATTGATGCACCCAGCAACCCCGATACCTTAAGCAAAATATACGCTGCCACGGTGGCAGCGCTTGCACGCTGGGAGCCTCGCCTACGCGTCACCAAGGTAGAAGCGAACGTGTCATCCCCCGGTCGCATCACATTGAACTTAAGTGGAATTTATTTACCCGATGGACAACACCTACACCTGTCAGGGCTCAGCGTATGAGCAATGCCATTAACTTAGCGGCACTGCCTGCACCCGATCTGATTGAACCCCTGGATTTTGAAGCCATCCTAGTGGCGCTGCTGCAAGATGCACGCGCACGCTTACCGCAATTTAGTGCGTTTGTTGAATCCGATCCCGTCTACAAACTATTGGAAGTAGCAGCTTACCGCGAATTGCTACTGCGACAGCGTATCAACGATGCTTGCCGCGGAGTCATGCTCGCCTACGCGCAAGGCCGTGACTTAGAACATTTAGCATCCCTGTTTGGTGTCACGCGTCAAATCGTAGAGCCAGGCGATCCCAGTGCTAATCCAACTGTTGCGCCCACCTACGAAACGGATGAACGCCTGCGTGCACGCACTGTTCTGGCTTTAGAGGGCTTTAGTACCGCAGGGCCTGTTGACGCTTACCGCTTCCACGGTTTAGCCGCCTCGGGCCAAGTTAAAGATATCAGCGTCGTAAGTCCCGCTCCGGGTGACGTACACATTACGGTGTTGAGTCACATCACTCATGGTGCACCTAGCATTGATTTATTACACACAGTTTTTGCTTATCTTAACGATGAAACTAGGCGTCCGTTAACCGATCACGTAGTGGTAAACGCGGCTGAAATTATCGAATACCAAGTAACCGCACGTTTGACTTTTTATACTGGCCCTGACATCAGCATCACCTTAAATCATGCGCTGACACAAGTAGACGCTTACACCAAACAACAACACCGCCTAGGCCAAGCAGTCACCCTTTCTGGTATTTATGCGGCACTGCATCAGCCTGGCGTGCAAAACGTGGTGCTTGTTTCACCTACGCACGATATTATCGTGGGCATGCACCAGGCCGCCTTTTGTGTTGCACTGGATGTTACCCAAGGTGATTTGTATGACCGATAGATGCCGCCTGCCACCCAATGCCAGTCCGGTAGAACACAGTCTCGCAGAGGTACAATCGCGTCTGGCAGAGTCGTCTATGCCCATACGCAGTTTATGGGATGCTAACACCTGTCCCGCGGCGTTGCTGCCTTGGTTAGCGTGGACCTTATCGGTAGATGCATGGGACACCAACTGGTCCGATCCCATTAAGCGCCAGGTCATTTTAAGCAGCGCACAGGTACACCGCACTAAAGGCACTGTCTCTGCCTTAAAACACGTGCTGGCTGCTTTTGGCGTGATGATTGAACTAGTGGAATGGTTTGACGCCGGCGGCCAACGCCATACCTTTACCTTGCATGTACCCATCACGCCAGACATGTTAGCTATCCCCGAACGTCAATTAACCCCAGCTTGCCAGCGCAATATCAAACAAGCAGTGGATGCCATCAAGCCTGTACGCAGTCATTATCAATTGGCCTTAACTGTCGCTTGCACTCAAATCCTAGTGCTAGCTGCCACGCTGTGTGCACGCATGATTAAGGTAGTACCCATGAGGCTTCTAAATAACAATCACCCAGGAGATGACCATGCCGGATAATAGTTCGCAAGCCTTTAATCCCTTAATTACCCAGCAGGGCCTACAAGCCGTGTTTCACGCTGTAGACAGTACGCAAGCTGTGCAACTTACTCACGTTGCTTTGGGTGATGGTGCTTACACACCTACTACTACCGCTGTTGCTTTGCAACACGAAATACAGCGAGCAACCATCAGCGGCTCGAGGCAACTTAGTAGTACGCAGCAACATGTCACCGTAGTCGTACAAGGTGAACTGGACTATTGGGTACGTGAGATTGGAATTTTTATCAATGATGGTAGTCTGTTTGCGCTGTGGAGCGATGCACACTATGCCTTAGCGTGGAAGTCAGCTGGGGTTGACTTGATTCTATCGTTCACCTTGGATTTAGCACAACTGCCTAATGATAGGCTTAGCATCGTCAGCAACGATACCTTGAATTTAGCCCCAGCGACTTATACGCAGTACGGCACACTGCGTTTATCTACCCTAGCTGAAGTCAACGCGGGTACATTGGATGATGTAGCGATTACGCCGCTGACCTTACCCAGGGCCAGTCAAAGTCAAGCAGGGATTGTTCGTCTTGCCACATCGGCAGAAGTAGATGCAGGTGCTGCAGAGGATATCGCGCTGACTCCAGCGAGCAATCGATACCAAAGCGATGCACGTTACGCACAGCAAACGGGTGATTACGCTAACTTACGTGCACGTGCCACTACCAAAGCAGATGTGGGTTTGGCTAATGTGCTCAACTACGTGTGTACCAATGCCGTTGATGACCCGTCTGATACCAAATTCGCAACCGCCGGCGCAGTCAAACAAGCTTACGACAGAGCGAATAAACGCCTAGGGTGGGGACCTGTACAAATGACTGGTTTCGTTAATAGTTATGATAACCCGGTGGATTATCTGGTACCTGAGGGCTGCGTACTGGTTGGTGAATACAGTCGGCACCACAGCGGCCCAGAAGATCGCATCTTTAGATTTAAATACCGCACACTTAGCCTGGAATAAGGAGCATTGCCATGTACCTGCTTGTCAACAACGATAACTCGATCAATTACGCAGGGGAACACCCCATTGATACGCGCTTGCACCGTGAGGGCTTGAGCCTAATTGAATTTGCCACGCAGAGCAAAGCAGAAGTTATAGCGGATATTCCCGTAGAACAAGCGATGTGGGATCCGCATACACAAACCGTGATCCATGCGGTAGCAGATCGGCAAAACACACTTGCCTCAGAAACAGAAAACTAAAAGGAGAACCCAACATGCCAGAACAGTATTTGCATGGCGTAGAAGTCATAGAAATCGATCAAGGTCCACGCCCCATACGCACGGTCGATAGTGCCGTCATAGCCATTATCGGCACAGCACCCGATGCAGAAGTGTCCGCTTTTCCGCTACACACACCGGTATTGATTGCTGGTAGCCGCAGCGAGGCCGCAAGACTAGGCCAAGATGGTACACTGCCTGCGGCAATCGACGGCATCTTAGATCAAGCAGGTGCCAGCATCGTAGTCATTCGTGTGCCACATAGTGATGATGCGACGGAGCAATTGAGTCACATGATAGGCGGGGTTGCCTCTGATACCGGGCAGTATTTAGGCCTACAAGCACTGCTTGCCAGTGAAGCCTTGTTAGGCGTGGTGCCCAAATTACTCATCACACCTGGTTTTAGTCACCACACCGCTGTGGTCAGTGAGCTCGTCGGTTTAGCCGATCGCTTGCGTGCCATTATCATTGCCGACGCACCCAATACCAACGATCAAGAGGCGATACGCTATCGCGATCAATTTGGCAGCGCACGCGTTTTCTTGGTTGACCCCTTCGTCAAAGTATTTGATGTTGCCACACAAAACGAAACGACAGCACCTGCCAGTGCACGCGTTGCGGGTGTCATCGCAAGAACTGATCACGACAAAGGCTTTTGGTGCAGTCCATCCAATCAAGAAATTTATGGCATTATAGGCACGGCACGTGCCATAGATTTTACCCTAGGAGATAACCATGCACGCGCCAATCTGTTAAATGCCCATGAGGTCGCCACCATCATACAAAAAAATGGTTTCCGTCTATGGGGCAACCGTACTTGTTCCAGCGATCTCAAATGGGCCTTTTTATCGGTGCGGCGTACGGCGGATATGATCCAAGAGAGCGTGCAACGCGCGCATTTGTGGGCAGTGGATCGCAACATCAGTAAAACCTATCTGCAAGATGTCAGCGAAAGCGTCAATAGCTATCTGCGTGATTTAAAAGCCATAGGTGCAATTTTAGGCGGGCAGTGCTGGGCTAACCCAGAGTTAAATTCGCCTGCTAACATTGCGCAAGGCCACGTGACTTTTGATTTTGATTTCACCCCACCTTATCCGGCTGAGCACATTACCTTTCGTGCCAGCCTAGTCAATGATTACTTAGAGGAACTCAACACATGATGAAAGACAGTCTAAAAAACATGAGCCTCTTTATTGATGGCAGAGGCTATGGTGGTGCAATCGATGAAATCGTGTTGCCTAAATTGGTGCTAAAAACGCAGGAGTACTATGCAGGCGGCATGGACATCCCGATTGAAATCGAGTTAGGCATGGAAAAGTTAGAATGCCAATTCACTCTAGCGAAATTTGATCCGGCCGTGTTGAGTTTATTTGGCGTGAGTACCGGACGCTTGGTGCCGCTGACCGTACGTGGCTCACTCATGGATGAAGGCACAGGTACCGCCATGCCAGTTGTCATACAGTTACGCGGCATGATCAAAGAGATGGATTTTGGTACGTGGAAAATGGGCGAAGCTGCCGTGGTAAAAGTTACCGTGGCGCTGCGCTATTACCGCTACGAGCAAAACAACCAAGTGATCCATGAAATTGATGCTGCCAATGCTGTGCGTAGAATCAACGGCACTGACACACTAGAAACTATTCGTAACCACATAGGACTATGAGCATGACCACTATTATTAACTTAACGTACCCCTTAGATTATGCAGGCAAGGTGTATCACACACTCACCCTGAGACGCATGACTGCACGCGATTTGAAACGCATGGACATGACCAGTGGTGGTGACATTGCGAAAGCTATTGACTTAGTTGCCAACTTGAGTGAACTGCCACCGGAGGCGATCGAAGCCTTGGATGCCATAGACTTTCAACAAGTCAACGAGGCGGTGGCTAGTTTTTTAGTACGCACTTGATGACAGGTGACATCTTTAGTCTGTTGGCAGATTTGGCAATCGTATTTCATTGGCCACCGTCGGAGTTGTGGGAGCTACCCTTGGATGAATTAAAACACTGGCATCAACACGTTAAAGCAAGAACAGGGAACCTGTAATGGATAACTTACACGTAGCCGTCATTTTACGTGCGGTAGATCACATGACTAAACCCATACGTGAAATTCGCCAAGCAACCACGCAGTTAGGTGTTGGTTTTGCTGCGACAACCGCTAAATTAACTGCGCTAAGTACGCAAGCCGAGAAACTCAATCAATTTGAAAAAATACGCAAACAAGTCAACAGTACGCAAATGTCTTTTGGCGCCGCACAAAAGCGCGTACAGGAATTAGGACAGGCGATGCGGCAGACCAACGCACCCTGCCGTGTACTCCAACAACAATACCAAGCCGCACAAAGGGCTTGCAGCAACTTGAACCGACAGCTCACTACGCAGCGACTGGCACTTAAAACAAGCGCGCAGGCATTAACAAGTGCTGGCTTATCCACCCACCACATAGCCAAACAGCAACAGGAGTTGGCGCATACTATCGACCACGTCAATAACCGCTTAGCCAAGCAGCGCGCACTGCTTGCTAGCGTCAGCCATGTTGCCATGCGTTTTAAGAGCATTGCGCAAACCCTAGCAGAAGTCGGCAAGCAAACTAACGTGCTCGCCACACGCTTTGCGGTGCTAGGCGGAATCACGCTGTGGGGATTGAAACATCAACTAGTCGATACGGCATCCCAGTTTGAAAAATTCCAAACTATTTTACGTACGACGGAAGGCTCCTCTGCTAAAGCTAAAGTGGCGATGGACTGGGTGACTGATTTTACCAGCAAGACCCCGTATGAGTTGCAGCAAGTCACCGATGCCTTCGTTAAGATGCGTGCCTATGGCCTAGATCCAACGCAAGGCATGCTACGTAGCCTAGGTGATGCCAGCGCAGCCATGGGCAAAGAGCTCAATCAAGCCGTAGAAGCGCTGGCCGATGCGGTGGTGGGTGAGAATGAGCGCTTAAAAGAATTTGGTATCAGCACCAAAACCCTAGGCAACAAAATTCAATACACCTATACCGACAAACAAGGGAAACAACAACACCTCACTGCAAACAAAAACGACAGACAAGCCATACAAAAAAATCTTATGCAGATTTTTGATAATAAATACCAAGGTTCTATGGATAGATTATCTAAAACTTGGGCAGGCATGTTGTCTAATCTTTCAGACGAATGGGTAGGATTTAAAAAAGCGATCATGGATGCTGGTGCCTTTGATTTTTTAAAGACAAAGTTGCAAGATTTGTTAGATAAAATTGCAATGCTAAAACGCTCTGGTCAGTTGGATGCGTATGCAAAAACGCTAGCACAGCAGTTAACGACTATGCTTAAAGCCACGTGGGCATGGGGCAAAGCATTTGTTGCAACAGTAAGCCAGGTTAGCCACAGTATACAAAGCATGCTGGCTCCGCTAGGTGGCGTTAAGACTCTGCTGCTGGCCATTGCAGCACTCATCACCCAGCGCTTACTGCGTGCAACGTTAAGCTTAGCGATTGCCTTGACAAGCCTTGGTGTCGACGGCGTGCAAGCGTGTCTTAAGCTGTCGCGTGGATTGCTGGGATTATGCAGCAATCTACAAGGGGTAAGTGTAGGCATCAAGAGCACACTACTTAGCTTGCGGACTTTAAGTCTTTTTTTGCTGACAAACCCGTTTGGACTTTTAGTGACAGTAACTGCTGCAGCCACATATGCACTCATTCACTATTGGCAACAAATACGCGCGTTTATACACGGCATGGTTGCTGGGTTTGCACAGGCTGCCCCTAGCATAACGCGTTTGTTAAAGCTGCTGTTTACACCACTGTTAGCCGTGGGTAAGTTAATTGCCTGGGTAGGACATCTGTTACATCAGTGGTTAACACCCGTGCAAGCGACCACTCAACAATTACAAAGAGCCGCACAAGCAGGTCGTGCGGTAGGTGAAGCCCTAGGTAAAGGGTTTTTATGGGCCGATCGCCTGCTCAGCAATCTCATGCAAAAATGGCAGAAGATGACGGCTCTATTTGGCCATAAATCGAAACTTTTTACTCAGCCCATTCCCAACACGATCGCGCAAATAATCCATCATCGCTTGCAGGGTGATGCAGCGTCTCACACCCAACCCGCATCTACACCTATTCCACTTACGCTTAAACCACAAACAACGATTCACCAAACCAATCACATGACGATCAATCAACAACCGGGTACCTCTAGCGAAGAATTGGCAAAGAAAATCGTGCAAGCACAAATGCAGCTACAACAACGTGAACAACAAGCCAAGGCCAGAAGCCTGTTTTACGATAGCAGCGGGATCTTCGCATGATGATGCTATTAGGCAATTATTGCTTTAGCTTGGCAACCGCAGCCTATCAAGATAAAAAGCGCAATACCGAGTACCGCTGGAGTCAAACAGACAATCAGCCGCACAGCAAACTGGTGCAATTTATTGGATCGGGCAATGACACACTTACCTTGCACGGTGTGATTTTTACTGAATACAAAGGTGGCTTGGCACAAGTAGATGGCATGCGCAGCGAAGCCGCCAAGGGCAAACCACTGTTTCTCATTCAAGGCGACGGTCAGGTGTTAGGCCAGTGGATCATTCTTGCCATTGAAGAGACACAAACGCATTGTGATGCGCAAGGTAATGCAAGACAAATTGATTTTAGCTTGAGTCTGCAAGCGTATGACAACCCCACTCCAATCGCTTGGGTAAGGCGGCTTTTAACATGACGACATACCGTACTCAAGAAAATGACAGGCTAGATCAAATCGCTTGGCGCCATTATGGCTCTGTCACGGGTAAGGTAGAGAAAATCTTGTTGGCAAATCCTGGATTGGCTGACCACGGGGATATTTTACCAAGCGGGTTAATCCTGGTGCTGCCGGATCTCCCGCAACCTGACAACAACACCGGACTGCGTTTATGGGATTAACACCAGTTTTTCGCATACTCGCAAATGGCACAGCTATCACCGAGCTGATAGAGCCGCGTCTGCAAAGCATAAAGGCCATAGATAAAGCCGGCACGGAAAGCGACACACTAACGCTTACCCTAAACGATCACGATCATTGCTTGTTGCTCCCTACCACCGGCGCCGTACTGGATGTGTTTTTAGGGTACCAAGAAACACACGTGGAGAAGATAGGGGCGTACATCATCGACGAGGTAGAGTTTACCGGCCCGCCCGACGTTATCACTTTAGGTGGCAAAGCGGCAGATCTGATCAAAAGCCTCAAGGCACCCAAAACACGCTCCTGGCAATACGACAATCACTCACCCTATCCATTGGCTGCCATCGTTGGAAAAATTGCGGCAGAACACGGTTTGGTACCCAAGGTGGGCCAGGAATTGCAAAACATTCGCTTTAAAGGCCTGCACCAAACCAATGAAAGCGATTTGCATTTCCTAACGCGAATCACCGCCACCTTCGGTGCCATCGCCAAGCCGGCCAATGGTCACCTGCTCGTGTTTAAAAAGGGTCTAGCCAAATCCCTGTCAGAGCAATCATTGCCTACCAGTAGACTCACACCCTCGGACATTACGAGTTGGTCATTGTCCCTAGTTGAACGTGGCGTATACAAAAGTGTTAAGGCGCGTTACCATGACCTTGGGACTGCCCAGGAGCACGAGGTGAGCGAGGGCCAAGCTGAGCCTGCATATACGATACGGAGTTTGTTTAATAACGAACAAGAAGCACGGTTAGCCGCACAAGCGAAACTCGACAGCATCCGACGGGGTAGTCCCACTTTGCAGTTAACCCTACCGGGCAACCCAGCGTTGCTCGCTGAGCACAAGGTAAGTCTAAACGGGTTCAAGCCAGAGATGAATGGCAACTGGATAATCGAGGAAGCGACACATAGTTTTAGTGTGGAGGGGTATTGTTCCCAGATAAATTGCACTAAAGCGAGAAGCTAGCCCCAGCGTTTCGCGGGCGTTGTGCGGGCGTATTCGTAGCGTATTGTAGACAATTATAGACCACAGTGGCATGAGACAGAAAAAAGCTAACCCCATGATTTTATTTACTTTTCATTGTCCAGCGTTGTTTTTGATTTTAGCGGTTTTTTGCCCCCATCGGGTTCGATTCCCGCCGCCTCCACCAATATCACCTTTTGAACAGCTCTCACACCGTGAGGGCTGCTGAGTACCGCTGCGTATTCCCGTG
The DNA here is from genome assembly GCA_964646995.1 of uncultured Gammaproteobacteria bacterium. GTDB lineage: Bacteria > Pseudomonadota > Gammaproteobacteria > CAZYIF01 > CAZYIF01 > CAZYIF01. Next base: position 143,106 of record CAZYIF010000004.1, read on the forward strand.
TATTCCTGCGTACATCATGCGGACTGTGGTTTTGCTTGGATTGAGCTTTTATAGCACAAATCTGCTCTCTGTACCCCGCTACTCTCTGCAACTAAAAACTTTTACCCCTGCGAGGTCCGCTAGTGCTGTTTTATAAATATATTTAAAATCAATGAGTTGCGTAACACAAAAATCAGCGGTTTTAGTTACCGTCGGCTAGGGCGGATTTTTCGCTAACTTTTGCTGATTTTTGTATTACAATAAAACAGGATAAATTTTGGTGTGTGACAATGGGGGTTGGTGGGGGTGGTTGAGGACATAGCACGGCCAGCCTCTAACGCATGACGCTGGTTCCTACCTAGTGGGTCCTCAGCGGTCGTTCGTTATTTGACTAATTGGCGGCAGAGACGCTTGCTACTCTCATTTTCACCAACCGAGGTAATTTCACTGACATGCCTCATCAAATCATCGTAGGACATTTTTAATACAGCATCCTTCTTCCATTCGAACGTCTCAGCTATCTTCTTGGCCAACTCGTCAACCTGACCCTGAACCAGCTGCAACCTTTCTATTTGGGCACTGTCCTTAAACATAAGCTTCGGCGCCTGACCCGGCGCAGAGGGAAGAGCGTAGATGTCTCCAGAGGAATAGCCCATGTAGGACTCATGGCTCGCCTCTTCTCTCGCACTCTCAAATTTTCTTATCAGCGTCTCCAACTCAATACGCGCCAAAAGCATTTGATCCGCGAATTTCATTATTCTATCTCCCAAACAACAACCACAACACACCAAAGAAAAACACCCATTTTACCATTATAACATACTTTTTCGTATGTGGAATAAATATCAACAACTCGCGCCAGAATTTAACTTGACTTCTCGCAAACACATAGTTTCGTGAAAAACATTATGAATTTTCAAGGGTTACTCGTTAAATCAGCTAAAACAACTGCTGAACGCTACCTTATGTACTATACTCTCTCGTATAAAGTCCGAGGCTATTTCAAGAGGTAAATTGTGGGGAAACTGGTTAACATCATCATTGCCGTAGATCAGGCCGAGTATGACAGACATAAAAATCTCAACATAATGCGCATTTTGAGGCTATCTGGCCTACAGGTAAATCAGGAGAACTACGATGCCATAGCGGCGACTACAATACATTGTCACATAGGTACAAACGGCAGTTTGGAGTTTTTCGATCAGGAACAAGCAAAGAAAATATTGGAGGCAGTATCTGGTGATGATGTTACGATTCACCTTGAAGCACACGGCACAATAGCAGGAGTGAACAGCAATAATGGCGCCGAGTATATTAGCGAATTGAATGCTCGTGTCAGGCCAGGTGAACAAAAAACCATAACACCGGAGGTATTTGTCGATAAGATATTAACACATATTGCTAACCCTCAAAGCGTAACTTTTCATTTAGCATGCTGCAATGCGGCGAGGCCCTTCGTTGATATAGCGTCGGAGAAAAGAGCGCCAAATTTACAAGATAGACTGCATGATGCTGCTTGTATACGTGTTGATACTGTTAAAGTAATAGCATATTCAGAGAGCGTTGTTACTTCAGTTTCATCTGGAGACAATCGCGTTAGGTTTTACGTCGATGGTACCCAGTTTTCTTCTGCGCAATATAAACTACTGAGGGAGTATCAGAGTGGCAGACTAGCTTCTAATTTGAAAGCCATTGAAACGATCTATACTATGTACAAAAATGCTGACGAAGGTGACAAAGACAGTATCCGAGGTTCTCTGTGCGAACAAATAAAGGGATGCTTTGGCGGCATATTAAGTGAAGTAGACGTATTAACGCAACAACAAGCCATAAACTCCCCTGACTTTTTATCCAATCTCGAAAAAGCAGTAAAGACACCCTGTCTTGAGGCGATCTTGCTTTATCAAAAAATCTTTCCGGAGCCTAGGCCAGGCACATTAGATTGCGTACTGTCACACCGCGACTCTCACAAATTACATCACTTAGATTATTTTGAACAATCTGCTCCTCGCACACTACAGGACTTTAAAATAAATGTAGAACGGCAGTTAAAATTTTTTTTAACTTCTTACCAACGGACAAGTAACGAGGCATTTGCGAATTATGTTTCTGATGGCGTTATGGGGTCAATTCGTGACAAAGAGAGTCTCGTCAGCGTTGCAGAATCGATGGAGACAGCCCTGAGTAGGTTGTTAAATGATAAAACCTATGCCGGGATGATAGAACAAGACAATGCTTCTATACCAAATGGAATGAAAGAGGCTTTGCAAAAAATTCTTGAGGAGACACAAACCGAAGCACTTAAAATAGGGAGAAGACCATCTAGAACTGTAGGACTTCCCAGCCAGAACGGGCAACTTGACTCTCCGCCAACCAATATTTATCGAGAACACTTATTCAAAGAACGGCATAAATATCAAAGAACATTTGAAGAAACAAAGAAAGATAGAATAGAATGGGCATCCAAGTGGATAGAAAGCCTTTCAAAAAAAAGCTCTCTCAGCAGAGGCTTTACGAATACACTTAATTTTGGATCAAACCACAAGATAGAAGAACCTCTAAAAGACTATTTGGCGCAGATAACCCGAGTCGAAAACTCTGGCCAATTGTTAGCTCTCGACATTAACTTGGCTAATGAAATTATTGGCGTTACCCAATCGGATGGTGATAAAACAGCTTTAAATGAGCTTTTCAGCAAAATTGGACTGAATGAAATTCCCGGTTTTACCGTGGACAGTATTTTAAAAACCGGCACGTGGGCTGAGACATTTAGGAATTTCTGGGATAATGCACAAAACTTCTGCGCGGCAAATCCTTTACCAACCAATAGTACGAGGCCTACTGTTTGAGTTTAAAAAAATTTCCCGTCGCCCACGCAAGCAGCACCACACAGCAAAGAGAACAAACTGTAGAACCTAGGATACTACCCGCCCTTGCCCCCGCTTACATACCGTGCGATAAGCTTGTTAGGTGACTGGCATAGCAAGCAACCGCAGGTAGCCACGCCGCTGCGCGGCTTGTGTGCCACGATGAGCCTTAGCGAGACGCCCACAGCCACAACAAAGGGGCCGGTGCTAGCACACCTGCGCTCCCCGCCACGCTGCGCGGCTTGCGCTTCCGCGATGAGCCTGTTGTGACACCCGCACAAAGAGGCCGCGCTGCGGCGCCGGGCGGTGTCTTCACTGCTACACCTGCACCTCCCCCGCCACGCTGCGCGGCTCGCGTATCGCGATGAGCCGGCGGCAACCGCTAGTAATAATTTGTGTGGCCGCGCTGCGGCGCGGGTGATGGTGTTACTGCTACACCCGCACTCCCCCGTCGCGCTGCGCGGCTTGCGTTACCGTGATGAGCCTGTGGTGACACCCACACAAGGAGGACGCGCTGCGGCGCCGGTGATACCGCTACTGCTACACCCGCACTTACCCGCCACGCTGCGCGGCTTGCGTGTTACAACTTTTCTGCATGCTGGTCTGGTCTTGCATGCGAATGTGGACGCAGATCAGTGCTACTACCGCAAAACGCAAATCCACTCAGCTGCCAACGACAGCCATCAACCCTATTGACGCAACCGAACAGTCGTTATACCATGCATCGCTCACGTCCGCCGCAAGGAATGCGACCAGCAGGCAACACGGGTGTTGCATGGAACTTAGTGGTAATGGAAATGCAACAGGGAACACAGGGACATACTACTTCTGCAGGCTTCGACTACGGTGCTTCTTTCTGTTGTTGCCTCGACTGTAGTCGTGAAGCGCATGTGTATCCTGGTAACACACTGATTGAACGCGTTACGCGTGACTTTGGTTTTCGGGAATACTACTGGCCGGCCCCGCTTAAATGCCGTGCCGACACCACATCTCTACAGAACCGCCATATAAAGCGGCGGCTTAGCAATCTATCTTTCTACTACCTGGTGCCCCTTCTAATGAGGTGTGGGTGGTTTTTTTATGTCGGTTTTCAGCTTGATTTCTCTCACACGCCTGCAACATATCAAGAAAAAATCTCCGGCAAGGTAATGTTAGGCGTGCGGTTGTCAGCAGATCCTTGAGTACCTTATTTTTTCTTTTTTTGCTGGAGATTGCCTCCAAGGAAGTTTGTCGTGTCGATCTTAGTCTTTCCTGAAACCATGGTGATAGAAGTGCAATCTGCAATTTTCTCTGCTACGTTCAATTCAGCAGCGTACTTGCTTAGCCGATGTGAGCTTTGATGAATATAAAGTTGTAAATTCGTACGATGGAGTAACATTATGATTTTTTCACCAGTCTCAGCCACCTCAATGCCACTTGTCCCCAGTAGTGTGCCGACGGGCGATGCTACTAACAATATGGTACCTGCCAGTGTGATTGATCAAATCAAGCTAACGCCAAAAGCCATTGGTGTACTTGTTGAGGACGCAGAATTTGTTATTGGTTTATCCGAATTTGAACAACAAAAGTATTGTTTAACGAGTATGGGGTTTGATGAAAACGAAGCAAAGCATGTGCTCGATATCGTTATTCAAGCGCAAAAACAAGGTGTTAATTTATCCGCATATCGATCGCTTGTCGCTATTGGCGAGGAAGTAGCAAGTCGTTTACAAGCTTATACGATTACTAATAAACACAAAGCTCAGACTAATCCAGATATTTTGCTAGCTCTTTCACGGAACTTGACTTCTGAAACTCTTGAATCTGCAAGAAGTGAGTATGCAGCGTTGGAGTTAAAGTTAGATAGTTTAGTCGAATACGGGACTGACGAAGCTACCTCACGTGAGGTAGGTAAAAGTACTCTGCGGCTACTCAGTGATATGCTCTGGAGCCTATTTAACAGGGGCACAGGCTATAACGCAGAGAAATTAACGTCAGCAAAAGAGGCGGCTATTTCTGGCTCAATGTCCGTTACTCCGACTACGTCAGTGAGCAGTAGTCGAACTCCAGCTGATAGCATACTTCCTAATCTTTCACCTTCACCATCTCCGAATACATTAACCATTGAAGTACTCGGGCAACAGCAGTTTTTTGCAGCGGGATGCATTATAAGAAATCCAACTATCACGGTAATAGGAATTTATCCTTATCCTCCTAACTATAATTACCTTATAATGTACTCTTGTTATAAAGCACTCAACGCATTACCAACTGTAAGAGGGGTACTGTGTGATGCGACCGATCATATAATTAAAGAATTAGTGATTGATGAGCCGGCGGTTTGGCCTTATTACCCAGTTGTAAGTTTCAATAGCAATAGCGGAGGGTTCATTTTGGGAATAGCGCGGTCTACCCTGCCCACCTTCCTTTTGAATATGTATGACCTCCAGGGTAATTTAACTAAGAGTTTTGCATTTGATAGCGAGCCCACGATGAATGGCACACAAGCCAGCCTGTCTATTACAATGACGGGGGATTATTATGGCGTTCAGTATTTGGTGAGTTGCGTAAAAAACAATAAGTTGTATACCATTACCAATCCGGGGGCCTTTTTCCCTAATAGTGCTAGTACAACTAAACAAATTACTTCCGAAGCATTATTGGGTGGTGGCCAGGCCATTGTTGGCACTGGCGGTGGCGGTTACAGTTATTATTTAGCTTACTACAGTGTAGGTGAACAACAACTTTACACCCAATATTTTTCCTGTAGTGATGGTAGTTGCAATAGTATGACTCTCGGTGGTAAATATTCTTATCCATGTAACAGCACCTATCGAATTATCGCTAATGGTGATCCTAGATCAAGTTCTGGTATCGTATTAACTTCTGACGCCATGATTTGGGATGGTAGCGTATATGACACCCGCGGCTATACGTTTAGTTCGTTAACAACGTATCATGACAACGATTATAATCAATTCGTAGTGTTTGACCCTTCAGGTGTAGACGCGCGAATTTATGGACGCACGTATTCTGATGGCAAGCTCATCAAGATCTTCCTTGGAAATTTTTATTTGCCAATTTCAGACAACAACACTGCACAGCCATTCGCAGATAGTCAATTATTGAGTGATGAGCTAGTTATGTTGACACGTGTTGAAGGCTGTAATGGAGAAACTACAGAAGAATGTTACATCGCGGCCTATTATCTGTCACAGACGCGTTTGATCGGCTATTATCCTTTTATTGGCAATGCTATTGATCAAAGCACTTACGGAAATGATGCGCTGGTGAAAGGTGCTAATCTGTGTAGTGACTACCTTGCCCGCCCTGATCATGCTTATTGCTTCAATGGAATAGATAACTATCTTGACATTGCAAATGCACCTTCTTTAAATGCGTTACAATTAGGTATTACACTAGTTGCATGGGTTAAACCCACGATGCTAAGTGGAGTGCAAACTATTCTATCTAGATGGGATGATTACAACGTAACAGGGTCCGCTTACAATTTTGGTTTTGTAGACAATAAATTGAGTTTCACGCTTTCAACAGGTGATAATTCTGCACCTACAATACAGTTTCTCAGCAATAGCGTATTGCCAAATAATATTTGGAGCCAAGTTGCCGTCGTGTGCTGTTCTCCCATCATGTATATAAACGGTCAAAAAGACTATAGTGCCAGCAGTGGAAACTCAATTAGACTGAGTGATTTAAATGTCTTGCTGGGCGCTAGCTATTGTGCTGGCTTACCCTGTCATTCTTTTAATGGCACTATGACTCAAGTGCGTATATACAATAACCAACAAAGTGATGCAGCGATTCTAGAATTATATGAGGAGAGTGGACCAAGTCCAAGCCTAGGTCCAAACCCAAGTCCAAGCCCAAGCACGGGTCCGAATCCAAGTCCAAGCACACATTCAAATCCAGATCCAGGAATATTGGGTTTAGGAAAGAGTGATGTCATCATCATAGGTTGTGCTGTAGGTGTAACCATCGCGGCATTAACAGTCGTGGGTTTATTTGCTTGCAGAAAAAGTGGGAATGGGCAGCAAGCAAGAAGTCCAGAGCATCCATGGCGTTCTCCTTTGCTAGACCGTGAAAGAACCGTTGTTCCTACTGAGTGTAGGCGGTAATCATGGCCATTATCGGATAAATAAAATATATGAAAGATGATGCACAATGGAAAATTCACATAAAACGCTTAGTAGATAACGATCCAACGCTTGTCACTTTAGATTTGTCTCATTGGCAGATATGTGCTGAAGATGTCGAGTCATTAAATAACTCAATGCAAAGTGACAATTCAATCTTGCGCGAACTTAATCTGTGTAACAACCCATTGGGTAACAGAGGAGTACAACTTCTTTGTCGAATCTCTCTCAGGTCCCAAAACTTAAGTAGCTTATACTTACATAAAAATGATTTAACTACCGATGCAGTAAATGATTTAGCACAGTTGGTTCTCCACCATCCTAGCTTAGAAACATTATCGTTGGGCGATAATGCATTGTGTGATTCTGGTATAAAAATTTTGTGTGCCGCGTTGTTACAAAAGAAAACCTCGTTTTCTTTATATTTAGGCAACTGTAAGATGAGTGCAGTGGGTGTCAAGTATTTGAGTGATTGTTTACAAGCTAATCCAACCTTGCACACTCTGGCTATTGGTACTCCGCTGTTGGAAGGAGAATGCGTGGATGATGAGGGTGCAAAATATTTAGGCCAAGCACTAACGAAAAATACGCATTTGGCACGGTTATATTTGTGTGGTCACCCATTAACAGATATTGGTGTGCTGGATTTAATTCAAGGAATATGTCATAACACCACGCTAACGCATTTGGATCTCAGCGATCCTGCGGTTCCTTTTGGCATGAGTCTTGCTAATAGAGTTGCAGACATTTTAACTCACCAGTACAGTCTAGTGCGCATAGATGGTCTTGCACAATCTCAATTAAGTCGCGTGTTGACACGCAACCGAAAATTGGCGAGTGATTTTTTGTCTGCTGTGAAGCAAGATGATCTAAATAAATTGAATGCAAGCCTAGAAAGCGGTACGAGTTTATGGGTAAGCGACACCTTAGAGGCTGCATCAGATACACTGCACGGTTATACCGCACTCCACCATGCAGCTGCGAAAGGACACTTAAAAATCGCGCATGCCTTAGTCAATAGGGGTTTATCTCCCTATCTGAATTACACTGCAAAGCTAACACCACTAGCAGTTGCCGTGCAAGCTAACCAGAGTGTGATAATAAATTACTTTAATACTGGGAGCATGCCTATAGCAGAATCACCAGAGAATATGCGACGACATTTCCAACTATTTACTGTCGCTAAAGAGTACACTTTGCCGCCAGCACGACAATGTTTTCTTGCGGCTTTGAGAGAATGTAGTACATTTTTGCGTGGCACTAAATCAATAAAAGCATTTATTAGTTATGCCTGGGAACAAGATTCAGCAGAAAACTCGCAACTACAAGCACGATTACAAATGTTAAAAGATGATTTAACCTTACTTGGAGTTGAAGTGATGCTAGACATCCGTAATCTAGAAACAGATATTCTCGGATTTATGAGTAATGGTATTGAACGCAGCGATGTAATATTTTTAATTGGCACCCCCCAGTTAGCAAAACGGCTAGCAGCAACTGCAACAAAACCCAATAATGCACAAATTGAATATGCCCACATAAAGGAAAAGCATCATAAAAATCCATCTTGCCTGATCCCTCTGTTGTTTAAAGGAAATTATAATTTGTCTTTCCCAGCAGAAATAATGAATATTATGATTAGAGATTGCAGAACCGCTGGTGATGATGAATGGGCAGGTGTCGACTTTTATCATAATTATTTTCGTAGTCTAACCTCATTAGTGAGCCCATACGGTATTATCCCGATATTGTTTAGCCTGAATCAAGAGCGACAACTCATGCAACGTTATCAATTTGCCATCCAGCATCTCGAGACCAGATTAGAGAATATGGCATTAGCCTATGTACAACAGCCTTTAAATTTAACCCCATCCATGAGCCATCCATAAGTTAGTTGAGTGTCAACCGCGTTAAAGGAGAAGATGCATGCTTAAATCCCAAAAAACTGAAGATTTTTTTAGCGCGATAGCTGGCGGAGATAGCAATAAGATTAATAAACTTTTGCAAGGCAATCCTGAATTTTTTTCGCTGACAGATGCTGAAACACAAGATTCCATCCTTCATATAGCTGCGGCATTGGGCCATGTGCGAGTAGTTGATCAGCTGATTGCAACACGTCCCACCCTGTTGGAAACACGTAACAAGCAGGGCGAGACACCCTTACTCAAAGCAGTTGCTTTTGGTCAACTCGCAGTAGTGGTATGTTTAATCAAGCAACACAATCTAAATTTGAACGATCCTAAACAAAAGGATAATTTGCAGAATCACGCTTTATTAGTCGCGGCAACCTATGGTCAGCAACAATTGTTTGATTTTCTCGTCACCGAATTTAAAATACAACCGAATGAATTACATGCGTTATGCAACCAAGAAGATGCCAATGCACTGTTACTTTGCGCACAGTATGGCCATACGTCAATGTTCCAACATCTGCTGCAGCACTACAACTTTTCTCTGGAAAGCACCAATAAGTATGGCGACAATGCCTGGCTTTTAGCAGGCATGCAGGGATATCTAGACATTTTGAATGTGATACTAAGAATAGATTCGCAACAACAAAATACCAAAGATAAAAACGGCAATAACATCATTCTATTAGCAGCCTTATATGGACAACAAGGGGTCATTGATTATTTACAAAAAAAAGGGCTATTTCGTGACCTTAATGCACAATGCAATAACTCCGGTGCGAATGCACTACACATGGCGGTTCGTGGTAGACAGGTAAAATTCACTATCTATCTATTAAAAGAAAAAGGCTTCAACATAAACGCGATAGATAATTTAGGTAACACGATATTGCATCAAGCCGCCTTAGGTGGGCATCCAGAGCAACTGGCAATGCTTATACGACAACATCCTCTTTTAAATAAAGATGCGATAAACAAGGCTGGACAAACACCACTGATGTTAGCGATTATCGAAGATCATACGGATGCAGCCAGGCGGCTGATTGAATATGGCGCCGATTTATTTTTCTCTGATCCGAGGGGAGAAACAGCTTTCAGTTTGGCCTATCACTATAAACGGACTAAAATTTTGACTACACTGCAGCAAACACAACCTCAAGTTATGCCTACGATGATACCTAGACTTCCTGAGTCTTCCGCAACTACTCTCCTAGTAGGGAGAGAGACTGATCTGTCATCTGCCCTAGCGGGCGTGCACACAGTTAACATAGTAAAACCAAATGAAATGACAGTGATGAGTATGGATGTAGATAGTCTTAAACGTTGGTCAGATAATGCAACACCACAACAACTAACTGATCTCTCACAATTAGTTAAGGAAATACCGACTTTTCAAGCTCGTCGTGCTGCAGTAGGTGCTACAACCACGATGACGATTAATTACATTGGGTTTGACGCCGAAGGTGAGCAGCGTGATCTAGAATTACGTTACATTAATGAAACTCCAAAGTTACGCGAATATTATCATACGTTCCAACGTGCTTTTAACCAAATGTTTTCAGCAGCTTTAGTGATCACTAGCCGACTCGTGGCCGCACAAGAGACACATGACGTAAATAAGCTCGGCTCTGATAATAAGCAAACTCTGGATAAGGTCAGTGCCTTTTTAACAGATTTTCCTTTATTAGGATTAGGTGGAGAGCTATTAAAAGACATATTAACACACGAGTTAAGACCAATGAATGTCAGCCCACTTGAGTATGTTGTAAGTTTAGCTCCCAGTATTCATGTGATGGAACAGCTCATAGAACTTTGTGCACGCACCTTAGCTTTGGACTCAAGAGAATATTTATTTGGTTTAAACAATCTAGATAGTGTCATACCCAAGCTTGAAAAAATCACCCGACGTGCTAGAGAATTAGCAGGTTTAACCTTGAATAAAACGCCCTGCGAATTACAAGCAGTATATGATGTGGAGCTAATCTTAAGGCAGGTCGTAGAAGGAAAATTTGTAAATATTTTTCAACCTAAAGAGCTCAAACAAGCCTTTCTAGCGGTGATTTCTGTTGAGCGTCCCATCAAATCAACGAGTTTATCTATTATACAACTGCAGGAAATCTTAGGGATTTTGTCAGCACCAACTCGTGAAGTAGAAAAAGACGCAGTAGATCTCTCATCTTCTTCCCAGCTAGAGGTAACACACCCTCTGGATGAACAACTCAAGTTAATGCATCAGCAAATGGCAATTACGCAACACAATCAGTTACAACTAGGTAATCAATTTGTTGAGTTACAAACGCGTTTAGGCAGGTTAAGTGAGCAGCATATTGCATGGGAGATGGGTTTACGCCAAATACAACTTGACATATGTCAACTACATACACAGGTGACGGCAATCAATGAAGAACATATGACAGCCTATGGTTCGCGATTAGATGAACTGCAAACCAGATCACAATGGTTTAGTAGTGAACTAACTGCCATACAAGGAACTGTAACTAAAATACAAGAAGCACAACAGCTTGTCGAAACGCATTTGCGGAAAAGTTATGATGAACACGCACGTACAACTACAGAAACTGTGGAAAGATTACGAATAGAATTAACGAGAACCATTGCACGCTTAGATCAAATAGAAAACCACTTTGTGGAGGGCAAAGGCACAGTAAATACTACAGAGTACACAGCAGCTACTACGCGATGTAATGATCGATTGGAAAAACTAGAAGAAGTAACAGAACGTGTGGCTGGCAATTTGGTCGAGCTACGGGAACAGCAATTGAGACAACAGCAACGTTGGCAAAGGTGGTTAGAAGGTGGTCTGTCAACGGTAAATGATGATCCTGAATCTCGATCATCAGTTCACGCTTCGCTGCTCGTACGACAAGGCGTTTTTGCAAATGAGCAATCCAGGTCTAATGTGAGGCCGGAGCCAAAGACTTCTTCGCACCATTGTTGCCTCTTACTATGACAGAAATCGCACAATGCGCAAAATAATGGAGCGGTGTACACGCTTCAGCGTAACAGCCCAGCACGTACTTTTTTGGTTAAGTCGTTGTTGTGGCAAGCAGTGAATGGGTACGGCAACACTCATTCACTGCGCATTACGACTCACCCATGGTATTACACGCCGCTACCATGGTGCGATGTGCCTGCATGGCAACGTTCATCTTATCGTCTAGCACAGATAAGAAGTCGTATTGAGTGTGAGCGTCTAGTGAAACGAAATCACCCGTGAGTGCAACGTCTAATAGCGCTTTAGCATGACGTAGGTTTTCATCAAGCGTGTCACTGAGTTCGCGTACCTGATTTACTTTGGCTAGGCTGCAATTCATTGCTGATGTGGCGTGTGCATTCGGCACAAATGTACACGGTATCGTCTTCTACTTAGACGCAACTATTCTGATAGTCCTCATATTCAAAATCAGTCATTCTTGCACACATAGCAAATAACTCGGTCATGTTTACACAGTTGTATTTCGTAGTTATGCTCAATCTTGGCATGCCATTCAAAAATGACAATTAATTTTTTAGTTTTAATGTTGTTTTACATTGAAATTCAACTGCATATTGCGTATGGTGCCAACCGTTTGGTTGTCCGTTGCGGACAAAACTATTACCAAGCATGCACAAACAAGTAGGCGTGCGTAAATTGACAGGATGTCACTAGTGAAAATGGACAGACTGTACGTTAATGGCTATTCCTACAAAATATTTACACCTACTGCGCTATGCGGGAGAAAAGGATGTAACTGCGTTATTGCATAAAATCGCAATAGATACGCAGTGTTCGCCTGATTTAATCATCGACATCCTTGATGCAATATTGAAACAGCTCGTAGCAGTATTAACTGGCGTGGTGAGTATTTCACTGGGTGATGCAACACATAAAAATCAAATACACAAAGCACAATCATCAAACTTATTGGCACTGCAGTTTTCGTCAGACTATCGGCAGGTACAGTGGAATGGTGCTTTATACTCTCTTACAAAAAAGCAAAGCGCAATTATGGAAGCACTCGTGCGTGCAGGTGGTTGTGCACATAAAGACTTACTCGCTGCCGAGGCCAATACCAATCAAAAAATTCGACATGTCTTTCGTAATCGCGTCAAAGGCAAAATGGTCGCACATCCTTTGTGGGACACACTCATTAAACCTGATGGCAATGGTAATTATCATCTAGAAACTTAATCAAACTTATCTCTTGTTAAGATTTTCTTTTCACGTTACGCGGACAGCTTACGATTTATGCCACTTTTGCACTGTCCTACTCAGTTTTTGATCTCAATTGTTCAAAGATGACGAGTTTACATAAATTTTCTTGAATTTTTTTCAAAATCACCCCCCTAAAGTCACACAAGTCCCCCCCTTAATCACCCCCCTCCCTCGTCATACTAGCCGCGGTTACAACTTAACGAAGGAGGCAAAGATGAATGGCAACCACCTAGACCCACGCGCACTCGCAGAGCGTTGGCGTGTTAGTGAAGACGCGTTAGAACGCTGGCGTAGTGAGGGCATAGGGCCATGTTTTCTAAAGCTTTGCGGTCAAGTGCGTTATCGCATCGAGGACATAGAAGCTTATGAGGCGACACGTTTGTACAAAGACACAACTGGCAATAGAGGGAAACAAAAATGAGTATGACATTAGCAGATGTAAAGAAATTGACGATCACGGAGCTCACTGAGCTATCCGCAGCAGAACTACTGCCGCTGCAACAAGCAGCACAGGAAGCTTATAGCCAGGCACAGGCTACTAAGCTATGGGTTGATGGTGCTATCGCAGTGAAGTACCACGAGCGTGCGGAAAAGCTACGACAAGAGCTTGGCAAGGAGACTGGCATCATTCATTTCGATGACTCTGGTGTACGTGTTACAGCAAATGTACCTAAGAAACCAGAGTGGGATCAATCACAACTTGCCGCTATCGCAAAGCGCATGTGGCAAAGCGGCGAAGACCCAAACACTTTCATCGAGATGAACTACCACATCAGCGAACGCACGTATCAAACATGGTCTGGTACTTTAAAGGCTGACTTTGCAGCTGCACGCACCGTCAAGCATGGCAAACCTACGTATGCACTATCACAAGGAGAAACGCAATGAGCTTTCCCATTATTACCGCAGACCAACGCCTTGCTGAAAAGCGTGGCATTAAAGGCTGCATCTTAGGTATATCAGGCATTGGTAAGACAAGCTTGCTGTGGACCTTAGATGCTGAAAAGACTTTGTTTTTTGATTTAGAAGCAGGCGATCTCGCGGTAGAAGGATGGATGGGCGATACGATTCGTCCGTCCACCTGGCAAGACTGTCGTGATATCGCTGCATTTATCGGTGGTGCTAACCCTGCCCTGCGTGATGAGCAAGCCTATAGTCAGGCGCATTACCATGCGGTGTGTAAGCGGTTTGGTACACCAACAGCGATGGATAAATATGACACCATTTTTATTGACTCTATCACCGTGGCAGGTCGTTTATGTTTGCAATGGTGTAAAGGCCAGCCGCAATCGTTTAGCGAGCGTACCGGTAAAATCGATTTACGTGCTGCGTATGGCTTACACGGGCAAGAGATGATTGCTTGGCTAACCCATCTGCAACACACCCGTAATAAGAATATTTGGTTTGTAGGCATATTAGATGTGCGCGTAGATGAGTTTAATCGCAGGCTGTTTACGCCGCAGATAGAAGGTACGAAGACCGCATTGGAATTACCCGGCATTGTGGATCAAGTCATCACCTTGGCTGAAATCCCACGTGATGATGGTAGTACCTATCGCGCCTTTGTGAATCACACGCTGAATCCTTACGGTTATCCGGCTAAAGATCGCAGCGGTCAATTGAATATGCTGGAGCCACCACACCTTGGGCATCTGATGCAAAAGGTATTGGCGCCAGCACAGCGTGCCCGTTTAACGTTTGAAGTACCCACTAATCAAGCCACACAAACCACACAAATTACACTACAACAAGGAGCATAAGCATGAGTATTTGGAAAGATTTTAACGATGCAGAAGAACCCATGAGCTTAAATGTGATCCCCAAGAACACCTTAGTGAAAACACGGCTTACTATTGTGCCTGGTGGTCATAACGATCCGACTTGTGGCTGGACGGGTGGCTATGCCACTCACAGCAAGCAAACAGGGGCAGTGTATTTAAACTGTAAATTCATCGTTTTAACCGGTGAATATGCCAAGCGACACCTCTGGCATTTGATTGGTTTGCACAGCTCTAAAGGTGAGGTATGGGCGGATATGGGACGCACGTTCATCAAGAGCTTATTGAATTCGGCTAGAGGCATACAACCACACGATGGTAGCGAAGCAGCGAAACAAGCGCGCACGATCCAAAGTTTTGCGGATTTAGAAGGCTTAGTCAGTGTTATCAAAGTGGGTGTTGAGCTTAATAGTTATG
>CAZYIF010000005.1:0-135942 GCA_964646995.1 uncultured Gammaproteobacteria bacterium
AGTCGGATCGTTTTTACAATTTATCTGCCCAAATCGAATTCGAGCGCAAGGATTATTACCATCAGCTGGAAAAACAGCAACGCAGCACACCGGATATCAGCGGCTGGTTGGAATGGTTCTTGGACTGCCTAGGTAGGGCCATTGCAAGTATGGATAAACCATGGAACCACAAGCGTGTCCATCGAATTTATTGTGAATTAGGCCTTAATTTGCGTATTAAGCCTAGAAAGCGATTGCCTAGAGGAGAAGCAAAATGCTTGGTGCAGCCACTATTTCACAACGTATGTTGGTCAATCGACTTTATGTCAGATGCACTGAGTAGTGGCGTTAAATTTAGAACGTTAAATGTAATGGATGATTATAACCGAGAAGCACTCATGGTCGAGCCTAGTTATTCATTGCATGCAAGCCGCGTCACAGATTTGCTTGATCTGACAGCGCGACATCGTGGTTACCCTAGCAGTATCAGGGTTGATCATGGTCCAGAGTTTGAATCACATCACTTTAAAAACGGGTGTAAACAGAGGGGAATATCGCTTAATTACATTCAGCCTGGCAAACCAGCACAAAACGCGTTTATCGAACGGTTTAACCGAACTTACCGAGAGGAGGTGTTAGACAGTAATTTATTCTATAACTTAGTAGAAGTGAAAGAGATCACTCAATGTTGGCTAAAGATTTACAACCAAGAAAGGCCTCACCAATCTTTAGCAGAACTACCACCTACTCAGTTCGCTAAACAGCGGGGCTTAAATTTAATGGGTAAAGGAGAAAACTCTACTTCTAGCTAGTCTCACAAATGGGAGGTTTACATCACCACCATTATCACCACTCGCATTATTACCCTCATCACCATTAGCCTAACCACGGCTTATTTGGTGCAGGCCCTAAACGGCAAAGAACACAATCAGTAACGGATCCTCAACAACATTTGATCGCTTTTGATTTTGATCAAACGCTTACGGTGGAACATACCTTTGGCGATACCTCTGTTGCAATACTAAATATTTTGACACTCACGGCAGAGCGGATGGAAAGAATCAAATATGATTTACTCGGCAATTTGCGTGCGTTTGCCGCCATGCGCTATGTCATTGCTAAGTTGCTGGAGAGTAATAAAGTCACGGTGGCTATAGTGAGTTTCCATGACAATCGAGATTATATAAAATTAGCCTTAGATCTGTTATTAGAAGACAAGGATCTCGTTGCAAAGATACCCATTATTTGCGTTGCGTATACTGATCAAACGCAACGCAAAGCAACACAGATGGATACCTTATGCCAAGCATTTAACATAGATCGCAGTGTTACCTTGATTGACGATGATGCTGTAAACATCAAAGCAGCACAACGTCGCGGTTGGTGCACTGTGCATGCCGACGTGGCACTTGAAAATGCGGTATACATGGAGAGGATTATGCAAGGTTTACCACCGGAGTTATCCAATGCGGTACTGAGTTTACAAGGCGTGTGCAATATTATCCATGGTGATGATAATCCGCGTCCAAGCGCATGAACTGTAAAGCAGGTGCTTAGTGAGTTAGCTAGGCATCTCATTTTCGCCACGTTCATCTTGTAAATGTTGTAAATACAGGGCATCAATGTCGTTGGTGACGTAATCTCCGGTAAAGACACTGTCTTCAAAACGGGTAATAGACGGATTGCCTTCACGCACGGCTTCAATCAGTGCCGCGAGATCTTGATAGATCAACGCATCCGCACCGATCATTTCGCCTATGCTCGCATCGTCTTCGGCATGTGCAATCAGCTCTTTCACACTGGGCATGTCGATACCGTACACATTGGGGTAACACACTCTGGGAGCGGCTGAAGCAAAATACACTTTTTTTGCGCCAGCATTTCGTGCCATGTTGATGATCTCTCTGCAGGTGGTTCCTCTGACAATGGAGTCATCGACCAATAAGACATTTTTACCGTGAAACTCCAGCTCTAAGGCATTGAGTTTTTGTCGCACAGAACGTTTACGCAAGGCTTGTCCTGGCATAATAAAAGTACGTCCCACATACCGATTTTTCACAAAACCTTCGCGGTATTTTATTCCCAGCCGTAAGGCAAGTTGCAGTGCCGCAGGGCGGCTGGTATCTGGGATTGGCATGACTACATCAATATCCGACAAGGCAGGATAGTCGCGCTGTATTTTTTCCGCTAAATATTCGCCTAATCGTAAACGTACTTTGTACACCGAAATGTTATCAATGACGGAATCGGGCCTGGCCAGATAAACATACTCAAACAAACATGGATTGAGCGCCGTTGTTTCTGCGCAGCGTTGCCTGTGTAGCTCACCCTGTTCCGTGATGTAAAGGGCTTCCCCCGGTGCCAGATCAGCAACGACTGTAAAACCCAAGGTGTTTAACGCGACGCTTTCTGAGGCAACCATGTATTCTATGCCGTTCTCTGTTTGACGTTGCCCATAAATAAGTGGTCGAATGCCGTGCGGATCACGAAACGCAACCATGCCGTAACCTGGAATGAGTGCGGCAACCGCATAAGCACCACGGCAACGTTGATGCACGGCAGCCACTGCTTGAAACACATCAGCAGGCTCTACGGCTTGTTTGTGTAAGCGTTGTAATTCGCGGGCAAAGACATTGAGTAATACTTCTGTGTCTGAGTGGGTGTTTAGATGACGCAAATCATTACGCCAGAGCTCTTCACGCAAGGCTGCCGCATTGGTTAAATTGCCGTTGTGCACCAGCACCAAGCCGTAGGGCGAGTTCACATAAAAGGGTTGTGCCTCATCGTCACTGTAAGTGCCTGCCGTGGGATAACGCACATGGCCTACGCCTATATTACCTTGCAGGCTGTACATATGGCGTGTGCGAAATACATCACGCACCAATCCTGTGCCTTTGTGTATGCGCAAGCGTCCATTTTCGCTGGTAGCCATACCCGCTGCATCTTGTCCGCGGTGCTGCAGTGCGGTCAAGGCATCAAATAAATCTTGATTAACGGGCGAGTACGCGACAATTCCCACGATACCACACATAGACGCTGTACCTTATGACGTAATAATGAGGAGCGTAATACTACCACGTTACCATCGAATACTCAAAAATACTCCTGCGGAAAGTAATTTAGCGAGTCCTGGTCATTCGCTTGGTTCGATGTGAAGAGGCTTGGTCAGCTGATTATTTTCGGGTTGCAGCAGACGCAGATTCACATGCTTTACCATGATGTCTTGTAACCACGATTCTAAAGGAGAAAACTGCACGATCAAGACCGACTGTTTCCACCACTCTTGTTGGGTTAATGTGGTGAGGCGTACTAAGACTAGCAATACCGCCACGATCAGCATGCCGCGTGCGGCGCCAAACACAATTCCCAGCAGACGATCGGTGGAAGAGAGTCCCGTCTTATTGATAATAATCGACATCATGCGCCCAATGAATACGCCGATAATTAAGATCGTGACGAAGATACAGGCGACGGATACACCTAGACGTATGGATGGGCTGCTGATTTTGGAGGCAAACAACGGAGATATAACGCCGGAAAAGTGTAAGCTGCTCCACACAGCCAATCCCCATATGACTAACGACAACAGCTCACGCACAAAACCGCGGACAACGCTAGTTAGCATGGAAACAACAACAACACCAACGATGATGTAGTCTACCCAGTTCAATGTCATAACTTGCGCTTACTTTCGTCGTTTCAACAACTCGGCCGCAAGCGACCGAGATTGTCCCCTTAATTGATTTCGCCTGAAATAAATTCGCGCGAGACGACCCGAGGTCGAGTTCGCACCGGCTTCCCTTTTACCTCACCCGCAAGCGGATGACTTTTCTTTCTTTAAAAGTTAAGAACTGGGATGCACTTCAACAATGACCCCATGTAGGTTAAGGGCTTGCAATTTTGTTACCAGCTTCACTGATTCTGCACGTACCGCCTGCGGCCCAACTAGAACCCTAACCATAGAATGATTGTTTTGTGGTATTTGTTGTGTGTAAGCAGTAAATCCCTGTAACTTTAATTTTTTTACCAAGCTATCTGCGTTAGTCATACTGCTAAAGCTGCCCATTTGAATCGCCCAACCTGTTTGTTGGATAGCCGCACTTGCTTTAGCTTTCTGCTTATCCGTTGTTGCATTGTGCACAGTACCGCTTGCGGCCACATGTTTGAACCCCGCTCCTTTGACAATGGGTTGTGCATGCATGCTGGCTTTCTTGTTGCTGGCAGTCGTAGTGACTTCGGTACTACTATCCATTGCCGCTTTATGCTCCTCACGCGTAGTGATGTCGGCATTAGCGGGTGTCGGTTGGCTGATAACCCCGTTGCTGACTTTTGCAATTCCGTTGTCGGGTGCCACTTGGGCTGGATTACTCGGGCCACTCACAGTGGAGGCCGGCGTAGATGCGGGTGATGCTGCGCTGGCATCAGCAATCCGGTTGGACTCGACGCCATTTGCCGCACTCTGCTGCGCAGGGTTGTTACCGACAAGGGCTGCTTGACTATTCGTGGTTTCGTGCGCATCTGTAGTCGCTTGACTGCGTAATGCGACATTGTCTGTCCCCACGCTGGGTGGCGGCGTCGGAATATCTGTTTCCAAGCTAATTTGCTGCGAATTGGGTACTTGTTGCGGATTATCGAATAGCATGGGGATGAAAATAACGGCTAACGCAATCAACACACCGACGCCCATCAAACGCTGCTTAACTTTTGTTTCCATTTTGACCTCGCAAATTAGTTATATCCGGTAGCGCGGATGATAGCATATTTTATGTGGTGAACACCCCTCTAACTTATTATTTCTCGTAACTATTCAACTGCTGGGGTTCAACATGTGTTCGTCTGTTTGCAGCAATGCACTGACCGTATAAAACGAGCCGAATACCAAGATGCGATCGCCACTTTCGGCAAGGCGTTGTGCTGCTTGATAAGCCTGCACAATAGTGTCAAAAACAGTGACACGTGTTGCGCTGAGTGCAACTAATTCCTCCTGCAAGCGCTGGGCGCTTGCCGTGCGCGGCGTATCTAGGTTGCTGACATGCCACACGTGTACGTGAGGTAATAGTGCGGCGAAGGTATTACGACTGTCTTTATCAGCGAGCATACCGACTACGGCTAGGGTTTTCCCCTGGCACGGTTGTTGTTGCAAACGCAGCGCTAGGTATGCTGCCGCAGCGGGATTGTGTGCCACATCAAAAATAGACAACACGCGACCGGGTACACACTGAAAACGACCGAGCAATTGTGCGCCTTGCAGTCCTTCTCGCACAGCATCCGTGGGGATTGTAATGTGAGACGGTAGTACGCTGAGGGCTTGCAGTGTAATCGCTGCATTGTCTACACCGAGGTGTACGCACGGTAAATCCAAATAGCTACGCGACGGGGTGTGACAGTCCCAGGTATCGCTGTGCGGCGCAACAGTAAAATCGCGCTTAGCTATATAGGTAGGTGTTTGTAATGCCTCAGCATGAGCGAGCAGCGTAGCAGGCGGGCAGGGGTCGCCACAAATCAGTGGTTTCCCGGCGCGTAAAATTCCGGCTTTTTCGCGCGCGATCGCTGCGCGCGTGTGTCCTAACCACGTCGTATGTTCTAAATCAATCGATGTAATAACAGCAACATCTGCATCGACGATATTCACTGCATCTAAACGCCCGCCCAAACCAACTTCCAAGATCAACACGTCCAGCGGGTGTTGTTGAAAATGAATGAATGCCGCTAATGTTGTTACTTCGAAGTAGGTTAACGGGGTATTGCCGCGATACGTTTCAGCACGACGTAAGGCATTTACCAATGCATCATCCGTTATCGCTTGGCCATTCACACGAATACGTTCATTAAAGCGCCATAAATGCGGTGAAGTGTAACAGCCGACGCGCAGCTTGGCACACCGTAGAATAGACTCTGCAAGTGCCACAAAGGAGCCTTTGCCATTGCTGCCCGTGACCGTAATCACAGGACAATCAAAGCGTGTGAGTTGGGCTATATCAGGTAAGTTACGCAAACGCTCCAAACCTAAAGCTATGTGCTGTGGGTCGTATTTTTCTAATTGCTGTAAGCAATAGGCTAAGTCATTCATACGCGGTGGTGATAGCGGGTCTGCGTAGCAGCTTTGCCAATAAACCGGCGATCGTATCACGCAATTGGCGTCGATCGACGATCATATCAACGGTACCGTGCTCTAATAAAAATTCGCTGCGCTGAAAACCTTTAGGCAAAGTCTCACGTACCGTTTGTTGAATGACACGTGGTCCCGCAAAGCCGACCATGGCCTCTGGTTCAGCGACGATGATGTCACCCAACATAGACAAACTGGCCGCAACACCACCCATGGTGGGATCGGTTAACACGGAGATATACGGCAATGCTCTACGCGAGAGTTTTTTTAAGGCGGCACTGGTCTTAGCCATTTGCATCAAGGAAAATAAACCTTCTTGCATTCTGGCACCACCGCTTGCGGAGAAGGCGATTAATGGCGTATTCGTCGCTAAACAGGCTTCTACCCCACGCACAAAACGTTCTCCTACCGCTGTTCCCATGGAACCACCCATGAAACCAAATTCAAAGGCTAGCGCGACTACCGGTATTTGCTGTAATTGCCCGCGCATGACAACAAGCGCTTCTTTTTCATTTGTTGCCTTTTGTGCGGCGAGGAGACGGTCTTTATACTTTTTGCTGTCACGGAATTTTAGCCAATCCACCGCCGTCACCTCAGTTGCTAATTCCTGTTGTGCATCAGGGTCCAAAAAATAGTGTAAACGTTCGCGGGCAGAGAGCCGATGGTGATGATTGCATTTAGGACAGACAGACAAGCTGCGCTCTAGTTCGCTGCGATAGAGCACTGCCGAACAAGCGCCGCACTTGCTCCATAACCCTTCGGGTACTCCCTTTTTTTGTGCCGTGCTGGTACGAATACGCGACGGTAGTAAGCTAGAAAACCAGTTCATAGGCGAGACCTCAACTATAATCGATACATTGCCATGGCAGATTGGCATCATACTGCAGTTAGCGTTGTTGTTCAAATCGGAGGTTTTTAGCGGAGCAGCGAGCGCAGGTTAAAGAACAAGTTGGCAAAATCGCACGGCTTAGCCCCACTGTGCTGCTTCAGCCGCCGTCAACCCTCTTAGGGCTGTTGTGTACAAAGCCCGATGTAATGGGATACCTGCGATCTTTGCCGAAGGCACGGCGACTGACGCGAACACCCGGCGGGGCCTGGTGACGTTTGTATTCACTGCGCTGCACCAGTGCAATAACCTGTGCGACGCTGTGCGCTGCAAAACCCGCTGCGACAATCGTATCGACACTTTGATCGTGTTCGATGTAACGTTCTAGGATAGCATCCAGTTCCGCGTATGTGGGTAAGTTATCCGTATCGAGTTGTGCCTCCGCCAATTCAGCACTGGGTGGTCGTGTCAAGGTACGTTCAGGGATAACATTGCTTGTGCCATTGCGATAATGGGCAAGTGCAATGACCTGAGTCTTATACACGTCTTTTAGCACAGCAAAAGCACCAGACATATCCCCATACAACGTGGAGTAGCCCACAGCCACCTCACTCTTATTGCTAGTGTTTAGCAATAGGCTACCGGTCTGATTGGATAGCGCCATCAATAACAACATGCGACAGCGAGCTTGTAAATTCTGTGTGGTAATACTGTGTAAGGGTTGCTGCAAACTCGCGTCAAGGCTTTGCAACAACACGTGAAAAATAGGCTCTATGGATAATACACGATACTTAACACCCAATGTAGCTGCCAACGTAGCAGCGTCTTCTAAACTCACCGCAGACGTGTAACGCGAGGGTAACATAATCGCTTCAACCTGCGCTGCGCCTAATGCATCCACTGCAACGGCTAAAGTCAGTGCGGAATCTAAGCCACCGGATAAACCAAGCAATACGTTATGGAAACCGTTTTTCTGTACATAGTCATGGGTTCCGCAGCACAACGCATTATACAACAAGGCATTATCCGATGGTGTTGGTGCCACTGAGCCTGCAATGGTATCGTGCGCCATATCGATATCGACAGTCGCAAGGTGGCTGGAAAAGTGGGGAGAAAGATGACGTAGCGTGCCGCGCTTATCGATCACCATGGATCCGCCATCAAACACCAATTCATCTTGTCCCCCGACGTGGTGGACATACACAATCGGTACGTGATGTGCCCGTGCTCGTTGTTGTATGGTGTGCAAGCGTAATGCCGGTTTTGCTTGATCAAAAGGAGAGGCGTGTAAGCTGATAATTAAGGTTGCGCCTGCGGCGACTGTCGCGGCAATCGGTTGTGGGTGCCACAGATCCTCACAAATCAGCAAGCCAATTGCAATGCCATTTATGTTGAACACACACGCAGTCTGACCGGCGGCAAAGTAACGTTGTTCGTCAAATACGCCATAGTTAGGGAGGCATTGTTTGTGGTAGCTCTGTTGCACAGCACCGTCTTGTAATAACACGGCGGCATTGTATAGCAGGCGACGCTGACGTTGTGGGTAACTCACAATCACGCTAATTCCGTGGCAGTGTGCGCTGATCGCAGCGAGAGATTCTGCACAGGCGGCAATAAAATCGTCGCGTAGCAATAAATCTTCTGCGGGATAACCACAGATAGCCAATTCAGGGAAAACGATCAAATCAGCTCGAGCCACATCGCGTGCATGCACAATGGCATCGACGATGCGACGTTGGTTATTGGCAATATCGCCCACGGTGAAATTTAATTGCGCAAGTACGACGCGTAATTGTCCGCTCATTTATGGTTTGTCCTTTGTAAAAGTGACAAGTTAAGGGTGCACATTGCGGCAAGCTCGCCATTTCTAGTCAGTGCACTCATTATTTTGCGTGAAGATAAACACAGTCGTTGCAAATAGCAACTATTATGGGCAAGATAAGAGCACATTTAAAGGATATACCGGATTAATCGGGATGATAGACACAATAAAGCAGGCTTACTTAGAACACATGGGGATTGATGTGTGGCGCGAACGTGTCGCACAGAAAGACATGGATGCTGTTGCCGAACAGCTACCCGTTGCCGTGATGGACTGGCGACAATTAGCCACGTGTGTGCGTGAGTGTCGTTTGTGTGATTTAGCCGCCACGCGTACGCAAACGGTTTTTGGGGTGGGTAACCAAGCGGCAGATCTAGTGTTGGTGGGTGAAGCACCCGGTGCTGAAGAAGACAGGCAGGGCGAACCCTTCGTGGGACGTGCGGGACAGTTATTAAATGCGATGTTGCACGCCATAGGTTTACAACGCGAGCAAATTTATATTATGAATATTCTCAAATGCCGCCCACCCAACAACCGTGATCCGCAACCCAGCGAAATCACGCAATGCAGTGCTTATTTAGAACGCCAGCTCGCGTTGCTGCAACCCAAAGTGGTGGTGGCACTCGGCCGCGTTGCCGCGCATCACTTATTAAAAAATCCCATGCCATTAGCAAAATTGCGTGGCAAGGTGTGGCAATTGGAGAATAAGCCGCAGATCCCTTTAATCGTGACTTATCATCCCGCCTATTTGTTGCGTTCACCGCATGAGAAAGTCAAATCTTATCTAGACTTATTACAACTTAAACGGATCCTAGCCAAGCAGTGAGGGGTTTGTGCGAAGTCATGGCTATAGTTTACTGGAATGCTTGTGCGTACTGGCGTTACTCGCTGTGGTTATGTACGTAACATTTACTCATGTTTACCCGATGTTGTTAAAAGTGCGTGAATGGACTACCGTGTATCGTCTATTTGATACTCTACAGTGGGCACGTGCAGAAGCCATGCGCCAGCATCAAAGAATAATTTTTTGCGCTAGCGCAGATCACCAAACTTGTTGCGATAATTGGCAGCAGGGCCAATTGGTCGGTATCGTTAATGCATCGGCTGCAACACATACATCAACGCCAACCTCAGTGCTACGGATATTGCCGGCCGTCGCAGGGCAATTGCATTTTCACGGATTTACGCAGAACCAGGCCGTGTATTTTTCTGCAGCGGGGACACGTGCTGAAAACGGGACTTTTACTTATACAGTAAACGAAACGCTATGCTGGCAAATAATCATTAATACTGCAGGCAGAGCACGCCTGCAGCAATGTACGCTAGCGAGTTAACAAGTCCCATTCTCTACCAGCGCATTTGCGAGCGGTATATATACCGCTCGCACTTGAAGATGCGAATTTTGATGGGTAAGTCGCGCGGTATACCCTATTTCTAGACCTACGAAAAGTAAATTTTCGCTCGATCACCCAAGAGGAGAAGAACACTTCAAAATGTAAAAATCGCATTTTGAAGTGAAATGGGTATATTGTGGTTAAGCGTTGGTTTCGCTACACTGCCTAACACATCCAGCTGCAATGGGGGGCATAGCATGCCAACACACGGCGATACGGTAGGGCGGTTTGACGCAACAGTCGAGCACTATGTTAAATATCGGCCCAGTTATCCGGTCGATGTTATCGCTTTATTACACAGTGCGTGTCACCTGCAGCCTGCTGCTGTTGTTGCCGATATTGGCATGGGAACGGGCATTTTTACTAAATTATTGCTGGAGCAGGGCTACAGAGTATTGGGTGTTGAGCC
The DNA here is from genome assembly GCA_964646995.1 of uncultured Gammaproteobacteria bacterium. Taxonomy (GTDB): domain Bacteria; phylum Pseudomonadota; class Gammaproteobacteria; order CAZYIF01; family CAZYIF01; genus CAZYIF01. The sequence goes on from CAZYIF010000005.1 coordinate 10,540, forward strand.
GAACATCAGAATGAAAGAAAAGGCGGATCGCGATTTAAAGCAGTATGCTGACTTTACGAGTATCACAGGACATGCAGAAACCACACACCTTGCCACTGGCAGTGTTGACTGTGTGACAGCAGCCATGGCATTTCATTGGTTCAACCAAATAGCCGCTAAGCAAGAATTCATGCGCATCTTAAAACCGGGCGGCTATTGTTTTTTTGTATGGAATTTACGTGCTAATGAAGCATCACCTTTTATGCAAGCGTATGAGAACTTGCTAGAACAGTACGGGATTGACTATCAAGCTGTTGCTGCCGAAAAACTAACGCAACAAGAAATAACACAGTTTTTTCTACCGACTGTGGCACAAATAACGACGTTTCCCAATCAGCAATTGTTCAATGAACAGGGCTTATTGGGTCGACTGTTATCTACCTCCTATGTACCCAAGCTGGGTCATCCCGATTATCACGCTATGCTAGACGCTGCAACGCAATTATTTACGCAACATCAAGTCGATGGCCAAGTGGAATTTATTTATCATACGCGGTGCTACTATGGTCCGCTGTCGCCAGTGCACAAAATGTTGTAACACAACCACTAAAGTCACATGAAAAAACTAACGCCGCGTGAAATTAAATTAAGAAGACATTTATGGATGTTAGGTGTTTTCATAACCATCTTATTATTAAATAAATCTATACTACAAAAAAACAATGTTGGCTTTGATCTGTATCGTTCAGCGCAAGTAGACAGCGCGACTTTAGAAAAAGAACTCGGTAAGACACTGCGGGAGTTAAGGTCAACCTTGTTAGCGATTTATGTCAAGCCATCTGTTGCCAAAGAGCAGCAGCTGGGACTGTTGCATAAACAAATAATCGACAAGTTGCAGCGCATGGGGAATTTTGCTTATGTCGCTATTTCTCCCACCATAGGCGAAAATAACGCTATTTTTATTACGGTAGAATTAGTCGATGCCAGCGATCGTTATCGTTTGATGATGGTTGCGCCAGAGCCACAACAACACATTGTAGTCAGCGCGCCATTGTTGCAAAAGTGGCAAGCCTATGTGGTAGCAGGAGAACGCAACGCATGGCATAAATCGGCAGAAAAAAATAAGTTACCCTGTGCAGGTTACTATTGTAAATACCCTATTAATAACGCCGACCTGCAAAAATATAATGCTTATTTCTCGGATCACGTTCCACGTCACAAGACGCAGTTGCAATTGATGTTGCAATACGATCAGGATCCCAACAAACGGGTAGCTGCACTCTACCTACTGGCCTACGATTCCAGTATAGAGAATACAGTATCCGCACTCAGTGGCGCATTGAAAGATAGCAATAGAACGGTACGTGCAGCAGCAGCAGAAATGTTAACGGCTATTTTAACCCAACAGAAAGTTACGCGATTTCCCCTTGGCATTGCCGTTAATCACTTAGATTCTCCGGATGTAGCAGATAGAAATGATGCGTTAAGTTTGGTTGTGCAGTTGGTGAAATATCCAACCTATGCGGGATACATAAGACAACATGCGGCTTTGCATTTAGTGCAATTGTTAAAAATGCATCATCCCATTCTGCATAAGAAAGCGTATCACGTCTTGCACAGCCTAGTGCAAAATGCACCGTCTCAGTATGATTATGTGGGCTGGGAACGTTGGGCGCAGCAACAATAGATTCACAGGCTCCCCGCGACACATTATACTGTTGCGACAACGATGGACGCCGCATACAAGGATGGAAAAAGTGATAGCACGATTGGGATTTACACTGGTTGAGCTCATGCTGACGCTGGCCGTTGCGGCCATTTTACTTGCCGTAGCGGCGCCTGGTTTCAGAGGTATTTTACAAAGTAATCGCGCCACTACGTTCACTAATGATTTTGTTGCGCACCTCAACTTAGCACGCAGCGAAGCGATCAAACAAGGTCAATCCGTTAGTTTATGTGCCGCAAACAGTTCACAAACAGCATGCAGCAACAGTACTAATTGGAGTAACGGATGGTTGCTGTTTGTGGATTCCAACGACGATGGTTTATTGGGTAACTTGGCGGATCGCATTAAAATATATCCCACTTTGGATGGTGGACGCACGTTGACGACTAGGCAAACGCATATTACCTACTCCAGCGAAGGCTTTGTCACCAGCGGGGCGGGGGATTTTAGGCTACAAGCCTCAGCGTGTTCGGGACCCTATGCGCGTTTGCTGCAGTTATCCGCCTCAGGCAGGCTACGTGTCACGGCCACCGATTGCACCTAATCCGTATCCGCCACTGGAGGTATATGCTAGGATACAACCCAAAAAGCAACACGATGAGACAAAACCAATGAATGCATTAACCGCCACCGTGATAGAGCAAAAATTAGCTAGTTACTGTTTGCCTTATATGTCTTCCGACATCGTCAGTGCAAAAGTCCTCGAGAAAATTACCCTTGATGCAAGCAACGTACGCTTGCACTTAAGTTTAGGTTTTCCTGCGCGCAGTTTGCTACGTAGGATTAGCGATGAGATAAGTCTGCACCTCAATGCCTTGTTAGGTGCCAGGACCCTTGATGTTGCCGTTACGTGGAAGGTTGCCGCACATGCCACGCAACCGGGTTTAGCCGGTATCCCACAGGTCAAAAACATTATTGCTGTTGCTTCCGGCAAAGGCGGGGTAGGTAAGTCAACCACAGCGGTAAATCTCGCGTTAGCCTTAGTTGCAGAGGGCGCTAGCGTAGGTATTTTGGATGCGGACATCTATGGTCCTAGTCAACCCTTGTTGTTAGGTATTCAACAAAAACCAGAAAGTACAGACGGTAAAACCGTTGCACCCATTATGCAACACGGTCTGCAATCTATGTCGATCGGTTACTTGATAGCGGAAGATACCCCTATGGTATGGCGTGGCCCCATGGTCACCAGTGCATTGCAGCAATTATTGCATAATACCCAATGGCAAAATGTCGATTATCTCATCGTAGACTTACCTCCCGGCACGGGTGATATTCAGCTGACATTGGCGCAGAAAATACCGGTGAGTGGTGCGGTGATAGTTACTACGCCGCAGGATTTAGCGCTAGCGGATGTCAGTCGCGCCATTGCGATGTTTGCCAAAGTGAATATCCCCGTCTTGGGTATCGTTGAAAATATGGCATTACACCGTTGTTCTGCGTGCGGTCATCAAGAAGCAATTTTCGGTGAATCTGGGGCGCAGCGTGTCGCTGAACAATATGTTGTTCCTGTGCTGGGCAGCTTGCCACTGGATATACGCATTCGTGTGCAATCGGATCGTGGTGTGCCGATTGTGCTGAGCGAAGGCGCAGATGATGAGGTAGTTAGCACGTATCGGCATATTGCGTTACAAATCGCGGCTCAATTGGCACAACAAAAGAAAAATTACAGCAGTCGTTTTCCGCATATTGTCATCGAAAATAGTGAATAGTGAAAGGAGCATTACATGTCGATTAAATCTGATCAGTGGATCCGCCGTATGGCGCATGAACAGGGTATGATAGAACCCTTTGCCCCAGAACAAGTGCGTGTGTGTGATGGCAATAAAATTATTTCTTATGGTACATCCAGCTACGGATATGATGGGCGTTGTGCAGCCGAATTTAAAATATTTACCAATATCAATTCTGCTATTGTTGATCCAAAGAATTTCTCGGCGCACAGTTTTGTGAGCATTGAGGCGGATGTATGCATTATCCCACCTAATTCATTTGCGTTGGCGCGTACTGTCGAATATTTTCGTATTCCGCGTAACGTATTAACCATTTGCCTCGGAAAATCAACCTATGCGCGTTGCGGCATTATCGTTAATGTGACACCACTGGAACCGGAGTGGGAAGGGCATGTCACCCTAGAATTTTCCAATACCACACCGTTACCTGCAAAAATTTACGCGAATGAAGGTGTAGCACAATTTTTATTTTTAGAATCTGACGAAGTGTGCATGACATCCTATAAAGACAGGGGGGGGAAATACCAAGGACAAACCGGCGTTACCTTACCAACTACCTAAGTCTCATTCGCTAGCGGTATGTATCAGTACGCCGCGTTGTGCAGCGGCATTGATGCGTTCACGCAATTCTTTGCCCGCTTTAAAATGTGGCGTATATTTGCCTTGCGTGACAACTTGTTCGCCTGTTTTAGGATTGTGTGCGCACCGTGGTGGGTGATAGTGTAATGAGAAACTACCAAAGCCACGAATTTCTATACGCTCACCACGACCCAGTGCATTCGCCATCATTTCAATAAGGATATTGATAGATTCATACAAATGCGATTCAGGCACATGGGTATGTTTCGCTGCAATCGATGAAATTAGTATGGATTTAATCACGTTTATGCTTCCCACCGCTTCGCTAAACACTTTAACATAACGACAAGTTACCTTTGGTACCATTCGATATCAGCCCACTATACTAACAAGGATTTGGCAGCGATGCATCTGCCTTTTATGGAAAAAGATAAAAATCGTGTAACTATTCAGCAAATTTTCAAGCCTCTGTGATTGTGCTTAAAAACGCAGTGTTTTGTTTACGCGATGGGGATTCTTAAGAAGCGAATCGCGTATCGATCCTGAGAATTTTGTTAAGTCCAGTTTTACTGGATAGGCGTATAACTAAGGGTAACTATTCAATCGTTTGTGGAATAGTTACCAAAAGTGTAAAATTTACGAAGATTAAATGGCAGCAAAAAATACGCTTTACTCAGTGGCAGGAAGGGTTGTCGGTGTTGCATAACAAATATCCGTTGCTGCCTAGTCGTTTTCCATCCAGCGTGATTTTTTCCTGTGCCAACTGTATACGTTGTTCACTGAACCACTGTATGACTTGCGGATAATAGATATGTTCTAGTTGTTGTACTCTGTGAGCTAAGCTTGTTTCTGTATCTTCTACACAGATAGCAAGCTTCGCTTGCCCGATGATGGGACCTGCATCTAATTCAGAATTAACAAAGTGGATAGTTAGGCCGTGCTCGTTGTCATGCGCGGCTAAGACCTTAGCATGAGTATGTAACCCAGGATGTTTAGGCAATAGCGAAGGATGTATATTAATAATTTTTCCGTAATAGGTGCTAACGAGTTGTGGGCCGAGGATTCGCATAAACCCGGCTAGCACAATGAGTTGCAATGGGTATTGGGTTAAACACGCATGCAACGCACGATCATAGTCGTTACGACTGGGGTAATCTTTCGCATCGATAACACAGGTTGCTATGTTTGCCTGGGTTGCATAGGATAAGCCTGGTGCATCAGCCCGACTACTGATGACGATAGCGATACGTGCATGCAGAGTGCCGAGCGCTATTGCCCGGATAATCGCGTGTAAATTGCTGCCGTTACCCGAAATCAATACGGCGAGTGTTAGGGGCGGACGTGATAGGCTATTCATCGCACGTGCAAATGTACGCTAGGTGAATTGTCACCGTTACTCTCTATTTCACCAATGACCCAAGCCTGCTCTCCCGATTCCACTAACAAAGCAATGCATTGATGCGCGTAACTTTGCGGGACGCATGCGACCATACCTATTCCACAGTTGAACGTGCGATACATTTCGTGTTGATTCAGTTGGCCTTGTTGTTGTATCCAGCCAAACAAAGCAGGTTGTTGCCATGTGTTGGTATCGATGTGGGCTTGGGTGTGCGCCGGTAAAACCCGGGGGATATTTTCCAACAATCCGCCGCCGGTAATATGTGCCAACGCATGTACGGGTAATTTACTCAATAAGTTGCGGATACTTGACACGTAAATTTTCGTGGGCACTAATAACAAATCCAGCAATCTTTCATTGCCTAATTTGCTGTCGAGATCAATCTGATGGCTTGCAATAATTTGACGAATCAGCGAATAACCGTTGGCGTGCGCACCGCTAGAAGCTATGCCAATGATCGCATCTCCCGGCTTTACGTGACTGCCATCAATGATTTGGCTTTTCTCCACAATGCCCACACAAAACCCCGCCAAATCAAAATCTTCTCCTTCGTATAAGCCAGGCATTTCGGCTGTTTCACCACCAATGAGTGCCATGTTAGATTGCTTGCAACCCTCACCGATGCTCTGTATGACTTTCTCGGCGATATTCACATTGAGTTTACCGGTGGCGTAATAATCCAGAAAAAACAGGGGTTCAGCACCACAGACGATGAGGTCATTGGCACACATCGCCACCAGATCAATGCCTATACCGGAGTAGGATTCCGCCATTAAGGCAAGCTTGAGTTTGGTTCCCACTCCATCGGTAGCGGACACGAGCATGGGCTGCTTGTAGCGTTCTATGGGTAGTTGGAATAATGCGGCAAACCCACCGATGCTGGAATGCACCCCTGGTCGACTGGTGGCTGCTGCAATGGGCTTAATCCGCTTGACTAACTCATTCCCAGCATCTATGTTGACGCCGGCTTGTGCGTAACTGAAAGAAATGTCACTTGAACTTTTTTTGCTCATTTCGCTTGTCTCGGTTTGGTGATTCACGCTATGTGGCGCATGTTAACAAGCTAAAGCGTTTGAGACCAGATCTTTGCTATTATTTGTGCTGCTCGTTTCTGTTAGACTGCGTAGAAAGTGGTGTCCACTGCAGGCAAGCCAAATAGCGTGGGCTTGAACGACGTTGTATTTAGATGGGAAGTAGGATAACAAAGACTTATGCGTTACTTGCTATGTTGGTTGGTTTGTATTGGTCAATGGTGCAGTTGGGCAAATGCAGCAGAAAAAATAGATATTTATAGTGCAGATATTCCCGTGTACGCACAAACGTCACAAGTACGCCAAGAAGCACTGCGTATGGCGCTGGAAAAGGTGTTACTCAAGGCAAGCGGCAATGCTGCGGTACGTGATGCTCCCCCCTTTACACATGTATTGTCTGAGGCTGAATCTTGGGTCGAAGAATACAGCTACCATGAGGCCGGCGTGAATTCAGACAACGCGGCAACGGGATTGCTCTTGCACGTGCGGTTTCAACCCTCAGCGATTAACGCGGCGTTGGTACGTCTTGGTTACCCGCTCTGGGATAAGCAACGGCCCATGCTGTTAGTCTGGTTAGTGGAGGAGAATCCAGCGCACACGAAACAATTGATTGCCAGTGATATGGATAGCCCACTGGCAAACAGTTTGCGCCAAGTGACACAAGAACATGGCTTATCTATGTTTTTGCCTATGCTCGATCTGAGCATGCTGGATATTCTATCGGTGCATGACGTTTGGAACGTCAATGTTAGTGCCTTACAGCAAGCTTCTAGTCGTTACGGTATTGCCACACAAGTTGTGCTGAAATGTAAAAACGACAATGGAACATGGCAGATGGATGCAAGCTTACTGACGGCTGATGCCCGTAACGATTTCGTGGCGTCTGATGCAAATCAAGAGAAAGCATTGACATCGATTGTGGATCAATTAAGTCGTGCCTTAGTGCAAGCGCAGCCAAAGCGCGATACGGCGGATAAACAAAGCGCACTGCAGTTGACGGTAACACACATCGATGATGTTGCGAGTTATGCCAAGCTAACTAACTATTTAAACCAATTTTCTTTAATTAAAGATGTGCAGGTAATACGCATCAAACCACATGAAATAGAAGTACTGTTGTCGATATTTGGAGACGCTGCACAATTGCAGCAACTGTTTGATGTAGAACCCAGTTTGCTCCACAGGGTATCAGTTAACGAAGATACGAATAAATTGCTTTATCAATGGAACGATGCAACAACGCATACTTAATTTGATGGTAGGGTGATTCCGTGTGCGTTTTAGTCTGCTAAACTGTTTGGCGTTATAGGATGAGACAAGGAAAAGACAATGAACGAGGCGAATAAATGGTGGCTAATTGTCGGTGGCGCTACACTTTTTTTTCTTAGCTTGCTTTATGTGTGGTCTGGTATATTGACGCCATTTGTCTGTGCTACTTTGTTGGCGTACCTGACTAATCCCTTAGTGGAAAAAATGTTAGCCTGGAAAGTGCCGCGTACGGGAGCCGTCGTTGTTGTTTTGGGTTTGTTGTTGTGTGTGCTGTTATTGTTGTTATTTGCGGTGTTACCGTTGCTAAAACAACAGATATATTATCTTTTTACCCAACTGCCGCAATTTGTAGTGGTGTTACAAGAACGCATTTGGCCTTGGCTTAATACGCACTTAGGTGGATTAACCAAACTAGGCGATATAGATTCGATGGATGTTAAGCAAACCATCACGAGTTATTGGCGCGAGGTAGTCAACGCGCTGGGCATTACCTTAAATTCTATTTCAAACTCCGGTGTAGCATTACTGGGTGGTATTCTTGATGTGTTATTGGTTCCTGTTGCCTTGTTTTATTTATTACGCGATTGGCCGCACCTCATGCGGGGCTTACAAAATCTGTTACCCCGTAGAATGCTGAGTGTCGTTTGCCAACTGTCTACGCAATGCAGCAATGTGTTATCTGCTTTTTTCCGCGGGCAATTGTTAGTGATGGCAACTGTCGCCGTGTGCTATACCATCGGGCTGGCCTGTGTGGGCTTGCACCTGACCTTATTGATTGGTGTTACAGCCGGACTATTGAGTATCGTGCCGTATTTAGGTTTTATTATCGGTTTAATAGCCGCGTTATTAGCCAGCCTATTTCAGTTTCATGATACGGTCCACTTGTTGTATGTGCTCCTAGTATTTGGACTAGTGCATGTTTTAGAGGGGACTGTACTTGTGCCATGGCTCGTCGGGAATAAAATAGGTTTGCATCCCCTTGTCGTTATCTTTGCGATATTGGCCGGCGGGCAATCACTGGGATTTATTGGTGTGCTGCTGGCACTGCCTATGGCAGCCGTACTCATGGTGTTGTTGCGTTATTTCTATCAACAGTACCGCGCTAGTACCATGTATAAGGCTGACAGTATATGAAAGGGCAATTGGTATTGCCAGTTAACTTGCGCGATGACATGACGTTCGATAATTTTTTTTGTGGTAGCAATCAGCAATTGGTTAGTCAATTGAATGACGTATTACACGGTAATGCGACCGAGCGTTTATACTATTTATGGGGTAAGCTGGGGGTAGGACGTAGTCATCTGTTGCAAGCGTGTTGCCACCATGCCAGTAAAATCCATTTATCTGCTGCCTACATCCCGTTGCTGCAAGCATCGGAATTAGCCCCGGATGTCTTCGTTGATTTGGAACAAATGGATGTTGTGTGTATTGATGATGTGGATAGTATAGCAGGACACGCCGAATGGGAAGAGGGACTGTTTCACTTATATAATCGCATGCTAAACACGACGACACGTTTATTTATTGCTGCCGCACAACCACCACGCAAGTTAGCGATAAAACTACCGGATTTACATTCACGGCTGGCTTGTTGCGTGATTTTTAACGTCCATTCGCTGAGCGATCAAGAAAAAGCATTAGCCTTGCAATTACGTGCTAAACATCGTGGTTTAGAGTTATCCCTTGCCGTCGCACAATTTCTCATGTTACGTGTGCCACGCGACATGCAGGCGCTGTTTGAATTGTTAGATAAGTTGATTCAAGCGGCGTTGTACGCGCAAAAACGTCTGACCGTTCCCTTTGTTAGGACAATATTGACGGATATTAAATAAAGGCTTATCGCATGGTTGCGCAAAGGCGGTGTCTTTAAGTTGACACTGCGATAGTGCTTGGATAAAGTGGGCGCTTCTTGCCGGTGTTTTTCGGAATAAGTAGCGTTGTGTTTAACTGAATATACCGCTAGCGAATGACATAGGGGTGATGGGGAAAAGTAACAGACTCGTATTTAAGGTGGGTAGACTAACGCACGGATACCGCAAATGATTCCATTTTTTCATGTTGTGAGTCATGCTTGGGGTTGGCGTTATCAGTAGTGTTTTAAGGAATATTACTATGTTGGTTCGCAATTTAAAAACCAGACACCTTAGCATGATCGCGTTAGGCGGGGCTATTGGTACCGGCATATTTCTGGGAAGTGGCTATGCACTGCATGTTGCCGGTCCAGGCGGCGCACTTACCGCTTATTGCCTCATCGCAATCATGGTGTACTTTTTGATGACCAGCTTAGGTGAAATGGCAACCTACCATCCTACCTCAGGTTCATTCTGTGAATATGCCTCACGCTATGTTGATGAGTCATTTGGGGTGGCAATGAGTTATAACTATTGGTTTAATTGGGCCATCACCTTCGCAGCCGAAATTTCAGCCGCCACGATTATCGTGCAGTACTGGTTTCCGACCTTGTCGACCCTCATTATTTCGGGCACGTTTTTTATCGTACTTTTAATAACTAATTTACTGTCAGTACGTGTTTATGGCGAAATAGAATCCGTCATGTCGTTTGTAAAAATTGCAGTCATTGTCATTTTTATTGTGTTGTGCTTGTTTATTTTAATCAAAAAAAATCAATGGGGCTTGCAACATTTCCGCGTCGAAGATGGTCCTTTTCACCAAGGTTGGCGCGGTTTATTGATGGTGTTTTTAATTGCGGGGTTTTCCTTCCAGGGTTCTGAATTAATCGGTGTCAGCGCAGGCGAGGCCAGTGATCCAAAACGCAGCATTCCACAGGCGATACGTCACGTGTTTTGGCGCCTGTTATTATTTTACGTATTAACTACTTTGCTGATTGGTTTACTGATTCCGTTTAATGATCCGTTATTAGCACAGCAAGACAGTGTGAACTCTAGCGCGTTCACCTTGGTTTTCCAAAATTATTTCACGCATAAGACAGCGGCTTATTTTATGAATGCAATCATTTTAGTTGCCGTACTCTCGGCTGCAAATGCCAGTATGTATGCTGCGGCACGCACACTGTGGCACATGGGCAACACGAAGCAAGCGCCAGGTTTATTCGCCTATACAACGCAACATGGCGTACCTACCTACGCTGTGTTGGGCACAGCGGCAGTCGGCAGTATTGTTTTTCTATCGTCTTACCTAGGCAATGGCAAGCTATTTACAGTATTACTCACCATTTCTGCCTTGTGTGGTTTCATCAGTTGGTTCGGCATTGCATTGACCCATTATTATTTTCGTCGTTATTATCTGCGCGGCGACATCAGTCAATTATCCTATAAAGCGAAACTTTTTCCTTATGCGCCATTGATCGCGATGGCAATGGTTTTATTTGTCATTATCGGACAGTTTTACACAATAGAGGGTAAAATCACTTGGCTAGAAATTGTCAAGCAATACAGTGCATTATTGGTATTTGCTATCATTTTCGTGGCGCATAAAGTAAAACACGGGCATAGGCTGTGTCACGGTATACCCAGCCGACGCATGGCGGATTTACGTTGATGGTGCCAGTTGTTTTGCGATTGTAGCGGTGCGCTTGCCCAGGGCGCGACACAGATTTCTTTCATCTTCACTCAGTGTTGCTTCGTTTTGCAAGCCAGCGACGTGGCTTGCACCGTACGGTGTGCCACCGGTTTTTGTCGCCAACAAACTGGCTTCACTGATGGGTAGTCCAAGTACTATCATGCCGTGATGCAACAAAGGCAGCATCATGCTTAGCAATGTTGCTTCTTGTCCGCCATGTAAACTACTGGTAGAAGTAAAAACGGCAGCGGGCTTATTGGCTAATGCTCCGCTTAACCAGAGGGAACTCGTACCATCCAAGAAATATTTCAACGGCGCCGCCATATTACCGAATCGTGTTGGGCTACCTAAAATGAGTCCGGCGCATTCTGCAAGTTCATCCAGTTGCACATAGGGGGCGCCCGTTGCAGGCACTGCACTTGCACTGGTTTCACATACTGTAGACACTCGTGGCACCGTACGTAGCATTGCTTGCATCCCCGCAACGTCGTCTACCCCGCGTGCAATTTGGTTTGCCATATTAGCGATAGAGCCGTGTAAGCTGTAATACAAAATGAGGATGTTGGACATATATACCTCTAGCGAATGAGTGAGATGCGTTGCTAGGATACCATTCTTTGCTTGAATTACCAGCCTAATTGAGGTGCGTTACCTGCTTGACAAATCCGCATAGAATCGGGAGGATACGAAAACACGAGTGTAGGGTAAGATCGATGCACAGAAAATTCAATACGCCGATAGCATGGTCTCATACTGTGTTGCGCATTTTACGTTATGGCCTGATCGTCTTATTTCTGGGCTACTTGCCGTTGGCCGCTGCGTGGAATGACGTCGGGCACAAGCTGGTCGCACGCATCGCTTACCAACAGTTACAACCCGAAGTCAAGCGTCAAGTCGATGACTTGATCGGCGTGTTACAGCCGTTTTATCCAGATACCAGCGCAAGCTTTATCGACGCCGCAACCTGGGCGGATCAGATCAAAGCAGATGTGGCGGTTTATAATAGCTGGCATTATATCAATCTGTCGTCTACGGGTAAGACATCTATTGTCACCACGCAACCCCATAATGCAGTGTGGATCATCGAGCAGAGCACGGAAATTTTACGCAACAAGAAGGCAAACCGTTTACAGCGCGCCTTATTTTTACGCTTTCTTATTCATGTCGTGGGTGATATTCATCAGCCTTTACACTGCGTCAGTTTATACAATCAACATTTTCCACACGGGGATAGAGGCGGTAATTTATACGAGATTATCGCAGCGCACGATGACAATCTACATGGTTTTTGGGACGCAGGTTTAGATTTATTTCGTACGGCTCGCGGTAAGCCATTAACGAATCTTATGCAGGCTACATTAGCAAGACGTATTGAGGAAGACTACCCATTAACGGCTTTCACGCAACAAATGCGTTTGCATGTTACACCAGCGAGTTGGGCGGAGGAGGGTAGAGAGATCGCCACTCGTGTAGCCTATCATACGGCACAACACAAACAACCGAGTGCTGCATACGTCAATCGTGGACAAGGCATCGTCAGCCAACAACTCGCACTCGCCGGATATCGCTTAGCGGCACTTTTAAATACGGTTTTTGCATAAAGCAGTGTATGTGTCGCCTTACTCTAATAAATCGTAGCACAGCGCCAACAAAGCGCCGCCCACAATTATTTTACCGCTAATACGGCCAATCTCACCGACCACTTCTACTTTGTCAGTTTTGTTGGTATTAACAACAGGGCTTCCAGCGGCATCCCTAGCCGGTGTATTGCCTGCTAGGTCGAATAGGGGTTGCTCCCCATAGCAGCCAGCCCACCAACCATCTGCCCAAAACTGGTACTCCCTTGAGCCGTGTTCGTAGGGATTATCATCTTCCTCACCTTGTGCTACGGCATAGTCATAACCCTCCAGCCACACGCTATCGTAGGTAGGATGCTGAATTTCAAACAATAATTTCGCTTCAGCCAGCGTATTTTGCGTTTCTGCCTGCATGACAGCCTCCTTGTTAAATTCTTACCGCTTAATTACAGTATAGTCAGAATTTTAACCTGCATGGAAAAACGATAAATTTTTTGTAACTATTCAGCGAAATGCTTAATAGTTACCCTTAATTTGACGCCTACCCAGTAAAACGGGGCTTAACGGCATTTCCAGGATCGATACGCGATTCTCCCCTTAAGAATCCCCATCGCGTAATGAAAACACCACATTTTCAAGCAAAATCGTAATGCGTTGCAACTTTGCTGAATAGTTACAAATTTTTTATAACTACTCAGCAAGGCGCTGAATAAGTTACCCTTGATTTTATGCCTAGCCCAGTAAAACTGGGCTTAACGGCATTCTCAGGGGAGAATCGCAGTTTTCCCCTTAAGAATCCCCACCGCGTAAAACAGCACCTAAATTTCATTCGCTAGCGGTATATGGTAGCATGCGTCTTTTGCGAGGTAGGGCGTAGTTAACGCATCAATAATTGACAATTGATTGAGGAAAGGCATATATGCAACATCGAATTCTTGTGGCTGGCGCAGGTAAAATAGGCTCGTTAATCGCGTGTCTATTGCTAGGAGCGGATGCGTACGATGTGCATCTGGTAGATTTGAACTTTGTTGGCGCGGATATTCTGCGTTTGCGCCAACAATTCCCCGTTTTGCAAACGGCCGAGCTGAATGTGCGTGACGAGCATGCGTTACGCCAATATCTACAAACCCACAAGATAACTGCCGTTATTTCCAGTCTGCCGTATTTTTGCAATATCGATGTTGCACGCGTGGCTAAAGAACAGAATGTGCATTACTTTGATCTCACCGAAGACACCCAAGTGACAGCCGCAGTCAAGGCGTTTGCTGCGGATGCCAACAGTGCGTTTGTACCGCAATGCGGTTTAGCCCCGGGATTTATCTCGATTACAGCCAACAGTTTGATGCAAGAATTTGATAGCGTAGACGAAGTCAAAATGCGGGTCGGCGCATTGCCGAGTCATGCCAGCAATGAATTGCATTACAGTTTAACCTGGTCTACCGACGGTGTTATCAATGAGTACGGCAACCCTTGTCATGCCATAGAATATGGCAACCCCGTGATTCTGCATCCACTGGAAGGCTTGGAGAGCATACAAATAGATGGCTTATTGTATGAGGCATTTAACACCTCCGGTGGTTTAGGCAGTTTACCTGAGCTGTACCAAGGGAAAGTACGTAGCATGAATTATAAAACCATTCGTTATCCTGGTCATTGCGCTAAGATGCGGTTTTTAATGAATGATTTGCGCATGAACGAAGACCGGGCTATGCTAAAAACCATTTTGGAACGCGTCATTCCTAAAACCTACCAAGATGTTGTTTTAATCTATGTATCGGTGACGGGTAAAAAACAAGAGCAATTCCTCGAGAAAAATTACACGAAAAAAATATACCCCGTGCAAATAGCTGGACTAGCCTGGTCCGCCATTCAAATCACCACAGCCGCAGGTATCTGTGCGGTGGTCGATGAAGTATTAAGTAATGTTACGCAGTATCGTGGTTTGATATTACAAGAAAGCTTCTCGTTAGCGACCATTTTGAAAAATCGTTTTGGCCGTTATTACGCGTAAACCATAGGGATTAAAAGAGTAGGGGAAGAGCATGGAACTTTTATCACGTTTAGGGATTGGCGCAATGAATCCCGGTGCAAGCAGTGGCAGCCACTGGTGGTCTAACACCCAAGACGCTGGCGTATTGTCATCCATAAATCCAGCCAATGGTGAAGTGATCGCACAAGTATATGCGGCTAACGCCCAGGATTACGCACGCGTCGTGCAAGAAGCACAGCAGGCATTTACGCACTGGCGCAATGTCCCTGCACCGCAACGCGGCGATCTCGTACGTCAAATGGGCGACGCTTTGCGTACCCACAAAGATGATCTCGGTAGTTTGGTTAGCTTGGAAATGGGCAAGATAAAACAAGAGGGCGACGGTGAAGTTCAAGAGATGATTGACATGGCAGATTTTGCGGTAGGTCAATCTCGCATGCTGTATGGCAACACCATGCATTCAGAACGTGCGCAACACCGCATGTATGAACAGTGGCATCCACTGGGTGTGGTCGGTATCATCAGCGCGTTTAATTTCCCCGTTGCGGTGTGGGCATGGAATGCCTTCATTGCAGCGATTGCCGGTAATACGTGTGTGTGGAAACCATCGCCTAAAACACCGTTGACAGCGCTTGCTGTGCAAACCATTTGTAATCGCGTGATGCAAGATAATGGCATGCCGGGTATCTTTTCCACCTTTATCACCAATGAACGTGATTTGGCAGAGCAATTGGTGAATGATCCGCGACTACCGCTGATTTCTTTCACGGGTTCTACCGCGGTAGGTCGTCAGGTTGCCGAACGCGTTGCCCATCGCATGGGACGTTATTTACTGGAACTAGGTGGTAATAACGCATTGATCATCGATGAGAGTGCCGACTTACAATTGGCAATCCCCGCAGTGGTATTTGGTGCAGTGGGTACAGCGGGACAACGCTGCACGAGTACGCGGCGCCTGTTCATCCATGACTCCATGTATGACAAGGTGTTAAAACACTTGGTGGCAGCGTACCAACAAGTGAAAATTGGTGACCCATTACAACCCGATACTTTGATGGGACCGCTAATCGATGAAGCCGCTATCACGGCATATCACAGCGCGTTGACAGAAGCACAGCAATTAGGGGGTAGCATTATTTACGGCGGCAATCGTTTGGCTATGCCTGGATTTTATGTAGAACCCACCTTAGTCAACGCACAGAATGCCTGGCCTGTGGTACAACGTGAGACTTTTGCACCGATAGTGTATGTCATGCGTTATGCGCAATTGACGGAGGTGATAGCAACACAAAATGCCGTAACACAAGGCTTATCTTCGGCCTTGTTCACCAATAATTTGCGTCACGCCGAATTATTTTTATCGGCCCAAGGCAGTGATTGCGGCATAGCCAACATCAATATCGGCACGTCAGGCGCAGAAATAGGTGGTGCTTTTGGCGGTGAAAAAGACACGGGTGGTGGGCGTGAAGCCGGTTCGGATGCATGGAAGGCGTACATGCGCAGGCAAACCAACACGATCAATTGGGGCAGCACATTGCCGTTAGCCCAGGGCATAAAGTTTGATATAGCCATTAGCTAGCAAAATAACGCTGGAAGAAGCTACTCAGCTTCTTCCGGGTTGCTTCTGCGCGATCGTCAAGATGCGTTCGGTTTTTCTTGCAAAGAATTTCGATCCATCCATTCCGGTTTGCTCTAGCACGTTAAAACCATTTTTGGTGAGCATTTCTCTGCGCTCTTGTGCGGTATACAGCTGTAAGGTTCCCGTGCTTTTTGCCACGGTTAATTTGCCAGAACCCTTACGCACATAATTCGTCGTATACGAAACCAAAATTCCGTTGTCATCAATGATGCTGTGTTGAATTTCACGCAAGGTGGTATTTCCTACGGTCCTTACCCATTCAATCGACAGTTTTGTGATGTTGTCAGCGTGCATGATGTAGTTTAAATTGAAAATATCAAATACGTAGATGCCGCCATCGTGTAAGTTGCGGTGTATGTTGCGCATGGCTTTCTCAAAACCGGATTTTCTAAGATGTCCTATTGCATTGAATATCGTGATGGCCGCATCAAACTTACCAACGCTTATGTTACGCATATCACCCTGCAAAAGGGATACGTTGATTTTCTCTTGTTTAGCGTTGCGTCTTGCGATTTTTAGCATGCCTGGGTTGATATCTGATCCCGTCACTTGATAGCCACTCCGTGCCAACCAAAACACTTGCGAGCCGGTTCCGCAGGTAAGATCAATGACAGTGTCAGAGGATAAGTCGTTGCTTCCGCTATGATTTGCCTCAAGCCAAAAAGAAGCGAAAAAAACTTAAATTACCCCTCCATCGATACGCTTAAAAGGGTAACTTAAATACTGAACAATTGAATAATACAAATATATCGCGGGGATGCTTTCTGTTTCTATGCAGATTAGGAGCAAGATTTTCTCAGTGCATTATTTACCTTCCTTCATTATTCCGATAGCTTTTACTATCGGAATAATGTGCTTTGGGTTTATGTGTTATCTATCCTCTACCGTATATTCGTACGATGGTGCATTCTGTTTGCAACGTTTGTCCTGGACAAACACTAACAGGCATAAGAATTTGAACAACTTGCTTACCGAATAACAGATAAAAGCACAGGATTATAAGACAACATCAGGCTAAATTGTACGCGGACCATAATTTTTACTTGCAACATCAAACAGTTAGTTTACAATATCAGCTTAGTGCGCGGAGTGTACTCTGTTTATTTACTAGACCGATTGATATGGATGTCAACTATTTAACTTAGCCGGATGCTAGCCAGCACCGGCATCAAGTCTATCAATAGCAGTAACGATAGAAACAAATAGGTGAACATCATGTATACAGCACAATTCAAATTGGACGCATCGCCATCAACAAGTGACTTTACCCTGGTTGTGGGTGTTAGTGTGGGTAGCCCCAACTTTGATAATGGACAAAGACAGGCTATTTTGGAAGCCGCTTTGGCAAACACGAGAATACAGCAGATCGTGCTGTTGGTAGCCGACACCTTGCAGCGTTGGACAATTGCGATGAACCAGCTAATAGCAGGTGAAGCAACCGATACGCCAGATGATTTAAAAATCACAGCTAAGTATCTAGGTGATGCGTGGGTGTCAAGTTGCAAAGAGGCCATAGCGCAGTTGCAATTTACTGCTACAGTTGCGAATAAGTTGGATACAGTGAGCTATGAACGTTGGTCTGCGCTGACGATACCGGGTGAGCTGCAGCAGCAAGTCGGCGCGCGGTACAAGGATGATCCTGAATTTAAGACTGCGGTTGATAAAACAGTATCTACTTTTCTTTCGCGTTTCCTGACGCAACAAACCGTGAAGTATGCGCCTGAGCAAGGTCGTAGAAAGGCTACTGCTAAGCACCAAGAAAGACGGGATGCGTTGGAGTTGTCCCTTGCACAGATCAAGCAGCAGCTTGGCTTTGGTGAAGAATTACAAAAGCAGCTAGAGCAGTTTGGTTTCGGTGATGCTGCATTCAAGAGTATGCTGACCTTGAAAATCAATGCAGAAAAAATTCAACTTTTACTCAGCTATGCCAAAAGTTACGTCTTGGAAGAATGTGCCGGTTTAATACAGTTGGGCCAATCCCATCAAGAGTGGACGTTGTTCGCGTACCCACAACGCGAGAAAAGCGTGCCCGCATTCATGAAAGCACGCGAATTATTCCTGCAACCGCATAACATTACTGCCTTGCAATATGTAGAAATTGAGTTGACCAAACAATACAAAAAATTGCAAGCGCCGTCACATAGGACGCCGTCGCATACTTCTGACAGCAGCACCGGGGATGATTCATACGTGCCTGTTGTGTCGGCGGCGACCCTATCGCTAGCTACGAACAGTCAGCAGAATTCGTCACAGGCTAGGATTTTGGGTAGAATCGGCGTTTTTCACGGGCCCCAGGAAATACCCAAAAGTCCTGCATCTGCGCTGCAGGACCAAGGTCTTTTCGTTACTACTGTGACGACATTGGTCCATCAGTTCCGTGATGACCCGAATACGTTTGCGCGCTTCATGGCATCATTGACCGGTAGTCCTACTACACCGACAGTGGCAGGAGTAGATATTATCATCCAGGAAGAGAACTTGCTGCAGAACGGAAACACCCCACAATGCACTAGGAAGTAGAGCAAACATGACAGGGATGCCGGCTATTGAGTATGTTGAATGATTTTATTGACAAGCTGAATGAGACTATCTATTGGATGGATGTCGAAGGCAGGATCACACGTTGCAACGATAAACAGGCGCAGCTGTTTGGCTTAGCCTGTGCCGAAGACTTGATCGGTAAAAATATTTTCGACGTGGCTGAATTGTTGGGATGGCCTCAAACCTTGGCGCAAGCCATACACGATCATGATCAACAAGTCATGCAACAAGGGCATAGCACCATTGCGGAAGAGTCCGTGATATTAAACGGTGAAGAACATATTTTTTTAGCACGCAAACATCCTTGGGTTAGCAACAATAAAATCATCGGCATTATTGGTATCGGCATCGACATAACCGAAAAAAAGCGCGCGGAACAGCTGCAGTTAGAGAAAGAAAAAGCCGAGCAATACTCTTCGGCCATGTATTTGCTGGCCAGTGCTATTGCGCATGAGTTACGTACTCCGCTTGCGGGTATCAGCGCGGGTTTGACCGGCCTAGAAAATCATTTGCCTAGCTTGCTTTCTGGCTTTAAACAGGCACAAACACAGCAGCTGCCTGTCCCTCACCTATCTCATCGCTTGTTGGCTCTACTGGAACAAATGCCTGCGAGTGTCATGCGCCAAACACGTTATGCGCATTTGTTTATTGACATGATGTTGGTAAATATTAAAGGGGCGGCTATCACGTCTAACACATTTGAACGGCTATCGATTGCCGACACAATAATCAACACGCTGGCAAGCTACCCCTTTCATCCGGATGAACGTAAGTTAGTAAGCTACCAAGGCAACTGCGATTTTTGTTATTACGGGAATTCCCTGTTAACCATGCATGTGTTATACAATTTGCTGAAAAACGCATTGTTTTTTATAAAAGCCGCTAACAAAGGAGAGATTACGATAGAGGTTGTGCCGCACCTGCGGCAGGTTGTATTCACTGACACTGGTACGGGTATTTCTGCCACAGTGCTGCCTAAAATATTCGATCGTTTTTTCTCAAACAGAGACAGTACGGGGATTGGTTTAGCGTTTTGTAAGATGGTCATGCATGCTTATCAAGGTGATATTTGCTGCGAATCACAACTACACGCCTACACCCGCTTTACCTTGACGTTTGGTTCTGAGGCTGATTTTCACTGGATAGACGCTGAGCGCCCTAGTGACTCGACCGTGAGTCACTGACTAATCTTCAGAATTCGATCTAGTCTAAGAGCACAACTCATAGCCAGGGCTGGCTACTTTTATTATTGAACCCGCGCACGCGTTTTATTTTTATCTCGCTGTGGCGCACACCGGCAATAAGCATCCTAACAGAAGGCATACGTAAAAAGCAAGTTATATACCGCTAGCGCTATATGCCCGAGATGGAACCGTACTTTGTTACATTGACCTTATTACGCAAATCGGCTAGATTCTCGTGCGCAATTACGCTATCTTTCTCCTCTGCAGCTTGTGCAGTGTTTGCTATTTAGCTAAAGGGCCTCTATGGTCGTCATAACATAATGGTTAATGAAAGCAATGGTAATTAAACGGCAACTCTTTAAAAAACGCTTAAACGATAGCTTAGATAGCTTGGAGCTTCCGCCGTTGGGACACGAGCGTAATCGTGCATTTGCAATAATGTTTAATTTGAAGATTTGGGAAAGCGCAGCCATCTTAAACGGACACATATTACCGAATCCCACCCTGCTCAATAACATCGCCGCTGAACTCGATATTGATGTCTCGTGGTTGTCTGGTGAAACAGACGATAAACCGTAAAGGACACCTCATGAATAATACTACCGTGGTGGGTTGGCAAGAGTGGTGCGCCCTCCCCGATCTCGCTATTCCTGCCATCAAAGCAAAAGTGGATAGCGGCGCCAAGACGTCTGCCTTGCATGCTTATCAAATTGAACCTTACCAACGTAGAGGCCACGCTTACGTGCGTTTCCACGTACACCCACTGCAACACAATAATGACATTGTCGTTGCCTGCCATGCTAGTGTTTTAGATCAACGCACAGTGACAAGTTCCAATGGACAAAAAGAACGACGTTATGTCATTGCCAGCCGTTGTATCGTGGGGCACTTAGATTTTACGATAGACATTACGCTGACAAGCCGTGACATGATGACGTTTAGAATGCTATTGGGACGTGACGCGTTACGCCAGCTGGCCGTCATTGATCCGGCGCATACGTGTTGTTTGGGCAAAATTTCCAAGAAAAAAGCACTACAGATTTATGCCCATAGCTCATAGATACGAGGCACTCCGTGCGATGTCACTTGTCCATGCATTGTTTCAATAAATCGCGTTCGTAACTGAGTTGTTGTAACATTAAGCCCAATAAATTACGCATCGAAATGATGCCTAGTACCTGATCATTTTCCACGACAGGTAAATGTCTAAAATTCTTTTCCTGCATCTGCTTATAACATTCTTCAACGGTGATAGTGATGTTCACGGTAACCACGCCTGTGGTCATGACTGATTTTAACAGTGTTGTTTGACACTCTAAGCCTTGCGCCACCACCCGATTGAGCAAATCACGCTCAGTAAAAATACCCACCAATGACTGGCCTTTTAGCACCACGATGCTTCCTATTTTCTTGTCGGTCATAATTTTGGCAGCTTCGGTGACCGTGGCTTCTTCGCCTAAGTAAATTAACGTTTGTGCTTGAACTAATGCGCGGATAGACATAACGAACTCCCTTTCTGTACAGAAACGTGTGACTCGTTCCCTTAAGTCACGCCAACTCTCTTGCGCCTTAGCTTACAGATTCAAAAGTTATTTTGCTATCTTTTCTTGTGATCAGTAAACTATTGGTTATTTGCAATAAAGTACAGAAGGTGTTTATGAGCACGCTAAAGACGGGCTACCACAATACGCTGCATGATACGCTATTTCAGGCTAACGCAACGGCTATGCAACAACTGGTGGCGCAGTTGCGTGCGCACAGTGAAACAATACATCAGGGTGGGCACGCAACGGCTAAGCAACGCCATGCCGCGCATGGCAAGCTATTGCCTAGACAACGTTTACAGTGCTTGCTTGATCCCGGTTCCCCTTTTTTAGAATTATCGTTGTTAGCCGGTCACCAGCTCTATGATATGGAGTTACCTGCCGCTGGGATCCTCACTGGCATAGGTTTAGTGCAAGGACGTGAATGCATGATCATTGCTAACGACGCAACAGTCAAGGGCGGCACGTACTTCCCCATCACCGTAAAAAAACATTTGCGTGCGCAAGAGATTGCCGAACAAAATCATTTGCCGTGTATTTATTTAGTCGATTCCGGTGGTGCATTTTTACCGAAACAAGATGACGTGTTTCCAGATAAAGAACATTTTGGGCGTATTTTCTATAATCAAGCCAACATGTCACGTCAAGGCATTGCGCAAATTGCAGTGGTGATGGGTTCATGTACTGCCGGTGGTGCTTATGTGCCTGCAATGGCTGATCAAAGTATTATGGTAAAGGAGCAAGCGACGATCTTCTTGGCCGGCCCGCCATTAGTGCAAGCCGCAACGGGTGAAAGCGTATCTGCTGAGGAACTTGGCGGTGCGGATGTGCACTGTCGCATTTCGGGTGTCGCCGATCACTATGCGCATAATGACACGCATGCATTGCAAATCGCGCGCGAATTAATTGCCAATCTACCCGCTAAACGCCGCTGTGCTATTGCACGTGAGGTGCAAGAACCATTGTATGCCGCTGAAGAGTTATACGGTATTGTCGGCACCGATATTCGCAAGCCTTTACCCATTTATGAAGTGATCGCACGTATCGTCGATGGTTCTGAATTCAGCGAATTCAAAGCCACTTACGGCACCAGTTTGGTTTGCGGTTTTGCGCATCTGTATGGACACAGCGTGGGTATCGTGGCAAATAACGGTGTGTTGTTTTCAGAGTCCGCCATCAAAGGCACCCACTTTATCGAGCTGTGTTGTCAACGCAATATTCCCCTGATTTTCTTGCAAAATATCAACGGTTTTATGGTGGGAAAAAAATACGAGCACGAAGGTATTGCACGGCATGGTGCCAAGATGGTAACCGCGGTGGCGTGCGCGCGCGTACCTAAATTTACGGTTATTATTGGCGGTAGTTTTGGTGCGGGTAATTACGGGATGTGCGGTCGTGCTTATAATCCACGTTTCTTATGGATGTGGCCTAACGCACGTATTTCCGTGATGGGTGGCGAACAAGCCGCGAGTGTATTGGCACAAGTCAAGCGCGAACAATTACTGCGTGAAGGCAAAAGCTGGGATTTAGCCGCAGAACAGGCCTTTAAAGCACCGATTTTAGCCAAGTACGATGCCGAAGGATCACCCTATTACTCGAGTGCACGCTTGTGGGATGACGGCATCATCGATCCCAAAGACACACGCAAAGTACTCGGTCTTGGCTTATACGCCAGCCTAAATGCCCCCATAAAGAAAACCCGGTTCGGTGTTTTTCGTATGTAATGATGCGAATGTGATGAGGATGTTATGCCAGCAAATTATTTGTTAATTGAAGACAACGCAGTCGGGATACGTACTATCACGTTGAATCGCCCCGAACTGCATAATGCGTTTGACGATCAATTCATTGCGCAGCTACAGCAAACTGTGGATGATACGGCACGTGCGGATGCCATACGCGTGGTCATCTTAGCCGCTAACGGTAAAAGTTTTTCTGCCGGTGCCGATATGAACTGGATGCGGCGCATGGTGAGTTATACACAGGAAGAAAATACGGCCGATGCACAGCGGCTGGCAACCCTGATGACGACACTCAATGGCTTAAGTAAACCGACGATTGCCTTAGTCAACGGTGCAGCGTATGGCGGTGGTGTGGGTTTGGTGGCTTGTTGCGATATTGTGTTAGCGACGGAACAAGCGAGCTTTTGCTTTTCTGAGGTGAAGATAGGTTTAATCCCTGCCGTGATCAGCCCTTATGTCATCGCTGCCATGGGTGCTAAATCCGCACGGCGTTATTTTCTCACCGGCGAACGTTTTTCTGCCGCAGACGCTAAAGCCTATCACTTAGTCGATGAAATCGTTGCATCCGCAGACCTGAGCACACGGGCGTACGCTATCGCCAAACAGTTACTGGCTAATGGACCCGACGCGTTGGCTGCAGCTAAGGCGTTAATTGCACGCGTCGCTGACGCGCCCCATAACAACGAACTGGCAAACTACACGGCTGCATGTATTGCGCGCCTGCGTGCTAGTGCAGAAGGACAAGAAGGCTTGAGTGCTTTCTTAGAAAAACGTCAACCCAAGTGGATAACACACGATGTTTGATAAATTATTAATTGCCAACCGTGGTGAGATTGCCTGTCGCATCTTACGCACCGCCAAGCGTTTACAGATAAAAACCGTGGCGGTGTATTCCACGGCCGATCAGCATGCCTTGCACGTACAACTCGCTGACGAAGCTTACTGCATCGGTGATCCGCCCAGCATAGACAGCTATCTGTGTATCGACAAAATCATTGCGGTGGCTAAGGCGTGTTGCGCCCAAGCGATACACCCGGGTTATGGTTTTCTTTCTGAAAATGCCGCATTTGCGCAAGCCTGTGCGGAGGCGGATCTGTGTTTTGTGGGCCCGCCGCCGCATGCGCTATTGATCATGGGTGCAAAGCACACCGCCAAGCAATGTGTTAGCGCCGCGGGTGTGCCGGTGTTACCGGGTTATCACGGTGAAGAACAAGATCCTCTGTACTTACAACAAGCCGCTGATAGCATTGGCTATCCTGTGCTACTCAAAGCCACGGCCGGTGGTGGTGGTAAGGGTATGCGTATTGTACGTGATCCCAGTGAATTTGCCGCCGCATTAGCTAGCGCTAAGCGTGAAGCACAATCGAGTTTTGGCGATAGTGCCATGCTCGTGGAAAAATACCTAGAAAATCCGCGTCATATTGAGTTGCAAATTTTTGCTGACACGCAGGGTAATGTCATCCATTTATTTGAACGCGATTGTTCGTTGCAACGTCGTCAACAAAAAATCATAGAAGAGGCCCCTGCCCCAGGTCTTGACGATGTGTTGCGCGAAGCCATGGGTCAAGCTGCCATTGCCGCTGCTAAAGCGGTTGCCTACACGGGTGCTGGTACCATCGAATTTTTACTCGATGCCGCACATAACTTCTATTTCATGGAAATGAATACGCGTTTACAAGTGGAGCATCCGGTCACCGAGATGATAACGGGGCTGGATTTAGTGGAATGGCAATTACGCGTGGCCGCAGGCGAACCCTTACCGACACAACACGCATCACGTCATGGTCATGCGTTTGAGGCGCGGATCTATGCAGAAGATCCCGCGCAAGATTTTCTACCATGCACCGGTCGTATTACGTATTTACGTATTCCAACTACCGATGCATACACCCGCGTAGATTCAGGCATTCAGCAAAATGATGTCGTCACACCGTATTACGATCCGTTGCTGGCTAAACTCATTTGTTGGGGTGACGATCGCGCACAAGCATTGGCGCGTCTACAGCACGCATTGGCCGATTACCGCATTATCGGTGTAACAACCAATGTGAATTTTTTGCAACGCATTTGCCAATTAAATGCATTTCGTAACGCACAGATCCATACCCATTTTGTCACGCAACACGCGGCAGCTCTGCGCGCTACCACGGCGCTACCACTTCCTGTCGTCGCAGCTACTTGCGTGTATTTGCTTAAACAAAACACCTCCAACGAACATGCCTCACCGTGGCATGACAATGACGCGTGGCAAATGAATGTGACCGCGCAACGCGACATACATTTAATCTATCAGGGCGAGCGCTTGTCACTGTCTGTGATGTATCAACCGACACAGTACCAAGCGCATTGGCAAGCGCGCACGCTGTCTTTTTCGGGGATAGTGCACGAAAATCAGATACAGATAACATTGGAACAGGTGAAATACCAGGCTGAAATTTATCGGCAACAAGATACCTTGCACGTGTTCTACGCACAGCAACATTATGTAGTGCAGTATGATAATCCACATACGCTGAGCATAGACACCAGCGTCGCGGGTACCGCACCCTTAATCGCACCCATGTACGGCACCGTTACCGCACTCTTTGTGCAAGCTGAACAAAGCGTTAGCAAAGGTCAACCCTTATTGGTCATCGAGGCCATGAAAATGGAACACACGCTCTACGCACCCAGTGATGGTGATATTACGGAGCTGCCTTTCGCAGTGGGAGATATGGTCAGTGAAGGTGTAGCGGTCATTGGTTTTAGTCCACGGGAGTCGTAGCATGCACTATCCACAACGCGTCAAAATCGTTGAAGTCGGTCCACGGGATGGTTTGCAAAACGAAAAGCAAACGATTCCTACCGCGGTAAAAATTGCCTTGATCGAACAGCTGGTTGACGCCGGCTTAGCCGTCGTTGAAGTCGGTAGTTTCGTCTCGCCCAAGTGGGTACCGCAAATGGCAGACAGTGCAGCGGTGTTAGCCGGATTGCAACGCAAGCCTGGTGTGCAATACAGCGTGCTTGTACCCAATACGCAAGGCTTGACTCATGCATTGGCGGCAGATGCCACCGCACTGGCCGTGTTTACTGCGGCATCGGAAAGCTTTAATCAAAAAAATATTAATTGTTCTATTGCGGAGAGTTTGCAGCGCATAGAGGGTGTCATACGTATGGCGCAGGGTCATGCGAGCACGATACGCGGTTATATTTCTTGTGTGCTCGGTTGCCCGTACGAAGGCAATACGATTGCACCTAGCACGGTGGCTGGCATAGCGCGCAACTTGTTGGACATGGGCTGCGACGAAATTTCCTTGGGTGATACCATAGGCGTAGGAACCCCAAGACAGGTAGAAACCTTGCTGAATGCATTGACTGCACTGCCCCAACAACAACTCGCCGTGCATTTCCATGATACCTATGGTCAAGCACTGGCGAATATTCTCATGGCTTTGCAATGCGGTATCTCCATTGTTGACAGTTCGATTGCGGGTTTGGGCGGTTGCCCTTATGCCCCAGGCGCCAGCGGCAATGTAGCGACCGAAGACGTATGGTATCTGTTAAACGGGCTAGGTATTACAACCGGTTTGGATTTGCCTAAGCTGCTGGCCGCCAGCCAATTGATTTGCCAACACTTGCAACGCAAACCGAATTCCAAGGTCGCACAAGCGTTACAAAATAAAGTGCAATCAACAATCAAATAAAAGGAGAACACTGTGTCCGGATTCATGAAAGTTGTCACGCAGTACGCAGATGCACTCGCCGGTTTTAGCGATAACATGACGGTGATGATCGGTGGCTTTGGTTTGTGTGGTATTCCTGAAGGCCTCATTGCGTATGTGCATCAACAAGGTACGCGTGGTCTTACCTGCATTTCTAATAATGCCGGCGTAGATGATTTTGGTTTAGGCTTATGGTTGCAGAAAAAACAGATCAGTACCATGATTTCTTCTTACGTGGGTGAAAATGCCTTGTTTGAGAAACAGTTACTCGACGGTGAATTAAACGTCATCTTAACGCCACAAGGTACATTGGCGGAAAAAATTCGTGCGGGTGGTGCGGGTATTCCGGGATTTTATACCGCAACCGGTTATGGGACACGCGTCGCAGAAGGTAAAGAAACCAAAATTTTTCACGGCAAGCCGTATGTACTAGAAGAAGCATTACATGCCGACTTTGCACTGATCAAAGCGTGGAAAGCAGATACCATGGGCAATCTCATCTACCGCAAGACGGCGATGAATTTCAATCCTATGATGGCCACTGCGGCGACCATTACGGTGGCTGAAGTAGAAGAAATAGTAGAGCCAGGCATGTTAGATCCTAATTTCATTCACACCCCAGGCATTTACGTCGATCGGGTTATTCAGGGTAAATTTATCAAACGCATAGAACAACGTACGGTTAAGTCCGTACAAGGAGAATGAACCGTGGCCTTAAGCAGAGAACAAATCGCTAAACGCATTGCCAACGAATTACGCGACGGCTACTACGTTAACTTAGGCATAGGCATCCCCACCTTAGTCGCTAATTATATTCCGGCGGGCATTAACGTGTGCTTGCAATCAGAAAACGGTTTATTAGGCATGGGCGAGTTTCCTACGCCAGACACTATCGATCCCGATCTCATCAATGCGGGTAAACAAACAGTGACGGCGGCCATCGGCGCCAGCTTTTTTTCGTCTGCAGATAGCTTTGCGATGATACGCGGTGGCCACGTCGATCTGACCGTGTTGGGTGCGTTTGAAGTCGATCAACAAGGTAACATCGCATCGTGGATGATCCCGGGTAAATTAGTCAAAGGCATGGGGGGCGCCATGGATCTGGTTGCCGGCGCCAATCACATCATCGTGGCAATGGCTCACGCGAATAAAGAGGGTGAATCCAAATTATTACCACAATGCACCCTACCCTTGACCGGCGTCAATTGCATTACCCATGTCATCACTGATTTAGCCTTTTTGGAAATCAAACACGGTGCGTTTTATTTGAAAGAACGTGCACCCGGTGTTAGCGTAGAGCAGATCCGCAGTGTAACCGCGGGTACCTTAGTTGTTGAAGGCGATGTTCCGGAGATGGTGGATTGATAAAGAAGGGTGTCATCCCGAACATAGTGAGGGATCTCAGGAATGTTTGCACGGTGTTTTTAGTGAGAACGTGGCACCCGCACGAGATCCCTCGTTGCACTCGGGATGACACTCATTGATTTACAGTGTGATGGAGAAATGAAACATGGCAAGACTTTTACAAATAGCGCAACTAGGCCACGCGGTATTGCGTCAAACGGCACAAGCGATCGATCGCATTGATGATCCGGAGCTGCAAGATTTTATTGACGATATGTTATATAGCTTGCTTGACAGCAATGGCGTTGGCTTAGCTGCAGCGCAAGTGTATCGCGCATTACCCGTCATCATTGTTGCTGCAAAACCCAGTCCGCGTTACCCCCAGGCCCCGATCATGGAACCGCAGGTGATGATCAACCCACGTTGCACCAATCATGCCACAACCACGGTCAGCGATTGGGAAGGTTGCTTAAGCGTACCCGGAATACGCGGTTTAGTGCCGCGCTACACCTGGGTAGAGATAGAGTATTACCAACGCGATGGCCGTCACGTGCAAACCCGTCTCGATGACTTTGTCGCGCGTATCTTTCAACATGAACTGGATCACAGCCAAGGCCGCGTGTTTCTCGATAGAGTCACTGACAATAAACACCTGATCAGTGAAACGGAATACCGCAAGCTAATGAGTGCATAACCTCCGCATTGTTGTTACCCCATTGTTATTGGCTAAATGCATGCAAACAGAGGAGAATACGCCCTCCCCTGTTTGTGCAATGAGACAATCGCGGGGTATTAATACCCAACACCGGGGGTGTAGCTAGTAACACGATCTTTTTCCTGCGTTACTTCCTGTGTTGCAGTTGTTGTTGCTTGTTTTGATATCGCTGCTGGGAAAAATCCAGACTTACTGAAATTAAGTGCTTGTGCCCAATCATTTTGCAGTGGTTGATTTTGCGATTTTTTGTTTTCTTGGTTTTCTGGTGTTTGAGATATTGTCGTAGTTGTTAATTCGCTTTGTAGATTTTGCTTTTCTTCGGCTTTGTTTCCTTCCACTTGGCTTGTTGCTGTTTGGGGTGTTCCTTCTGCTAACATTATGATTCTCCTACTTATTGTTTTTACTATTACCCAACTGCTAACAAGTTACGGCACTATTTACCGTTATCGCGTTACAACATGCACCTTGTTCTGGCCATACTAAGCAATGGCAATAGAGCTTGTCAAACCCTTTTTCGCGGTATCTAGCAACGCGTAAAAGCCCCCCACGCGTGCTCATCCGCCTGGCAAAGCCTAAAGAAACGCCACGCGCAGCCGATAACTACTGTTGCCTTATAGTTAGAATAGTTAGAAAGGATGACTGGTATGGCACTGCCAATTGTAGAGCACGCAGCCGTAACCGTTGATCCCGCTCAAAAAACAACGGTCAGTGATCCGATTGCCGCTAAAGCCTATGCGCAAGCAGAAACTGCTGCTGCATTTCTCAAAGATCCAAACGCTAAACTTGATGTCTCATCGCCACTGCCCAGCCAAGCACAAGGCCAACAATTAAAGGGAAAAATCGAAGACGCATTAAGGCATGGAAAGATCGGTGATGCCGTGCCTCTGTTATACGCGCTGCAATACAACGCACAAGGCAACATGTTATGTAACGTAACAGATAACCTGGGCAGAAACATTGCCTTATTAGACAATCGTTTTGGCGCTGCGCTCAAAGCCGATGCGCGCACAGGTCTGGCAAACGAAAAGACGGATTACCAAAATTTCGCTGTCATTGGCTTAGCGTATATTGAAGCGACCAAGCAACTGCTGCAAGGCGATGGCAAGATTCCGTTGAATCCCAAGGTAGAAAAAGCATTAAACCAGCTTGCCGTTAACGTTTTTGAGCGCATGCAAAATTTAGAAACGTTTTACCCCCACGTAAAAAACCAGGAGCACGCAACTACCATCAGAGCACAGGCAGAAATTACTAAGTTGATCGACGATGCGCTGGTGCCACTGTTGCAACATGCAAATTTCCAAGCGCCACCGCCCAAACACGGTTGGTTTAAACGCCTATTACACAAGGTTGGCGTGCTACACGATAAACCCGAAACTGGTATACGCAAATGTTTAGCCGAGGTAAGAGACTTCATGAACTTCGAGCAAGCGCCGCTTGGCTTGCATACCCTCGCCCGTAC
The DNA here is from genome assembly GCA_964646995.1 of uncultured Gammaproteobacteria bacterium. Lineage (GTDB taxonomy): Bacteria > Pseudomonadota > Gammaproteobacteria > CAZYIF01 > CAZYIF01 > CAZYIF01. The sequence goes on from CAZYIF010000005.1 coordinate 41,229, forward strand.
CACGATAGATGAAAAATTTCATGATACGGAACAGGTAAAACGCAGCATCGTTGCCGAAGAATATCACGCAGGGAAAACAGGAACGGTGTTTATAGACACTTTAGAAGCCGACTATCCCATCCTCTTACCGCCCTCTTTTATTGGAAAATACTACGGTAATCGCGTAGAAGACCTTAAAAACCAAGACTGGTTCCTACTGCTGGAACCGCATATACAAGATGCGATACGCCTAAACTACGATGGGATTAAACAGGGTTTCATCCCTACCCAATTGCGTGCCTACCTGCCTGGCTTTCGTAACATGTATCACAAACAAGGATTTGCTTTGGATGCCAACCCGCAAAATACCATGCATCAATTTTCTGATGCCCACCACAGTGGCACCACGGCACATGACTTTAAAAATACCAATAAGGAAGGGGTGAAACAAATCAGAGCTAAGGCAGAATTTGCGATAATCGATCAAAAAGATATTCTACGTGGGCTCAAACTAAGTTTGGCACACCAAAAAAAGCAATTAAAAGGTCCAGGTACCTACCCGGAACAAAGCGAAAGAATAAAAGCAGAGATCACAAGGTTAGAAACCGCTATTTCTGAAACATCCGCAATCATCAAGCGTCTCACCGCACTCCGCAAAGATCCCGCTGCAGTTATCAATACAGAAGTTACTTTAGATGCTATGCGAGCACAAGCAGAAGCATTAGACATAAAACAAGAACATCTGTTTGTGATCAGCCTGCTAAGCCCAGTGCAGAGTGATGCGTATTTAAATCAACTGTACGCGGCAGAAGGTAATGATGCCGGGCATGTGATTAATCTGGCGCAAAATTTTTTGCGGCGTTTGACTTTCACTGACACTAAGGCCAAAACGCTGTTATACCAACAATGCGAAGATCTCTTTAATAAATATTGCACTGCAGCAGATAAACAGCAAGACTTTCGTAAATTATTGGATATATACGCTCGTGGTGAACACGCTGCAGCGAATGAAATAGTTGAAGCTTATTTACCAAACGAACCAGACAAAGCACTCGCGCTTAAAACCATGCTGCAATTGCTGGTGCAATTACGCGATGCTAAAGACAGCTCTTTCAGCGTGGATAGCGAAAATGCCAATATGCAAACGGTGGAAACACTCAAGCGTTTAGGCACTGCCATGAAGGTATTGGGTGGCAAAGAGACCGTTGCTAAATTCATTTCACAATGTTTAAGCGGTAAGGATCGCGATGGCATCGCCAGCTTCAAGGCGTTTGTCGGCGATCTGACCTCGTATATCGCGGGCGGTTTGGTACGGGCATATAAACAAGTGTCGAATATCGGGGTATGGCAACAGATACGCGGGTTATTCGATAAGGATGTGAAACAAAAAAACGCCGCTACTACAAACATGGAACAGGCGTTTGATCAACAATACGCACACAGTGCTGTCGCTAACATACCAGGTAACGTGGAACGCATTCCCAAATCCGCCGGAGGTTCTTTAGGTATGGAGGGGATAAAAAACGATTCTAAGCCCGCGTTACCACGCAGCCTTAAACAGTTATGCAAAGCCATCGGGGCGAGTTTATTCCATGACGAAGCCTCCTTTAATAAAAAAGCGCCCAAACATCCGGTACTATACCGCATTCCATTTCTCAAACTGTTTGCGTATAAGGCGGTTGCGGCAAATGATAACAGTCTTTACCGAACGACGGTGGCCCTTGCTATTGCACCAGAACCTAAAGCAACTGCCACCGGTCTGAATACGCCGTTACCCGCGTTAAGACAGGTAACGCCAACGCAAAATCCGGCTGTTAGCTCTGGAGTAGTTACATCAGCACAACAACAGCCTGAACCCACACAGGTACCGACAAATAATTACACTTTCCGCCGACCCTAACACAATAGCTCGTGTTTATCCTTATTGATTGTCCGTTAGCGCTGAGGAGCACACACAGGATGCGTGCGTCTCGAAGGGTTGAACGGACGTAACAGCATGCTAAGTGATGTTGCCTACGCTAATCCAGGATAAAAAAGCCGGCACTATCAGCACTGCTACGCAGGTACTCAGTAAGACAGTAGTGGCGGCTTTCTCCGGTTTAACCGCTAATTCCACCGCAACGATCACACAACTGCCTGCCATGGGTACGATGGATAACAATAGCAAAGCACCGATTGCACTGGGCGTCAGCAACTGTGCCGGCAGCAGATGAGCGTAGATAATCAACAACATCAACAGTGGCCACAATAGGAATTTGATGCAAAATGCCGTGGCAATGAAACGATAATCCAGTTGCCAACGCGGCATGCGTGTTAGACTCAAGCCGATCAATAACATACCCAAGACACTGTAAGCCCCTTTAAAATTCGCCAAGCCATTGACAAAGGCCAGCGGCAATTGCCAGTGCCATACTTTCACGAGCATTACGGCAATAAACACATAAAATAACGGTATGCGGCGCAACTTGTGTAGACTTTCACGCACGCTGAAGTTACCGCGCGACGTGAGATAAAAGCCATAGCTGAATTCATACAAGGTTAGGCCTAATAATGCAAACACCACTATCGCAACGCCCTCCTCGTCTAATAGCGCCATCGCCATCGGTAAACCAAAAAAGCCACTGTTCGCTGTGCCTGCCGCATAAGCCAATAAATTCGCGGTGTTGTCTTGCCATAGGCGCTTACCTAAACACAGGCCTAGGGTTGCCATCAAACAAGCGAGCACATAAAACAGCAGCGTGTATTGCAAATAGCTAAAACGAAACGGTGCTTGGTAGACCGCAATAAAAATCACCATCGGTGATACGAGATAAATGAGTAATTTAGCGATGCTGACCGGATCAATCTGTTGGGTTTTGCCTAGGATAAATCCCAATGCGCTGATCGTCACTAAGGCGACGGCTGGCCATAAAACCTGTGTAAATAGCATAATTACCCTGCTCTACGTTGCCCAAGCATCGATCGTAGCGTGTGCGACACGACGCGTCTGTTGATCACTATCAAGAATGGAATCTAGATCGGTGCCCGCTCGTGTTGGCATGTTGGCTAATACTTCTTGTAGCAAATGATAAATTTGGGGATAAGCGATGCGTTGTTGTAAAAACGCCTGCACCGCCACTTCGTTGGCGGCGTTTAAGATCGCTGGCGTAGTACCGCCTTGTGCGGCGGCCTGCAAGGCTAAGCGAAAGGCAGGATAACGCTGCTCACAAATAGGTTGAAAATCCAGTTGTGCAACCTGCAATAAATTCAGCAACTGTGCCCCGCTGTGTATGCGTTGTGGCCAAGCCAAGGCATTGGCAATAGGAATACGCATATCTGGACTACCCAATTGTGCCAACAGCGATCCATCGATGTATTCTACGAGGGAATGCACGATGCTTTGCGGATGTAATATCACGTCTATCTTTGCCAGCGGCAAGGCAAACAGATGGTGCGCTTCTATGACTTCAAAGCCTTTATTTAACATGGTGGCGCAATCGATCGTGATCTTATCGCCCATGTTCCAGTTCGGATGCGCACAGGCTTGCGCAGGTGTTACGTCTGCCAATGCATTCAAGGGGAGATGACGTAATGCACCGCCAGAAGCCGTTAGAATAACTTTATTGATGCCCACTGGTGTGGCGCCAGTCACGCTGCAAGAAGGCAAACATTGAAAAATGGCATTGTGTTCGCTGTCGATGGGTAACAGCGTCGCTTGCGCTTCACGCACCGCTGTCATGAATAATTCACCGGCCATCACTAACGGCTCTTTATTGGCAATCAGTACTTTTTTACCTGCACGCACGGCGGCTAAGGTCGGTAACAAACCGGCGGCACCTACAATGCCCGCTACCACATAATCGGCGGCGTCTAAACCGGCTATTTCACTGAGTGCAGCGTTACCCGATAACACTTCAGTGGTTAAACCCGCGGTACGCACTTGCATCGCCAATTGCTGCGCGCTGGCGTCATCCACAAGCACCGCATAGCGCGGCTTAAACCGTTGACATTGTTGCAGTAAGCCCGTCACATCGCTGTAAGCCGTGAGGGCAAGCACACGAAAACGCTCGGGATGCAAGGCAATAACGGCTAGGGTTTGTTGGCCTATGGATCCCGTCGCGCCTAAGAGCGTAATCTGCTGCATTAAAATTCCATGATTTTACTATTAATGCACACCAGGCAAAACACCGCTACCGGTAATGCCGCCAGCAGACCGTCAATGCGATCTAAGATACCACCATGGCCTGGTAAGCAACGGCCGCTGTCTTTGATGCCACGTTCGCGTTTTAACATGCTTTCCAGCAAGTCACCGACAATCGACGCAACAACGACAATGACAATGAGGATTATTTGTTTGGACCAACTAGGGATGAGCAGGCTGAGTTGGGGAAAACACGTCAAGGGAATCACAATCCCCACCGCCAAGGCTAACACCACAGCACCGGCGACGCCTTCCCAGGTTTTGCCGGGACTCACGTGCGGCGCCAATTTGTGCTTTCCCCATCGCTTACCCGCACAATATGCCCCGGTATCCGCACTCCATACTAACAGCAGCAGATACATCAATAGCCAAGGACCGACGTGAACTTGCTGCAATAAATTAAGCACGAGGTAAAACGGGATGAGAGTCGCAATAGACATCAATACCAATCCCGTAGGACGTGACCACACCTGCTTTACTCTGGGATACCAGGCTACCAGATAAGCGGCACAGCCCCACCAACTACAGGCCAAGAGGATCCACAGATGTTTAGGTACGACTTTCAATCCAAACAGCAAGATGAACATGCAACCCATGTAAGCAAAGCGCCAACGTTTTTGTTGTATGCCCAGAAAATTAGACCACTCCCACGCCGCTAATAAATACACGAGTAATGTGATGAGGGCAAACGGCACTCGCGGGGTGTAGAACACCAGTGCGATCACACCGGGAATCAATACCATTGCTGTGCACAGACGTTGTTTAAGCACTGTTTACCTCGGACATTTCAGGAATGGCACCATAACGCCGTTGGCGTTGGGTAAAGGCTTCTAATGCCAGATGAATATCTTGCGCGGTGAAATCAGGCCACAAGATGTCGGTGAAATACAATTCCGCATACGCTGCTTGTAACAGAAAAAAATTGCTGAGGCGTTGCTCGCCACTGGTACGGATCAGTAAATCCACTGCGGGTAAATCAGCGGTACTGAGTTGTTGGGTTAATGTCGCTAGATCAATGTGCTGCCATGCCAGTTGTTGCTCCACCGCCAAGGCAGCTAAGCGTCGTGCCGCTTGCACAATATCCCAGGTGCCCCCGTAATTAATCGCGATCACTAAACGTAGTCCGGTATTATTTGCGGTCAATTGTTCTGCCGCACAGATGGCATCTTGTAATTTAAGATTAAGCGCTGTTTTGTCGCCAATGACCGTCAAGCGAATGTTGTTATCGTGCAGCTCTTTGATTTCTTTACGCAGCGTGAGCAGTAATAAATCCATTAAGAAAACGACTTCAGCGGGTGGGCGTTGCCAGTTTTCACTGCTAAACGCAAACAACGACAACACGGGTATCCTCTGTTCCATACACGCAGTAATGGTACGCCGCACGGCGTGCACCCCAGCGCGGTGGCCGGCTACGCGGGGAAGATGCCGCTGTTGGGCCCAGCGGCCGTTACCGTCCATGACAATGGCAAGATGTTGCGGGATGAGTGACATCAGACGTCTAATAATTCAGCTTCTTTTGCTGCCAATAATTTATCTAAATCAGCAATGAAGCGATCCGTTAATTTTTGTATGTCTTCTTCGCTGCGTCGTACATCATCTTCGGTAATTTTCTTTGCTTTCAATAATTCTTTTACCTGCGCATTCGCGTCACGCCGCACATTGCGTACCGAAACCCGCGCGTGCTCCCCTTCTTGTTTAAGCACTTTGATTAAATCCTTGCGCCGTTGCTCGGTCAGTGCGGGTAGTGGCACGCGTACATCCTGTCCGGCTGAAATAGGATTCAAGCCTAAATCGGATGTCATAATGGCTTTCTCAATCGCCTGCACCATGTTTTTTTCCCACGGCGTAATCAATAAGGTGCGTGCGTCCGTTGCCGTCACACTGGCGACTTGATTGAGTGGCATATCACTGCCGTAATAAGACACTTTGAGATGCTCGATTAAACTGGGATGCGCACGGCCAGTGCGTAGCTTGGCTAACTCGCCTTGTAAGGCTTCTAAGCTGCGTTGCATGCGTCGCTTCGCTTCTTCTTGTGCTGCTTTAATCATAAGGTATCCTCCTCAACTAAAGTCCCTATATTTTCGTCATACATCACTTTTAATAAATTACCAGGCGCATAAATATTGAATACACGAATAGGCATTTGATATTGTCTACATTGATAAAACGCTGTGGCATCCAAAACCGCCAGTTGTTCTGCTAATGCTTGCGCGTAACTCAAGCGGGTGTAACGCGTTGCGTGGGGATACAGCGCCGGATCAGCGGCATAAACACCATCGACGTCGGTTGCTTTTAATAAGATGTCAGCATCGATTTCTATGCTGCGCAGACTCGCCGCGGAATCGGTGGTTACCAAAGGATTGCCCGTACCACCGGCAAAGATGACGACGTGTCCTTGTGCTAACAAATCCAAGGCCTGTCTGCTACTGAAGCCGCCGACAATACCCGGAATGGCAATGGCCGATAAGACATCTGCAGTCACTCCACGTTGCAACAACGCATCGCGTAACGGCAAGGCATTCATCACGGTGGCCAGCATACCCATTTGATCACAGGTAATAAAATCCAGGCCTTGCGTTGCCCACTCTTTACCGCGACAAAAATTCCCACCGCCAACGACAATGCCTATCTCAATGCCCAGCTGCGTCAGCGTCACGAGTTCATCGGCAATCCTTGCTAGCACGTCTACGTCGATACCAGCGCTCTGCCTACCTTGCAGCGCTTCGCCACTGAGCTTAAGTAAAATACGGCGATAAAGCGGGACTGCATCTTCAGACATAGGACTACTCCCTCTTGTGTCAGCTACCTTGCACCTGTGCCATGACTTCATCCGCAAAATTAGTGTGTTGCTTTTCGATGCCTTCACCCAATACGAAACGGGTAAACGCATCCGCTGTAGCACCGGTTTGCTTGAGTAATGCAGCAATGGTTAAGTTGGGATCTTTCACGTAGGGCTGTTCGAGCAAGCTGATTTCCTGTAAGAATTTTTTAATTCTACCGTCCACCATTTTCTCCACAATCGCTGCGGGTTTCCCACTCTCTGCTGTTTGTGCGAGAAAAATCTCACGTTCTTTCGCGACTAATTCGGGAGAAACCTGCTCTGGGCTGACGACCTGTGGGGCACTTGCGGCAATATGCATCGCCACATCTTTTGCCAATGCGCTGTCTGCATTACGCAGTGTTACCAACACACCGATACGACCACCGTGCACGTAGTGTCCGACAATGCCACCCGCGGGCGCAGCAACATAAGCGATGCGGCGAATGTGAATATTCTCGCCCACTTTATTCACCAAGGCTTGGCGCAAGCTATCAATAGACTCATCTGCAGGACCTAGCGTCAGTTGCGCCAATGCGGTGACATCCGCGCAACGCGCCTCAACAGCTGCCACTGCAACTTGTTCGGCAAAAGCGAGGAAATTGCTATCACGCGCAACAAAGTCCGTCTCACTGTTAATCTCTAACAAAATAGCGTGCTTAGCATCGTCGCTGACTTTCGCTATTAACAAACCTTCGGCAGCAACGCGTCCTGCTTTTTTGTCTGCTTTGGTTTGCCCTGCTTTACGCATCAGATCAATCGCCAATTCAATATCACCTTCAGCACTCAACAACGCTTTTTTGCAATCCATCATCGGCGCACCCGTGCGTTCACGCAATGCTTTTACTAACTCTGCTGTAATAGCCATATTTCACCTTTAATTTATCGTAGCTCCCAAACACTTCATCAGCCGACTATTCGCCAGCGGCTGCCACTTTGTCTTGATCTAAGTCAATTTTTTTGGTCTTTTTCTCTATGATAGCCACTTTTTCTTCGGGTTCTTCTTTCGCACGGGTTAATTGCGAGCTGGCACGGGCATCGAGAATTACATCAGCAAGGCCGCTGGCATACAAGCGTATGGCGCGTGCGGAATCGTCATTACCCGGAATGATGTAATCAATGCTTTCCGGATCGGAATTGGTATCTACCACGCCCAGCACAACAATGCCTAAGCGCTTTGCTTCGCGTACTGCAATGCGTTCATAGTCTACATCGATAACAAAAATAGCGTCGGGGATACCGCCCATATTCTTGATACCACCTAAACTGCGATCTAATTTTTCTAATTGGCGCGTCAGATCCAGGGCTTCTTTTTTGGTTAAGCCGGCAAAACCACCGCTATTGGCTAATGCCTCTAAATCTTTTAAGCGCTTGATCGACTGTCTGACGGTCTTGTAATTGGTAAGCATGCCACCTAACCAGCGAAAGTCCACATAAGGCATACCACAGCGTGTGGCTTCTTCCTTAATGACTTCGCGCGCGGCACGTTTAGTTCCTACAAACAACACATGCCCGCCACTGGCTGCGATTTTACTCACACAGTGCAAAGCATCTTGGTACATTGACAGGGTTTTTTCTAAATTAATGATATGGATTTTTTCGTGTTCCCCGTAGATGTAATCAGCCATCTTAGGGTTCCAGTAACGGGTTTTGTGGCCAAAATGTACGCCAGCTGCTAGCATTTCTCGCATGGTAGTTGTCATTGTTTTCTCCTAACGGGTTTTACCTCCACGTATCCCATAGGCCAACCTCTCCTTTTAAGGCGAGGCACCCAACCCATGTGACGACACGTGTGCGGATTTTTAACTACGCGCTTTAAGCCATTTTTATTGGCAAAGCACGCTCATTTGTAGGGGGAAATCGATTTCACGCCGATTATTACTCCCCTTTACCTCAAATCAACTACTAAATAGTTGCTAATTGAGGGTGGTCTTTATACCATAAAGCCTGCGTTAACTACAATCCATTACAACAAATGATGAGCATAATGATAAAAACTGCCGATGAAATAGCCAAAATGCGTATTGCGGGACGCTTAGCCGCCGATGTACTCGACATGATAGAGTCCTACGTCAAACCGGGCGTGAGCACGGCGGAGCTTGACGCCATCTGTCATGACTATATCACCATAGTGCAACAAGGCGTCCCCGCGCCACTGAATTATAAACCGGATACGCGACGTGCATTTCCCAAATCAATTTGCACATCGGTTAATGACGAGGTATGTCACGGCATACCCGGCCAACGCAAACTCAAAGACGGCGATATCCTCAATATCGATGTGACCGTGATTAAGGACGGCTATCACGGTGATACCAGCCGCATGTTTTATGTGGGTAAGCCTAAACCTTTGGCACAAAGTTTATGTACGTTTTGCCAAGATGCCTTGTATTTAGCGATTAAACTGGTTAGACCCGGTGCACGCTTAGGTAGCATTGGAGCGGTCATCCAACACGTTGCAGAGAGCCACGGGCTAGCGGTGGTAAAAGAATATTGCGGACACGGTATAGGTAAAAATTTTCATGAGGATCCCCAAGTATTGCATTATGGTGTGGCCAATACAGGTCTTACCTTAGCCGCTGGTATGACATTTACGATAGAACCCATGCTCAATCGAGGCAAGGCAGGTACTAAAACATTGGATGATCAATGGACCGTGGTAACCAAGGATGGCGAACTCTCGGCGCAGTGGGAACACACCATCTTGGTAACAGAAAGCGGTTACGAAGTGCTTACCTTGCGCGCCGCAGAACGCGCTGCGGGGATTTTATAGCCCGGCCTTTGTGTGGGGTCGCATCCACTTGGCGTCGTTATCCTTAGGGAGTGATCATGCAACTTAACACCTTAGTTGATTACCTCAACGAAGTTTTATTAAATCAGGCGATCACCGACTACTGTCCCAATGGTTTGCAAGTGCAAGGCAAGAGCGAGGTACGCGTGTTGGTGACTGGGGTGACCGCTTGCTTGGCGCTACTGGAAGCTGCGCTGCAGCACCAGGCCGATGCTATCTTGGTGCATCACGGTTATTTTTGGCGAGATGAAGCGCCCTGTATTGTCGGTGCGAAACAGGTACGATTGCAGTTGTTGTTGCAACACGATATTAATTTGCTCGCCTATCATTTGCCGTTGGATATACATCCACGATGGGGCAACAACGTACAACTCGCACAACGATTGGGGATCATCGATCCGCAACCCCTTAGCACACAAGCACGCAGTTACGTTTTTCAAGGTACGCTGGCTACGCCGCTGACTGGGGCAGCATTCGCAGAACACATAACGCATACCCTAGGTAGGCAGCCACTGCACATTCCCGGATCGGCGCCCGTCATACGACGCTTGACCTGGTGCACCGGTGCAGGACAAAGCCTGTTGCATGAAGCCATCAGTGCGGGGGCAGATGCGTATTTAACCGGCGAAGTATCAGAACAAACCGTGCACCAAGCACGTGAAGCAGGCATTCACTTTTTTGCGGCAGGACATCACGCCACTGAACGTTACGGGGTGCAGGCCTTAGGACAACACCTCGCGCAACAGTTTGGGCTAGAACATCATTTTATCGATAGTGATAATCCGGTATAACAAGACCATTATCCAAATAGATCCGCATCACCATCATTCGCTTCTTTGCCATTGTCTTGTGGTGTGTAACTCTTAACGACGACGAATAAGGCCCCACTGCCACGTTTAACATTCAACAATAAATTCTGTCCATTGGCTTCCGCTGCAATATGGCGCAAGGTTTCCACGGATTCTACCGTTTGTTGATTGGCGGAGACAATCACATCGCCCAACACTAGGCGTGCGGTCCATCCCGGTGTGTTGGGCGCTAGACTGACGATCTGTACGCCTTTAATTTGCCCCTGTAACGGTACATCTTGATTAAACGTTTGTAAGCCTAAACCAAATAAAAAGCGATCGGCTTTACGCAATGAGGACTCGATTACTTTAGGATTAGCTGATTTGATTTTAAGATGGACCGATTTACCACCGCGTTGTACATCCAAATCGATGATGCCGCCTGCACGCACTAAGCCTATGCTATTGCGCACCATGATCGAATTTTCTATGGGAGCAGCGTTAACCGCATAAATAACATCGCCTACCTGCAAACCCGCCTTCTCTGCGGGTGAACGTGCGGTAATCTGCGTGACAATGGCACCTTTTTGTTGGGGTTGATGGAAAGCATCGGCTAACTCAGAGGTGTAATCCTGAACGAGCATGCCGACCATGCCACGTTGCATGCGGCCGTATTTAATCAGCTGCGTCATCACGCTGTACACCATGTTCGAGGGAATCGCGAAACCGATTCCCACGTTGCCGCCGTTAGCCGTAGGGGAAAAAATAGCGGTGTTAATGCCGATTAATTCGCCTTGTAAATTAACCAAGGCACCACCGGAATTACCGGGGTTAATCGATGCATCGATTTGAATGAAGTTTTCGTAACTGCGCGGACCCTCAATTTCTAAGCCTGTGCGTTGCAAGGCGCTCACGATTCCCGATGTAACTGTTTGACTTAAACCAAAGGGATTACCAATCGCTGTGACGAAATCGCCGACTTGTACTTTATCGGAGTTGGCAAATTCAATGGATTGCAATTTATCGGCCTTGATGTGTAATACGGCGATATCCGATAAGGCATCACTACCGATGAGATCGGCGGTAAATTTACGGCCATCGCTTAAATTAACGCTGATTGATTTTGCATTACGGGTCAGGTGATTGTTCGTAATGATATAGCCTTGCTTAGCATCCACAATGACACCAGAGCCTAAGGCCGCAAATGGATTGCCCTGCTGCGGTAGGCGTTTATCGGGCGCGGCAGTTTCGTCCGTAGTTTTAGCATTTTCATTCAGGGTGATATAGATGTTAACAACAGAGGGCATCACCTTATGTAACATAGGTGCCAAACTGGGTGCACCATTGCTAATGAGTGTAGTTGGTACGGCTGCTTGCGCACACAAGGTCGTGGTGATCAGCAAAATGTAAGCTATCCATCGTCCGAATTTCATGTTTCACTGTCCTCTTAAATTAACCAGATTAAACTCGCCATGCGACCGGTGTTCGCCTGACGTCTGTAAGAAAAAAACCGAGTTTCATCGGTGTAAGTACAATACTCTCCACCAAAAATCGCAGTAACTCCTGCATCGTGCAATTGCTGGCGTGCCACGGCATATAAATCCGCATGCCATTTATCCGGTGCCTTTGCTGTAAAAGCCGCTGCACTACGCTTATCTTGCGTGATAAATGCGTGATAAACGTCGTCACCCACCTCAAATGCCGTTGCAGAAATAGCGGGTCCTAACCACGCGAACCACGTGCCAGTGTGGGTTGCGAGCGCGGCGCAGGTTGTAGCGATCACACCGTCGACTAAGCCACGCCACCCAGCATGCACAGACGCCACCGCCGTGCCTTGCGCATCACACAGTAAAATAGGCAGGCAATCTGCCGTAAGCACTGCACACACCACTCCACGTTTTGTCGTGTAAGATGCATCCGCGTCAGGCCATGCTGCACTGCTCGCAGCATCGACCACCGCACTGCCGTGCACTTGATGCAACCACAACGGTTCGGCAGGTAAGGCTAACTCGGTTTGTAATTGTAAACGATTATAACGCACAGCCTGCGCATCATCGCCGACGTAATCCGCTAAATTAAAACTCGCGTAAGGTGCTTGACTGTGACCACCCCCACGTGTGGTCGTGCACGCTTGCACGCACGCAGGCGCTGGCCAATCCGGTTGTAAATAGCAAGGTTTCATTTGTTTCCTCGTATACCACTAAATGCATTGCGTAACAATTAGCCTTTTGCTTTTCTACGTTGGGTCCGATGTTAACATATTCGTACGCATTTTTAATGGCTTTCTTATTGGATCCGCATTCTAATGATCTCGCCCGATAAAGCAGACACCTTACTAAACGCGCTTTTGTGCTTCAAAAGATACAGGGCTTAAATAGCTAAGTCTGACCGCACAATATTTGCGCATGACTCATTTTATGCAATCTTGCTGCGACTATACCCATTACACTTCAAAATGCGATTTTTGCATTTTGCAGTGTTCTCTACGCGATGGGGTTTCCAAAGGGGAGAATCGCGTATCGAGCCTTTGGTGACCGTGCACAAATTGACTGTGTGCAGGTCGTCAAAACAAAGTATACCGCGCGACTCCCCCATCAACATTCGCATCTTGAAGTACGAGCGGTATATATCCGAATTTCTTTTAGCTTTTGATTTTTCGCATCAAGCGCAGGGACAACGCATAGGGAAGCAGGCGTAGGATTTTCAGTAAGAGCGTGAATTTTTTAGGGAAGTGAATTTCAAAACGCTTTGATAACAGCCCTTGCGCTATTTCCATGGCGGCTTGTTCCGGTTCGATAATCATCGGCATTGCAAAATCGTTTTTATCGGTCAGCGGCGTGCGTACAAAGCCTGGATTGATTAGTTTGATATCGATAGCCTCGCCGCATTCGACATAAAGACTTTCGGCAAGGTTGATGATCGCAGCTTTGGTCGCGCTATATGGCTGGCCTCCAGGTAAGCCAATATATCCGGCAACACTGCCGCACAAGGCAAGCTGGCCTTTGATTTTTTGGGTTTTGAAGATAGGCAGTACGGCATGCACAAGATTGAATGCACCGGTGAGATTGACCGCAACGATGCTTTTGGCTAAGGCGATATCGAGCATGTCTATCTTCATGGGCGTATAGGCAGCTGCCAGAAAAACGACGCGATCAATCTTGCCAAAGTGCTCCCGGATCAGTCGTGCTGTGCGCAGGGTCATTTCCGCATCTGTGATATCCAGCACAAAGATACCGTGCAAATCGCCAAGTTCAACTTTAAGCTTTTCAAGCGCATCTTTGTGCCGTGCAGAAAGCGCAAGGATGGCTCCGCGCGCGGAGAGTTCCCGCGCCAGAGCCGATCCGATGCCGCTGCTTGCACCGATAATCCAGACGATCTGATTTTTATAGGATTTATTGATCATTGTTGTTTTTGCATGACGATCGTGAGTTCGGCAACCGTTAGCCCAAATTTTTTAAGATAAGAACGGTTGATAAGTACACCGTCATTCATAAGCCACATCCAATCGTCGAAGCGAATGCGGTAGGTGGTATCGTCAACGGGAAGATTCATCACATAGTTCCAACGTACGGCGCTGCCTTCGGTTTTGCCTATCGCCTTGTTAACGATGTCTGCGGCGGTTCCTTCGTAGCTAGCGTCAGCGAGCTGTTTAATCGTCCAAATGCGTTGTTGCTTTTTGCCGTCATAATAATCAAAGTTTTCGGTGAGTGTGCCTACGTCGTCTTCCCATTTGCCGACCATATTCACGTCAAATCGGCGTACGACGCGACCTTTCCAGTCCTGGACAATTCCCCAGGCTTTGACCGGACCATTGAAATATTCTTTGATATCGGCGCGTGGCGCCGTGCCTTTGTAGTAATCAAGATTATCTGTCGTGCGTAAGCTAAACATGTTGAGAACTCCTATGGTTGCCATGATCAGAATGCCTATCGTTGCGATGCTTTTCAAGATTTTCATTGTTTCCTCCTAAGTGATGTCGGATAAAAAAGATGTAAAGTAAACCTGCAGCCATAAGCTTCAGTACGCAAGGAATAAGCGCATAAGCGGCGGAAAGCGTCATGAGCGCCACTTGCGAATTAGCAGTGTGAGGCTTGAAGCCCACAACATCAAGCGCAGGCAGTGCGATAGCCGAAGCTAGCGCTAGACTGACTTTGGCGATAAAAGCTAGAAACGCGTAATGCATGCCAGAATAGGCACTGTTACTGCTTGCGTGGATGTGATCAGATAAAATGGAGGGTGGTAATATCAAATCCGCGCCGAGCGCAATGCCTGAGACCACGCAAACGATCGCATAATACCAAACATCCCCTGCATTGAGAAAAAATGCACCTATAAAACCCGCAACAGCGACTATGTTTGCTAGGCACCACGTTTTGTATTTTCCAATATGCACGCTGAGATTTTTCCAAAGCGGCATGACACAAGCGCCTGAGAGAAAATAAAGTAGCAGGAACAACCCTGTGAGATGTGCTGCCCCAAGCAGATCGCGCACGTAGAAAATCACCAAAACAGCAGGCAGACTAGATGCCAGCATACTTAAGCCGTACACGCCGAAGAGTCGCTGGCTTTCCTTAGACAGCGTGCGCAAGCCACCTAAGAGAGACACTTTTTGCTTTTTTTGAATATGAAGTTTTGAAGGTAAGCTTATCGCTAATCTGGAAAAACTAGCGATACTCACCAACATCAAGACGGCAAGGATCATTGTATACCAAAGGTAAACGCGTTGAGGTTTTACCAGATGCAAAAGCAGTGTCGGCATAGAGACGGCGATCACAAGACCGACGAGACCGCAAGCTTCACGCGTGCCAGCGATTCTGGTCTGTTCGTGCCTATTCGGCGTCCACAATATTGCTTGTGCTCCTAGCATGATCGTCAGAACGCTGTAAGCGCTGACTGCAAAAATCATGCAGATGGCAAACCAGATAGTAGGCGAGAAGATCATGCCGTTGAAAAGCGCGAAAATCGAGATGCAAAGCACTGTTCCAGTAACGACGAGTAACGGCAGAAACCGTCCCTGTAATCTATCGGTGAGCCAGCCGATCAGAGGATCTTGCACCGCATCGAACAGTCGGATAGCCAAAAGTAACGTGCCGAGTAGCGTCAGCGAAAGACCGTAATGAGTGGCGTAAAAATCAGGGGCGAGGATGTAAAGAGGAAAGCCGGCAAAGGCCACGGGCAATGCAACAAAGCCGTACTGCAGCAGAGATTTCCGACTGAGCACTGGTGCGCTCATGATAATCCCAAAAGAGCGCCGTGCAACGGTGATTTTGATATTTTCCCTTTGCGCCATTTTGTGAAAAATAATTTTTCGCGTAATGTGCGCGCGCTACAATGCATGTTGAAGCTCCCATTGGATCACATCGGTTCGCCCATAGCTGAATGCTGCGATGCAATAGGTCAGATAAAAACGCCACATGCGTATGAATTTCTCATCAAATCCCATGCTTTTAATTTCGTTGATTTTTGAATCGAAGTTCTTAAGCCAGTGCGTGAGTGTTAGCGCATAATCCTGACCGAACGCAAATTCGTCTGTCACGGCAAAGCCAGCTTTCGCACTTTCCTCGCGAAATTTTGCAGCAGATGGCAGCATGCCGCCGGGAAAGATGAAGGTGCGGATGGCATCACTTCCGCTGCGATAGCGTTCAAAAAAGGAATCAGCGATGGTGATGGTTTGCACTATCGCCTTGCCTTTATCAACGAGAAGAGACTTGAGCTTGGCGAAATAAACAGACCAAAATTTCTCCCCGACCGCCTCGAACATCTCTATCGATACGATATGATCATAAAGACCTTTTTGATGGCGGTAATCCTCCAACGCGATAACAGCGTTCTTTCCGACGCGGTTTGAGGCGAATTCATGTTGGGACTTGGAAATCGTCAGACCCTTGATGCTGTAATCACCCCTTTGCAATGCCCTCTCGGCAAAACCACCCCAACCACAGCCGATTTCGAGCAGGCTTCCGGACAAATTAAGACGATCAATAATTCTGTCGTATTTGCGATTTTGTGCATCTTGTAGTTTTTCCTTCTTATCACCGAAAATCGCCGATGAATAAGTCATCGACGGGTCGAGCAACAACTTATAAAAATCGTTACCTAGATCATAATGAGCATAGATATTTTTTTTGCTGCCGCGTATTGTGTTGCGAGAGAAAAAATAAGCGATACGAGAGACCAGTCTTCCGAAAGCGCCCCCATGGATATAACCATCAAGCGCGGACTGGTTTTGCAAACCAAACAGAAACAGCTGTGTCAGATCAAGCGAATCCCACAAACCATCTCGGTAGGCTTCGGCAAAGGCGACATCACCATAGCGGATTGTAGCACTGATCACACTCCAATCATGAATATCAAATTGTGCTTGTGCGCCTGGTTTTGAGCCTTTGAAGGCGTGCGTCTGACTATCTGGCGTCATGACGATGATCGCGCCATATTCAATATGTTCAAGGGCACAGAGAAAGCGATGGGTGATTTGACGTTCAAACATGTTTTTAATCCCTTATTTCTGATTTCGGCTGGTGGTGACTTTTTGCGAAAGTTGCTCCGGCTTGGTGATATAGCCAATGCCTTTCATCATCAGTTTCAACGCTTGCCAATGGATCAGCATGATCGCTTTCACTGCTACGAGTGGGTGCTGCCAGAACGCCTGCCTTAACGTGTCGGAATTCAAAGGCGTCAACGTGCCGACCAGTGATGTCATGAGCTGCTTGCGCTGTTGCACATCGTAATAGTCGATCCAGATGCCGAGCTTATCGGATTTGAGGTGAAAGCGAAACTTATAATTGCCGCGTCGTTCTAAAAAAGGCGAGACGTGAAAAACTTTCTCCGCGTCTAACCACTGATCGGCGGTGATCGTGGCATGATCCGGGTGGGCACACAAATAGCTGTGCTGTTCGCCAAATGTATTATGCACTTCACATAAAACAGCCCTCAGCGCGTGAGTGTCATCCAGGCAAAGATAAAAACTCACCGGGTTGAACACATAACCGAGTACACGTGGCATCGTGACAAGAATAATATTTTGCGTTTTTTTATCCAAATCGTAATCGGCTAAAATGCCGTTGACCCATAGCGTTGGATCACTACCGTCGCGTGCGCCGACATCTTGCGCGTGAAAACTGACAAGGCGTCCTGGAATAGGTGCGGCTGGCAATGGCATAGCAAGATAGTAAACGCCATAGTTAAAAATATTTTCTTTCGGGAAGAGTCTTTTATGCATCACCTTGGCGGTGTAGAGCTGCGGAGTGATCACCATGATGGATCAATTCCCATCTGTCGAACCATCTTAACCGCACTGTCAAGACCGTCTTCGTGAAATCCGTAGCGTTGATAAGCTCCGCAGAACCAACGTCGATGACGACCTTGAATTGTCTCAATTTGGCTTTGATGATGGATTGCCGCTGCATCAAAAATCGGATGTTCAAACATATACTCGTTGTGAACAAGGTTTGGGTCGGGTGCGCGGCCAGGGTTGAGTGTCACGATCATAGGGTGATCGGTTTGCAGGGGCTGAAGATTATTCATCCAATAACTTAGTGAAATGCATGGATTTTCATCTATTTTTCCTTGCGAAAGATAAACCCAGCTTGCCCAGGCTTTGCGTCGTTTCGGCATGAAACGAATATCGCTATGTAAAACAGCACGATTTGAATGATACTTGAAAGCGGACAGTATTTTTCGCTCATCATCACTTGGATCTTGTATCATCGCCAATGCTTGATCGGCGTGACAAGCAAGAATAACCTCATCATAGGTTTGTCTTTCGCCATGCACATCCTCAATGGTGACACCGCTTTCATCATGCCACAGCTTGCTGACGCCACGACTCAGATGAATGCAATCTTTAAATGGCTGCGTCAGACGGTGAATATATTCACGGCTGCCGCCGCGTACAGTGTACCATTGAGGATGATCTGTAATCGTCAATAAGCCATGATTTTCAAAAAATCGGACAAACGTACAAGCAGGAAATTTAAGCATTTCGCTAAGCGGCGTACTCCAGATCGCACCACCCATCGTGAGCAGGAAATATTGTCGAAACCAGGCACCGATGTTGAGTTCGTTGAGACAGTCGTTCAGCGTGAATGAAGGATCTTTTGAAAGATATCCGCGAGCTTTTGCATTAAATTTAAAAATATCTGATACCATACTCCAGAAAGCAGGTCGGAAAATATTTTGTTTTTGCGCAAAGATGTTAGCCAGATTTTGCGTGCCATACTCGAGCCAGCCATCATGGATGCTTGCGCCAAAAGACATATCGCTTTTTGTCATGGGCACGTTTAGATATTCAAATAGACGCGTCAAAAGAGGATAGTTGCGCTTGTTGAAAACGATAAATCCTGTGTCAACGGCAACGACTCCATCTTGAGTTTCAACATCAACCGTCCGACTATGACCTCCAATATAATCATTCTTCTCATAAACCGTGATATCACGATGAGGATGCAGGAGCGACGCGGCGCCAAGGCCAGAAATTCCGGTACCGATGATTGCGAGTGTTTGGCAAGAGGCTATACTCATGTATTGCCATGCTCCATCTGTAACATTTTTTGCATCGCCGCCGACGTGCAACATTGTGTATTCGGTTCTTCGGTAACATCAAGTTTGTTGTAGATACTTGGTATATACGCATTCCACGTCAAAATGCGCTTTTTGCATTTTGACGTATTCTCCCCTTGGGTGACCGTGCACAAATTTACTGTGTGCCGGTCATCGAAACAGGATATACCGTGCGACTTACCCATCACAATTCGCATCTTGAAATCAGGCGGTATAGATGAATCAAAAATAATGCTTGGAGCATACTGACGAAGCTTTCTCGTCACGATAAAAAAGTGGGTACCTGGGTTAAATAGCATTTCGTGCAGCGCTTTACCAATAGAGGAGCTAATTCCCATGAGTAGAATCGTTTTCTTGCGCCAATGCTCCATATTGTCTCCTTATGTTCGCGACTCTACCAAACTAATATGCTACATTCAATGTCTTGATTCCACGGCGCTTGCGCGATCCATCTGATAAAAATCACCCGCACAAGTGTCTGAACGACACGCAAAGGGCTTGGTTAAGTGATTTCTACTCCGCCGTCTCATCCACCGCTAAGCAATGCAACAAGCGTTCTAAATCGTCTGGATTGGCGACTTCCCATGCCATTTGTTCTTGGCGTTCGGGGTGCAACAAGGCTAAGCGTTTTGCATG
The DNA here is from genome assembly GCA_964646995.1 of uncultured Gammaproteobacteria bacterium. Taxonomy (GTDB): domain Bacteria; phylum Pseudomonadota; class Gammaproteobacteria; order CAZYIF01; family CAZYIF01; genus CAZYIF01. The sequence continues at coordinate 60,980 of CAZYIF010000005.1, forward strand.
CAAGGCTTGACGCTTAAAACCCAGTAAGGCATCACGCGCCAAGGGTGGTGTGCCTTTAGGAACCCCGTGCCGCGTGTATACGGGGTCACCCACAATCGGGTAATTGATATGTGCCATGTGCACACGAATTTGGTGCGTACGTCCCGTCTCTAACATGACCTTCACTAAGGTATGACGTGCGAAGCGTTGCATGACGCGATAGTGGGTCACTGCCGGTTTGCCGTGTGTTGCCACAGCCATCTGTGTGCGTAAGCGCGGATGTCTAGCAATCGGCGCATCCACCGTACCACCCGATGCCATCACGCCATTGACCAACGCCACATATTCACGCGTAATGCTACGCGCTTGTAACTGTTGCACTAGCGCATGGTGCGTCACCAGATTTTTGGCGACAACCAGTAAGCCAGAGGTATCTTTATCTAAGCGATGCACAATGCCTGCACGCGGCAAGTGCACGAGCGCGGGACAATGGTGCAACAATGCATTTAGCAGTGTGCCATCACGATTGCCCGCCGCAGGGTGTACCACCATGCCGGCAGACTTGTTAATCACAAGTAGACTCTCGTCTTCGAATACAATTTCCATCGTTAAATCTTGCGCCGACCAACTCACTGCAGGAACTAACGCCGCATGGATGACGACGTGTTCATCACCCTGCACTTTCATACGTTGACTGGGGTACACGCCATTCACTGTGATAGCCTGTTCGTGTAACCACGCTTGTAGGCGCGCGCGCGAATAATCCGGCAACAACTGTGCTAAGGCTTGATCGAGTCGCATGCCTTGCAGAGTAAGTGGGATCACGAGTTCTAGGTGCACAATATCATTCATTCTGTGGGAGCAATCCTATGGTTAGACGTTATATACCCATTCCACTTCAAAATGCGATTTTGCATTTTGCAGTGTTCTTCTCGCGATGGGGTTCCCTAAGGGGAGAATCGCGTATCGATCCTTGGGTGACCGTGCACAAATTTACTGTGTGCCGGTCATCAAAACAAAGTATACCGCGTAACTTACCCATCAAAGTTAGCATCTTGAAGTGCGAGCGGTATATACCCATTCCACTTCAAAATGCGATTTTTGCATTTTGCAGTGTTCTTCTCGCGATGGGGTTCCCTAAGGGGAGAATCACGATTATTCCCTTGGGTGACCGTGCACAAATTTACTGTGTGCCGGTCATCAAAACAAAGTATACCGCGCGACTTACCCATCAAAGTTCGCATCTTGAAGTATGAGCGGGATATGCCGTGCACCGCGTGTCGTCGTTATCTTTCATCGCGTAAACAGCGATACTGTACAGTATCTAAACCACCAAGTACAGCATAACCATTTTAAAGGTGGCTTTGTGCATTAGTTTTCGCTTATAATCCGCAGCCAATGAGTAAACATAGGTATACCTTGCGTTATGAAGTATGTGGTTTCGTTCTGTTGTCTGTTGGCGCTGTGGCTCACTGCCTGCAGCTCAAATAAAGTTGTCGATCCCAATGCGGCATTTGCCGGCCAAAGCGCCACGCAAATCTACCGTCAAGGAGACACTGCATTAAATAAAAAGCAGTACACCAAAGCGATAGAGGCGTTGGAAGCGCTAATGACTCTATACCCTACCGACAAACGCAACGAACAGGCCCAACTTAAACTCATTTACGCCTATTACCAAGCCAAAGACAACACCTCCGCCGAAATGATGGCTGAACGCTACGCTCGCTTATTTCCTCAAAGCACACACGCCGCGTATGCCTATTATTTAAAAGGCTTAGCCAATTTTACTCCGGATGAAAACATCATCGTGTCGCGCTTAAATATCGATCGTTCCGAACGCGATCTGAGTCAACAACGCAGAGCCTTTACTGCGTTCAGTAGCGTTGTCAAACGCTACCCGAATAGTCCTTACGCAGCAGATGCGCGACAACGCATGCTGTATTTACGCGATCTGTTCGCACACAGTGAAACGACCGTTGCAAAATATTATTTGCGCCGTCAGCTGTACGTTTCGGCGCTGAACCGTGCCCAAGAAGTGCTGCGCCATTACCCCAGTACACCGTCAACAGAAGCAGCGCTGGCTGTCATGATAAGCGCCTATCGAGAACTCGATTTGCCCGAGCAGGCACAGCAGACGCAGCAGGTACTCGCGTTGAATTACCCTCATTCGGTTTACTTAAACAAACCTAACGACGTATTGTCATCTTAACAACGGACACACTTATGTGGTTTAAACAAGCTAAGTTATTGCAACTCTCCGCGCCTGTACCCTACGATGCGGCGCAATTGGCCGCGCAGTTAGCGCACTTGCCGTTTCATCCGTGCTCGCCACACCTGCCACACAGCGCAGGTTGGGTCTCCCCGTTGGCGGGTGCAGAAGATGACACGCAATTGGTGCATGCTGCTAACGGTTATCTGCTCATTTGCCTGCAACTGGAAGAAAAGTTATTACCCAATGTGGTGGTTAACCAAACCTTGCAAGAAAGAATAAAAGAGTTGGAATTACAGTACGCTAAAAAGATATCAGGCAAAGCCAAGCAAAGCCTCAAGGCAGATGTACGACAAATGCTATTGCCGCGCGCATTCAGCAAATTACTGCGTATTTACGCCTACATTGACACCAAAAGGCAGTGGTTGATCGTCGATAATATTACTCCGCTTAAGCTCGATTTATTTGTCGATTTATTGCAAAAAACCTTACAGTTGCGTTGTAATAACCTACCGACAAAAGCGCTTGCTCCCCTGCTCACCTCATGGTTACGCCATGAGCCACCGGGCGCATTCAACTTAGAGAAAAATTGTGTGCTACAAGATCCGCATCTACAAAACAGAAAAGTGCGTTGCCAGCAACAAGATCTCAATGCCGCTAGCCTGCAAGTGCTGTTGGATGATAACTACCACGTACAACAACTCGCTTGCAATTGGCAAGATACGATTAACGCTACTATCGCGGATGATTTTACCCTACGCAGCATACGCTATCACGATAAGCTGCTGACCCTAGCGGAAGAAAATCACACAGAGTCCATGCAACAGCAACTGGATGCAAATTTTTTCATCATGAGTGAAACACTCACGGAGTTGTGGCAAGCCCTGGTTGCCTTGTTTGTTAACGCGACACCACCCAGCGTAAATACAACCGCTGTGACCGAGGCACTTGCCACGGTGTGAGTATGCGTTTCGGTGTATAAAGTGGCTCATACAGGCGCGCATTTATTGCAGGAATATACATGGAAAAAAGTTTGTCGAAAATTTTGCAAGGCTACCAGCGCTTTAGGGAAAAATATGCACTGGGCGATCAGTCGGTGATGCAGTCCCTTGCACATCACGGTCAACAGCCACAGATTATGGTCGTTGCGTGCTGTGACTCACGCGTCGATCCCGCCTTGATCTTGCAATGCGATCCCGGTGATTTATTTGTCGTGCGTAACATCGCAAACATCGTACCTCCCTATGAAAAAGACAAAGCCCACCACGGTACGAGTGCGGCATTAGAATTCGGCGTGCGGTTTTTACGGGTAAAACACTTGATTTTATTGGGTCATAGTCAATGCGGTGGTATTCAATCCCTGTTGGATAATCAGGATGATCCACAGGATGATTTTATCAGCAGTTGGGTTTCTATCGTCAAAGCAGATAACGCGAAGGGCGCTCATGCGAACGAGTGTGCCAAGCTCGCGCTCAAGCAATCTTATGACAATTGCCTCTCCTTTCCCTGGATACGCACCCAGGTCATGCAACACAGCTTAGTGATTCATTTGTGGTTTTTTGATATCAAGGCAGGGGAAATATTTAGCTATTCGGCTGCGCAGCAAGACTATCAAGCGCTCATTTCCAGCTAAAGTGTCGTCGCTAAAATACGCCAGATTAATTCCGGGTATTCTATGCCTATGGCTTTGGCTGCTTTGGGTACCAAACTGTGATCGGTCATCCCGGGAATCGTGTTGACCTCAAGTAACCATAGATTCTGTTGCTGGTCTTCTAATAAATCGACACGTCCCCAATGGCTGCAACCCACGGCCGTAAAAACACGTAACGCCAACGCACGTGCTTTTGCTTCTTGCGCGTCATCCAAACCTGCAGGGCAGAGATAACGTGTATCATCAGCGTGGTATTTTGCCGTGTAATCATAAAATCCCTGTGCCACTTCGATGGCAATCACCGGTAATGCCTCATTATCTAGTATGCCAACTGTTAACTCTCTACCCGCGATAAAATACTCTGCCATGATGCGTTCACTGTATTGGCGTGCGGATGCCACGGCAGCCGTAAACTCTAGTGCTTGTTTGACAATACTCACTCCCAACGATGAGCCACCGTCCATCGGCTTCACGACAAAAGGTAAGCCTAAACGTGTGATGACGGCGTCAACGCGGGTTCCTGCATCAATCGCTAAGTAATCTGGCGTAGGAATACCGATGCCGTGACATAACCATTTGGTACGCTCTTTATCTAAGGCTAAACTGGATGCGAGCACAGAGCTGTCGGTATAAGGTATGCCTAACGCACACAATATGCCTTGCACAATACCACCCTCACCACTGCCACCGTGTAATATGTTAAACACCCTATCGACATGCGCTGTTTGTAACGCTGGGATTAATTCCGCTTCGACCACAATCGGATGTGCATCCACGCCTCTTTCACGCAATGCTGCTAAGACCAATTTACCACTGTGCAACGAGACATCGCGTTCCGTGACCCCGCCCATCAATACACCGACACGGCCAAAATCGTGCGCAGAAATAGCATCTCTTATCATTCTCTTTCACCTATAATTTTAACTTCTGTTTGCAAGCTCACACCGCATTCTTGTTGTACTTTCGCAACGACTAATGCGATCAAGTGTTCTATATCTGTAGCACTGGCTTTGCCAGTATTCACAATAAAATTAGCATGCTTAGTTGATACCGCCGCATCACCTACACAGAAGCCTTTCAAACCACACGACTCAATCAATAATCCGGCGTAGGTATTGGGTGGATTCTTAAAAACAGAGCCACAGCTGGGTAAATGGGTAGGTTGTGTCGCGTGGCGCTGGTCCAAGCAATCACGAATACGTTGTTTGGCAACGAGCACATCGCCTGGCGACAAGCGCAGGTGTGCGGCCACAAACCATTCCTGTGCGGGCGGCTGTACATAACGGTATTGTACGTGATACTCCTGTGGTGCTCGTTGCCGGCATACGCCTGCACGATCAATCGTTTCCACCGCACAAACCAATCGCCACGTTTCACCACCACAAGCGCCTGCGTTCATGGCTAATGCGCCACCCATGGTGCCGGGAATACCGGCGAGAAACTCAGCGCCCTCTAAACCTTCACGCGCAGTAAACCGTGCGACCTTGGCGCAAGATACTCCCGCTTCAGCACGTATGACATCGGGTGCTAAGCACGTCAATTCCTTCAAGCCGGTGTGCGTTACAATGACAGTACCGCGAATGCCACCATCACGCACTAACACGTTGCTGCCTAGGCCTAACCAAGTCAGTGGCTCTATCGCAGGTAGCTGTGCCAAAAATGCGGAAAGATCGGTTAAATCCTGCGGGATATACAAGCAATCGGCGCGCCCACCGACACGCCATGACGTGTAGTCAGTAAGCATGGCGTCTCGCAGTAGGCGACCACGCAAATCGCTTGTGAGTGGCTTAGACATAGGTAAACTTCAATTGTCCTGATGCCAAATGGCTGGCAATCGTCGTGATGTTACCAGCCCCTTGCGTTAATAGAATATCGCCGGCTTGCAACACTTTGGCTAATACTTCCACGAGCTCGTGCTCATCTTTAATTAATACCGGATCCACTGCGCCTCGTTGCCGGATGCTACGACACAAGGACATGCTGTCGGCACCCGTAATGGGCTTTTCGCCTGCGCTGTAGACATCCAACATTAGCAAGACATCCACGGTGCCTAATACACGTGAAAAATCATCGAATAAATCGCGCGTACGCGTAAAACGATGTGGCTGATACAACATCACTAAACGTTTGTCAGGCCATGCCTGTGCAATAGCATCTAGGGTCGCGCTGATTTCGCGTGGATGATGACCATAGTCATCTATCAACAGTACCTGCCCGCCGTGAACGGCGAGCTCGCCACATATCTGCAAACGTCGACCTATACCGGTAAAATGCAACAGTGCATGCTGGATATCAGCGTCTGATAAACCTAGTTCAGAGGCAACCGTGATCGCAGCCAACGCATTTTGCACATTGTGTCGACCGGGTAAATTAAGCGTGATCGCTAAGGGTCCCGCATTCCCCTTGCGTAACACGTTGAATTGGCTTTGAAAGCCTAGCTGCTGCCAATCGACCACACGGACGTCGGCGTCTGCTGCAAAACCATAGGTTAGCACCGGCCTAGAAATATCCGGCAATACGTCCATCACCACCGGGTCATCCGCACACAACACGGCTAAACCGTAAAACGGTAACTGGTGTAAGAAAGTAATAAAGGTGTTTTTTAATTTATTAAAATCGCCTTCGTATGTATCCATGTGATCCGCGTCAATATTAGTGACAACAGCAATCATTGGATGCAAATATAAGAACGATGCGTCGCTTTCATCGGCTTCAACCACGAGATACTCACTTTGTCCTAATCGCGCATTGCTGTTGGCGCTATTTAAACGTCCGCCAATCACAAAGGTTGGATCTACTTTGGCTTCCGTCAATACCGTAGCAATAAAGCTAGTCACCGTGGTTTTTCCGTGCGTTCCCGCCACTGCAATGCCATAACGAAAACGCATCAATTCCGCTAACATTTGTGCGCGCGGTACGATGGGAATGCGGCGTTGTTGCGCTGCTACAATTTCGACATTATCGCCCTGCACAGCAGTGGATACCACAACAACATCCACATTGTCCACTTGTGTAGCGCATTGGCCTTGATAAACGGTAGCACCCAAATCACACAGATGTTGTGTCATCGCATTATGTTGTGTATCTGATCCTGAAACGCGATAGCCTTGTTGCAGCAATACCTCAGCGATGCCACCCATGCCACTGCCACCTATTCCCACGAAATGAATATGCTTGATACTGCGCATTCTGTATTGTTTATTCACCGTAACATCTCCACACAGTGTTGTGCTACTAAACGTGTTGCCTGTTTTGCTGGCAAACCATACGCAGCCATTCCCATTTGTAATAATTGTTCACGCGGCTGTTGCACTTGACGTAACAAAGTCAACAAACGCGATACTGTCACTTGAGGTTGCGGCAGCAAAATAGCCGCACCACATTGCACTAAATGATTCGCATTCGCCGTTTGATGATCATCCACCGCATGCGGAAAAGGGATCAAAATACTCGCCACTCCTGCAGCGCTCAATTCCGCGATGGTTAATGCCCCTGCACGACAGATCACTAACTCTGCCCACGCATAGGCATTCGCCATATCATCGATGAATGCTTCTACCCGTGCTGACACACCGTAACAATGGTACGCAGTTTGGGTAGCCTTCACATGCAACTTACCGGTCTGATGCCAAATCACTGGGCGCTCATCTGCACTCAGTTGCGCGAACACAACAGGCAGTGTCTCATTCAGCACATTAGCGCCGAGACTACCACCTAATATCAACACACGCAATCGCGTTGCCGCAACACGCCAACGTTGCTCGGGACGGGGTAAATCAACAATACTATGGCGCACGGGATTGCCGGTAAGTTGCGCCCGGTAATGTGCGGGAAAGGTGTGTGGAAACGCTTGTAACACGCGTCCGGCAATGCGCCCTAGAATACGATTGGTTAAACCAGCCACCGCATTTTGCTCGTGAACTACTAAAGGAATGCGCAGCAATGTTGCCATCAGACCACCAGGGCCGCTGACAAAGCCACCAAAGCCCAACACCAGATTTGGCTTGTATTTATGCAGAATCATGGCGGCTTGATAACATGACTTTACACTACACCACAGGCCAAAGAGACGCTGCAACATGCGTTTGCCACGCAACGCACGCACCTGTAGCGTAAATAAAGGGATACCTGCTTTGGGAACCAATTCCGCCTCAATGCCGGCGGTCGTCCCCAGCCACGCCACCTCCATGTCATAGTGTTGCCGCAAAGTATCCGCGACAGCGAGACCCGGCATCACATGGCCACCCGTGCCACCGGCGACAATCAATATACGTTTTGTCGTATGCATGAGGAAAACACCTAAAAACGCGGATAGTAACACACTACAACCAAGAGGTTAATGTCAGACGAGACTGCTTTCTTCAAATAAGAATTCTTGTAACTATTCAGCAAAGTTGCAAACCATTACGATTTTGCTTGAAAGGTAGTATTAACAGTAATGGTGCAAAAAATTTTTGCTTATTTTTCTGGTAACTAGGAACGATTCTTTACGCGATGGGGATTCTCAAGGGGAGAACCGTGATTCTCCCTTTAAGCCCAGTTTTACTGGATAGGCGTAAAATCAAGGGTAACTATTCAGCATTTTGCTGAATAGTTACGAATTCTTGCGCGCCAGGGGTTTAGCCTAGACCGTGGATTTCATTGATGCTATGCAAGCTACCCAATAATACGCGCAAACGCCTGTGCAGAGGTTCGGCTAGACTGTCACTAAAAAGTGGGACTTTATACCGCCAGCCTGTATGCAAACAGCGAAAGTGTAACCATAACACCTCAGCGGTTACTACGCTGTCGGGTAACAGGGTTGCGATATAACGCTCGCCGTTATGCTGCTCTATGAGCCAATTCCCCTGCGCCGCATAGCTGAACGTTGTGACTGCCAACGCCATATCGAGATAAACATAACGATGCAAATGGTATTGCAGTGATAGCCAACACAACAGAGACAACAAACTTGCCAACCACCAAGGCATCGTACTGGCCCACACCACCAATACTGCAGCGGCATGCAATACACTGAGTACCGTGGCCAAATAAAGGGAAGGTTTTAATTTATAGGGACCTTTGTAGAGCATAAGCACGCACCAGCGTAATAATCTCAAGCAAAGCAGCGTCTTTGGGCTCGCTACTACCTATCAACCAGTGATATAAATCTTGATCGTTACAGTCAAGTAAACGCCGAAATAACGCCTGCTGTTCTGCGGGCAAACCGCTGTATGCATGCCGAGTAAATGGTTCCAAAATAAGGTCCAGCTCTAACATGCCTCGTCTGCAAGCCCATAGTAGGTGGTTAATAGCGTTAGCGTAGCCGGTCTCTAACATAAAATTTTACTCTCTGTGATATACCGCTCGTACTTCAAAGTGCGAATTTAAGTTAATTGTTTGCGCGGTATATTGTTTTTATGACCGGCACAAAGTAAATTTGTCCACGGTCCCCAAAGGGGCGAATCGCGGGTCTCCCCTTTGCAAACCCCATCGCGTAAAGAACAGGTCAAAATGCAAAAAGCGCATTTTGAAGTGTAATGGGTATATACTGCGCGTGACTCAAGGATAAAGGATCTACACGATGCTAACAACTATTACCGCCACTACTTTGCCAACAATCGATGCGTTGGATACGCAAGCGTATCTCTGTGACTTAGATAACCTGGGCGTATTGGAAGTAACGGGCCAAAACGCTAAAACTTTTTTACAAGGGCAGTTGACTTGTGATCTCCATGCCATGCCGGCGGAGCGCAGTTGTTTAGCGGCATTTTGCAATGCTAAAGGTAGAATCATCGCCAGCTTGCGCATTTGGCAATCCGATGCAAGCTACCTACTCATACTGCCGCGCAACAACCTGACACATACACTGCAACAATTACAAAAATATGCGGTGTTTTCCCGTGTCACATTAAGCGATAGATCTGCCGAGCAAGCCGTATTCGGCTGGTTGGGTAACGCCCCGCCGCCACTACCTCTTAGCTTACCCAATGCGCTCAACCAAGTGGTGTCGGAGTCTGCAACCCAACACTGCATACAGATCAGTACGCTACCACAACGTTATTTATTCATTGCCAACCTTGATACGGCAAAGCGATTATGGCGTGACTTATACACACCACAACGGCATGTACCGGTTGCATTGTGGGAACTCTGCGATATACGCATGAAACTGGCTCACGTGGATCACCGCAGTAGTGAATTGTTTACGCCGCATGACCTAGACTATCCACAACAAGGCGCCGTGAGTTTTTCCAAAGGATGTTACGTCGGGCAAGAGATTATTGCACGCATGCAACACTTAGGTAAATTAAAAAAACATTTGTCAGTCTGCCAAGGAACGATGCAACAGCTACCACAACCAGGTACCGCCTTAATTAATCCACAGACGCTGACAGTAGGTCATATTGTAAATGCCGCAATAGATGCCACAGGCAACTGCCTTGCGTTGGCTGTTGTTGATGACAGCGCAATAGGCGAGATCCTACACACCTCGGATCATCAAACCACGTTGCGCTGCATCTAAACCTATTGTGCTTATGCATATACCCATTCCACTTCAAAATGCGCTTTTTGCATTTTGCAGTGTTCTCTGCGCGATGGGGTTTGCCAAGGGGAGAATCGCGTATCGATCCTTGGGTGAGCGAGCGAAAATTTACTTTTCGTAGGTCTAGAAACAGGATATACCGCGCGACTTACCTATCAACGTTCGCATCTTGAAGTACGAGCGGTATAGACTTGTTTTATCGCGTATTGCGTCATAACATACGATTTCCTGAGACAGCATATAGGTTTATGCGATGGCTATACCACACGATCTGCTCGTCACCTTGTTAATCTGGCTAATTCCTGGCATTTTTGCTATCACGCTGCATGAAGCGGCGCACGGTTACGCAGCCACTGTATTCGGTGACCCTACGGCTGCACGACTGAGGCGTTTATCGCTGAATCCACTCCGTCATATTTCATTAATAGGCACGCTGATCATGCCGATTACGCTCCTATTGATGGGATCGCACATCCTTTTTGGTTGGGCTAAGCCAGTACCCGTCAACACGCACAACCTGGCCCACCCACGGCGCGATTTAGCCTGTATTGCGTTGGCCGGACCATTGGCAAATTTAGCGATGGCTTGCCTATGGGCCTGTGTTATCAAACTGATTTACGCCAACGGGTTCCTGCATATTCCAGGCGTCGGTCTGCTACGCGCTATGGCCAATGCGGGAATCATGCTTAATTTATTATTGATGTGCTTTAATCTATTGCCGATTCCCCCCTTAGACGGCGCCAAAATCATTGCCGTATTTTTTCCGCAACTGTTTGCTAAATTCTGGGATAAATTCCAAAACGTGGGTTGGATTCTGTTGCTTATGCTAGTTTATTTCAATCTCTTAGATAAGATAATCAGCCCTGCCTTGGGCCTTGGACGTCGCCTGTTGTTTGCCGTATTTAACATTAATTCGTGACTATATCTATTACACTTCAAAATGCGCTTTTTGCATTTTAAAGTGTTCGCTACGTGATGGGGTTTCCCAAGGGGAGAATCGCGTATCGATCCTTGGGTGACCCCGTGCACACCTACTTTGTGTAGGTCTAAAAACAGGATATACCGCGCGACTTACCCATCAAACTCCGCATCTTGAAGTACGAGTGGTATATTCAGCAACATGCTGAATAGTTCTATTAATTCTTGGTGGGTACATCGCGTAAAGCACGACGTAAAATTTTGCCTATGTTTGATTTAGGTAGTGCATCAGTAAACACAATAATTTTAGGTAATTTATAGCGTGTTAAGTGTTGCTCGCAATACGCTAGTACGTCGGCGCTGGTTAAATCTGCTTGCTTTTTCACAATAAACGCTTTGACTTGTTCATTGCCCTCTGCATCGGTTACACCAATTATCGCGACTTCTAACACGCCTGGACAACTGGCGATGACATTTTCTACTTCCGTGGGATACACATTGAATCCTGATATTAGGATCATGTCTTTTTTGCGATCGACCAGATAGATAAAGCCCTTGTCATCCATGGTGGCAATATCCCCCGTTGTTAACCAACCATCTGCACTCAGTACAGTGGCTGTTTCGTCGGGTTGTTGCCAATAGCCTCGCATCACTTGCGGCCCGCGCACACACAATTCACCCGTTTCACCTTGCGCTACTTCCTCGCCGTTATCACGGCGTATACTGATTTCGGTAGAAGGCAATGGCAATCCTATGCTGGCATTGAAGCATGGCTGTGATGGCAAATTTACCGTAACAACCGGGCTTGCTTCGGTTAACCCATAACCTTCAACAATCGGAACGCCGGTGCGCGCGTGCCAAGCATCTGCTACTGCTTTTTGCACTGGCATGCCACCTCCCACCGCTAATTTTACGTGTGCGACGTGTGCACGTGTAAACTGCGGAGTATGTAATAACGCGTTATATAAGGTATTAACCGCTGTCATTGCCGTGATCGGATAACGTTTGAATTCAGTGATAATACTCCGCATATCGCGCGGATTGATCACTAACACATTGCGCGCACCAAATGAAAAAAAACTCAAACAATTACAGGTTAACGAAAAAATATGGTACAAGGGCAATGGCGTTAATACGGTTTCACCCGACTCTTGGATAAGCGGCTTAAACCAACTACGTATTTGCAACACATTGGCGACTATGTTTGCATGGGTTAACATGGCGCCTTTGGCTATGCCAGTCGTGCCACCGGTGTATTGTAAAAATGCCAAATCATCCGCTTGTGTATCCACCGCTTGCAGTTGTTTACGTCGCCCCTGGCGTAAGGCCTTACGCCAGCAGATAGCCTGTGGGAGATGATAGGCAGGAACCATTTTTTTTATGTGTTTAACACTGGCATTGACGAGTTGAGATTTAACCCAAGGATACGCATCGCCTAATTGCGTCACCATAACATGTGGCATCGTCACTGAACGCAATGCGCGCTCCACCGTGCATGCCATATTTGCCAACACCACAATCAACGCGGTACCGCTATCTTGTAATTGATGCACGAGTTCATCAACGGTATACAGGGGATTCACGTTAACGACCACCATCCCTGCGAGCAAACTGCCAAACATCGCAATGGGATATTGCAAAACATTAGGTAGCATCAATGCGACCCGTGATCCACGTGGCAAACACAGTTCCTGCTGTAAGTAGGCAGCAAAGGACTGTGCACGGCTATACAGTTGTTTATAACTCAGCTCAGTACCCAGTGAACTGTAAGCGGGTGCATCGCCATATTTGGCACAACACGCTTGGAAAAAAGCAGAAACGGATGCATAAGTCTGCGTATCGACCGTCGCAGGCACGCCCTCCGAATAGCTTTTTAGCCAAATTTTATCCATATCTTCTTCCTTGTGGTATCGTGTAAATGCTTGACAGCGCTGCATTGCCACCATATCTTGACTAGCCAGGAAAAACAAGGCGACACGTAAAGATGAATGCTGAAGCGCAAGAAGCTGTTTTACTCAAGGGTAGTTTGTTTACCCTCACTGTATTGCAACTGCTGACCACCGATTTGGATAAAATTGCCTCGCACCTGCACGTGCTGACTAAGCAACTACCCAACTTCTTTCAGTACACGCCCATCGTCATTGACTTACAGCACATAGCCAGTGGAACGGATATCGATTTAATGGCCATAAACCAAGCGTTACGGGCGCGTTACATGATACCGGTAGGTGTGCGTAATTATGATGCAGGCTTGCACCCTGCCATCATCGCGGCTGGGTTAGCCATGTTACCGGCTGAAAAGGCAACTAAAACTCAGCCACAACAAGCTGTCAACTTGCCTAAGCCTAAAGAATTGCAGCAAGAACTCCCCTACGTACCCTCTAAATTGGTTACCCAACCCGTGCGCTCGGGACAACAGATTTATGCGCAAGGTGGTGACTTAATCGTTTTGTCATCGGTCAGCAACGGAGCGGAATTATTGGCTGACGGCCATATTCACGTCTATGGCAATTTACGTGGTCGCGCATTAGCAGGTATCAATGGTGATAAGAACGCACGCATTTTTTGCAAGCATCTCGAGGCAGAATTAGTTTCGATTGCTGGTTTCTACCGGATTAAAGAAGACTTGCCACCCACTTCCTATGCAATGACGCAAATTTACTTAGAAAAGGAACATCTTGTTATCGATGAGGCATAAAGCCCCTACCCCATGCGTTAAAAGTACGGTATCATCGCCTCTCTTATTAAACTCGCAGTGAGGAGCTAACATTGGCTGAAGTAATCGTAACAACCTCGGGTAAGGGTGGTGTTGGTAAAACGACAACCAGTGCCGCGTTCGCGACTGGACTTGCCCTTAAAGGCCATAAAACAGCCGTCATCGATTTTGACATTGGTTTACGTAACTTGGATTTGATCATGGGTTGTGAACGTCGTGTGATCTATGACCTTGTCAACGTCATCAATCAAGATGCCAATCTCAAGCAAGCATTGATCCGTGACAAGCGTTGCGACAATCTTTTCATATTGCCCGCGTCACAAACACGCGACAAAGACGCGCTCAACAAGGCCGGCGTAGAGCGTGTCATCAACGAATTAAAAGACCAAGGCTTCGAATACATCGTCTGTGATTCCCCCGCAGGTATAGAGCGTGGGGCATTAATGGCGTTGTACTTTGCCGATCAAGCCCTGATCGTCACAAATCCCGAAGTGTCTTCCGTGCGTGATTCTGATCGCATTTTAGGCTTGTTGGCCAGCAAGTCAAAACGCGCCGAAGACGGACTCAAACCAATTAAAGAGCATTTAATCGTAACACGCTATGTACCCCAACGCGTGGAAGGTGGCGACATGCTGAGTTTAGCCGATGTTCAAGAAATTTTATCTATTCCCTTGCTAGGTGTCATTCCTGAATCGCCGTCAGTGTTACGCGCGTCTAATGCAGGCGTACCGGTGATCATGGATGAAATGAGCGATGCGGGCCAAGCCTACGAAGACACGGTAAAACGCTTCTTAGGTGAAGACACCCCGTTCCGCTTTTTACATACTGAGAAAAAAGGCTTATTCCACCGCTTGTTTGGGCGTAAACGTGAGGAGAGTGCAGTATGAGTTTTTTCAAACGTTTTCTACGCAGTAGTCATGCTATTCCTAAGCACAATACCGCAAAAATGGCAAAAGAACGTTTGCAGATTATCGTGTCGCATGAACGTTCGCAGCGCAATAACAATGATTTTTTACCCTTGTTGCAAAAAGAATTGGTGGATGTCATCGCCAAATATGTATCGATAGATAAGGACCAAGTAAAAGTTGAATTAGGTCGGGTCGGTGAATGCTCTATCCTAGAGTTGAACATCACACTACCTGAATTCAATCCAACGGCCATTCCCGAAGAAGACACAGAGACCATATAGTTTTTTCGTGACCCTGTGCGGTGCTTGGGGTGTTTAACTCACCCCAAGCCGTGGCTTTTTTATCAAATTAGCGTTGTTGCTTGATTAACTCATCAGTCAGCCCCAATTTTTAATTGTTTCCTAACTGCTGCATCCGCCCTAACTGCTGCATCCGCCCTAATTCCACATCTGACTCTTCTTGCAACCGCACATGCGCATTGGGTGTAGCAAAAAAACCATGCACACGACGCGCCAAGCTATCCGTGCACGACGGTGTTGCGGCTGGAAGTAGCTCTGAATTTAATAATTTAATTAATGCAACGATGGCGTCATGCTGTTGTTTAGCGATCCTGTAATCTGAACAAGGCTCACATGATTTTAAGATAAACTTAACAATGCACATAAAGGCACAAGAAAATAGTAAAACTGACGTGACTCCAACAAGTAAAACCGTATTATCCATATTCAGCCTCTCTGTTTGATGATACGAACCATTATAAAATATATTGGGGTTGTATCCATCTATAATTTTATGGATTGGTTGTGATGAATTATGTGGCGCAATAGCCGTTTCAGATTCATGCGAGTCATGCCCTAACAATGCAAAGAGTAGCCCTGACACTAACAGACCAACGCCTACCTCCATGCCTATCACATAAGAATCTCTGGTCATTTTCCGGTGTAAATAGTTAAGTAATTGCGCCACATAATCCTTAGACCGTTCCACAGGATTATTGGGCATAGCCACATAAGCAAGCGTCACAGCACTCAACAGCAACATAACTTTCATTTTATTAGAAAACATCTGATCTGCTATTTTCTCTCTTGTTACGTTAAAAAATGCAATAAGTTTTTCGCGAATGTTGGTATCGGTAATACTAGCGAGAATCACTGGCATATTATCGGTAACAATACGTTCATATAAGACATGACCATTTTCCTCAAAATTGATTGCCTGCTCTACCAGTATAAATGCTAACGCAATGTCTTGGCTTTCGATAGCCGTTTCAAATAACTGTTGCCTGTCCTTGGGACTGGTTTTTTTTACTATCAACGTTAACAACTCATGCTGTTGCGCACACATGGCTTGCTTTAATAAGTAGTCTGCTTGAATAACAGAAAAACTACCCCTGTAGTTGCCAACGTAACGTTTAACGGCAACAAAATCACCTTGCTCAAAAGCATGGATAAGTTTTTCTAAATTTTGCATGATAGGACGTAATTTATTATTTTTATCACATAATTTTGCTGCCAGCTCGTTCTGTTGCTTAGTCAACAATAATAGCAAAATATCAATCGCGTTATTTCCGCTTAAGGTTTTACCGTATTCAATCATTAGCGCTAACGCAGCATACTTCTCCTGTACAACAACATAATACATTACACTTTGTTGTTCTGATCCAACTAGTGCACTGGGATCAGCGCCAGACTGACATAACCAACGAATAGCCGTATCCGCGCTTGGAAAGTCAGTATGCACACTATCAAGTAACAACGAATTTTTATTTTCTTGTGCTGTTTTCTGCAGTAATGCAAGCGCTAAGCTTTCTTGATTATGCTGTGCAATAAGCTGTAACGCACCGTTGAGTTGTATGCCATCAAAGCCGTGTGCTTGGCTGGCTATCATCAGTTCTGCATCAGCAAATTGTTGTTGTACTAGTGCAATAACCAGGGCCGACTGTCCTGCGTGGTTGATCCTATTCACATTGCCACCGCGCGCGCACAAGGCTTTTATCATCTCAGTTCGGTTATGCGCAGCCGCACGATGCAAGGCGGTATTTCTATCGCTATCCGTGTAGGCATCCACATCGATCTGTTTTTTTGCTTGTAGTAATAACACAACATCCGCCGTTCTGTCGTGTTTCTCATCATTGGCACAGCAAAACAGTGCGTATTGTAAGGTTGTCACATTAACCTTTTTAAGCAGCTCTGTTACTACACGGGTTAAACCAGCCTGTATGGCTAACCACAACAAGCACTGCTCGGTCGTCAATGCTGAATCAACCGCTGCGTTGTGTGATAAGACACACAATGCACGGAATTCATCGCCCTGACAAATCGCGTCGCGTAACAACGTCTCTGTGCTAGTGGGAGCACTCTTTATGAGGGCTGCCATGAGTTTTTTCTTATTAGAATCATCCATGTTGCATTCAATGAAAAACGCTAATACGGTTTGGGCTTGCACTGTCGTTAGTTTGTGTTTTTTTAACGACTGAACAACACCCGCATAATCGCCCTGTGTTAATTCTCGTTTTAATTGTAGTAAAAATTTCGCATGCTCTTTTGTGGATGAATCCAGCTTAGTCAATAACACAGGAATTATTGTATCGCCTTGCTCGAACTGGGTGAGTCGGTACATAATATACTGCGCTTGCGCAGTGTCAAACATACCCGTGTACGCCGATAAAAACGCTTGTATGGCGGCCACATTTTTTTGATCTAAATCCTGCTGCAATGCCTCTATGCCCTGAAACATACTTTGCATTTCCAGTTCAGGGTGTGCGATTAAAATGGCTTGTGCGAGTTTATGTTCAGCAAACCATGATAAATAGCGTCGACCGCTCAAGCAATCTTGGTATTGCTGTGCACTGCTATAGTGTTTAGGGCTTTCTTGCGTTGACAGTATCAAGATGGGTAGTTCTATACCCAGCTGCGCTTCGCACAGGTACTTTACGCGGATCGCGTTTAAGCGCGTTTGTAGCGAATCATGGGTGATAAAAATCGCCTTGAATGCCTCTTTGCTCAACCCGACCAATAGCTCATTATGCCGAGGCACCCGATCTTGTGCGGCAAATGCCGCTAAATTCCGTCTGATCTCAGCCAAGCTTTCGCTAGGCACCAATACGGGATGGGCAACCGCACCGGCTATCCACCATTTATTATTGGATACCACGTTGCTTGGCCATACGTATTTTTCATTTTTTAAATCACAATTATTGCTATCGAATAAAACGCCTACAGCAGGTTCCATCACGGGGAATAACTGCATCTTGCCATGACTGGGCAACAGTGAAGTCGCTTCTTTTTTGGTATGTACCTTATTAGGTTTAGCTCGCCCACGTGGTGCAGTTAAATTGCGTGTTTCCCATTTTTTGGTTTGAGTGTTCCATATGCGGTTACGATTAGCAGCATCGCTTAATCGTTTCACTGGCCTGAATTTGCTAGGATCGGCTAACTGATTTAAAATGAACTCTAAATTTCTGTTGTTGTCGGTCGGGCAACTGATCATTTTAACCAAAGCACGCTGCTGCCTAATTAATTCTAGTGCGTGTTGTGCACGCGCTTTATCTGTTGGCAGTGATAAAGATAGAGTCGTAGGCGCCTCATAAGCGTAAACAGTGTGCATGCGTTCGATGATTTTTTCTGGAGTTAATGGATAAATTACATTATCTATCATCACGTCTTGATTTAAATACGTCTGACAATGTGTGAGTACTAAATTAATATCATGGTTATAATCACCAGTAAATTGTCGCGCAAGTGACCCAATTAAATCATCGATATTTTTAGGGTTCTTTTGTTGCAATCTAACGACGTAAGTTAAGCATGAACTAATGCGCGCTTCTAAGCATCCCACATTAGCGTCATAGCGTATTTCCCTAACAAATTTTTCTAACTCATTGTGTTGCCGCGCTATGGCAATTGCACTTTCAAACTCGTTTATTATACCGTTCAGAGCCTGTACGCACACGCTGATATCGGTATAAGCATTTAAGTGAAACGCCGTGTTATTTAAATCGCGTAACACGCCATTACCGTGATCGGTGTCGTGAACGTAAATGGCCGAACGATAGCGGCGGTCACCCCTATGCAAAAAAGCAAAACGGATAAAGCCTTTTTCAGCGAGATTAACTTTGATAAAGCGTAAGCAGTCGACCACTTTGATGGCATCACGTGCCGATTGACGCAAATCATTATCTTTAGCCCTATCTTGTGCTAGCTGCTGCAATTCAGCTAAAAGCGCGTTGAGTTCAGTGAGCTCCGTGTTAAACGCAAGATTATCCGGATCGTTTTTAGTAGGGACATTGGCAATTGTTGCCTGCATGATACCACCATTTTAATTACTATTATTGTAATCTTTACGCTAACACACTTTTATTAAGGAAATATTAACGTGCTATAGTAAACTATCTTACCCTACTAATCGAGAATAACTGGCATACACGATAAGCAGAAATCTCTGCTTTTTATGGGGTTTGCTTGGCATAAGTTAATAGTACTGCTACACTCTTTTCCCTACACGATAAATGCATAAGGCGCATAGTATGCAACTCCTCAGTCCACCTCCTTGCATGAAGAAACCACATTTTTTCATCATCATTTTGCTGCTATCGTGCTTTAGTTCGGTGGCCATCGATATCTACTTGCCCTCACTACCATATATGGCGCGTGATTTAGTGGCAAACGATAGGTCCATACAATGGAGTATCTCACTGTTTGTCTGTGGTCTGTGCTTATCGCCTTTTGTTTATGGACCGTTGTCCGATGCCATCGGAAGACGCAAACCCTTACTCATGGGTTTAAGCCTTTGCTTAATCGGTGGTTTCATTTGCATGCGCAGTACCACGGTAAATCTGCTATTAGCCGGCCGCTTACTACAAGGCCTCGGGGCAGGCGCCTGTGCCGTGCTGGCGCGTTCTATGATGCGTGATATTTTCAATAACGAGGAATTAACGCGCTACGCGTCCTATCTCGGCATGTACGTGGTGATATTTTTAATCGGTACACCACTGATCGGCGGCTATATACAGCATTACTTCAATTGGCGGGTCAATTTTTTGCTGTTATTTCTCTATACCGCCGGGCTATGGTTTGTGATCGCCTTTATTATGCCGGAAAGCAACGTCAACCGTGATCACCAGTACTTGCGCTTTGCGCATATTAAACGTCATGTCATGCAGTGCTTGTGCCACCGTGTTTTCATGGGTTATACCTGCGCTAGCATAGCCATCTACGCAGCGTTGATCACCTGGATAACCGTCAGCCCACTGTTGTTAGAACGCAACATCGGTCTGACCCCAACACAGTACGGTTGGATCTGCGCCGGTTGTGGGGTTTGCTTCGCCCTAGGCTCACTCATTAATGGTCGTTATGCGCAACGCGTAGGTGTCGTAGGCCTACTGCGCTACGGCATTTATGGTTTATGGCTCTCTGGTTTGTTATTCGTATGCGGTGCCTATCTACATTGGCTGAACTTATACAGTGTGGTGCTACCTGCAACGCTGTTATTTTTTGCCGGTGCCTTTATTTTTCCCAATGCCTTCGCCGGTGCGTTTAAACCGTTCCCGCATATTGCAGGGATTGCAGCGGCACTGTTTGAAACCTTACGTATGCTAGGCGGTACTGCACTCAGTGCATTCATTGCTTGCCTACCCAATACCGATCAAAAACCCTTAGGCATCGCGCTTATTGTATGCGGCGTTTTTGCCTGGTGCATGTGCCGTTTAACCCACATCAACACAGATATGGCTGAAGGCAATACCGCTCGTACTTCAAGATGCGAACTTTGATGGGTAGGTCGCACGGTATATCCTGTTTCTAGACCTATACACAGTATGTGTGCACGGTCACAAAAGGGGAAAATCGCGAGTCTCCCCCTTTGGAAATCCCATCGCGTAGAGAACACTTCAAAATGCAAAAAGCGCATTTTGAAGTGTAATGGGTATAGTTTAAGCTCAACTAAAATCGCGCCCTACCCAGAGCAATATTTTCGGCATTGGGTGATGCCTCGTCTAGCCTCAGCGCAGACAACACATTGGCAACCACAGATTGCGGATTTTGCCGGGCAATTAACAGAACAAATGCCCAACGTTCGTGTAGTGGCATGTTATCTAATGCCGTAATATTTATATTATTTTCGTTAGAGTTATTCGCTAAATACTGTTGCTTAAACTGCATATATTGCTGGTGTAATAGCGTTATATGAGCAGGCTTAGCCTGCCCAAATACAGAAAACATGCTTTGCCACATGCTAGATGATTGCGATTCGTTGTATGCCGTTGCAATGGCAGCTAGCAGTTGCGTGTTTATGCCAATAAAAAAAGCGCTTTTGAATAAGTACGCACGATCGGAGGCCGTTATCTTATTGAGCAAACCTAGACTTCCTGCTGCAGACAAATGGCAAAACAGATCGATGAGTGTCGTATTAAGACTCGTGTTAAGTTTACTGGCGTACTCGATGAGCACCGGTAAACAGGCTTGCATAGCCGTCAACACCACACTGCGTTGCCCTTTTTCCAAACCTGATAAGAGTGTGGCTAATGCGCCAAGATTAGGAATAATCTCTATCAGAGATCCATGGGTTGCCAGTACAGTAAATAGCGTTTTTATTTTTCCTGCTGTTAGTAGTGTTAAAACTTGACTAAATTGCGACGGATTTTTCACGATAGCCATGACCGCAGGCTGCATGACTATAGCGTGATAGGTGTTGTGGTCATTGAAGGTATTGAGTAACTCAATTAATTTGCTCGTAGGGAAAAATTCACGTGCTGCCACAATGCGTACGATGATATTTTCAAAAACCGTATTGAGTAAAGAAAGGGGTAATGTAGTCGCTGTCATGCTGAACGGTTTACTACCTATTTGCTTCGCATCTGCTACGATTTTATCGTATAGGGCTCGTTTTTCCTTGGGACCCAAGGCATGCGATACATCAAGTAATCCAGAGGGTGATTCCACGAATGCATCTAATTGATGACTCATCGTTTCCGCGCACTCACCATTTTTTAATTGCACTATTAATTTACCTAGCGAATATCTATTAGCGACGACGTTTTCTAATTGCGCTTGCTGTGCCTCAGGCAGAGTGGAAAACCACCCTAGAAATTCATCCCTAGCCTGTGTCGCGGCCGCTGTCGCCCAGTCGTTCCCCGCGTGGGTCCGTCCACCGCGCAATAGCGCTGCAGCTAGTCGTTGTATGGCCGCACGTGGCGTCATCGCCGCATCATAAGTCGCGAGCGCATGAAAAATGGCTCCTTGTTGTGGATGTGCTAACAATAGTTCCAGATGTTGTGGATACTGTGTCTTGAGCAAGGCATAGATGTTAGGTAGCAATGCAGCACCTAAATGAATACGCAGTGCCGTATTACCTACGACTAAGTAGCCGGTATTAAGCCCATCAGGCTCTGTCTGCTGGGCGTTTACCACGATGTATTTGTAGTTGCTCCTGCCCATTTTTTTAGGGGCCTCAATGCTCAGTTCGTGCCATTGCTTTACCTCGGGCGCGAAGGTCGCCCATATCTGCTCTGGCGTCGCATTCGGAAACAAGCATGCATGGCATTGCAGCATAAGCGCATTACCCAATCCCTGTGTCTCATTGAGCATATCGAGTTGTGTGCCAGGGGCATCTTCTCTTCTCACACGCGCATATTCAACAAAGGCGCTTTGCTTCTCCGCTAGCGTTTGTTTGCGATCGATAGCACCTAAGGCTGCAATAGCCTGCCGATAATCTTCTAATAAGCACGCTTGAGTTAAGCTACGGTAGTCAGTAATAAAACCAGCGGAGTCCATTAATCGTAACGTGCCTTTAGCCTCTTGTAATATATTTTCTAACATGTAATACCTCTTGAACAAACCAATGCATGACTGTACCGCTAACGAATAAAGAGTATAACTATCTTTTATCATATTTTTCTTAAGAAAATATTAAGACAGCGGCAATACTGCCCTGATTGCCGACGGCGAAAGCTCTGCTGGTTTTATCGCGGTAGGTGCTGGTAATTGACGATGGAATAGTCTACAGTCTCGCGCCGCAGCTAAGCGTATATGAAAAGATACGCCGGTGCACGGCAAGAAACACGCCCTCCCCTAACATTAGAGAGTAGTGAATACAATGAAAATAAAGCAATCCTACGCCTATAATCCCACACGTTTTGCAGTACAGCTGATGCGTGAGTTTTATTACGACGTTACCCCAACTCTTGCTAACAATTACAAGAAAAGCCAGGTTAGTGCTGAAGAAATGAGGGTTTTAATCCATAGCTTAACTACCTATTTAGACACACTTTATCGCGTCTGTTGCGCACGTCCGTCCGGTTTGTTGCAGAATTTAGAGCTGTTCGCGGACATAGCGTTCTTACTCTACGCTGAAAAATCAAACTCAGCCATTTTAAATGAGCTCAACACTTTTCTTGCTGATCTATTTAGTGTGGAAATAGGTCAATTAGGCGCTGATGGTGCAGCCCTTTTCGAACAAGCTGTTTCACTGCGACGGTTATACGATGAAGGTAAAAATACCTTGTTCCCGTTGTTTAAGGAAAATAAAAAGCATGCAAAAATTTCCCTGCGTGTTTTTCATGATTTGATTAAAACGCATGTTGAACGTGATATTGGAACACCTATATATGCCCTTTGCTACCCAGACCCTACCGAAAAATTTTTGTCAGACACACAAAAACAAGCGTCAGCGTTTGTTTCTGAGCATACTAAACATACGTTTTTTCCACGCGCACAAAAACGACAACATCCACTGCCGGCTATTCAAGAAGATGTGGAAAATAACATAAACGTAGCGTTAATTTTCGGCGAGAAAATTAACGTAAAATTATAACTATTCAGCAAAGCTGCAAAGCATTACGATTTTGCTTGGAAATGTGGTGTTTCATTACGCGATGGGGATTCTCAAGGGGAGAACCGTGATTCTCCCCTGAGAATACCGTTAAACCCAGTTTTACTGAGTAGGCGTAAAATCAAGGATAACTATTCAGTACTTTGCTGACTAGTTACGTAAAATTTTAATCGATAAGGCATGTATGTGCTGGGGCATTAATTCACTAAGCGCCTGATAGATCAGACGATGACAGGATAAGATGTCGTGATCTAAAAAGGCAGGGGCAGCAATACTCAGTTGAAAATGTCCGCCGCCCGTCGCAGCACCGGGGTGCCCGACATGACGCTGACTGTCATCGTTAATTTCTAGGTGTGTAGGCTGCAAGGCCACGCGTAAACAGTCGTGCATACGCGCTATGGTGTCACGATTTGACATGGGCGAGGTACCTGGATAAATAAGTGAGTTGCGCAAACACAAAAACAAAGGTTAAACCCAATAGACCAAACGCCTTGAAGTTAACCCACGTCGAGGTATCGTAATGATAGGCCACATAAATATTAACGGCTCCTAATGCGGTATAGAAACTTATCCACCAGGCATTGAGCCGTTGCCATAAAAAAACCGGTAATTCATATTCTTCCTGCGACATGCGCTTTAGGGTCGACGCTAACATGAGCTGGATCAGCGGTTTTTTACTACCGAACCATGGACTCAGCAGAAAGGCCAATGCGAACAACCAACTGATCGCAGTGGGTTTCCACTTAATAAACATTTCGTTATGAAATACCAAGGTCATGCTGCCGAAAATAACAATCAATAGCGTAGTAGCCAACAACAGATAATCCACATGCCGATGCTTCATCCAATAATACGCGGTCTGTAACACAGAAACGCCGATAGTGGCAGCCGTTGCCGCATAAAGATTAAAGCAGCGATAGACAATAAAAAAAACCAGCACGGGTAGTAAATCAAATAAAAACTTCATGGCTCCTCCCCTTTTATTGCTGCAGCATAGCACACTATACCCTTTAGCTGTAGCACACAGACAATTACACCCCCTGCTATTTTACATACAGCAGTGGAAAATCGTATGAAATTTCGTTATGTTACTTCTCGGTAACACATACCAAGGAATACCATGACGAAAATTGTAAAAATACATGCCTCGCATCCACAAACACGTGTGTTGCAGCAAGTGGCTACGGTCATCGCGCAAGGCGGGGTGGTTGTGTATCCAACAGATTCGTGTTATGCGTTGGGCTGCGCGTTGGGAAATAAACAAGCGATAGAGCGCATACGCCTGCTCAGGCAATTACCGCAAACCCACCATTTCACATTGATTTGCCGCGACTTATCGCAGCTGGCTACCTATGCTAGAGTGAGCAATGCCCAATACCGCATCCTACGCAACCACACACCTGGCGCATATACCTTTCTATTGCCTGCTACCCGTGAGGTGCCCAGACGCCTGCAGCATCCCAAGCGCAAAAGCATTGGTATACGCGTGCCGGATCACGTTGCGTTGCAAGCCTTATTGGATGTCTTAGAGGAACCGCTGATGAGCGTCACCTTGCGTCTACCCGATAGGGAATTCCCGTTAATAGAGCCGGACGCGATGGGTGAATTGCTCGCGGGCAAAGTGGATATCATCATAGATGGCGGTTACTGCGGCACAGAACCCACAACCGTACTGGATCTCACCGGGGATGATTCTGTGAAAATATTGCGCATTGGCAAAGGCGATACTAGCGCTTTTTCAGCCTACGAGTAATGTGCCCATTTTGCGCATAAGAATTTTATCCTGTATACTGCCCTCCTTTGCACAGAGTGGGTTAACCCCAGCATGATGACACAAGAAATTATCGCCACGCCAGAAGGCGCCGCACTGGCTTCGCCACTGGCGTTGATACAAGGCCAACCGTGGCATAAGTTGCCGGAAGATTTATACATTCCGCCAGCCGCGTTGCGCGTTTTTTTAGAGACCTTCGAGGGCCCGTTAGATCTGCTGCTATACCTGATCAACAAACACAATTTAGACATTTTAGATATTCCGATCGCTGAAATCACCCACCAATACGTCGCCTACGTGGAATTGATGAAAGAAGTAGAACTGGAATTAGCGGCTGACTACCTTGTGATGGCCGCCATGCTCGCAGAAATCAAATCTCGTCTGTTATTGCCGCATACCAGCAGCAACGATGAGATAGAAACGGATCCGCGTGCCGAACTTATTCGACGCCTACAGGAATACGAACGCTTTAAATTGGCGGCCCAGCAACTGGATGAATTACCCCGCAGAGAACGCGATATTTTTCCGGTTTGTGCCCAGTTACCCCCCTTAGAACAAGAGAAGCCGGTCGCAGCAGTTAACTTAGCAGACTTATTAGATGCCTTGCGTGCGGTGTTGCAGCGCGCGGCACTACACAGCCATCACCAGATCGTACAGGAACCCTTGTCGATACGCGAACGCATGTCACAAGTCATGCAACGTTTGCAGGGCGGTGACTTTGTCGAATTTAACCAACTATTTACCTACACAGAAGGCCGTATCGGGGTAGTCGTTACCTTCATCGCCATTCTAGAATTATTAAAGCAAATGCTGATTGAGATTGTGCAAACAGCTATTTTTAGTCCCATTCACATCAAGGCAAAAGTAACATGAGTTATGACAGCAAACAGGTGAAGCGCATCATCGAAGCCGCACTGATGGCGGCCAGTGAACCTCTCAAAATGGAGAAACTACTGCGCTTGTTTGATCCCGCTGACGAGGTATCTAAAGACGTATTGCATGCCGCACTCCGTGAATTGGAGCAAGACTACGTGCCCCACAGTATCGAGCTCAAAGAACTGGCCAGTGGCTATTGCCTGCAAGTGAAAGCCGAATTCGCGCCGTGGATTATGCGCTTATGGGAAGAGAAACCCCCACGCTACTCGCGTGCCACCTTAGAAACACTCGCCTTAATTGTCTATAGACAACCGATTACGCGTGCTGAAATTGAAGATATTCGTGGTGTGGCAGTCAGTACCAACCTCATCAAAGCTTTACAAGACAGACAGTGGATCAAAGTAGTAGGACATAAGGATGTGCCTGGGCATCCGGCACTGTATGCCACTACGTCAGCGTTTCTCGATTATTTTAACCTGAAAGATCTCACCCAATTACCGCCGTTAGCGGATTTGCAAAATCTCAATGCGCTGGAGGATGCGCTAGCGCCAGAGCAATTAACCATTCTCGCTCTTGACGTCGCCAGTACAACACATTCCGATGATGAGTTAGAACGCTTGGTGGCCGCGGCAGAAACGCTGGACAAGCAAGGGTTGGCAGAGCAGGAACAGGATGTGTCGACTATCACAGAAGATATGACGGAGTAATGCTATACCCGTAGCGACAGCGCTTGCGCGCTTGCTCAAAACGAATGGTTCGGCAGAGGTTATTATTATGCGATTACAAAAATTATTATCCCACATAGGCGTGGGTTCACGCCGTCAAATTGAAGAACTGATCAAAGACAAACAAATTTATGTCAATGGTCAATTAGCCATACTGGGACAACAAGTCACATCACACGAACGCATCACGGTGCGCGGCCAACCCATCGCTATTCCACAAGAAAATACGCATGCAACGCGTGTGTTACTTTACAATAAATTAATTGGTGAAATTTGTACGCGACGCGATGAGGAAAAACGTCCGCTCGTGTTTGCGCATTTACCGAAACTACACAAACAACGTTGGGTCGCGGTCGGACGCTTAGACATCAATACCAGTGGTCTGCTGTTATTTACGACCAACGGTGAACTCGCCAACCGCTTGATGCACCCACGCTATGCCATCGAACGCTGTTATGCGGTGCGTGTGCTAGGGCATGTGACGGCAGAGGCATTGCAACGCTTGCAGCAAGGTGTGCCACTCGACGGACAAATGGCCGCTTTCAATAAAATCGAAGCAGCCGGCGGCAGCGGCGCCAATCAATGGTACCATGTCAGTTTGCAAGAAGGACGGCAACGCGAAGTGCGTAGACTGTGGGAAAGCCAAGGTCTGACAGTGAGCCGTTTGATACGCATACGCTACGCGCACCTGACACTGCCACGTGATTTACGCGGCGGTAAATCCGTTGAACTAGCGGCTGAAGATATTAAATTGCTGTGTGATGCCGTGGGGTTAACATTAGATTAACACCACAGCACATAAATTTTTTACGGTATACGAATTATTCTAGCCCCTAACGTTTCCCCTGTCGGCTAGGTGTACGTTGCTTTTTATCAACGCCCGGTGCAGGTGGTTTTCCTTTGAAGTGATCCGATGACTTCTTTTTAAAAGAAGACGGTTTCCGGCGTGGTCTTTCGTCGCGTTCTGGCCCAGCTGAGCTGATTTCGTGTGACGGTAATGGATTCGCTTGTTGCATTAAATACACCAATGCAGCGGCAACATCTTTAGCGGTGCACCCACTTTGCTTGATGACTTCGTCTATCATGTCCTGATAAGGGCCTAACTTTTTGCTTTTGTTGATGACGTTAACAACTTTTTCCGTCAAATCTTTGTTGCGCTTTTCGCTCATTTCATTGAGTGAGGGTGGTTCTATTTGTTCGATGGGGTTAGCAATGCCACGGTTAATATCTTGCAATAAACCATGCTCTCTTGGCGCAACAAACAACAGCGCTTTACCTTTGCGTCCGGCACGACCGGTTCTGCCAATACGGTGAATATACGATTCGGCATCAACTGGAATATCAAAATTAATCACGTGGCTAATGCGATCCACATCAATACCTCTAGCAGCAACATCGGTTGCGACGATAATATCTAGGGTGGCATTTTTGATGCGATCAATGACTTTTTCACGCAGTGCTTGCGTCATATCACCGTTGAGCGCTGCGGCCGCATAACCACGGGCCTGCAATTTTTCCGCCAGTTCGGCAGAACCTTTTTTGGTGCGCGTAAAAATAATCGCTGCTTGTATGTCTTCGATCTCGAGAAAACGAGTGAGCACATCCAGTTTTTGATGTCCAGCAACACGCGTGTAGAATTGCTCGATGGCGTCGATGGTATTCTTTTTGGGTTTGATCTGGATCTTTTTCGCATGCTTCAAGTAACGGTTAGCAATTTGCTGAATCGAAGCAGGCATCGTCGCTGAAAACAATGCCGTTTGATGGGCTTGTGGGATCTGATCCAGGATCCAGGTGATATCACCAATAAAGCCCATTTTTAACATTTGATCCGCTTCATCTAGTACCACGGTTCTTAAGGTGCTAACCGACAAGGTGCCACGACGTAGGTGATCCATCACACGACCGGGTGTGCCAACAATAATATGCGTGCCGCGTTTTAAGGCCCGTAGCTGGATTTGGTAATCCTGCCCACCATAAATAGGGGCCACATGAAAACCGTGTAGTTGTTTGGCGTAACTCTGACAGGCTTCTGCCACTTGAATCGCAAGTTCACGGGTAGGCACCATGATAAGAACTTGGGGCTGCTTTACGGCGAGGTCTAGTTGAGCCAAGGCAGGAAGAACAAAGGCTGCGGTTTTTCCGGTACCCGTTTGTGCCTGGGCCAATACGTCGGCGCCTTCCATTAATAAAGGAATGGTTTGCTCTTGTATGGGCGTAGGCACTTCATAACCCAAGGCGACTAACGCCGATAAAAGTGGAGCGGGCAGCCCTAACTGACTAAATGATAATGATATTGTTTCTGGCATGTGATTGACTCTCTAAGATGCTGATTGATTACAACGGATGCTAATTGTACAGCAATATGGCATTAAAGCTACCTTTAAATGACAATCACTTTAAATACCTTATTATCGTCATGCTGAGAGTAACCAAGGATCACAAGGAATCCGCCGTTCACGTCGCTAATCCGTTGTTTCCTGCTTCCGCTATCCAACGCAAACCATCCAACGTCAGCCACTCATCGACGACATCAAATACAGTGGTCAACGGCGCCAAGGTAGTGGCTAAGCCGCCGGTCGCAATCACTTTAGTCCCGGCACCTAACTGTTTACGCATGCGTTCGACCAAACCTTCTACCATGCAGATATGGCCCAAGATCAATCCCGACTGCATAGCATGCACGGTGTTACTACCAATGACCGACGGTGGTGCTTTCAATACGATGGCCGGCAATTGCGAGGTCTTTTCGATCAAGGCATCACAAATAGTATGTAGGCCGGGAGCAATGGCACACCCTAAAAATTTTCCGGGTTGCGCAATCGCACTCACCGTCGTGGCAGTGCCAAAATCCACGACCAAACAATCGGTCTTAAAACGCGCAAATGCAGCGATCGCATTCGCAATCAGATCGGCACCGGTTTTTTCGGGAGGATCCGTACACACCGTAATATACGGCTGCTGCGCGTGATGCACGATGATAGGTGCTAATTGGGTGTGTTGTTGCAACATCCCGGCTAACACGTGCGTCAATTGTGGTACCACACTGCCGATCACAATCTGGGTAAAACTAGCATACGTCAAGTGTGCTTGCTGAAATAACTGTGCAAACAGCACCGCATACTCATCAGCCATGCGTTTGTTGTTGGTCTGCACGCGCCACTGTTGCCGCCATTCTGCCTGATGATGAACCCCCAATACAATGTTGGTGTTACCAATATCAATGGCCAATAACATGGTCCACCTCCTCGTCTATACTACTAGTTACTTGTAGTTGCTCTAATTGTTTGAAATTCCACAAATCACGATCCATCAATTGACTCGGTCTCACGGCGCTGAGGGCATGCAAGATATTGCTGGGGACTTTGGGATTTTCTAGGGCAAGCTGCGCTATCAATTGTTTGATGCGTTGCCTTGCCAAGTTTTGTTGTGAGCCACATAAATTGCACGGAATAATGGGGTATTGCTGTAACAACGCATAAGCGGCAATGTCTTTTTCTTGGCAATAGCTTAACGGTCTGATGACGATGTGTTGCTTATCATCCGTCAACAATTTGGGGGGCATCGCTTTGATTTCGCCGCTGTATAAAATCGACATCAATAAGGTTTGAATCAAATCATCACGGTGATGTCCCAACGCCACTTTATTGAAGCCGTGTTCGCGTGCATAACGATAAATGATGCCGCGGCGCAAGCGTGAGCACAACGAACAAAAAGTTTGATTCTCCGGTATTTTTTCCTTCACGATGGAATACGTATCACGGGTTAATATTTCAAAAGATAAACCGCGCTGCGTCAACCATTGCCGTAATAGCGTATCATTCCAACCCGGCTGTGCTTGATCCAAGGTGAATACCTGAAAACTAAAACGCACGTTGGCGCGCAGCTGTAACAAATGCAATAAAGTCACTAAGGTAAAGGAGTCTTTACCACCGGATAAGCACACTAAGATGCGATCGCCATGCTGAATCATCTGGTAATCGGCAATCGCCTTACCCATATAATGCAGCAACTTTTTCTCTAATTTGTCTTTTTTATCTCTGTCGATCATCGTGTCACACTCCGTTCTAAAAAATCAGCAATTATTCATATACCCGTTACACTGCAAAATGCGCTTCTTGCATTTTGCAGTGTTCTCTACGCGATGGGGTTTCCCAAGCGGAGCAGCGCGCTTCACCCCTTGGTTGACCCTGCACAAATTTACTTTGTATAAGTCTAGAAACAGGATATACCGCGCGACTTACCCATCAAAGTTCGCATCTTGAAGTACGAGCGGTATATGTTACAAAAATCACTGTTCTGCGCCGGTGCAGTATACACAATTCAGCTGAAAATAACCCACTTGGGATTTACCCCAATCTACGGCATAATGGCGTATTCTCGCCAACGACACACCGATAAGGAATGCCACATGTTAGATGTCATAGACGCCATAAAGCACCGTGCCTCAGTACGCGCCTTTTTGCCTACCCCAGTTGCACGCACCACGCTACATGCCATTTTAGACGCAGCACGTTGGGCGCCCTCAGGCGTCAATACACAACCCTGGCAAGTTGCCGTGGTGGGAGGCGAATGCAAGCAACGCATCAGTGCTGCCCTGATCCAACAACACCGCGCGGCCGTAGCCGCAAATCCCGATTATCAATATTACCCAACAGACTGGTTTGAACCCTACAAAAGTCGCCGTTTTGCCTGTGGCATGGCGTTGTATGGTGCGTTGGATATAGCACGTGATGATCGTGCTCGGCGGCAACAGGTATGGGAAATGAATTACGCGTTTTTTGGTGCGCCAGTGGCGTTGTTTTTCTTGGTTGATGCACGCTTAGCACTAGGATCATGGCTAGACAACGGAATGTTTCTGCAAAATGTCATGCTGGCGGCAAGGGGATATGGCCTGGAAACTTGCCCGCAAGCGGCACTCGCAGAGTACCCCGATACGGTACGTCAACTGCTCTCACTCACTCCGGAGCACCGCGTGATCTGCGGCATGGCATTGGGTTATGCGGATCACACACAAGCCATTAACCAATACCGCACCGAACGTATGCCCGTCGATGCCTTCACCGAATGGCACGACATCGATTGATGCGAGGCAGCTCCCTCATTACGAAGAAGCCATGCCCTCTTCATTACCAATGCGTTCGATGACATTAAATTGCAAGCTGCCTTCTTTTTCGGTAAGACAGACTTTGCCGCCATCCACCAAACGTCCAAACAGCAGCTCATCCGCTAATGGTTTTTTAATGTGTTCTTGGATCAAACGCGCCATCGGCCTAGCACCCATTTTTACGTCGTAACCGTTCTTTGCCAACCACGCCCGCGCCTTTTGATCCACCAATAAATGCACCTGTTTGGCTTCCAGACTGACTTCCAATTCCATGATGAATTTATCGACGACGTGCGCGATAGTCTCTGTATCCAATGACTTAAACTGGATAATAGCATCCAAGCGATTACGGAATTCTGGCGTAAACGTTGACTTTAAAGCGGCCGAGATATCCGTATTACTTTCCTGCTGGGTAAATCCAATGTGGGTTTTTTCCAGTAGATCCGCGCCCGCATTGCTGGTGATTACGAGAATCACGTGCCTAAAATCAACCTTGCGACCATTAGCATCGGTCAATGAACCGTGATCCATTACTTGCAATAAAATATTAAAAATATCAGGATGCGCCTTTTCTATTTCATCCAATAACAAAACTGCATACGGTTGTTTATTAACGGATTCGGTTAACAACCCACCTTGATCGTGTCCGACATATCCAGGCGGTGCGCCAATTAAACGTGATACGGCGTGGCGTTCCATGTATTCCGACATATCGAAACGTAGTAACTCCAAACCCATCAAATGCGCTAATTGCCGCGTTACCTCGGTTTTACCCACACCAGTGGGGCCCGCAAATAAAAAGCTACCAATTGGCTTCTGTGCATCCCTTAAGCCGGAACGCGCCAGTTTGATCGCGGAAACTAAAGCGGCGATCGCTTCGTCTTGACCGTAAATCAGCATTTTTAACTCACGATCCAGGTTGCGCAAAATATCTCGATCGGTCTTGGAAATATTCTTCGGTGGCACACGCGCAATGTCGGCAATGATTTGCTCTATTTCAGCCTGTCCAATCACTTTCTTGCGTTTAGACACCGGTAATAACGCTTGATGTGCACCGGCCTCATCGACTACGTCGATGGCTTTGTCCGGTAAAAACCTATCGGTGATGTAACGCGCCGATAATTCTGCTGCTGAGCGTAAGGCAGCGCTAGAGAATTTAACGTGGTGGTGTTCCTCTAAATTAACGCGCAAGCCTTTGAGAATTTTGATGGTATCTTCTACGCTAGGCTCACTGACATCGATTTTTTGAAAGCGTCTCGCCAGCGCCCGATCTTTTTCAAAAATACCCCTGTACTCCTGGTAGGTCGTCGACCCCATGCATTTTAACTCACCACTGGCCAACATCGGTTTAATCAGATTGGAAGCATCCATCACCCCACCGGACGCAGCGCCTGCACCCACAATCGTGTGAATCTCATCAATAAATAAGATCGCATGCGGTTGCTGTTTTAGTTGCTGCAATAATGATTTCAAGCGTTTTTCAAAATCACCACGGTATTTTGTACCGGCTAACAACGCGCCTAAATCCAACGAATACACCACACTCTTAGCAATGATGTCGGGGACTTCATGATCGACAATCATTTTTGCTAAGCCCTCCGCAATCGCGGTTTTGCCCACGCCCGCTTCGCCCACTAACAAGGGGTTATTTTTACGGCGGCGGCACAATACTTGAATGACCCGTGTGACTTCGTCTTTGCGTCCAATAAGTGGATCAATCAAGCCTGCTTTCGCTCTATTATTTAGGTTAGTCGCATACTCTTCTAAGGGCGTTTCGCCGCTGTGTTCGCTCAGTTCATCTTGCGGTGGCGGTGTGGGTTGAATATCTTCTTGGTTGCCCACTTTAGCAATACCGTGCGAAATGTAATTAACGACATCAAGGCGCATCACATTTTCTTGTTTGAGTAGGTAAACGCTTTGGCTTTCTTGTTCACTGAAAATAGCCGCCAGTACATTGGCACCACTGACCTCAGAACGCCCGGCTGATTGCACGTGAAATACGGCACGCTGCACTACGCGCTGAAAACCCAGTGTGGGTTGCGTATCACGTGATTCTTCACCCATGGGAATCAGTGGCGTCGTTTCATCGATGAAAGTAACTAGCTCCACCCGTAAGCGATTCATATTCGCCCCACAAGCACGCAATACATTCACTGAAGACGCATTATCTAATAATGCAAGTAATAAGTGCTCAACCGTCATGAATTCATGGCGTTTACGTCTTGCTTCTTTGTACGTCTGATTCAGCGTATGTTCGAGTTCTTTATCTAACATAACGCGCCTCCTTCCTTTGCACTTGCCCTCATTGCTTCATGATACCGGTTGAATCGTACATAACAACGGGTGTTGATGACCACGCGCATAGTCGTTGGTCTGCAACATCTTGGTTTCTGCCACATCCCGCGTGTACGTTCCACACAATCCCCTACCTTCCGTATGTACTTGCAGCATCACTTGATTGGCCTGCTCCACACTCATGGAGAAGAAGCGCTGCAATACAATAATCACAAAGTCCATAGGTGTATAATCGTCATTTAACAAAATAACTTGATACAATCGTGGCTTATCAAGCTTAGGTAGCGACTCCTTGACAGCTATTTGTTCATCAATTTGCACGTTTCCCATAACTTAACCTTATAGCTCAAAATCATTATAATTTCCCGCTATTATCATTCATCCATTAAACTAGCATAACGATTAAGCAACTCAGCTACTTTTATTGTCATTATTCAGCAAAACTGTTCAACAACTCGGCCGCAAGCGACCGAGATGGTTCCCTTGAGTGGTTCGCCTGCGCGAAGTAAATTTGCGCGGACGGCGACCAGAGAGTAGCTATTGCATAAGCTCCCCTCTGGACACTCCCCCTTTGTCTCACCTGCAAGCGGATGAGATTCTTTTCTTTGAATAATTACTCCGCCCCTAGCCCAACAAAGCTGGATTAGACACCGCAAGAATGGCATCCCCTTAAGAATCCGCGCTGTGATAACTATCTATTTATTTGCGAAATAGTTATTGTTTTTGTAATTATCCTGTAAAAATATCGAATGACCACCCCGCATTTTATCGTTAGTTTAGCCAGGATGCCGCTTTTGCGGCCGTACGGTCACGGTAAACCATCGCATAACACCCCTAAGCTAACGCCAACGCTTAACCCATTTGGGCGATCATTGCCGTGCCGAACGCGGAACAACTCAGCAAAGTGGCCCCTGTCAGCAGACGTTCAAAATCATAGGTAACTGTCTTAGCCGCAATGGCACCTTGCATGCCGCGTATGACCAAATCAGCGGCTTCTGTCCAGCCCATGTGACGTAACATCATCTCTGCCGAGAGGATGAGCGAACCAGGGTTCACTTTGTCTTGTCCGGCGTATTTAGGTGCTGTACCGTGCGTCGCTTCAAACAGGGCAACGTTGCTGCCAATGTTGGCGCCAGGGGCAATGCCTATACCACCCACCTGCGCCGCCAATGCATCTGAAATATAATCGCCATTGAGGTTTAACGTCGCAATCACGCTGTAGTCCGTGGGACGCAACAAAATTTGTTGCAAGAAGGCATCGGCTATCACGTCTTTAATGACAATGGTTTTACCCGTTTTGGGACTGATCAGTTGATGCCAAGGACCACCCTCTAACGGCGTCGCGCCAAATTCCTCGCGTGCTAATGCATAACCCCAATCTTTGAATGCACCTTCCGTGAATTTCATGATATTGCCTTTGTGTACCAAGGTCACCGAAGGCAAATCCTGCTCGATAGCATAAGCAATGGCTTGTCTCACCAAGCGTTCTGTTCCTTGTTTGGAAACGGGCTTAATGCCTATCCCACAATGTTCAGGAAAACGGATTTTTTTGATCCCCATTTCCTGCTGTAGAAATTGAATCACCTGCTTTGCCTCTGCACTGTCGGCTTGCCATTCTATGCCGGCATAAATATCTTCGGCATTTTCTCTGAAAATCACCATGTCAACCTGCTCAGGGTGTTTCACTGGACTAGGTGTACCGGTGTAGTAGCGCACGGGACGCAAACACAAGTACAAATCTAAACGCTGACGCAAGGCCACATTGAGTGAACGTATACCACCGCTCACGGGCGTAGTCAGTGGCCCTTTGATCGCAACGCAAAAACTTTGAATGGCTTCTAGTGTCTCCTCGGGCAACCACGTGTCTTGCCCATAAACATGCGTGGCTTTTTCACCCGCGTAAATTTCCATCCACTGTATTTGACGTTTGCCCGCATACGCAATACGCACGGCGGCATCAATCACGCATTGCATCACCGGTGTAATATCGACACCGATACCATCACCTTCTATAAAAGGAATGATGGGTTGTTCCGGCACCTGCAACTTGCCGTGCGCATCCATTGTGATTTTTTGTCCCTGTGCAGGAACATGAATATGTTGATACGCCATGCTACGCTCTCCTCATTCTGTTAGGTTCATTATCGCTTACAATACGCCACGTTCAATTTGGTCTAACTCTATCGCTTCAAACAACGCTTGGAAATTGCCTTCGCCAAACCCTTCATTACCTTTGCGTTGAATAATTTCAAAAAACACGGGGCCTAGCATATTTTCAGTGAATATTTGCAGTAACACACCTTGATTCTGTTGTGGATTACCATCGATCAAAATGCGATATTCCTGCAGGCGTGCCACCTCTTCACAATGACCGGGAACGCGCGCATCGATCTGGCGGTAATAGGAATCCGGAGTATGCAGAAATTTAACCTGATGCTGCTGCATAGCAGCCACACTGCTGTATATATCCGCTGCCGCCAACGCAATGTGTTGTATGCCTTCGCCGTTATATGCCCGCAAAAATTCGGCAATTTGCGAGGCGTCTTCGGTCGCTTCATTCAACGGAATACGAATTTTATTACACGGGCTGGTCAGTGCACGGCTCAATAAGCCGGTCTTCTTGCCACGTATATCAAAATAACGTATTTCACGGAAATTAAATAATGTCTCATAATAACGCGCCCAATGATCCATACGACCCGTGAATACATTGTGGGTTACGTGATCGAGCAGCACTAAGCCGCGGCCACCGGTTGCCAAAGCAGCATCCACACACGGCTCAAATGCGTTAGCGTAAGCACTGTGCTCAGGTTCGGTATCGATAAAATACAATAAACTATCGCCTATCCCATAAATCGCTAAATAATCTAAGCTTTGCAAACCCTCCGCCTGTTGGTAAGGACGGGCGCCCAGCGTAAGTGCGCGTTGGTATGCTTGTTTTGCATCTTTAACCCGAAAGCCCATCGCTGCTACACACGCGCCATGCGTCTTAGAAAACTGTGCCGCATGACTGTTGGGTTCTTGCGTCAAAAGAAAGTGGATATCGCCTTGTTGGTACAAATCAATCGCTTTACTACGATGTTTAGCGACACGCACAAAACCCAAGGCTTGAAAGTCACGTGCTAACTTCTCAGGTTCGGGTGAAAAAAACTCTAAACATTCAAACCCATCTGTTCCCATGGGATTGTCGTGATCTTGCATAACGCTTTACTCCTTCTATCCACCGGTCGTTCAGCACAGGGTTGAACATACTGCCGCGCCCAATGAGCCCTGGATGTAACTGATGGCGTTAGATACTACCTAGCTTGCTAACAAATGCAAGGCATCGCGAAAGAAATACAGTAACTATTCAGCAAAATGCTGAATAGTTACCCTTGATTTTACGCCTACCCAGTAAAACTGGGCTTAACAGCGCTCAAGGGGAGAATCACGGTTCTCCCCTTGAGAATCCCCATCACGTAAAGAAAACGGCGAAACACAATATATGCAAATAGTTATAGTGCGATAATAGGGCATCTCGTGCAAAATTTGTCTTCTCATGCCCGTTGTAAAATAGCCACTTTGCACGATGTCAGCAAAATTGCTATGCTGCGCCGCCTTGGTATCATCGTTCTACTATCAGCCCTGCAGTAATCACCATGCACAACGAATCATTAAAAATTACCAGCTTGCCTTACCAAGCAGACAGCACCCTGCTTTGGGAACAGTTAGCCACACTGCCTTGGCCGGTCTTGCTCGATAGCGGCATGCCACAGTCGCACGGTCGCTACGATATCTTAAGTGCCAAGCCTTACGCGACCTTATGCACATGGGGTAATCATAGCCAATTGTGTTACGCAGGCAATACGCGCTGGTCTAGCGCCGATCCGTGGGAACTGTTGCAAGAATTAATGCAATACGCTCATCCACTGCATGCCGATGTCCCCCCCGACATACCCTTTAGTGGGGGTGCCATAGGTTACTTTGGCTATGACTTAGTACGACGCTTAGAAACGTTACCTACACAGG
Source organism: uncultured Gammaproteobacteria bacterium (assembly GCA_964646995.1). Classification (GTDB taxonomy): domain Bacteria; phylum Pseudomonadota; class Gammaproteobacteria; order CAZYIF01; family CAZYIF01; genus CAZYIF01. Next base: position 99,492 of record CAZYIF010000005.1, read on the forward strand.
CCGTGGCTGATATTCACCAACCTGATCTGGCACTGGGATTTTATAATTGGGCGATCGTTGTCGATCACCTACAACAACACACTCAATTGGTGTGCCGCTCGCAATGCGATGACGAATATGAATTTTTGCTGACATTGCTGAACAAACGAGAAAGCAAACCACAGCACACGGGTTTCACGGTCCTTACTCCGCTGCAAGCGGACATTAGCAAACAATGCTATTTACGTGGTGTACAACAAATAAAAGACTTTCTACATGCAGGCGATTGTTATCAAGTTAACTTAGCCCAACGCTTTCGTGCGACGATCGAGGGTTCATCACTGGCGCTCTATCGTAGCTTACGCCAACTCAATCCCAGTCCCTTTGGTGCACTACTAGAGACCCCCTACGCCAGCATACTGAGTTATTCTCCGGAACGCTTCTTACAGGTCAAGCAACGACACGTCATTACCCAACCGATCAAAGGTACTATACCCAGGGATCCGGATCTGTTGCGTGATCAACAACTCGCTATGCAACTGCAACACAGCATGAAAGATCGCACGGAAAATGTGATGGTCGTTGACCTACTGCGTAACGATCTCAGCAAAAGTTGTGTACCAGGCAGTGTCCAAGTGGCGCAATTATACGAATTACAATCCTTTAGTAACGTCCACCACCTCGTCAGCACAATTTCCGGCTGTTTAGCGCCGAATAAAACCAGCATAGATTTATTACGCGACTGTTTTCCGGGCGGCTCTATTACGGGAGTACCTAAAATACGTGCCATGCAAATTATTGAAGGCATAGAACCTTGCCGGCGTAATCTCTATTGCGGCAGCATAGGATACATTGATACGTGCGGTAATATGGACTGTAACATCGCCATACGCAGCATCATTCGACAGCAACAACACCTATTTTGCTATGCCGGTGGCGCCATCGTCGCAGATTCTAGCCCGGAGCTTGAATACACAGAAACCCTGGCTAAAATCAGCTGGCTATTTCGCGGTTTAAATGGAAAAATCTCATCCGCTTACGGATGAGATTTTTAAACACCACATTTACAATCTAAATGCCACGTTTACCCGCAGAATGGCGCTAGTTTTGTTCATCCCATGTTTTCAGACCGGTTGACTTCATTTTAATGCTGTTAATCTCTTCGTCCGATACCTGGTCCTCTGCCTCATTACTCCCGTTTGTTTTCAAGTTATCGGGCAAGGAACTGACATGACTACGCGCCTGCCCCGTTGCATTTTTCACATAAGCACCATCCCCATAGGCATTAGAAAACTCTGCATCCTCATCGGGCCTAATACGTTTTTGCACGTTAACTACGCTGGGTTGCTTGCTGGTAGCCGCTTGCGCGGCAGGTTTTTTGTCTGTCGGTTGTTGATTGCACCCAAGCAATATGCCTAATAATATTACGGCGATCACCTGTTTTTTCATGTTACACCTCATTGTATCGCTACACTTGATTTTACGCCTACCCAGTAAAACCGAGCTTAACGGCATTTTTAGGGGAGAATCCCCATTGCCTAGAGAAAGCAGCTGTTTTACTCTTTAAATGAACAACACCCTCAATTTTGCTGAATAGTTACATTTAATTATTCACTAACGACTTGCCGTTAACACCGTCATGCCACCCATATACGGTTGTAATACTGCCGGAATGCGTATACTACCGTCAGCGCATTGGTAATTTTCCATGATCGCAACCAAAGTACGACCGACTGCTAATCCGGATCCATTCAATGTATGTAATAATTCCACTTTACCCGTGCTAGTATTACGCCAACGCGCTTGCATGCGGCGCGCTTGAAAGTCTTCACAGTTGCTACAGGACGAAATCTCTCGATAACGCTGCTGACCTGGCAGCCACACTTCTAAATCATATGTTTTAGCGGCAGAAAATCCTAAATCACCACTGCACAATGCCAGCACGCGGTAAGGTAATTGCAATTGCTGTAATACCGCTTCTGCATGAGCGGTTAACGCTTCCAGTGCAGCGTATGAATCTTCTGGACGCACACACTGCACCAATTCTACTTTTTCAAACTGATGTTGACGTATCAATCCACGCGTGTCTTTACCATAAGAACCTGCTTCACGCCGAAAACAAGGTGTGTGCGCCACCCATTTTAACGGCAGTTGATGTTCGTCGATAATCCTATCTCTGGCAAGATTGGTTAACGGTACTTCCGCAGTTGGAATAAGGCTAAACTCAGCCGCATTGTCCAAAGTAAATTGATCTTCCGCAAATTTAGGTAATTGCCCGGTACCCACTAACATATCTTGGTGCACCAAATAAGGCACATATGCTTCACAATAACCGTGTTGCGTCGTATGTAAATCCAACATGAATTGCGCTAAGGCTCGGTGCAATCTAGCCAGTGGCCCCTTAAGTACCATAAAGCGTGCGCCACTTAATTTGATGGCAGCTTCGCTGTCGAGATAACCCGATTGTTCGCCCAAGACCACATGATCCTTGGGTAAGAAATCGAATTCCTCGCCTTGCCCCCAGCGCCTGATTTCCTTGTTATCCTGCTCGTCCTTGCCCATCGGCACCGAAGCATGCGGCAAGTTAGGAATATACAAATGCAATTGCCGTAGTCGATCTTGCACTTGCTGCAATTCCTCTTCTAACGCATTACGCAAAGTACCTAATGCTTGTACTTGGCTTAACAGCGGTGCGATATCTTCGTTGTTGGCTTTGGCTTTGCCAATTAACATGGATTGACTATTGCGTTGTTCTTGCAAGTTTTGCAACTCTACTTGTGCTGTTTTACGTTTTCTTTCCAACTCTGCAATAGTCGTTACATCTAAGATGAAACCACGATTTTTCAGCTGCAATGCAACCTCTTTTAATGCGTCTGGATCGCGTATTTTTTTAGGATCTAGCATGATATACCTCTTGTTGTAGAATCTATTGTTTACTCGATTTATCTAATTCACGCAAAAACTGCAACTTCTCCGCAATTTTACCCTCTAGTCCACGTGTAGTTGGCTGATAGTAACAACGCGAAAAATTTTCTGGGAAATAATCTTCTCCTGCAGCATAAGCATGTGGTTCATCGTGTGCGTAACGGTAGGCATGACCATGCCCAAGTTTCTGTAACAGTTGCGTAGGCGCATTGCGTAAATGCAGTGGTACAGGCAACGCGCCGTGCTGTGCCGCATCTTGTCGCGCGGCATTAAACGCGATATACACTGCATTGCTCTTGGCTGCACAGGCTAAATAAACCACCGCTTGCGCTAAGCTTAACTCACCCTCAGGACTACCCAAACGTTGCACCACATCCCATGCATTTAACGCCAATTGTAAAGCACGTGGATCGGCATTACCGATATCCTCGCTCGCCATACGCACCACGCGACGTGCCAGGTAGGCAAGATCACACCCCCCCACCAACATGCGTGCTAACCAATACAATGCTGCATCGGGTGATGAACCACGTACTGATTTGTGCAGTGCGGAAATCAAATCATAAAAGTGATCACCCTTATTATCAAACGCAACCGGTTTATTGCTCAATACCGCATCGACCAATCCATCGTCGATCGTTTGCAGTTGGTTGTTTGCATCAGCCAGACTGATCAACAATTCCAAATAGTTGAGTAAACACCGCGCATCACCCTCTGCAGCAACCACCAAGCGGTTCTGCAATTCGGGACTCAGTGTTGCTGCATACGCGCCTAGGCCATGCGGTATATCGCGCAATGCACGTTGCATAATCGCTGACAAATCGTCTTCTGTTAGCCGCGTTAACACATACACACGTGCCCGCGATAATAAGGCTTGGGTCAACGCAAAGGAAGGATTTTCTGTGGTAGCACCAATCAATGTTAAAGTGCCATCCTCCACATAAGGTAAAAACGCATCTTGTTGTACTTTACTAAAACGATGAATTTCATCAATAAATAATACCGTAGCACGTTGTTGTTGATGACGCAGCGCCTCTGCTTTGGCAACCGCTTCACGAATATCTTTAACTCCCGCCATTACCGCAGATAACTGGATAAATTGCGCGTGACTATGGCCGGCAATAAGCGCAGCCAATGTGGTTTTGCCGCTGCCCGCTGGCCCCCATAAAATCATGGAATGCAACTGTTGCTTTGCAACCGCCAACGCCAATGGTTTTCCCGGTGCCAATAAATGCGCCTGACCAAAAAAATCCGCCAAGGTACTCGGCCTCAAGCGTGCGGCTAACGGTTGATTATCAGTGCTGTTGTGCATGGTTAAAACTATAGTTTATTTAGAGAGTAAGTAATATAACGAATATCACGCCGATTTAACACTGCTTTGTGCGTGTAAGCAAATAGAGAGGACAACGCCATTGCAGCACAGCCCCTGATCCACGGCATTTAAGCTGGCGTTGTCACTATGCGTAATAATCAACTGCCATTTTCCTCTGTAATACACCATTCTCTACAATGCTCATCAATTGGTGATCCGCGATTTCTATGGCTGCAACTTCTTGTTCTTCTTCTACCACACCATTGGCTTGTTGCTGTGCTTGCTGTTGTGCTTGCTGTTGTTGCGCGAGGGTCTGATCGGATACGTTCACATCCGCTAAATTGATACCCTGTCCGGCAAACATTTCACGTAACTTAGGTACTGCCTGTTCTAGTGCATCACGTACCATGCCATGGTTACTGCTGAAAACCACACTGGCTTGATCGTTATTTACTTTAATACTGACTTCTAGCGGGCCTAGTTCAGGCGGATTAAGGTGCAGCTGTACGTTTTTACTGGCTTGGTCCGTCAGCCACACAACTCTATCAAATACAGCATTGGCCCAGTTTGGTTGACCTACCGGCACTTTAATCATAGTCGTGTTATTATCTGTTGCCAGCGCTGTTTTATCGGTTAATCCCGTGGTGTTCATGCCAGGCGCCACCGGCAAATCATTCTTTATCTGTGTCAGGTCAATGCCTTGTAGCATATTAGCGTCCGTGGCTAATTGCGTCGCTGTGTTGGCCATTGTTTTCGATAGTAGATCCTCTAATGCAAACATCGTCTCTTGGCCAGTGCCGGTAGACAACGGCGATAACTGCTGTTGCTCTAAACCTAAATGTTGTTTTGTCATGCCTTGCGCGAGCAGTTGCGTGCGATCCAAGAGTCCCTGTATACCCCCCAATTGCTGGCGCAAAGCGGCATCCACTTGCCCCTGTTTGCCACCCGCGGTGAATTGCGTGACTAAGGCTTGCCCCTGCAGCAGGAGTTGTTGTGGCAAATCCGTTAAGCTCACTGGATTATTTTGTGTGGTGTCACCCGCAGTTGTTTTAGTTTCCTTTGCCACATTCATGGTGTCCATCGCGTGCAGCAGCATGGCTTGCCATTGCTCTGCCTGTTCCTGCAATGATACCGTGGTAGGAATTGCCTCGTCTGAGGTCACTTCTTTAGTCTCTGTGGTTTGTTTGTGTTCTGACGTGCCTTTTCCAGCATCTTTTTGCTTGCAATCATTCACTTTATCCGACAACACCTGACCAAATTCCTCACTTTTATCCGCATTGTCCGTGGCGGAGGTGTTGCTATCTTGCACCGCATTGCTGCTCGTTTTAGCGGTTGCCGTGTTATTGCTGGGTAACATAATGCTATTGCTCATGGAAGACCTCTTGCTTGTCGTTTAACATTTAGCTAGCAATAGTTGTGCCAATTGATGGTCTTTTGCACTGGAACACGCTAGAGTAGGCGTGGTTAAGTTGAGCACGCAAACCATGTATGACGGTGACACACCCATCACTTACTTAGAGCAAGTCATTACGCCGGCAATGGCAGATAGCTGTTTCGCGCGCTTGCAAAATGCCATCGCTTGGCAAACAGAAAATCTAATGATGTTTGGCAAAACAGTACGTGTGCCCCGCTTAGTGGCATGGTACGGCGATCCCGGATCACGCTACACCTACGCGCGCGTTGCGCATGAACCACTACCCTGGTTGCCCCTGCTCGCTGACATCAAACAACACGTAGAAGCGCTATGCCATTGCACCTTCAACAGTGTATTAGCCAACTATTATCGTGATGGCCAAGATTACATGGGATGGCACAGTGATAACGAAAGTGAATTAGGTGAAAAACCCGTGATCGCCTCATTCAGCTTGGGCGCAACACGTAAATTTGTGTTACGCCATAAACAACACGCAACAAAGATTACATTGAATCTCACGCACGGCAGCCTGCTCATCATGCATGCGAATACGCAGCAACATTGGCAGCATAGCCTACCCAAGATGAAACGTGTGACTGCACCGCGGATTAATTTGACCTTCAGAAACATTTATGCTTCTAGCAAATAAATCAGGCATCACACCCATTGAAACAAAAAATGCGTTAGGCGGTAAAATAAAAAACGGGAATTACAAAAAATGAGGGATGGTGAGCCAAACAGTAGCAACCATCGTCATGACAAACAGATGAAGGATAATAAAACAACAAGACCACGCGGCGACACTACAAAGATAGTGGCGGAGAGAGAGGGATTCGAACCCTCGATGGAGTTTCCCCCATACTCCCTTAGCAGGGGAGCGCCTTCGGCCACTCGGCCATCTCTCCGCGTTAGGGGTGGGAGTATAGCACTGCCTATGCGCCAGATAAAAGTGTTTGCATCCAACAACAGCCAAGTAAAATTAGTAACTATTTGGCAACGCGTCAAAAATGGCGTGATTCTATTTGAAAAGGCAATGTTTTCTTTACGCGATGGGGGATTCTCAAGGGGAGAATTGCGATTCATCCCTTGATTTGCCGCTTAGCCCAGCAAAACTGGGCTAAGCGGCAAATCAAGGGTAACTATTTAGTACTTTCACTGAATAGTTACGTAAATGAGTCCGTTCAAAACACGTACCCAGGGCTTACATTACGCTTTCAATGCGTAGACCTGTTGACAGGTATGCAAGCAAACTGGATAATCGCGAGTTCGTGTGCGCCCGTAGCTCAGTTGGATAGAGTACCTGGCTACGAACTAGGGGGTCGGAGGTTCGAACCCTTCCGGGCGCACCAATCTCATTACAGGATCACTGATGCGGGATTAACAGCGGGAATTGGCTAGTCTGAAAGTCGCGCGGTTCTCCACAGCCTGTTTCCTATCTACAACTGCTGTGATGTAAACCAAGCAACCGGTGACGCATGAGATTGCGGCCGTTAACATCACATCCTTCTACTGACGGAGTAATATGCTGCAATCAACTTGGCTTTCGTACATCAGTATCAACGGCATTCATGCCCTGCTTGCTATTTTGATGGCGCTGATGGGTTATGTTGTAGCACGCTACACACGCAAACGCCTACGCACTTTTTTTCGCTTACGCAGCGCGGATCCTACCGTTAATTTATTTGTAATCAATGCTGCTTATGGCTTAGTCCTCATGCTGATCGTCATTATCGTGTTAACGCAGCTGGGCGTGCCAACTACCTCGTTAATCACCATTCTCGGTGCAGGCAGTATTGCTATCGGGCTTGCTATCAAAGACTCATTGGCAAATATCGCCAGTGGTTTACTGTTGATTTCCTTAAAACCTTTTCGCATCAATGATTTTGTCGAAACCAATGGTATTATAGGTACCGTGGATCAAATTAATTTATTTACCACCTGCATCAAAACAGCTAACAATGAAATGATCTATATCCCCAATGCTAAAATCATGAATGACAATATCAATAACAAGGCACACGAAGGCTTACGTCGCATTGAAATGAGTGTGGGAATTAGCTATTCTGCAAACATTGCACAAACCAAAGCATTGGTACAAACAGTAATAGCCAGCGAAGCACGCGCGTTGCGTCAACCCGCGAGTGTGGTGCTCGTCAATGAGTTGGCGAATAGTGCCGTAGTACTTGGTATCTATCTGTGGGTAAAAAAGGAAGACTATTTTGAAACGAGGGCTAGTTTACTGGAACAGATCAAATTAACCTTCGATGCACAGGGAATAACTATTCCATACCCACAACTTAACGTACATATGTCAAACTGACAAGGATCGTTTATGCGAATCATTATCTTATCGAGAAACGGCAAACTGTATTCACACCGTCGTCTGCTCGAAGCCGGCAGAATACGCGGACACGATATGCGCGTGGTAAATCCCCTGCACTGTTATATGAACATAGTCGCCTCTCGACCAGAAATGCATTACCGCAGTGGTGAAATCTTAGCGTCTGCTGACGCCATTATTCCACGCATAGGCGCATCCGTTACTTTTTATGGCACCGCCATTTTACGGCAGTTCGAAACCATGGGCGTATACCCACTCAACGAATCTATCGCCATTTTGCGCTCGCGCGACAAACTGCGTTCCATGCAATTGCTCGCCAAAAAAGGCATTCCCATGCCGGTCACTGGTTTTGCCAACTCACCACAAAATACCGAAGACTTGATAGACTTAGTGGGCGGGGCTCCCGTTGTCATTAAGCTGTTAGAGGGCACCCAAGGCAAAGGTGTCTTACTTGCAGAAACCCATCAATCCGCGGTGAGTATCATCAATGCCTTTAAAGGCTTGCACGCTAATATTCTAGTCCAAGAATACATTGCCGAAGCCAAAGGCTCTGACATTCGTTGTTTTGTGATCGGCGATAAAGTCATAGCGGCCATGCTGCGTACCGCCAAAGAAGGCGAATTCAAGGCGAATGTACATCAAGGGGGACAGGCTAGTCCGGTAAAACTCACCTCGCAAGAACGTAGCATGGCGGTAAAAGCAGCGAAAACCATGGGGCTACGTGTGGCGGGTGTTGATCTGATCCGCTCGCAGCGCGGTCCCTTGGTATTAGAAATAAATTCTTCTCCGGGTTTGGAAGGCATAGAACACGCAACCGGTATCAACATTGCCGAAAAAATCATTACCTTCGTCGAGAACAACGCGCAAGACTACGACATGAATCCCACGCGTAGCGGTTAACAACACTGTCAGCGCAGGAATTTCGCTGGCGCTGACGTCGTAACTTGTTGTTCCGTAGACGCCGCTGCCCCGTCGCCATCCTCAAGTTTACGTTTACGCTGATTGTGCTGCCCAAATTGCCCTGCCTTAGTTAAGGCACGTGCAGAAATATTTTCACGATTAGCTGCTTTGGTCTTATTAATGGCCTGCGCCACTTCTTGTTGTAAGCTTGCAAACAAAGGAAGCCCAGATAGCTGAGGCTGTTTTTTTAGTTCATTACGTAACAGCCTTTTGTAAGAGGTCAAATTTTTTAAGTTGCCTTCCTCTAGCAAACGCACATGTTCTATCTTGATTCTCTCAAACCACATCGCTTGCGGTGGACCCTGACCATCACGAAGCTCTGTATTTATCGCTTGAATATGATTGACTAACAGCCCTTGTAAAAAATTTTCTAACGTATATCTCGTAAAAAAATTTGTGTAATCATCATCACCCTTAAGACCATTGACCTCGTCCCACCACTGACTCCGCATGTTACCTCCCTTGCGTATTACCGGTCCAACATAACGCGTATTTGGGTAACATGCAATACGCGTGTATTTATTTGCGCAACGACACAACAACGCGCCCTACTTTCCGTTCGCTAGGCAATGCTTGTGGTGACGGTAACAATGGCGGGGAAAAAAATCCAACATTATGTTCAGCTAATGGACTTCGTGCAGCTAAACCGTTGCCGAATTTCGTTTTAGCTTCCTTCTTTCGGCTTTCATCTATTCTCTTACATTTCTTACGAATCTGCTGATCGTATACTTCCATTTCGTCCTTGATCTCCGCCGTACGCTTGGTGCGCCGTGTAGGTGTGGTGCGTTCTACTTCGGCTTCAGCATGCCATGCGTTAGCCAGTGTTTGTTGCGCAGGGGTTAAGGTTATTTGCGGCAAATCCTTTAACGCTTGCTTGATCTGTTTATCCGTCAACTCGCCTGTGCCACTCAAACTGGGATTAAGCACGCGTGCAACGGCACTGCGCGATAGCGCTAATTCCTTCGGTATATTCTGCAACGCCAAGATGTAGGACCTTTGTTGCGCCACCAAATAGTCAACCAGTTGCCGTAATTTTTCATCGATAGAAAGAGGTAATTTCTTATGCCCGATTAATTTCTCTATTTCAGTTTTAACCTTACACACTGAATTATAGGTGTTTGCGGCTTTTTCGTGATGAAAACCGAAGCCTGCTTTGATCGGTTTTTTTTGCGCGTTTTCCTGCAAAACAGTGGCTAACAAACTCACGTGCGCCGTAGGCTCGTTACGTTCACACACCGTGTAATACAAATTCGATAACAAGGTGTTTAATGCCGCCATGGCGCTGACACACTCCGGGAACCCATCCAGAGCTTTCATCGTCTCGAATATTTTTGCATCCGGCATAGTAATAGCGAGCTTACGTCGTATCGGCGATACGACCTTGCTAAAATGAAATTGTTGACTGGATTTTGGTCTGGGCTCTGGCGTTCTAGTGCCATCTTCTTCTGCTTGTTTTGATAAAACGGGAGTGACTTTGGGTTCCTGTGATGGGACACCCTGCTGGATAGGTTTCATCATAACGATAATCTCTTTTAATTCATTGTATACATCACCTCCCTACCCTAATTCCTTTGCATTCCCTTAACGACTCGCGATCGCGGACAGCCGGCCGTAAAAAAAGCCCTAAACCGCAAAGTGTTCTAAAATCCTCGGTTAGGAACAATCAAATCGTCACCTCTGACGATTTGTCGAACACTTAGCCGAGTTCTCATCCCTCATTTCACCGTACCCAATAAAAAAGCCAACTTGCAAGTGTCGCTACGCTATTGGACTTTGCAGGATGACTTTTTTTGTATGGCGGAGAGAGAGGGATTCGAACCCTCGTGAGACGTAAAGCCTCCAACCGATTTCGAGTCGGTGCCGTTGTGACCGCTTCGGTATCTCTCCAGTAATACATCGTTGCGTTTGAGCAACAAACCTCTTTCAATCACTCGGCCGTAAGCGGCCGGAGCTTCTTCTTTAAATTCCTAAACGATTAGCAACTTCTTGGTACGCTTCAACTACGCCACCAAGATCCCGACGAAAACGATCTTTATCGAGTTTGTTCAGTGTTTCGGTATCCCATAAACGGCAACCATCTGGCGTGAATTCATCACCTAAATATAATGTTTCGTCTAAACGACCAAATTCTAATTTATAATCCACTAACAACAAACCGGCTTCTAGGAATAGCGGCTTTAATAAGTCATTGACCCGCAATGCCAAGGTTCGCATTTGTTGTGTCTCTGCCGTGGTCGCCCAACCAAACACCCGAATGTGATCTTCATTAATCAAAGGATCACCCAATTCATCGCTCTTATAAAAAAACTCTACAATAGGCTCTTCCAACGACAAGCCTTCTTCTAAGCCTAGGCGTTGGCTGATCCCCCCCGCAATATAATTACGCACGACTGTTTCAACACGTATCATCTCCAAGGCTTTTACTACACTTTCGTCTTCAGACAACAGACGTTGAAAATGCGTAGCAATGCCTTGTTGTGCTAAATACTGCATAATATGCGCATTAATCAAATTATTAATACGTCCTTTACCGGGCAAACTCGCCATCTTTTGTGCGTTAAATGCAGTGGCATCGTTGCGAAACTGCATGATTAAACAATGAGGATCGTCGGTTTCGTAAATAGATTTGGACTTGCCCGCATAAAGTTCGTGTCTTTTTTCCATCTCTCAACCTCCGTCTTGCTATCTAGGTGGTGTTAATAAATCAGGGGTGTTTGCTGTCGCCACACCATGCAATGCAGGCACTTGGTAAGACGGCGACAAGGTCTCAACATGCGCGACGGTCTTGGGTATCCGTAAGGGCTCACCCTGTGCCGTGTTGAGATAATCGTCCTTTTTAAGTATTTGGGGAGCATGCCACGCACGGCAATGACTCAACGCAATGCACAAGAAAAAAATAAGCAACCACCTCATAGTTATACCTGCAATGATTCAATAATTTCTGCATGACGCATGGCGCGACGCAATGTATCGTGATGCACTGGATTGAGCGGTGTAAGCGGTAAACGAATACCGAGCTGAATAAGTTGCATCTCATGCAATGCCCATTTCACAGGAATTGGGCTGCTCTCTACGAATAATTTATCATGTAACCACTTCAAACGTTCGTTGAGCATGCGTGCCAGTGGGCGATCATCTGCAAGTGCTGCCTTACACATCGCGTGCATGGCATGAGGCGCCACATTTGCCGTTACTGAGATCACACCCTTCGCTCCCTCAAACATAAACTCTAATGCAGTGGCATCATCACCACTGTAAACATCTAGGCGCCCAGCGCAACCAGCCAACAGCTGACGTACACGCAAGGCCCGACCCGTCGCATCCTTGATCCCGACGATATTAGGTATGTGTGCTAGGCGTTCCACGGTCTCGGGTAACAAATCACAGGCCGTACGCCCGGGCACATTGTACAGTATCTGTGGCACAGGTACGGCTTCAGCGATGGCTTGGTAATAATAAAATAAACCTTCTTGCGTCGGCTTCACATAAGGTGGCGTCAGTAGTAAACACGCATCCGCACCCGCCGTCATCGCCATTCGGGTTAAATGGATCGCGTCATTAACCGCAATGGCACTCGTGCCTGCGATAACCGGTATGCGTCCGCGCACCGTGTTAACGGTATATTCAATCAGTGCTTGGTGCTCGGCCATGGTTAAAGTTGCAGACTCGCCCGTTGTACCAGCCACCACCACGCCGTCAGTACCGGCCGACAAATGCATTTGCAACAGAACATCCAGGGCAGACCAATCGATGCTACCGTCTTTTTGCATCGGGGTAACCAAGGCAACAATGCTACCAGAAAACATCTGCTCATTCTCCTTTGCGAACCCTGCTATGCCATTTTGGCTTGTAGGCCAATGTTGAAAAGCCAGCCCAGACCGCGCATCGGCCGAATTAGGCTATTTTCTCTCGTTTCACCGCAGGCCAAATGGTATAACAAATCATTCGCAAAGCATAGCACCGCATAGCGAATACGAATGAAGGATGGGAAATTTCCTGAACCGCTGTGCCTTGTTTTTATTCAGGCACATGACGATGCTTTACACCATGGCATGAAAATCATTACACTCTAGCAAATTTTGTAAATAATGCAGGTAACTCATGACAACGGACGAAGCCGTGCCGCAAAAAGCAGTGCAAGCGTATCATTTAGTAATCTCACTACTCGGTATGCATAATCCCCAGGCGCTGTTTGCCAGCATGGAGCTTATCCAACAATGTGAATGTCGGGTAATAGAAAGTAAATTATCCGTTTTAGGTACCCTGTTTGTCGGTCACATCATGATAATGGGCAAATGGAATCAATTGGCCAAAGCGGAAAATTTACTCGCTAACCTAGCCAAAGAATTAGATCTACATATCACGTGGCAACGCACCCACGTATTGCCGTGCAATCCCACGACGGTTTCATACAGCGTTTATATCACGGCTTGCGACGACACCGAGATACTGAGTAAAGTCACCGATTTTTTCATGCAACAACAAATCGAAATCAACACATTAACTAGCTACACGTATTTGTCGCGCCATACCCAATCACCCATGGTATTTATCAATATACAAATTATCATGCCAGTTGCAGCAGCAGTGGCAAACTTGCGCGATCAGTTTATGTTACTGTGTGATGACTTGAATTTAGATGGTGTGATTGAATTAGATAAATAGAAAAGGTAGCATTTAGAAATGTCATGGGTATATTCAGCATTTTGCTGAATAGTTAAGTAAGGAGAAGCGGTGCAACCTACATTAAATAAGCCTATGCCAGATTTTGCATTAGCGTCCACAGAGGGCACGAGCGTTAGCCTCGCCGACTTTCGCGGCAAATCCGTTGTATTATACTTCTATCCTCGTGATAACACGCCAGGTTGCACCCAAGAAGGCGAAGATTTCCGCGATCATTATGCATCTTTCATCCGGCATAACGCGGTAGTGTTAGGCGTATCACGCGACACCTTACAACAACATTGCAAATTCAAGCAAAAATACCAATTCCCTTTTGCATTGCTCGCCGATCCGGATGAAGTGGTGTGTCGCCAATACGGATTGCTGAAGAACAAGATGATGTACGGTAAACCCGTTACCGGCGTAGAACGCACAACCTATTTGATCGACAGTAAGGGGATTTTGCGTCAGCTGTGGCAAAAAGTGAAAGTAGAGGGACACGTAGCAGCCGTGCTAGATGCGCTTGCTCAGTTGTAAACGGCGTAAATAGTGCTTGGTGAAAAATCGAATTCGCCTTATCATAGACGCCGAGTTAGCCAGATAATCGCTTTGTTGTATACGAAGAGGAAAGTCCGGGCTCCATAGAGCAAGGTGCCAGGTAACGCCTGGGAGGTGCAAGCCTACGGAAAGTGCCACAGAAAATATACCGCCGACGGCAACGTGGGTAAGGGTGAAATGGTGTGGTAAGAGCACACCGCGCAGCTGGCAACAGCTGTGGCAGGGCAAACCCCACCTGGAGCAAGACCGAATAGGGATCTTATCGCACTGCTCGTGCGGGATCCGGGTTGGTTGCTTGAGACTTGTGGTGACACAAGCCCTAGATGAATGATTATCCTAGACAGAACCCGGCTTATAGGCTAACTCTTTTTTTTACTGGCACCCGAGACTAACACCACACAATAGGCCTGCTTCCACTGCGTTAGACGAACTTTGTCAGGGAGAGTTGATTAGCATGCACGAGTTACCACCCACAACGCTAATACCCAGCACACAACTGCTCGTCGTACTCAGCGATAATTGGCATGCTCCAAACGCCACCTTGCAATGTTATACGCGTACTACACCAGCAACAACCTGGCAAACAACGGGCAAACCCATTGCCGTTGTTTTGGGTAAAGCGGGCATGGCATGGGTAAAACACATCGACCCTGTTCCTCACACGGCCTATAAACAAGAAGGTGATAACAAATCTCCTGCCGGTTTATTTAGACTGGGGCCTGCTTTTGGCACGCTTTCTACGCCCGTTAATCTACACTTAGATTATTTGCCCATCACGCACAACACGATTTGTGTCGATGACCCACAATCGGCCTATTACGATCAGATCATCGACAAAACACGAGTTATTCCGGATTGGCGCAGCTGCGAAAACATGGCAGAAATTCCAACATACCACATGGGACTGGTCATCCAACATAACCCCTTACGTCTACCGGCTGCAGGCTCAGCGATATTTATGCATCAATGGGAAAACGAAAAAAGCGGCACGGCCGGTTGCACCGCCATGGCCACAACGGATTTGACACATTTGATAGGGTGGTTAGATAAAGCAGCGCATCCCCTGTTGTTGCAACTACCCTTCAATGCGGTTGCCGACTATCCCCCTGCCGCACAGTTTTTGCAACGATGAAGACTATTCTGGTGTGGTTACGCCACGATTTACGCTTACGCGACAATCCTGCACTGTGGCACGCGGTGGCAGACAGTCAACGTGTTATTCCTGTGTATATTTTAGATGAATCAATGCCGTGGCCGTACGGAGGTGCACAACGTTGGTGGCTACACCATAGTTTGCACGCGTTAAGTGAAAGCTTGCTACGCGATCACGTAAGCTTGATACTCAAGCGTGGCGCAGCACACCAACTATTGCCTGCCTTGGTCGAGCAATATCAAGCAGATGCCGTGTATTGGAACCGCTGCTATGAGCCCGCCGCTATAGCACGTGATACTCAAATCAAAACGCAGTTGCAACAGCAAGGAATAACCGTCCATAGTTTTAACGCCTCATTGCTACACGAACCCTGGCAAATCACGACGAAAAGTGGCGGCACATTTCGCGTATTTACCCCATACTGGAAAGCGTGTTGTGCTCAACTGACACCACGCACACCGTATCCCAAAGCTGTGTGCCTACCGTTTGTTACCCACGATAGTGATAACCTAAGTAGCTGGCAACTCTTGCCTGACAAACCCGATTGGGCGCAGGGTTTACGTGAAACTTGGAGAGTAGGTGAAACGGCCGCAATGCAACGCCTAGAACACTTTATTGATCAACATCTCACGTATTACGCAACGCACCGCGATATACCGGCCGTATGTCATACCTCACTGCTGTCACCGCATTTACATTTTGGCGAAATCAGTGTTTGGCAAATATGGCATGCGCTACAACAAGTCCTTGCACACCGCGCAGAGTTGACTAAGCCTAGCGAAAAATTTCTAGCTGAATTAGGTTGGCGTGAATTCTCTTACCAGTTGCTCTATCATTTCCCCGCACTGCCCACGCAAAATTTCCACGCGCATTTCGATAACTTTGCTTGGCATAGCGACCCCTTTGCCCTGGCGGCTTGGCAACAAGGACACACTGGATACCCCATCATAGACGCAGGCATGCGTGAACTCTGGCATACCGGCTACATGCATAACCGCGTACGCATGTTAGCCGCTTCATTCCTCACCAAGCACTTATTACAACACTGGTCGGCAGGAGCACGTTGGTTTTGGGATACTTTAGTCGACGCTGATCTCGCCAATAACAGCGCCAGTTGGCAATGGGTAGCAGGCAGTGGTGCAGACGCAGCACCCTACTTCCGCATTTTTAACCCCATATTGCAAAGTGAAAAATTCGATCCGGATGGGACTTATATTAAACGTTGGTTACCGGAATTAGCGGCACTGCCCAGTGCTTACCTGCACCAACCCTGGCAAGCACCGACAAATGTGCTGAAGCAAGCAGGCATCGTGTTAGATAAACACTACCCGCAGCCCCTCATCGCACATGACGTCGCGCGCAAACGCGCGCTGGATGCATATGCCAGGCTGCGAGCCTGTTAGAACACAAACCTAGCCTTCTGCAACGATCACTACTGTTATGCTGAACAACACATCACTGTGCAATTGCAATTGCACTTG
This sequence comes from uncultured Gammaproteobacteria bacterium, assembly GCA_964646995.1. Classification (GTDB taxonomy): domain Bacteria; phylum Pseudomonadota; class Gammaproteobacteria; order CAZYIF01; family CAZYIF01; genus CAZYIF01. The sequence goes on from CAZYIF010000005.1 coordinate 116,277, forward strand.
GTATTGCCCTATCGAACGCAATACGCCTTCTGGCAGTAACACAGCGCTCTTCTCTATAGCAACCCCAACCGCAGCATCAACCGCATCCGCAATTTCGCGCGTGCCTACCGAACCAAACAAACGGCCTTCGTCACTGGCTTTGGCAACAATAGTGATTACTGTATCGGCTAATTTGCCGGCACGTTGTTGCGCTTCCGCTAATTTAGTTTGTGCCACACGTTCTAGCTCGGCGCGTTTCTCCTGAAACTTCGCCAAGTTCTCTGCAGTAGCACGCACAGCTTTTTTTCCTGGCAACAAATAGTTGCGCCCATAACCTGGAGTGACGCTCACCCTATCACCCAAGTCACCCAAGTTACGTACTTTCTCCAGTAATATTAATTCCATCTCGACTAACCTCTTCTCGTTCTAACAACTCGGCCGCAAGCGACCGAGTTTATTTCTCTGATCGGCTCGCCTCTGGGCACCCCATCGCTTGGTCTCACCCGCAAGCGGGTGAGATTTCTTTCTTTAAAATAATAAGTGCCGTCTACGCAAATCCAACCAACTATCGGCGATGGCAAACACCGCAAGCAATAGAGGGATATACAACGGAAATGTCACCAGCAACACATAAAACGTAATCATACGCAACAACTTGCCCTTGCAAAATAAATTATGCATAAGACAAAAACCCACTAATACACAAGGCAACAGCATCACGGGAAATAAGTCTATCGCCATATTCGCGTGTAGCAACACTGCCGCTATGCCACAGCCTAGCGTTAACAAGCCAGATAACTTGTCTAAACGTAACGCGAGTAACTCTTTACGCAAACCACCGGGATTGTATAACCTCGCCTGTAACCAACGTGCGGCCAATACACTCGACAAACTCAAGACCACACTAACCGCCACTTGTAATCCCGTCGCCATGTGCGCCAACATGCTTAGGCGTTGCTCCGGAATCACTACGCCACTTAAGCCACCTAGCTGCTGTAACATAGCGATCTGCTTATGCAATAAGCCTAACCACCATTGATAAACATCCGTCTGGTGCATATGGACAATCAATATGGCTAATATGCTAAGCAACATGGCGATTTGCAAAAGACGCGCCCACGATCCTGTCATGCGCAACGCCACAGCAAACAACCACACGAGAAACGTGTTACCTAGCCAATCATTCCACAACACCCACCAAGACAATTGTCCAAACAAGGCGGCGGAAATAAACGTAGCGAAACTAATAACCCCAAGCAACCACAGGCCTTCCCGAGCACCTTTACGTAAGGTCACTAGACCCATGATGATAGCACTCACCCAAGAGAGCAAGGGCAGCAAACTAAACAGCAAGGCGGCTAGCCAAGCATTACGTCTGCTACTCATGAATTCTTGGGTTAAGTTTTCCAACAACATGATGAACCTGGCATATTAGCCTTCGTGATGATCACAATAAGGCAATAACGCCAAATAGCGTGCTAACTTTATCGCACGTGCCAACTGACGTTGATAGCGCGCTTTGGTACCGGTAATCCGGCTAGGCACGATCTTTCCTACCTCTGTAATGTAATTTTTTAAGGTCATTACGTCTTTATAATCAACTTCTTCGACATTCTCTGCAGTAAAACGACAAAATTTACGACGGCGGTAATTTGCTGACATGATTTGTTATCCCCTTTAGTTTACTCTGCACCTTCAAATTCTAAGTGATCAGGTGACTCAACTTCACGTCTAGGCCTATCTTGCCATTCCTCTTGATCATCCCGTTTCATTAAAGGAGAAGGTTGCTCAATGGCTTTGTTGCGTGATAGTACTAAATTACGAATAACCGCATCGTTGAATTTGAATGCATTATTTAACTCGTCTAGCACGGGCTGCGAGCACTCAATATTCATCAACACATAATGCGCTTTGTGTATCTTATTGATAGGATAGGCCAACTGCCTGCGGCCCCAATCTTCTAGCCTATGGACATTGCCGCCACTGGCCTTGACCAAATCTACGTAGCGTTTAATCATTGCCGGCACTTGTTCGCTTTGTCCCGGATGTACTAAAAATACAATCTCGTAATGCTTCATAAAAACTCCCCATGGTTCTATACGAGCCCTAAGACAATTCACAGGGCAAGGAGAAGCGCGTATTCTAGGGAACTTCAACCTAAGATGCAAATACTTGTGATGAAATCGCCCAGTAACGGGGTGAGAGGTAGCAGATTACGAGCCACGCTGCCGCACGGCTTCAAACAGACAAATGCCTGTCGCTACCGATACATTGAGGCTGCTGACCGTACCAGCCATGGGAATGGCGAACAAAGTGTCGCAGTGTTTGCGGGTCAGTTCACGTAAACCGTGCCCTTCCGCACCCAGCAACACAGCAGCAGGACCGGTTAAATCTACCGCATACAAGCGTTGTTCGGCCTCGGCACAAGCACCATACAACCAGACGCCGTATTCCTGCAGCTGACGTAAGGTACGCGCTAAATTAGACACGACAACAAGCGGCACGGTTTCCGCAGCGCCGCAGGCGACTTTGCGCACGGCAGGGGTAACCGCCACTGCATGGGCCTTAGGCACGATCACGGCATGCACGCCCGCCGCATCGGCAGAGCGCAAGCAGGCACCTAGATTATGTGGATCTTGTACCCTATCTAAGATCAATAGTAGGGGGGCTGGTTGTGCGTGCTGTACCAACAGCTGCAAATCATACTCTGTGTAAGTAACCCCTTGCGCGCAACTCGCTAACACACCTTGATGATTTTTTCCTGGCACTAGATCATCGAGCTGTTGACGTGTTTTGCTCACTAACGTAACGACTTGTTGTTGTGCTTGCAAAACAATGGCCTGCATACGCGTATCTTCGCGACCTTGCTGTATATAGAGCGTGTCAATGCGTTCAGGCTGCGTATGCAATACGGCATTGACTGCATGCAAACCGTAAATAAATTCATGCCCCATCGTCATCAGCCCTGCTTGCTACGTTTTTTTTTCGGCACAGACTTACGCTGAGCTTTGGACGTGGATTTCTTTGTACTAGTTGGGCGCGGCTTAGTCTCTACTAATTCAAAATCGATTTGCTTCTCATCTAAATCAACCCGCACCACCCGCACCTGTGTCGCATCACCCAAGCGGTAACTCATCCCTGTACGTTCACCGCGTAAACGCCGCTTAATCGGATCAAAATGGTAATAGTCATTCTTTAATGCACTGATATGCACTAAACCCTCGACATAAAATTCCGTTAATTCAACAAACAAACCAAAATTAGTAACCGTATTGATCACGCCAGGAAATACCGAACCGACATGCTCTAACATAAATTCACATTTGAGCCAGGCAATAGCGTCACGCGTCGCTTCATCCGCACGACGTTCTCGCAGTGAGCAATGCTCACCTATTCCCTGAATCAGCTCTTTGCGGTGGTCGTGTTCATCACTGGCAAGCGTTACTGCCTCCTGCTCACGGGGCAACACCACCGTCGCGCTTGCATCCTGAGCGATACATTCTCGAATCGCTCGGTGCACGAGTAAATCGGGATAACGACGAATGGGTGACGTAAAATGCGTATACGCCGGATACGCCAAACCAAAGTGCCCCTTGTTCACAGGGCTATACACCGCCTGACTCAAAGAACGCAGTAACACCGTCTGAATTAAACCCTTATCCACGCGTTGCTCGATGCTGCTGAGCAATGTAGCATAGTCATGAGGTGCAGGAGTACTACCTCCCATGAGCTGTAAACCAAGCTCAGCAAGAAAAGCACGAACCTCCACTAATTTAGCCGCCGTCGGCCCTTCATGCACACGGTATAAAATAGGAATTTTAGCCTTTTGCAATAACTTTGCGGTAGCCACATTGGCAAGCAACATACATTCTTCAATTAAGCGATGCGCATCATTACGCACAATCGGCACAATACGCTCTATTTTACGATCAGCGCCAAAAATAATCCGCGTCTCTGGCCTATCAAAATCAATGGCTCCGCGCTCGTCGCGCGACTGACGCAACACGCGATACAAAGCAGACAATTCCATGACATGTGGCAACAGCGTAGCAAACCGTTTACACAAGTTAGCATCGCTGCCATCTAACAAGCTTGCCACTTCGTTATAGGTCAGACGTGCCTGTGAATGCATGACTGCAGGATAAAAACGATAGCGCGTCAGCTTGCCCGTTGCTGTAACCGACATCTCACAGACCATACATAAACGATCGACGTCCGGTTGCAAAGAACACAGTGTGTTAGACAATAATTCTGGTAACATCGGCAATACACGACCGGGGAAATAGACCGAATTACCGCGCCGCAATGCCTCTTTATCTAACGCACTACTGGGTTGCACGTAGTGACTGACATCGGCAATGGCCACCCAGAGTACCCAACCATCACCTCGTTTATTACGGCGACAGTAAACAGCGTCATCAAAATCATTGGCTGTTTCACCATCGATAGTGACAAAAGGCAAACTACGCAGATCTTCACGACCCTCGGTAAACGCAGCAATATCCGTGTTTAGGTTGGATAACTCGGTCAGTACTTCCGCTGGCCATTCGTATGGCAAATCATAGGCACGGATGGCGATGTCTATTTCCATGTGAGGAGCCATGTGCTCACCCAACACTTCAACCACTTGCGCGATGGCAGGCTTGTCTCGACTGGGGTAGTCTACAATCTCCACTACCACAATCTGGCCGTCCTCGGCACTTGATTCGCCGTCGGCCTTAACAAAAACATCTTGACTGATCCGTGTATTGTGCGGTTCAACGAACGCCACACCGTCTTTTTTATGGAAACGCCCCACTATCTTTTGCGTACGTCGCTCCAAAATTTCGACTAAATCTGCTTCCGCTCGGCCACGCTCGTCAACATGCGTTACACGCACTAACACGCAATCACCATCAAAGACAATACGCATATTGCGTGGACTTAAAAATAAATTGTCGCCGCCCTCATCGGGGATGACAAAACCAAAACCGTCTTTATGTCCAACCACTCGACCACGCACCAATTGAATACGTCGTGGTAAACAATAATAGCCTTTACGGTTACGCATCAGTTGCCCGGCACTGGTCATCGCACGCAAGCGACGGCGCAAACCTTCTTGCTCAGGCTCATTATCCAAGGACAAATTTTTAAGTAATTGCTCGTAAGTCAGCGGTCGTTTGCATTCTTCTAGATGTTGTAAGATGAATTCACGACTTGGAACGGGATGCTCGTATTTGCTTGCCTCACGGTCAGCAAAGGGATCACAGATGCCTTTTACCTTAGCCATAGGCTAAAGAACTCCTTCATAGTTGCGGTTGGTGCCGGAAAGAGGACTCGAACCTCCACAGGGTTGCCCCCACAAGTACCTGAAACTTGCGTGTCTACCAATTCCACCATCCCGGCGCCTATTTCTGGCTGTAGTGTAGGATTACTATGCAAACACATGCACCTCAAACTGCATCTTCAGCCACTCGGGGTGCATAATATACTAAAAAATCATCATATTGCAATGCCGATGCGCTCGGTTTGGATGCAGACACTCTGCCTTACTTGGCATGAAACAAGACTTAGCGCATGCCCTACACGCAGAAAAAGTCGTGTATCTCACTTCAGACGGTGTTGCATTCGCAGCATGCTGATCGCTTTGGAGAAGAGGTCATCCACTTGCGGGTGAGATTTCTTTCTTTAACCAGCCAGTCTTTCAGCCTTTCACCCTGAGAAGACACGCACTGCGGCGTCGCTAACGGCGAATGAATTAAATACGCTTGACCTTTGATGCAGAGTGCAGCACATCCCAAGTGTAACGAGATATATCCTACACACATTAATTGAGCGAATTTACTTGCATAGTGGAGGTGTTCCATATAGAGGGATCTCGTACAGGCGATACATGCCTATTAACACCACCATGCATAGCTCCTGAAATCCCTCACTTCGGGATGATAGCAATAATAATTTTGCTTGAAAACGCGGTGTTTTCTTTACGCGATGGAAATTCTCCCTTGAGCATACAATTAAGCCCAGTTTTACTACGCTAGGCGTAAAATTAAGAGTAACTATACGGCTCGCACTTCGAAGTGCGAATTTTCATGGGACGATCGCGCGGCATACCCTGTTTTGATGACCGGCACAAAGTACATTTGTGCTCGGTCACCAAAGGGGAGAATCGCGTATCGATCCTTTGGAAACCCCATCGCGTAAAGTGCACTTCAAAATGTAGAAAGCACATTTTGAAGTGTATTGGGCATATTCAGCATGTTTTGAGTAGTTAAATACCAAGTCCCATTATCTTGCTTACTCTGCATTCAATCACGCCTTAACTACAACAATCCGTGCAGGATGCAATTGGTTTAATCTGCTTTTTGCGTTAAGCTAGACGTCCCACTGATGATTACGGAAATTTGTCACTATGCCGCACTACCAACCAAATGCTAACTTACTTGCTGAACGTGTCATTTTAGTGACTGGTGCTAGTGAAGGCATAGGTCGAGCCGTTGCTACTTGCTTCGCACAGTACGGAGCTACTGTTGTATTACTCGCCCGCCACATTGGCAAACTAGAAGCCGTGTATGATGAAATCGTTAATCAAGGCTGGCCACAACCCGCAATTTATCCGTGTAATCTTGCAACAGCTAACCCTCAAGATTATGTTGAACTCACGTTGCGTATCAAAAAAGAATTTGGTCGTTTAGACGGTTTACTGCATAACGCCGCCACGCTGGGAAGTCTAACGCCCATTGAACACTACGACATACGGCAGTGGTATACCGTACTGCAAACAACCCTCAATGCACCTTTCATGTTAACCCGCGCCACTTTGCCCTTGTTGAAAGAAGCAAAAGATGCCTCGATCATTTTTACCGAAGACAGTGTAGGACATCACGGCCAGGCTTATTGGGGAGCATACAGCGTAGCCAAGTTCGGTATCACTGGCTTGCGCCAAGTTATTGCGGATGAATTGGAAAACTATGTCAATATCCGCGTCAATAGCATCAATCCAGGAAAATTATATACGCGTTTACGTGCTAGCGCGTATCCGGCAGAGAACCCCAGTACACTGGCAAGCATCGACAGTGTGTTGCCGGCCTACTTGTATCTCATGGGCATAGACAGTCGGCAAGTTAAGGGACAGTGCTTAAATGTGCAAAGCGAAACACGCCAAAAAGGTCAACTTTTTGACCTTTTATCGACAACAACCGACGTCTAACCCCATAACGTCAAGCTAGTGAACACGTATTGCGGAAAATACGTCATTCCTGCATTGAAATGACAATTGGCATAAAACTCGCATGTCTTATAAGTAGTCATTGCAAAAGGACATCGCGCATGAGCATACCCCAATCAGAAGTGACCCACACGCAGCTCAGTAGTAGCAAAGGTGTCATTACACATGCTGAAGCCATCAAGCATTACTGGCAACACGAAAGAAACTTGCGGATTAGCTATCATCTGCAAACACACCTGGATATTACGCAAATTGTGCATGCCTTTGCCGAAATACTGATAACAGAAATTTACTATGACAGTCTTGCTTACCACCATCCTGATATTAAACAGCATCTTATTATCGGCAAAGAAAAGGCACATGCGCTCAGCTATAAACTAACGTTTGAAGACACACTATTAGGCACGATAAATCTCACACGAAACACACGCTTTACCGGCAGTGAGGTCGCTGAACTGGAAGAAATTCTATGTACCCTCATTTATCCATTGCATAATGGCTTGCAATACTACCATGCTTTACAAAGTTCGACATACGATGTGTTGACCGGCGCCATCAATCGTAACAGCTTGCAAGATTCGCTACGTCATGAATGGGAACTTGCCCACCGCCACAATAGCCCGCTTGCACTGTTGGTCATTGATATCGATCACTTTAAACTGATTAACGATACCTACGGACATATTTGTGGCGATTTAATTCTAAAATGCATCGCCGAAAAAATTCATGAATGTGCACGCGAAAGCGATCTGGTCTATCGCTACGGTGGCGATGAATTCACGGTAATCTTACGGGAAACCAACGAAGAAGGCGCTCTCATTTTGGCAGAACGGATAAGACAGCTGGTAGAACACAGCATCTATGCTTATAAAGATGAAATTCTACGTTTAACCATCAGTATTGGGGTTTCTTGCAACCAACACTGCCACAATGTAAACGAAATAGACTTATTGGAAAATGCAGACAACGCGCTCTATCGCGCAAAGAATCAAGGACGCAATCTGGTAGAAATATAAATATATTTTGTCATCGAATACATAATGCAATACAACTAAACGTAACTACCCTGTTATACGCTCTTTGATTAACTTAATTTTTTTAGCCTAGTCATCCGCGGCATCGGTTTTTTCTTGTTGAATACGTTCATAAATCTCTTGTCTATGCACAGACAAATCTTTCGGCGCACTGATGCCTAAACGCACTTGGTTACCTTTTATACCCAAGACTGTCACAGTCACATCATCGCCGATAATGAGCTTCTCTCCTACCCTACGTGTCAATATTAGCATGTCTAAACTCCCTATACCTGCGACTCTGTTCTCAATAAACAGAGAGGCAGACATTATCCTCTATGGAGCATTCACACGCTTGTCGATAGACTCACTACACGAAGCTTGATTCCTGCTTAAGCTTAATAGGATCAGTTTCTTCTTGTGCCTCTTTGTCCAAGCCGAATGCTGTATGCAAGGCGCGAACGCCTAGCTCTAAATACTTTTCGGCTATAACCACAGAAACTTTAATTTCTGAGGTGGAAATCATCTGAATATTGATCCCCTCCTCACCCAACACATGAAACATTTTAGTCGCCACACCGGCGTGTGCACGCATACCTACCCCGACCAAAGACACTTTGACGATTTTGGGATCTCCAATGACTTCTTTGGCATGCAGTTGGGAAGCGGTTTTTTCTAAAATTTCTAATGCAATACTGTAATCGTCACGATGTACCGTAAACGTCAGATCAGCCGTATCATTCTCAGCGATGTTTTGAATAATCATATCGATGCCTATCCCCGCATCGCTGATCGGGCCTAAGATGTTGGACGCAATACCAGGTTGATCGGGTATGCCTACCGCAGTAAGTTTGGCCTCACTACGATTAAATGCGATCCCGGCGACTAAGGCTTCTTCCATTTTTTTATCCTCATAGCTAATCAACGTACCAATCCCATCAACAAAACTAGATAACACACGCAATTTAACCTGATATTTACCCGCAAATTCCACCGCGCGGGGTTGTAGTACCTTGGCGCCTAAGCTCGCCAACTCCATCATTTCTTCAAATGTGATTTCATGCAATAAGCGCGCTTGAGGCACAACGCGAGGATCGGCCGTATAGACACCCTCCACATCGGTGTAGATCTGGCATTCATCTGCCTGCAACACAGCCGCGAGCGCCACCGCAGTGGTATCAGAGCCACCGCGGCCCAAGGTGGTGATATCACCCATTGCATTCACGCCCTGGAACCCAGCCACAACAGGAACGATGCCCGCAGCTAAATCGGCACGCAAGCGTTTGTCTTCTATGGAAACGATGTGAGCCTTCTTAGCGACAGCGTCTGTGTTAATGCCCGCTTGCCATCCCGTATAGGAACGAGCGGCCAAGCCACGTGCCTGCAACGCCATAGCCAGTAGCGCTACCGTCACTTGTTCACCGGTAGCAACCAACATCGAATATTCGCGTGGATCAGGTCGTTCATGCAAACGTCTAGCCATTTCGATCAATGTATCTGTTTGACCACCCATGGCAGACAATACCACAACGACATCATTACCCTGCGCGCGCGTTGCGGCAACCTTATCAGCAACACATTGGATGCGTTCCAGTGAACCCACTGAAGTGCCCCCAAATTTTTGAACTAGCAATGCCATGGTTATCCTTCTTTGCCATTAAACAACTCGGCCGCAAGCGACCGATATTGTTTTTCTCATCGACCCTACGTGAAAATGAATTCGCGCGACGGCGACCAACGGAGAACTCACATAAGCTCCCCTGTAAACTCTCACTTTGACTCACCCGCAAGCGATGAGATTTCTTTGCAACTATTCAACAATATGCAGAATAATCAATAACTGCAGCCGCGCTTCCCTCTGTCACTCAGCGCATTTACAACCCTTCTTACAACTCAGTCTGCTTTTGTGGTTTCACTAAGCGTTCCATTACCCAGCGATTTGCCGCTTGCAACGCTGAATCTAATGCCTGCGGCTGCGTACCACCGCCCTGCGCCATCTCAGCACGGCCGCCACCTTTACCACCGACTTGCTTTGCGACGTACGCAACTAACTCACCTGCCGGTATCTGTTGACACAGATCGGACGTCACACTAGCAAGCAATGTCACTTTACCTTCAGCCACACTCGCCAATAAAATGACGCTAGAGCCCAACGCTTGCTGTAATGCAGTCGCCATATCGCGCAGCGTTTTAGCGTCGACATCTTCTACCGATTCGATCAAGCATGCTACACCATGCGCCGATTTAGCACGCGCCGTCCAGCGTGTTAGATCTGCCAATACTAACTGCGTTCGTGCTTGCTCCAGCGTACGTTCTAAGCTGCGCTGCTTATCCAATAGCTGTTGTATACGTGTAGCCAGTTGTTCGGGCTCTGTTTTCATTAACTGTGACAGCGCATATAAGGTATGCGCTTGATCTTGCCATGCCTGCAATGCCACACTCGCCGTAATCGCCTCTATGCGCCGTATGCCTGCGGCAATGGCTGCCTCACTCACAATTTTAAACAGGCCTATTTCACCGGTAGCTTGCACGTGGGTTCCACCACACAGTTCTTTAGAGAAACTACCCATGCTCAACACGCGCACCGTATCCGCATATTTTTCGCCAAACAACGCCTGAGCACCACTTTCTAGCGCTTGAGCCACAGGCATTAGTTCGGTCAATACCTGCAAATTAGCACAGATCTGTTGATTAACGCAGCGTTCGACAGCGTCTATCTCGGCTACGCTGAGTGCGCTACCATGAGAAAAATCAAAACGCAGTTTGTCCGCCTGCACCAGTGAACCTTTTTGCTGTACATGTGCACCCAACACAGCACACAATGCCGCATGCAATAGGTGTGTAGCAGAATGATTGCATGCCGTCGCCTGGCGTAATGCGTTGTCAACCTGAGCCTCTACGTTATCGCCCACACGCAATTCACCCTCTACCAACTCACCGTAGTGCAAATACACATCTCCTTGCTTCTGCGTATTTCGCACCGTAAAACGCAAACGTGGTCCAATAAGTTGCCCCACATCACCCACTTGCCCACCAGACTCTGCGTAAAAAGGTGTTTTATCCAATACCACGACACCTTGCTGCGTACCGGATAAATGCGTTATCGTCTGCCCATCCTGCAACACGGCTAAAACGGTACTTGCAGTCTTGAGTTGCGTGTAACCGGTAAATAAACTACTTAAACCGGTAGGCAAACTATAATGTGCTGTTGCAGAAAAACGACTGGCTTGCTGCGATTGTTGACGCTGTTTATCCATCGCTGTAGTAAACCCCGCGAGATCAATGTGCAACTGACGTTCGCGCGCAATATCCGCGGTCAAATCCACAGGAAAACCATAGGTATCATACAATTTAAATACAGTATCGCCAGGAATAGTGGCACCCGCTGCAAGTCCAGCGACATCTTGCTCGAACAAACGCAAACCTTGACTTAAGGTACGTGCAAACTGTTCTTCTTCTTGCTGTAAAATATGCTGAACGGATGCTTGTGCTTTGCGTAATTCGGGATACGCTTCTCCCATCTCAGCCACCAAAGCAGGTACGAGCTGATGAAAAAAACCAGTTGTTCCACCTAATTTATGTCCATGCCTACAGGCACGACGAATAATGCGACGCAACACATAGCCGCGCCCTTCATTACTTGGCAATACACCGTCAGCAATTAAAAAAGCCGTTGACCGTATGTGATCCGCTATCACGCGCAGTGAGGGCTGATCCAATTGCTGACAACCCACTACCTGTGCCGTAGCCGCCAATAAACGCTGAAACAAATCAATATGATAATTGTCATGAACCCCTTGTAATACAGTCGCGAGACGCTCCAATCCCATGCCCGTATCCACCGCCGGCTTAGGCAAGCGTTGCAAGGTCCCATCGGCGCTGCGTTCATATTGCATGAACACTAAATTCCAAATCTCCATATAGCGATCGCCATCAGCATCGGCTGAACCCGGCGGTCCACCCGCAACACTAGCTCCGTGATCATAAAAAATCTCGGAACAAGGGCCACAGGGACCGGTCTCCCCCATCGCCCAGAAATTATCTTTGTCGCCACAACGCACCAAGCGTTGCGGCACTATGCCGATTTCATGCAACCAAATAGCAGCTGCTTCATCGTCATCTTGATGTACCGTGACCCAAAATTTCTCAGGGGATAAATGCAAACGTTGTGTGAGAAATTCCCAGGCGAAACGTATCGCTTCACGCTTAAAGTAGTCGCCAAAGCTAAAATTACCTAGCATTTCAAAAAAAGTATGGTGTCTTGCGGTATAACCTACGTTATCCAAATCATTGTGCTTACCACCTGCACGCACGCAACGTTGCACAGTCACAGCACGCAGATAGTCGGCTTGATGCTGGCCTAAAAAATTTTCCTTGAATTGCACCATCCCCGCATTCGTAAACAATAAACTCGGATCATTAACAGGAATCAACGAGCTAGATGACACAACGCGATGACCCTGTTCTTCAAAATACGCTAAAAAGAGTTGACGCAACTTAGCACACTGCATAACTTCACACCCTCGACCTAGTGCACAAAAGCGTGAGCATAACAGATATAGCCAATAAAGCTAAATAGGCCCACAAAAAACCAATCACCTCCCCGAAAACTAGGGAGAAAAGCGGTAATATACCTCTAGCAGGAAAAACACAAATTTTCCGAACTATTCTTCGGTTAACGCATCTAACTCGGCAGCCAGTGCATTACGTTCAGCAGCAGTCGCAGGTTTTGCTAACAAGATCGCACGCAATTTCGCTTCTAGCTCTTGTGCAATCGCTGGATTCTCTTGCAGATACCCCCGTACATTATCCTTGCCTTGTCCTATGCGCTCACCATTATAGCTGTACCATGCACCTGACTTTTCTACCAAGCCTGCAGTACAACCCAAGGCCAAAATCTCCGCTTCACGCGAGCAACCTTCGCCGTAAAGAATTTCAAAATCAGCTTGTTTGAACGGTGGCGCCACTTTGTTTTTGACGACTTTAACTCGCGTCTCATTGCCAATGACTTCATCACCTTTTTTGATAGCACCCGTACGGCGAATATCCAAACGCACTGACGCGTAGAACTTCAATGCATTACCGCCTGTCGTAGTTTCTGGATTACCGAACATCACACCAATTTTCATGCGGATCTGATTGATGAAAATCACCAAAGTATTCGAACGTTTAATATTGGCCGTTAGCTTGCGTAGTGCTTGCGACATTAACCTTGCTTGCAAGCCAACATGGGTATCGCCCATTTCACCTTCTATCTCTGCCTTAGGTGTCAATGCAGCAACTGAGTCAATGACGATCAAATCAACCGCACCAGAACGCACCAAGATATCGGTGATCTCCAGTGCTTGTTCTCCGGTATCCGGTTGAGACACTAATAACTTTTCCGTGTTCACGCCCAAACGCTCCGCATAAGCCGGATCCAATGCATGTTCAGCATCGATAAATGCTGCCGTGCCATTTTGTTTTTGACATTGAGCAATCGTTTGTAAGGTTAATGTTGTTTTACCCGAAGACTCTGGGCCATAAATTTCGACGACGCGACCTCTGGGCAATCCGCCCACGCCTAGCGCGATATCCAAGCCTAATGAACCGGTGGAATAAACCTGTAGGTCACTGATGACCTGGCCGTCCCCCATGAACATGAGAGAACCTTTACCGAACTGCTTTTCAATTTGGCTCTGTGCTGCGTGTAGGGCTTTCTGTTTATTCGCGTCCATCGTGTTTCTCCGGCTAGTGGCATGTGGTAGCGGATTATGGCACACAAGATCCGCTACTGCATAGAATTCTCTACGCTGAGCAAGACAAAGATATATTTTTGGCTAGGCCAGCATCTCACCCAGCAAACAATGAACTAACCCCTGTAACGCCACGGTGACGGCTTGTCTACGCACAGCCTGCCTGTCACCCGAGAAGCAGTGATAGTGTGCCACGGTGCAAGGCAATTCACCCGCCCACGCCAACCACACGCTACCGACTGGCTTCTGCAAACTGCCACCGTCTGGCCCTGCAATGCCGGTGATTGCCACACTACAATGAGCATGGCTGTAGCGCAGCGCGCCTTGGGCCATTGCGATCGCTACTTCTTTGCTGACCGCACCGCAACGCGCTAACAAATCGGGATCTACACCCAACATCTCTTGTTTAGCTTGGTTAGAATAGGTGACGAAACCACGCTCAAACCAGGCGGAACTACCCGGCAAGCTAGTGCATAATTGAGCTAACCAACCGCCGGTGCAGGATTCCGCACTGGCTAACTGCCGTTGTGTGTTGGTCAGTAATGATGCTAAGTTGAGTAATAAATTTTCAATATTGTGCTCTATCAACCCATCCCCCAAAAAATCTGCTTGTTAATTACTCAGCGCCATCCGTGCAACTACATCTGGCCTAGCCCAACAAAACGGGATGCAACGGTACTACTCCAGCAGAACATCCCCATTACGTAGCAAAAATACCGTGTTTTCACGCAAAATCACGCTGCTTTGAAAGCTTGCTGAATAGTTGGGTTTAGACTACCCTAGCACCAGCAATTTGGATAGAATTTTCCCCATGAATCAGCCGACGCACACCTCTACCCAGCATACTCCCATGATGCAGCAGTACCTGCGTATTAAAGCAGAGTACCCCCACATGCTGCTATTTTATCGTATGGGCGACTTTTATGAATTATTTTATGACGATGCCCGTGAAGCGGCAGAATTGCTGGGCATCACGCTGACCCAGCGCGGCCAGTCTGCAGGCACCGCGATTCCCATGGCAGGCGTTCCTTATCACGCCGTAGAGGCGTATTTAGCCAAATTAGTTAAGCTCGGTAAATGTGTGGCTATCTGCGAGCAAACCGGCGATCCGCAGCAACACGGCCCGCTTGAGCGCCAAGTCACACGCATCATTACCCCCGGCACTGTCACCGATACGGCTTTGCTCAATGAACAACAAGATAATCTACTCGTGGCGATCTGCGAACAACAACTGCTGTTCGGGATAGCCTGCTTAGATATCACCAGCGGTCGCTTCTACATTTTACAAATACACGGCATAGATGCACTGTTGAGTGAGCTCAGCCGCATCGCACCGGCAGAAATTCTCATTAATGAAACCTTCGCGCACGCTGCGTTTTTGCCTAAGCACGCTAGCTTACGTAAACGACCACCCTGGGATTTCGAGCTAGACACCGCGATACGCTTGTTGACGCAGCAGTTTCACACCCGTGATTTATCGGGTTTTGGTTGCACTGATTTACCCTATGCAGTTGCAGCAGCAGGATGTCTGATTAAATACGCGCAAGAAACACAGCGCAATCATTTACCCCATATTCACCATCTACATGTGCAGCGCTATGATGAATGCATTATTTTAGATGCGACTAGTCGCCAAAATTTAGAACTCACCAGCAATCTACGTGGTGGCAAAGAACATACCCTGCTTAGCGTATTCGATTACACGCAAACAGCCATGGGTAGTCGCTTACTGCAGCGCTGGATCAATCGTCCACTACGCGATCATGCAACGTTACAAGAACGCCTTCATGCAATTCACTGTCTGATTGAACGACGCATTTACACATCGCTGCAAGAAACGCTACGTAACAGTGGCGACATAGAACGCATTGCGACACGCATTATTCTCAAATCAGCTAGGCCCCGTGACTTAGTGCAACTACGCATCACGCTAACCTTGCTGCCTGCACTACAGCATATTTTACAATCGGTAGAACTACCTAAAAAATTACACGCCCTTGCTACGCAACTGACACCATTGCCTGCATTACTAGACACATTACAAAAAGCCATTATCGACAATCCACCCCTATTGATTCGAGATGGTAACGTCATTGCGACAGGCTATGATGCGCTGCTGGACGAACTACGTACCCTCAGTGAAGATGCGAATAGTTATCTACTTGCATTAGAACAGGCTGAACGTGAAAAGACGGGGCTCAACAATCTGAAAATAGGTTACAACAGAGTGCACGGCTATTACATAGAAATCAGTCGCGTTCAAGCCCAAAATGCACCCATTCATTACGTGCGTAGACAAACGCTAAAAAATGCGGAACGCTTCATCACACCCGAACTTAAAACATTTGAAGATAAAATTCTTAGCAGCAGCACACGTGCCTTGGCACGAGAAAAAGAACTGTATGAACAATTACTCGATGAGTTAGCCACCTATTTGTTACCTTTACAGCAGATAGCGGAAGCCATTGCAGAACTGGATGTACTCAGTAACTTTGCCGAACGTGCGGAAACATTGAATTTATCTGCACCGGAACTAACAACAACACACAAAATTTATATACAAGGAGGGCGCCATCCGGTTATTGAATACGTGCAAAAAAAACCGTTTGTTGCTAACGATCTCGACTTGCGTGATGAACGCCATCTATTAATTATTACTGGGCCTAATATGGGTGGTAAATCAACTTATATGCGACAAACTGCATTGATCGTTTTACTTGCACACATAGGTAGTTTCGTTCCGGCACAACAAGCTACTATCGGCACCGTTGATCGTATCTTTACTCGCATCGGCGCATCAGATGATCTCGCGAGCGGACAGTCTACCTTTATGGTGGAAATGAACGAAACAGCCAATATCCTCAACAATGCCACCGCCAATAGCTTAATTTTGATGGATGAAATTGGACGAGGCACCAGTACTTTCGATGGCTTAGCACTAGCATGGGCCTGTGCCACACAATTGGCAGAAGAAATACGTGCCTTTACCCTGTTCGCAACACACTACTTTGAGTTAACTCACTTAGCTCACCATACTGCTGGCGTATTTAACGTGCATTTAGAGGCCATTGAACATGCAGACGAAATCATTTTCATGCATCACATTAAAGAAGGCGCGGCTGATCAAAGTTATGGTCTGCATGTTGCCCAACTGGCTGGCGTACCACGCACCGTGATACAAAAAGCCAAACAATATCTGCACCTGTTAGAAGAAAAAAAAATAATTGACGATTTACCGCCAGTAGATCAGTCACAAGAAAAATCGATTCCGCCGCCAATCGCCATACACCCCATCGTAACCCATCTAACTACGCTGGAACTCGATCAACTGTCGCCTAAGCAAGCCATTGACCTTTTGTATTATCTAAAAGGACTACTTAGTTAAAATAGAGTTTCTTAATGATCTTACTCCTCATCACCCGCAACACCTTCTCCTTCTCCTTCTTCCTCTTCTTCATCCTTTACTTCACTTTCATCACCACTACTCTTTGCTTTACCCTTTATTACAACATTACCTTTCGCATTCTCGATTATAACCACGGAACGCTTAGCCGAAAGCATCGGCGTTATATTTATTTCAAGCTCCTCTTGGTGTGTCATTTGAGCTCTGCCCATTGCTAAATTAGGCGCTCTAGAAATATTATTGCTTATGGTAGAGACGGCATACGCGGCACTGGTATTTTGTGTTGTTTCTGCCGTCACTACCGAGTTAACATCTACAAAAATATTACTGATATTAATGCCACCCACTACGCTAGTCGCATCTAATGATTTAGCTAATATTTCAAGTGAATTATTTGCTGCGCCAATGCCTGTTGCCGCACTCATAACCAAGGTACCATTGGGCACATTAGCATTTAAATAAACATCACTTCCATCTAAAATGGCACCATGTAAACTTAACAATAAAACGGCAGAATCACTGCTGTTAGTACTAAGCACACCACTTAACACAATGTTTCCACTTGCAATTAACGTAATAGTATGGGTGCCGGCATTTAACAACGCATTACTGTTCATGACGATCGTGCCATCTACTGCATTTAGCCCTAAATCACCACTCCTTAGAGTGATGTTAGCGTTCACTTGCACTGCATTGCTTGCATTACCAATCAGTGAATTAAACGATGAATCTGCTTGAGTAAACACAATATTTGCGCCATCACTCATAGCATTCAGAGTCAATGCGCCACTGATATGACTCAAATTAGCCAAGGTCACGCCAGATACAGAAATAGTTCCCGCCGTATCACCGCCTAATACGAGTTGAGCCGCTGTAATACGTGATAATTCATCGCCGTCTAATGTGTATTCTCTAACAATCGTACCTAATCCCACACTACGATTAGCTGAAACCAGCAGATTAACTCCATCATCATTCGCGTGTATTTCACCTGCCAAATTAATATCTGCAGAGACAATGGTTAAATCATGATTTGTTAGCGTTAGTACATTATTTTCTGTCAATGTAAATGTGCCAAGACCATCATTGTCCATGTCAGCATCAATAGATAAATCACCATTGATTATCATTGACGCATCCAACGTAATGCCATTTATAGCTTGTAAGAATAAGTTGTTTTGCAATACCAGCTCATTGCCCTCTAGTAATAAACTGCCATCTTCAGCGCCTGCGTTCAATACTAAATCGCCCGATATACCAGTGGAAATAACAAGATCCATTATAGTTAATGTGCTTACATTTTCATTGCCTATTGTGAACGTACCCACCACTATGATACTAGCTAACTCCGCATTACTTAATGTGAAGTCACCTGCGCTGTCACCTAAACCAAGCGTGACATTTACTGACGGTAACACACTCAAATCACCCGAGCCTACCGTGACAACACCTTCTAATACCACATCAGCAGCTATAATCGTTAAGTTATGATTGGTAGTATCCACAGCCCCATTTCCGCTTACATGTAATACACCCTCTCCATCTTCATTAGCATCTGCTTGAATAAGTGTATTAGCAGAACTATTAACCAGAGAGTCAATAATCACGTCTGTATTTGCCACTACCGTTAAGGAACCCATGAAGCTAGACGTTTCCCCTACAAAATAAATACTTGCATCACCCGCAAGCGCCTGCAACATAATATTGCCTTGAGCAACCAATCCATCAATATAAATAGCGACCGTATTTTCATTACCAATTAGAATGCCACCTGATGTCATGATTTGATTCAATTCTGCATTTGACAGATTGAAAGCGCCATCTATTGGTGCACCCAATGCTATTGTACTCGCTGTTGTAGATAATAAAGTGATAATTGACGCTCCAAGATTTATCGTGCTATCAATGACAATGTCTGCTGCTACCACTTGTAAATCATGCGTACTAATCGTTGTTGCAATAGTGACGGTTCCCGCTGCAATCAACGTCACATTATTTGGCATTACCGACGAGGCACCCACAAAATTTACATTACCATCGGCAATTAAAGTAATAGTACCACTTATGCTGTCGACCACTGTCCAGCCATCTACTGTCAGCGTAGCCGTGTTGGCATTACCAATCGTTAATGCGCCACTCGTCGTGATATTATCTAATTCCGTGTCACTCAAGGAGAAGCTACCTGCACCCGCACCTAGGCCCACTGTTCCACTGACAGAAGGTAATAAGGAGATGTTGCCAGCGCCGGTGTTGATGGTGCCCATCAATACCATGTCCGCAGCGGTGATGCTCAAGGTCTTAACCGCACCTGCCGCTGTATTCAATGCCT
>CAZYIF010000006.1:0-127034 GCA_964646995.1 uncultured Gammaproteobacteria bacterium
AAGACGGTGTGCGCTTTGCAATACGCGAAGGTGGTCGTACCGTGGGTGCTGGTGTAGTAGCGAAGGTGATTGAATAATTGTGTGTTGCAGCGCCTGCTGTTATGCTGTCGCCTCCTTGCGGGTTGATACGTGTTACAGCAGCGGTGCATTGGGTGCAACAGCAATAAATTAGCACACAGCAACGGGGTAAAAGGTCAGTAGCTCAATTGGCAGAGCGGCGGTCTCCAAAACCGCAGGTTGGGGGTTCGATTCCCTCCTGGCCTGCCAAGCATTATGCTACAGCAGAGAGAGAGAAGTTAGCCAGATGGCGACCGATGTAGACGAGATACAGACAAAATACGATGTTGCGAAGTGGTTATTGGCCACTTTATTGGTGCTGACAGGCATTCTGGGGAACGCGTATTTTTCTCAAGTAATGATGGGGATGCGGGTACTAGGCTGGTTGTTGTTGGTGGCTATGGCCGCCGCAATTGTTCTGCGTACGGCGAAGGGGCGCGAGTTTTTAGTTTTTTTACGTGAGGCACGGGTTGAGTTATACAAGGTAATTTGGCCCACACGACAAGAAACCATGCAAACCGCTATGGTGGTTATCGTGATTGTCTTGATTACGGGTGTCTTTTTGTGGGGTGTAGATACTGTCTTGTTGTGGATAGTAAGTCGCATCGCCGGTAATGGGGTTAGTTGATGTCAATGCAATGGTACGTCGTACATGCGTATTCAGGCTACGAAAATTACGTCAAGCGTTCGCTAGAAGAACGCATTGCGCGTTACGGTCTTACGGATAAATTTGGCGAAATTCTAGTGCCTACCGAAGAAGTCGTGGAGATGCGCGCTGGGCAAAAGCGTAAAAGCGAGCGGAAATTTTTCCCGGGTTATGTGTTGGTGCATTTAGAAATGAATGACGACACCTGGCATTTGGTGCGCAAGACGCCGCGGGTATTGGGCTTCATCGGTGGTACGAGTGATAAGCCGGCGCCGATTACGGATCGTGAAGCTGACGAAATTCTAAATCGCATTAAAGAAGGTGTTGATAAGCCTAAACCTAAGGTTCTCTTCGAAGTGGGTGAGGTCGTGCGTGTGGTAGATGGCCCGTTTGCTGATTTTAACGGGGTAGTCGAAGAAGTTAATTACGATAAAAACCGCTTACGTGTGGCCGTATTGATTTTTGGCCGTTCTACACCGGTAGACTTAGAGTTCGGGCAGGTCGAAAAGAGTTAACGCACCTCATGGTGGGGTGTTTTGTGTGTAGGTGCTATCGCGGTTGCTACGTGATGTGTGCCTTAGCGGGGAGCCTTAGCAGGCGTTAGTACCCAAAGGAGCAGAAATGGCAAAGAAAGTACAAGCTTATATCAAGCTTCAAGTGGCAGCGGGTGCTGCCAATCCCGCACCGCCAGTGGGCCCCGCATTGGGCCAGCATGGTGTCAACATCATGGAATTTTGCAAGGCATTTAATGCCAGAACACAAGACATGGAGAAAGGCTTGCCTACGCCGGTGGTGATTACCGTGTATAGCGATCGTAGTTTTACCTTCATCACTAAAACGCCACCCGCATCGGTTTTGTTACTCAAAGCATTGGGTTTGAAAAAAGGCAGCAGCACGCCGCATACCAACAAAGTGGGTAAGGTCACGCGCGCGCAACTGGAAGATGTTGCCAAGCAAAAAATGGTGGATTTGAATGCGACGAGTCTCGAAGCGGCGATGCGTATTATCGCGGGCAGTGCGCGTAGTATGGGTCTCGAGGTGGAGGACTAGTCATGGCAAAGTTATCAAAGCGTATGCGTATTTGCAAAGAAAGAGTAGTTCCCGGTCAGCAATATAAAGTGGACGACGCCATTGCGTTGTTGCAAGAGTTGGCGGCTGCGAGCAAGTTTGTTGAGTCAGTGGATGTGAGCATTAACTTGGGTGTTGATGCGCGTAAATCCGATCAAGTTGTGCGTGGTGCAACGGTGTTGCCACACGGTACCGGACGCCAGGTACGTGTTGCAGTTTTCACGCAAGAAGCCAATGCTGAAGCCGCGCGTCAAGCCGGTGCTGATCGCGTAGGCCTAGCAGATCTAGCGGATGAAGTGAAAGCCGGCAACATGCCGTTTGATGTGGTTATCGCGAGTCCTGATGCGATGGCTGTGGTTGGTCAGCTGGGACAAATCCTCGGCCCACGTGGTCTGATGCCAAACCCCAAAGTGGGCACGGTGACAATGGACGTTGCGGGCGCCGTGAAAAAAGTCAAAGCCGGGCAAGTGCGTTATCGTATTGATAAGGCCGGTATTGTGCATACCACCATCGGTAAAGTGAGTTTTAAACCAGAGCAATTGAAAGAAAACTTACAGGCTTTACTCATCGACATCAAAAAAGCGAAGCCTAGTGCTTCCAAGGGCATATACCTGCAGAAGGTTACGTTGTCGAGCACCATGGGACCTGGTTTACCCATAGAGGCATCGAGTATTGATGTTTAATGTGATGCGATTGCAAAAGTAATATTTTTGCAGCAAAGAATGAGGACAGACAAGTGGCACTAAGACTAGAAGACAAACAGACGATCGTGAAAGAGCTGTCGGCGGTTGCCAACCAGACTTTGGCGATTGTTGCTGCCGAGTACCGTGGCCTTAGCGGTGAGCAAATCACAAAATTGCGTGCGAATGCGCACAAGATGGGAGTGCATTTGCAAGTGGTACGTAACACGCTGGCTAACCGCGCTTTTGCGGGCACTGAATTTGAGTGTTTGCAACCGGCGTTGGTAGGGCCATTAATCTTGGCGTTTTCGCAAAACGATCCAGGTGCTGCGGCACGTTTATTTAGAGATTTTGCTAAAGAAAGTGATAAGTTGGTAGTCACGGCGGTAGCGATCGGTGGTCAGCTGTTGGCGGCCAATGAGCTTGCCAGCGTTGCTAATTTACCCACGCGTGATGAAGCGCTTGCGCGCCTGATGGCCGTGATGTTAGCGCCTATTACTAAATTAGTAAGAACACTGGCAGAGCCTACAGCGATGTTGGCGAGAACCTTGGCTGCGGTGCGTGACAAGAAAAGCGCGTGATCAAATCATGTGTGTTGTGTTGACTGCGTCAATGCAACGTATGTGCAGAGGGTACGTGTAGAAAGTGAAACAACGATTTATTTATTGAGGAGTAGGAAAGATGGCTGTTACCAGCGAAGAGATGTTAGAAACTATTGCGAACATGAGCGTGATGGATGTGGTTAAACTTGTTGAAGCAATGGAGAAGAAGTTTGGTGTTTCTGCTGCGGCTCCGGTAGCTGTCATGGCTGCTGCTGGCGGCGGACAAAGCGCCGAAGCGGTAGAAGAGCAAACCGAATTTGATGTGATTCTCAAGAGCTTCGGTGCCAATAAGGTAGCTGTCATCAAAGCAGTGCGCGGTATTACCGGACTTGGCTTGAAAGAAGCGAAAGATCTGGTCGAAGGCGTACCGTCTGCAGTGAAAGAAGCGGTTAACAAAGACGATGCAGCGAAATTCAAGAAAGAACTTGAAGAGTCCGGTGCGGAAGTTGAAATTAAGTAGTACCTGGATAACTTGGGTCTACCTTGCTTGGTAAAACATCCTTTGCTCAAGGCAGAGGATGTTTTACAAAGGGTTGTCTCTTGGTTACTTCGTGTAGCCGAGAGCTGTAATGAACGATCTGGTGAACCAATCACATCGAGAGAAAGTTGATGCAATATTCCTACACAGAAAGGCAGCGGTTACGTAAGGATTTCGCTAAAAGACCCGTGAGTATGGAGCCTAGTGTTCCTTACCTGTTGGGCATACAGATAGACTCGTACAGCGAGTTTCTGCAGGCGGGCCTAACGCATGAGCAGCGTGCGGATCAGGGATTACACGCGGCGTTTTTGTCCGTGTTTCCCATCGTGAGCTACACGGAGCATGCCGAGTTGCACTATGTAGGGTATCGTTTAAGTGAGCCAGCGTTTGATGTTAAAGAATGCCAGCTGCGTGGTTTAACTTACGCGGCACCGTTGCGCGTCATGGTGCGTTTGGTGATTTACGATAGAGAGGCGCCTGCCGGCAGTAAAGTCATCAAAGACGTCAAAGAACAAGAAGTCTATATGGGCGAAATGCCCTTGATGACAGACAGCGGTAGCTTCGTTGTCAACGGTACGGAACGTGTGGTGGTATCGCAGTTACATCGTTCGCCGGGTGTTTTCTTTGAGCATGACAAGGGTAAAACCCATTCCTCCGGTAAACTGTTATATTCGGCGCGCATCATACCATACCGTGGTTCTTGGCTGGATTTTGAATTTGATCCCAAAGACTGTGTGTTTGTACGTATCGATAGACGGCGCAAGTTGCCCGTCACTATTTTGTTACGTGCGTTGGGATACGACACCGCACAGATTCTGGAAATGTTTTTCGATACCAATACGTTTACCGTGCGTGGTGAGCGCTTTATTTTGAATTTGGTTCCCGAGTGGTTGCTGGGTGAGATACTCTCGTTCGATATCGTTGAACCCGATGGTGAAGTGTTGGTGGCTGCCGGTAGACGGGTGTCTGCGCGTCATGTGCGTAAGCTAGAAAAAATCGGCATGCAAGAGCTAGAGGTGCCGACCGATTATTTATTGGGTAAGGTCTTAGCCCATGCGATTGTTAACCAGGGCACGGGTGAAGTGCTTGTTGAAGCGAATACGGAAATCACAGAGGCGCTGTTAAACCAATTACGCGGCCATAAGATTACCGAATTTTCTACCTTGTATACCAACGATCTGAACCGCGGTGCTTATATTTCCGATACTTTACGCATTGATTCTGCCAACAGCCAACTCGAGGCATTGGTCGAAATCTATCGTATGATGCGTCCGGGCGAACCGCCTACCAAGGAATCCGCAGAAGCCTTATTCAAGGGCTTGTTCTTTGAACCAGAACGTTATGATTTGTCCGCTGTGGGACGCATGAAATTTAATCGTAGGGTTGGTCGTGAAGAGATTACCGGCCCCGGCGTGTTATCGAAAGAAGATATTGTCGCTGTTATTTACGTGTTGTTGGCTATCCGTAACGGTGAAGGTGAAGTGGATGATATCGACCACTTGGGGAATCGCCGTGTGCGCCGCGTGGGTGAAATGGCAGAGAACCAGTTCCGTGTTGGCTTAGTGCGTGTTGAGCGTGCGGTCAAGGATCGTTTGGCTTTGGCCGAGTCCGAAAATTTGATGCCACAAGACTTGATCAATGCCAAGCCCGTGTCAGCGGCGATCAAAGAGTTTTTTGGTTCTAGCCAGTTGTCGCAGTTTATGGATCAAAACAATCCCTTATCTGAAATTACCCACAAGCGCCGTGTGTCAGCCTTAGGCCCGGGTGGTTTGACACGTGAGCGTGCTGGTTTTGAAGTACGTGACGTGCATCCAACCCACTACGGTAGATTGTGCCCGATTGAAACGCCAGAAGGTCCGAACATTGGTCTGATCAATTCATTGGCTGTGTACGCGCGCATCAATTCGTATGGCTTTTTGGAAACACCTTATCGCAAAGTGGTGGATAATCGCATCACCGATGAAATCGTTTTTTTATCGGCTATCGAAGAAGGTACTTTTGTCATCGCGCAAGCGAGTGCGGCCCTTGACGAAAGCAATTGTTTGATCGATGGTTTGGTTTCTTGTAAGTACATGAATGAATTTACCATGATGCAGCACGACAAGGTGCAGTACATGGACGTATCGCCGCGCCAAATTGTGTCGGTGGCTGCCTCGTTAATTCCTTTCTTAGAACACGATGACGCGAACCGTGCCTTAATGGGGTCTAACATGCAACGGCAGGCGGTGCCTACTTTGCGTGCCGAAAAACCGTTAGTGGGTACGGGTATCGAACGCGTAGTTGCGATCGATTCTAAAGTAACGGTGGCCGCAACACGTTCCGGTATTGTGGATTCCGTGGATGCTAGCCGTATCGTGATTCGCGTGAATGAAGAAGAGACCACGGCGGATGAAGCGGGTGTGGATATTTATACGCTGACCAAGTACATGCGTTCCAACCACAATACGTGTATCAATCAACGGCCGTTGGTGAAAAAAGGCGACATCATAAGACGTGGTGACGTGTTGGCCGATGGTTCGTCCACGGATATGGGTGAGTTGGCATTGGGGCAAAACCTATTGGTTGCCTTCATGCCGTGGAATGGCTATAACTTCGAAGATTCTATTTTAATTTCTGAACGCTTAGTGGAAGAAGATCGTTTCACCAGCATTCACATTGAAGAGTTAACCTGTGTCGCGCGTGATACCAAACTGGGGCCCGAAGAAATTTCTGCGGATATCCCGAATGTCGGTGAAGGCGCACTGTCGAAGTTAGACACAGCAGGTATCGTTTATGTTGGCGCTGAGGTGACGGCGGGCGATATTTTAGTGGGTAAAGTGACGCCTAAAGGCGAAACCCAATTAACCCCCGAGGAAAAATTATTACGCGCTATCTTTGGTGAAAAAGCCTCTGACGTAAAAGACAGTTCCTTGCGTGTGCCCAATGGCATGGTTGGTACGGTCATTGACGTGCGCGTGTTTACGCGTGATGGTGTCGATAAAGATGCACGTGCATTGCAAATCGAGTCGGCTGAAATTGTTAAAATCAAAAAAGACTTAACCGATGAATTGCGCATCCGCGAGAGCGATGTATACAGTCGTTTGCACGCGCTGTTGTTGGGTAAAGAAGTAATGAAAGCACCGAATCACCTGAAACCAGGCAGTGTGATTACGGAAGAATACTTGGCTGCATTGCCACACGAGCGTTGGTTTGCGATCAGCTTGCGTGATGACGCCATTAATCATCAGTTAGAATTGTCGCAAACACAGTTACATGCGTTGCGTGAAGATTTTGAGAAGCGCCTGGCGGCTAAGCGTAAAAAGCTTAAGCAAGGTGATGATCTGGCGCCTGGCGTATTGAAAATAGTGAAAGTCTACATGGCGGTTAAGCGTCGTGTACAAGCCGGTGATAAGATGGCGGGCCGACACGGTAACAAGGGTGTGGTCTCGTCTATCGTACCGGTAGAAGACATGCCGTATTTAGCCGATGGTACGCCGGTCGATATCGTCTTAAACCCGTTGGGCGTACCTTCGCGTATGAACATCGGACAAGTATTAGAAACTCACTTAGGCTGGGCGGCCAAGGGTTTGGGATTGAAAATCGGTAACTTGCTGCGTGAGCAGACGGATATTGCCACTCTCCGTGCCACCTTAGAGAAAATTTATAATTCCGGGGAGACGCGTAAAACCGATTTAGATAGCTTGTCAGACGAAGAAATTTACGTATTAGCGAATAACTTGCGCGACGGTGTACCGGTGTCCACACCGGTGTTTGACGGCGCCAAGGAAGAAGAAATCAAAGCCTTTTTACGTTTGGCTAACTTACCCGAAACGGGACAAACTCGTTTGGTAGATGGTCGCACGGGCACGCCGTTTGAGCGCGATGTGACGGTAGGTTACATGTATATGTTGAAGTTAAACCACTTGGTAGATGACAAGATGCATGCGCGTTCTACCGGATCCTACAGTCTAGTGACACAACAACCGCTGGGTGGTAAGGCGCAGTTTGGTGGGCAGCGTTTCGGTGAAATGGAAGTATGGGCATTGGAAGCATACGGTGCCGCGTATACCTTGCAAGAGATGCTTACCGTCAAATCAGACGATGTCAACGGTAGAACGAAGATGTATAAAAACATTGTCGACGGTGATCATCGTATGGAAGCTGGTATGCCGGAATCCTTTAATGTGTTGATTAAGGAAATTCGTTCTTTGGGTATCGATATCGATCTGGAGCACGACTCTTAACGAGTGAAAGTGAGGTCCATGAATTCAGTCTAGGTTGAATTGATGGTGAGGTAGTTTAGGAATGGCCCGTTATCCAAGTTGGGAGTACTAACTTGAAAGATTTAATAAACCTGATCAAGCAGCAACAGTTACAAGAGTTCGATGCAATTCGCATTGGTTTGGCGTCACCGGAAATGATCCGTTCGTGGTCTTACGGCGAAGTGAAAAAGCCGGAAACCATTAACTATCGCACGTTTAAACCGGAGCGAGACGGATTGTTCTGCGCTAAGATATTTGGTCCGATCAAAGACTACGAGTGTTTGTGTGGCAAGTACAAACGCCTCAAACACCGTGGGGTCATTTGTGAAAAGTGCGGCGTAGAAGTGACGCTGGCGCGGGTACGGCGTGAGCGCATGGGGCATATCGAATTAGCCAGTCCCGTTGCACACATCTGGTTTTTAAAATCATTGCCCTCACGCATCGGTTTGATGCTGGATATGACCTTGCGCGACATAGAGCGCGTGTTGTACTTTGAAGCATTCGTGGTGATCGATCCAGGTTTGACTGACTTACAGCGTGGACAGCTGTTATCAGACGATGCTTATTTAGAAGCGGTGGAACAACACGGTGATGATTTCGTTGCTAAGATGGGTGCAGAAGCCATCCAAGAATTGCTACGTACCTTGGACATCAAGCAAGAGATAGAAGACATTCGTGGCGAGTTACCGGTGACGAGCTCTGAAACCAAACTCAAGCGTTTGGCTAAGCGCCTCAAATTATTGGAATCTTTCTCGGATTCGGGTAACAGCCCCGAATGGATGATTTTTTCTGTGTTACCGGTGTTACCACCCGACTTAAGGCCTTTAGTGCCGTTGGATGGCGGTCGTTTTGCGACATCCGATTTGAATGATTTGTATCGCCGCGTGATTAACCGCAACAACCGTTTGAAACGCCTACTCGATCTGAATGCACCCGATATCATTGTGCGTAACGAAAAACGCATGCTACAAGAAGCAGTGGATGCATTGCTGGATAACGGACGGCGCGGTCGCGCGATCACCGGTTCTAACAAGCGTCCCCTCAAATCCTTAGCGGATATGATCAAGGGTAAACAAGGGCGTTTCCGCCAGAATTTGTTGGGCAAACGGGTGGATTACTCCGGTCGTTCGGTCATCGTGGTCGGCCCTACCTTAAAGCTGCACCAGTGCGGCTTACCCAAGAAGATGGCGCTGGAATTATTCAAGCCGTTTATCTTCAGTAAATTACAGTTCCGTGGTTTGGCGACGACGATCAAAGCGGCCAAGAAGATGGTTGAACGTGAAGAAGCGGTCGTATGGGATATTTTAGAAGAAGTCATTCGTGAACATCCGGTCTTACTCAATCGCGCGCCTACCTTGCACCGTTTGGGTATACAAGCCTTCGAACCCGTGTTGATTGAAGGTAAAGCCATACAATTGCATCCTTTGGTGTGTACGGCCTATAACGCCGACTTTGACGGGGATCAAATGGCGATTCACGTGCCGCTGACCATTGAGGCCCAGCTAGAGGCACGTTCGTTGATGATGGCCACCAACAACGTATTGTCTCCTGCTAACGGTGAACCCGTCATTGTGCCGACGCAGGACGTGGTATTGGGTTTATATTACATGTCACGTGAGCGGATCAACGCGAAGGGCGAGGGCATGTGCTTCAGTGATGTGTCTGAAGTGCACCGTGCCTATGAATCCGGTTTAATCGAGGTGCACGCCAAAGTGCGTGTGCGCATGCCATTGGCCATGGTGGAAGGTACGATTGAAGTTGCCGGTAGTGAAAGCAGTGATACGGTGATCGTGGATACCACGGTAGGTCGTGCCTTGCTATCCGAGATTTTGCCGCAAGGCTTGCCGTTTAGCGTATTCAACCGCACCTTAACCAAGAAGGTAATGTCTAATTTAGTGAACGAAGCGTACCGTCGTGTGGGCTTAAAGGCAGCGGTTATTTTCGCGGATCACTTGATGTATACCGGCTATTTCTATGCCACGCGTTCCGGTGCGTCTATCGGTATCAATGATTTAGAGATCCCACCGGAAAAGGCGGAAATTATTGGTAAAGCCGAAGAAGAAGTCAAAGAAATTGCCGCGCAGTACGCGTCCGGTTTGGTGACTTACGGTGAGCGCTATAACAAGGTCGTGGATATTTGGTCTAGAACCAATGATCAAGTGGCCAAGGCGATGATGGAACGTTTGTCTAAAGACACTGTGGTGGATGCAGCGGGTAATACTGTGTTGCAAGAGTCATTTAACTCCATCTACATGATGGCTGACTCCGGTGCGAGAGGATCGGCCGCGCAGATTCGCCAATTAGCCGGTATGCGGGGTTTGATGGCCAAGCCGGATGGCTCGATCATCGAAACGCCTATTACCGCTAACTTCCGTGAAGGCTTGGACGTATTACAATACTTTATTTCTACCCACGGTGCGCGTAAGGGTTTAGCGGACACGGCACTCAAGACCGCTAACTCCGGGTATTTGACCCGTCGTTTGGTCGACGTCGCCCAAGACTTAGTGGTGTTAGAGCAAGACTGTGGTACGCAAAAGGGTTTAGTCATGGTTCCGCTGATTGAAGGCGGTGATGTGGTCGAAGCCTTGCGTGAGCGCGTGTTGGGTAGAATCGTCGTCGACGACGTGTGTGTGCCAGGCACCGATGAAGTGTTGGTGGCAGCCGGCACGATGCTCGATGAAGACAATGTCGATGTTTTGGAAAAATCCGGTATCGATCAATTGATGGTGCGTTCAGCCATTACCTGTGAAGCCCGTTACGGTGTGTGCGCAGCGTGTTATGGCCGTGATTTAGCCCGTGGTCATAGGGTCAACGTGGGTGAAGCCGTCGGCGTCATCGCAGCGCAGTCCATCGGTGAGCCGGGAACCCAGCTGACGATGCGTACCTTCCACATCGGTGGTGCCGCCTCGCGTGCAACCGCCGTGAATAATGTGCAGCCCAAAAACAAGGGTAAGTTACGCCTACATAACGTTAAGTTGGTGACTAACAGTGACGGTAAAGCGATTTCCGTATCGCGTTCCGGTGAATTAGCGTTAGTGGATGAGCAGGGCCGTGAACGTGAACGCTATAAGATCCCTTACGGTGCGGTGTTGATGATCGCAGAAGGGCAAGAGATCAATGCGGGACAGACCTTAGCGCACTGGGATCCACATACCCATCCTATTATTACGGAAGTCGCGGGACATCTGAAATTTGTCGACATGATCGAAGGTGTGACCATGAATCGCCAAACCGATGAAATGACCGGTTTGAGCAGCATCGTGATCACGGACAGCAAGCAGCGTGGGGCCGGTGGTAGAGAGCTGCGTCCTATGGTGAAGTTGTTGGATGTGCAAGGTAATGATCTGTGTTTGGCGGGTACATCGGTACCGGCGCACTATTACCTAACCTCCAGTACTATTTTAAATATTGAAGACGGTACCTCGGTGAACGTCGGTGATGTCATTGCGCGTATGCCGCAAGAGAGCAGTAAGACCCGCGATATTACCGGTGGTTTGCCGCGTGTTGCCGATTTATTCGAAGCGCGTAAGCCTAAAGATCCGGCGATTTTGGCCGAAATCAGCGGCGTGATCAGCTTTGGCAAAGAAACCAAAGGCAAGCGCCGCTTGATCATTAACGGTAACGACGGACAACGTCACGAAGAGTTGATTCCGAAGTGGCGTCAGGTCACGGTGTTTGAAGGTGAAAACGTCGAGCGCGGTGAAATCATCGCCGACGGTCCGTTAGATCCGCATGACATCCTGCGTTTGTTGGGTGCCACGCAATTGTCTAACTACATCGTCAATGAAATTCAGGACGTGTATCGCTTACAAGGCGTGCGCATCAACGATAAACATATCGAAGTGATCATTCGCCAGATGTTGCGTAAGTGCCGTATCTTGAATGCGGGTGATACCTTATTCTTGTTAGACGAACAAGTCGAAGAGTGGCGTGTACGTGAAGCCAATGAGCGTATGCTAGCAGAAGATAAACTGCCTGCGCGCATAGAAACCTTGTTGTTGGGTATCACCAAGGCGTCATTGGCCACCGAGTCGTTTATTTCTGCGGCGTCGTTCCAAGAAACCACGCGTGTGCTTACCGAAGCGGCGGTGTGTGGTAAACGCGACAATTTGCGCGGCCTCAAAGAAAATGTGATTGTCGGACGTTTGATTCCAGCCGGAACCGGCTTGGCGTATCACAATGAGCGTAGACATAAGCAATTGGCCAAGCAAGCTGAGCAGCAACAAAAAGCCAGCGGTGTTAGCAACGTAGTCACGGCAGAAGATGTAGAACAAGCGTTGAGTGAAGCGCTGAATTCTTCGTCCGCTTCCTCTGGCGATGCTGCATAAGCGGCTGTCGTTTTGTTCTTCGTGGTGGTGCGTTGCGCACCACCCATGTCATCCCGATCGAAGTGAGGGATCCCAGGAATGTTTGTACAGTGTTGTTAGTGAGGACGTGCCACGACATCCCTCGTTACACTCGGGATCTGATGCTTCCCCACGAATATTTAACGTAACCGATTGATAAACCTAAATTTCATATAATGCGTGGGGATATATCAGCGGAGGAGACCCGCGGTCGTTTCGAATGGGTGAACGCGCGATCAATCGTCGCCAGTCATCTCAATATCTGTCTTGCTTTTCCGACAAGAATACGTTAAATTTCATGCTCATTTTTATGCACGAGGTTTTACCGTATCATGCAAATTATCTCTTAACTTTGCCTTGCGCGGGGCGCTGATTAGCAAAAATCAACCCATTAAGAGATACACATGTTACACAAACCCATTCAATGTCACGACATCAGTCTGTCGTTTGCCCACAAGATTTGCTTTGAAAATTTCAGTACGCAGATTCTGCACGGCAGTCGTATCGCAATTATTGGGCGTAACGGCAGCGGAAAATCGCACTTATTGAACTTGCTACGCGGCACAATCTCACCCAGCAGTGGTAGTGTCACACGACCGGCGGATGTACGTATTGGCTATATTCCCCAAGTCATCGCAGATAACGAGCACTTGAGTGGTGGTCAGCGTGTGCAAGCGGCACTGAACCAAGCCCTCAGTGCCCAGCCCAATGTGTTATTGTTGGATGAACCCACCAATCATCTTGACGTGCACCACAAAAAATCCTTGTTACGTATGCTGCGCGCTTATACCGGCACCCTGATTGTAGTGTCACACGATCTGGAACTGCTGCACAATGACATGACTACGCTATGGCACATCGATAACGCGCGCATTGCGGTTTTTCGCGGTAATTATGTGGATTACATGCGCGAGTGTGATAGGCAACGGCTGAGTTTGGCACAGGAGTTAGTGCAACTTAAACAACAGAAAAAAGCGCTGCATCTGGCCTTGATGCAGGAACAGACGCGGGCCGCAAAAAGTCGAACCCAGGGTGAAAAAAGTATAGCTCAGCGTAAATGGCCCACCGTTGTCAGTCGCGCCAAGGCACACAATGCACAGCAAACATCGGGCCACAAAAAACGTCAAATTCAGGATAAAAAGCACAGCATCACGACGCAATTGGCGGAGTTGCCAGTGGTGGAGAGCATCGTTCCCACTTTTAATTTGCACGGTGCCGCTTCCCACCAACACCGTGTGTTGGTCTCGATCAGTGAAGGCAGTGTCGCTTATCGTGAAGATCACCCGGTACTGCGTGCGTTATATCTCACGCTGGCCGCCGGTGAGCGCATCGCGCTCATCGGTGACAACGGCAGTGGCAAATCGACGTTGCTCAAAGCGTTAATGGGGCAGGCCGTGCGTAGCGGGGAATGGCAAGTGCCAGCGTTGCATGCGCTGGGTTATCTGGATCAGCATTATCAAACTCTGGTTGCCCAGCACTCGGTGTGGCAGAATTTGCAAGCATTAGTGCCTAGCTGGCCCGATATCAACATTCGCCGTCACCTCAACGATTTTCTATTTCGCCAACCCGAGGAAATCAATGCTTTGGTCTCCACCTTATCCGGCGGTGAAAAAGCCCGCTTAGCGTTGGCGCAAATCGCTGCGGCCACACCGCAACTGCTGCTCTTAGACGAGGTCACCAACAACCTGGATTTAGTCACGCGCGCGCACGTCATTACGGTACTGCAGAAATATCCCGGTAGCCTGATCGTCATCGCGCATGACCGTGATTTTTTGCAGGCTATTAACATAGAACGGTTTTATCACATTAAAGACGGTGTACTTATAGCCGATTAAAAATAGAAGTTAGTTTACAGCGCTTAACTCATTCGCTAGCGGTATATACCCATTACACTTCAAAACGCAAAAAGCGCATTTTAAAGTGCAACGGGTATATTCAGCAAAGTTACAAATAATCTGTAGTTTCTCCTGTTAATGAATCTGATGGGGTATGCCAAGCCTAGGCAGAATTCTCCGCTCATATCGGTATTTTCCTTATGGTTTGTCTCAAGCATTTTCCCTTGCTGCCGATAAGCCTAACAGGGATGGCTCGCTATGGATTGTACGTGGCGAAGAGGAGAATAAAACAATGACAGGACGATGCCGCAGCGCAGGTGGGATGGGTGCTATGCACATACCACACAGTCAGCAAGCAGGTTCTAGCTTGATTGAAATCTTAGTCACGATACTCATTTTATCGGTTGGTCTATTGGGATTGGCTGCCTTGCAAACCAATGCCTTGCGTTTTAATCAAGATGCGTACCAGCGCATGGTGGCTTCACAGCAAGCGGATAATATGCTCGATCGTATGAATGCCAATGCCGTTGGTATCAGCAGCGGGTTGTACAATAGCGTGAGTGGCATAGGCACCAATCCTAGTTGCACAACGGTATGCACGCCCCAGCAAATGGCACAACGCGATAGTTTTGAATGGAACACCCAGAATCAGCAGCTATTGCCGAGCGGGCAGGGTACGGTAACGATGCAAAATAACGTGTATCGCGTGACGGTGTATTGGGATGCCAGACGCACGGGTGCTACGGGCTTAGGCTGTAGTGGTAATCCGGCCGTGGATTTAAATTGTTTGCGTGTCGATCTCAGATTGTAAGTCACGAGTCACTATTCAGCATTTTGCTGAATAGTGACAGTCACGCGTGTAATGTAAGCGATAAGCGGTTGCTTCCGCTGTTGCACTAAAGGATTCAGCCACACAATAACCTACGACGGCAGCTAATGTATTATCGATGTATAACAAGGGAATGCTCGCGCGTAGCCAGGGTGGAATACCCCATTCTTGATAGAGTTTTTTCAATGAATGTAGGCCATGGCGATAGGCGGGTCTAATACTTTCACCGCCGCTGCGAAAACGCAATTCACACGATCGGCCATGGACGTAGTCTTGAGCCAAACCCTCACCTTGGGTAAGCGTCGTGTGCACGGTGCCGTTGTGTGGAATGTGCAGCGGGTGAGACAGATTCCATGGGATGTGCTGCGTAAGGCTAGTGTTTGGGTGGGCTTCACCCAGGTAGAGATCATCGCGGTAACGGCGTATGAGACTGATCATAGGTTTGGGTTGGGTGACCGTCCAGCGGAAATTTGGCGCAGCATCGGGACGTGCTTGCAATACCGTGTGATACAACAGTTTAAGTTGACGCTCGCTCAGGGCAAGATAACCGCGTTGCTCCATCCAGCGCCGCAGCACGTGTTGACAACGTGGCAATGACAGGGCCAATAAGCCGCGCACCGACAATGTACCGGCACAGCTGCCTGCTACTGTCTGCATATCTTCTGTTGCCACTTCATCTAGGATCAATTGGGCCTGTGCGCATAATGCGGCGGTGCGTGCGATATGTCGTGGTGCCTCAGGCCAGCGTTGGGTGAGTGGTGTGAGAATGCGATGACGGATGTAATTACGTGCAAAGCGAGTGTCGTGATTACTGTCGTCTTCTATCCATTGCAGACCGTGTTGTGTAGCATATTGCAGCAATACGCTGCGGGATACCGCTAAGAGTGGACGGCGCAATTGCGCGTTGCCCAGCGCGCGTTGGGTGGGCATGCTGGCTAAGCCACGGATCCCTGTTCCGCGCATTAAACGTAGCAACATTGTTTCTGCTTGATCATCACAATGGTGTGCCATCAAGACGTAATCACCGGCCTGTACGTACGTGCGCAATGCCGCGTAGCGTGCCGCACGCGCCGCTGCTTCGAGTCCATGACCTTGCGGATCGACGTTAACACGGTGCGACTGGTAAGCGATGTGCAGCGTGGCGCAGACACGCGCACAATGTTCGTCCCATGTCTGTGCGTGAGGATGTAGGCCATGATTAATGTGCACAGCGCCTAGTTGCCAGCTTGGGCGTAGGCGTTGGTGGTACCATTGCAGCGCATGCAAGAGTACGTGCGAGTCTACCCCACCACTGTAGGCAACCCACAGTCGTGCGTCTGCGGGGATATCGCCTAGGCTTTGCGCAAGCGCAGCCTGCACTACCTGCCGCGCAGCGGCTCCCTTGCTATGATGTGGATGATTTATTGGCATTGTTAATTGTTTTTCATCTACGCTATTGTTCTTGCAGTCAAAATCGATTAACGTAAAGCTGGTTTCAATCTAACAAAAGGAAAGGAAGATGGCCATACAAAATTCCGTTATTTCATCATGTAAATCATTGGGTGTAGCGTTAGGCGTAAGTTTGCTACTCAGCGTCTCAGGCGTGCAGATGGCGCAAGCTAATTCGCACGGTGGGACTGCTGGGAAGCAAGCACATGGCGGCTATAAAATTGCCGATAACCACGAAGCCGCCGCAGGTGATGCAGCAACGACAGAAGCAGCTAAGTGTGCTGAAGGCGATGCAGAGTGCGCCAAGAAGGCTGAAGAGCATTCTGGTGAGCACAGCGAGCACCACGAGTAGTTTTGTAACGCCATTAGCGGGGAAGTTTTTCCCCGCTAATGGCGTTTGTTGTAATGCAATAAATCTGATATCGACACGTGTCATCTTTAACACCGCAACGAAAGCCCCTATCATCCCGAAGTGAGGGATCTTTCTAATGGATGTCGTCCCGAACATCGCAACGCGATGGAGGGATCTCGTGGTGGTTGTATGGTGTTATTAGTAAGTATACGCTACTCGCACCAGAACCTCGTTGTACTCGGGATGACACGAGAGGAAGCGATTTTTCGCTACGCGCTGAATGATATTCCGTTGTGCATGTTGGTTTACAGCACGACGCTTAATTGGGAGATATGCAATGCACAAAGTGCATAGGTTGTTATGCTACTGCCAATGGATTGTGCACAAAGTTAATTTGTTTGATGGCTTAGCGCCCCTGCTGATTCGCTTGTATTTGGCGCCGGTGTTTTGGTTGGCGGGCATGCAAAAATGGCAACACATGGAAAGCACCATCGCGTGGTTTGCCAATCCAATCTGGGGTTTTGGTTTTGCTTTTCCGACGGTTCTCGCTTATTTTCTTGCTGTCTTAGAAGTAGCGGGTGCTATTTCATTGTTGTTGGGTCTGGCTGTACGTTGGTTTAGCATACCGTTGCTCGTTACGATTCTGAGTGTTGGCTTGCTGGCACCGTGGAATAACGGTTGGCATGCGGTGACGCAGTCTCATGCGTTAGTGGGGCAGCACCACGGCCAGAATTTTTTAATGTGGCTAGAGAACACGCCTCTGGCGCAACAGCCCTATATCACTGCGTTGAGTAAGCCGGCCATTTTACAAAACGGTGTGGAGTTTTCCGTGGTTTATTTTATCTTGTTGTTTACCTTGTTTTTTATTGGCGCTGGGCGCTATGTCAGTTGTGATTATTGGTTGATGCGTGGTTATCGACAAAAACTGTCATTGCAGTGGCGAGCGTAGCCGTGTCGTTCCTATTGGATCCTCGCATAGAGGCGGAAACAACGTTGTTGGTACGTTGGCCGTTGTCGTTGGTGTTGCTCAAGCAGGACGCCACGTATCCTTGGCTGATCGTGGTGCCACAGGTCGTTGCCATACAGGAAATTTATCAATTACAGGCACCACAGCGTCACCAATTGATGGATGAGATTGCTCGCCTATCTTGTGTCATGCACGGTTATTTCCAGCCGGATAAGCTCAATGTCGCCAATCTGGGTAATCAGGTGGCGCAATTACATATACACGTGGTGGCGCGTTTTATCGGTGATCCGTTGTGGCCGCAGGGTATTTGGCAAGTGGCCCATCAAGCGCGGCCTTACCCGGATACGCAGTGGACGTCGTTGTGCACAGACTTACGCGCGTTGTTGCAATGAACTATCGTCATCTGTATCACGCGGGGAATTTTGCCGATGTCGTTAAACACGTCGTGTTGCTTGCGACACTGACTGCATTGCAACGTAAAGCAACGGGCTATTGTTATGTCGATACACATGCGGGGTCGGGTTTATATCAGCTAGACAGTGTGGCGGCGCAAAAGACCCAGGAATACCAGCGTGGCGTTGCTCTGTTGTTGGCGCAGGATGCGACATCATTACCTGCGGTTGTGCAGCGTTATCTTGCGTTGGTGCGTGACTATAACCCGCAGGCTGAATTGGTGTGTTACCCGGGTTCACCGTTACTGGCGCGTGCGGTAGCACGTGCGCAAGATAGGCTGTTGTTGTGTGAGTTGCAACCCGCAGAGTTAGTGAAGCTCAAACAACAGTTTGCACGCGATAAGCAAGTCGCGGTACACCACTACAATGGTTATCAGGCGCTTAAAGCCTTTTTACCACCGCGCGAGCAGCGTGGTGTGGTGTTGATTGATCCGCCGTTTGAGGCGCAGGATGAATTTACGCAAATCAGCCAAGGACTCGCCGTGGCGCTAAAACAGTGGCCTAATGGTGTGTATGTTCTATGGTATCCGTGCAAAGAAGCGCGGCAGGTCGCGCAGTTTCAGCGTCAGTTAGCGCACTTAGCCGTATCCCATGTCCATGTCGAATTTGCGCTGCTCGAGTCTCTTACCGCACAGTTAACGGCGTGTGGGGTTACTCTCATTAATCCACCCTGGCAGTTAAGCGAGGCATTGGATCGCGATGTCTTACCGTGTTTGGCCCAGGTGTTACACGCACGCTATCAGATGTCGAACGTGCTGGTTTGATGCCGTGCAGCGCGCGTTCCGGCAGAGGATTGTATTACACTTCTATATTACGTAAACTACGTATCTTAACAGTGTAACGTAAAAGGTGTAATCATGCCCCACGATTATTTTCCGTCGAAATTGGCGCAAGGCGTGCAGTTTTGTAATCGTGCGCAAGAAAAAGCGTTGTTACATGAAAACATCGCCAGCGCGCGACATACGGTGTTGATCGCGCCCAGGCGCTACGGTAAATCTAGCTTGGTGCTGAAGGTGGTGGCTGAATCCAGCGTGCCACTGGCCTCTATTGATCTGTTTTTAGCCCATGATGACAGGGCCATTACCAAACGAATTTTGCTGGGAATTGGACAAGCCATTTCCCACCTGATGCCACTGGAACAAAAAGTATTGGCAAAGTTACAGAGTCTGTTTAATCACTTTAGAGTGTCGCTCACCGCGGCGGGGTTTAGTCTGGATGCGTCGGTCGCCACGGCGGGTTTTGATCCGGTCGATCAAGTATTCAGTAGTTTGCGTGGTTTGGCGGAGTTAGCCAAGCAAAAAAATAAAAAAGTCATTATTTTCATGGATGAGTTTCAAGACATCCGAGAAGCCCATAGTTCCAAGTCAATCCAGGGTGCTATTCGGCATGTTGCACAAGACACCGCGCATCTGGTGTTTATTTTTTCCGGCAGCAATCGGCGCTTATTGCTGGAATTGTTTGATGATAAATCCAAGCCGTTGTATATGCTGTGCGATATGATGCACCTCGAGCGCATGGCCTCCCGTGATTATTTGCCTCACCTACAAAAGTTAGCGAAAAAAAAATGGGGTAAGTCGCTGCCTGTGCAGGTATTCCATAAAATCATGGCACTGACGGAGTTGCATCCCTACTATGTTAATTTACTGTGTCACACGCTGTGGCTGCGTGCGCAGAGTCCGCAGATCGATGATGTGTTTGCTTGCTGGCAGGATTGTTATGACACGCATGAAGATAGGCTCATCGCTGATCTGGATAAACTAACTGCCAAGCAGCAAGATATCTTAAAGGCGTTGGCGCTGCATCCGTCGGTTGAGCCCACGGGACACGGATTTGTGAGCGCCGCAAAAATACCGGCATCGACGATTAACCAAACTATCAGAGTATTATTGAATAGAGATATGGTGTACAAAGTAAAACGTCTGGATGATGCCTTGCCGCACTTACAGCACAATCAACTGCGTGTACTGGATCCGCTGCTGGCTTACGCGCTGCAGAAATACGCCTAAAAGCGCGTTATACCCGCGGTGTGGCGTTGTCTTGTAGGCTTTGACGTAACGCCGCGAATATCTTGTTATTAGCTGCCACGATGTTGCCTGAGTGTAAGAAGTCGTCTTGTCCAGCGAAGTCACTGACTAAGCCACCGGCTTCGATGATGAGTAAGGCACCTGCGGCGATGTCCCAGGATTTTAAACTGCCTTCCCAAAAACCATCTAAGCGTCCTGCGGCAACATAGGCGAGATCCAGGGAGGCACAACCACTGCGTCGAATGTCGCTGATTGCTGGGCACAGTGTTTGTAGGTGGCTTAAATATGCGGGGTATGTTTCACGGTGACGGAAGGGAAAGCCAGTACCCAATAAGGCCTCGTGTAAGTAGGTGGCTTTGCTGACGCGCAGT
This sequence comes from uncultured Gammaproteobacteria bacterium, assembly GCA_964646995.1. GTDB lineage: Bacteria > Pseudomonadota > Gammaproteobacteria > CAZYIF01 > CAZYIF01 > CAZYIF01. The sequence continues at coordinate 20,377 of CAZYIF010000006.1, forward strand.
CGGCGATCATTCATGCGTGCGCCACCACCGCGGCTGGCACTGAATAATTCTTCACGTAAGGGGTCATAGACCAAGCCGTGTTCCAAGCGTCCGCGGTATTGTACCGCAATGGAAATCGCGAAATGCGGTAAGCCGTGTAAGTAATTTTGCGTGCCGTCTAGGGGATCGATAATCCATAAGTATTCGTCGGTGTCACGGCCGATGTACCCGGCTTCTTCGCTCAGAATAGCGTGAGAGGGGTAGGCCTGGCGTAGTGTGTCGATAATGATTTTTTCTGCCTGTAAGTCAACTTCACTGACGAAGTCATTGGGACTCTTTTCGCTGATCTGTAGGGTATCCAAACGGTCTAAATGGCGGATGATGATCTTAGCGGCTTTGCGTGCGGCAGTGAACGCCGTGTTTAATAGGGCATGCATAGTGTGTTTATCCAGTATAAGGGTAGGGCAGCATAGCAAAAAAACGGCGCGCACTAAAGGGAAAAATGCGCCGAGGTTGTGGGTGGAGCTGCATCTCCACGAATTATACGAGTATTAGCGAGTATTAGGCCAGCTCAACTTCATCGTTCACCCCCTCGCAACGTTGATTGGGGGTGGGGGAGTTAGTCACCCTTGCCGGCGAGCAAGGCTTTGCTTTGTTGCCACAAGCGGTCTAATTGCTCCAGCGACAGTGCGTGTAAATCCAGCTGTTGTTGCTTGGCGAGTTGTTCTACCTGGTGAAAACGTTGCATGAATTTGCGGTTGCTACGTAACAAGGCTTGTTCGGGATCGACACCCAAGTGGCGTGCCAGGTTTACATAGGTAAACAGCACGTCGCCTAATTCTTCTAGGATGTGTTGTGGATCACCCGACGCGATGGCGGCGTGTAATTCTTGTTGTTCTTCGTCACATTTTTCTAAGACAGGTTGGATGTCTGGCCAATCAAAACCGCTGTGTGCCGCACGTTGTTGTATTTTCTTCGCATAGAGTAAGGCAGGCAGTGTGCTTGCAATATCCGCGAAGCTGTCATCCTGTGGTGTGCGTTGTTTGGCTTTGATGGCTTCCCATTGCTGCACGGCTGCGGTGGCACTGATAGCGGTGTTGTCATGCAGGTGTGGTTTGCGCTGCAGTTGTTTTTGGATGCAGAGTTGTTCGACGGTGTTTAAGTCAAACCAATCCTGTTCCGCTGCGATCTGGCAGTAGAACGCAATCTGTAGGAGTAAATCGGCTAATTCGTGCGGCAGGGCATGAATGTCGTGTTGTTCGATGGCCGCAATGACTTCATAGACTTCTTCTAAAGTATAAGGTACCAGACTAGTGAGGGTTTGGGCGCGGCTCCATGGGCAACCGTGTTCGGGATCCCGCAAGCGTTGCAGGAGTTGTTGTAATGCCGTCAGGCTGGACGCAGGGCTCATTTTAGGCATGACGTTTTACCTGCAAGATGGGGGGTAATTGTTGCAGACGATTTAATAAGCGGCTTAAGGTACTCAAGTCATGCACCGAAATAGTTAAATAAATATCGATGATATTCACTTCTTTATCGATACGATTTTTTAATGTCAGCACGGGGATTTTTTCTGTTTTAAGGTAGTCGGATATTTTACGTAAGACATCGGCATGATTCTGTGCTTGCAAATAAATAGTAACCGGGTAGCTCTGCGCCTGTTTATGTTGCCATGCAACGTGCATGAAGCGTTGTTGTTGTTCCTCTGTGGCATGCAATATGTTGTCGCAGTCTTGGCGGTGAATAGAGACGCCGCGGCCTAAGGTGATAAAGCCGATAATGGCGTCACCCGGAATAGGATTACAGCATTTTGCAATGTGTGTAAGTAGGCTACCCACTCCCTCAATACTGATGCCGTCAGCACTGGTGGTAGCATGCACGCGTAGCGGCGGCGCCAACGGGGGGAGAACTGGGGCATTATCGTGCTGCGGCTGTAGCAATTGACCGGTGTGAATGATCTGTGAAATACGCAAGTCACCGCAGCCCAGCGCGGCGAGTAAATCACGTTCACTGCGTAAATTATATTTGTTAGCAATGGCAGCGAGATCGAGTGAGCGGATGTTTAAACGTTTGCATTCTTGTTCCAACAATTGCGCGCCCGCCGCGTGATTTTGTTCGAAGTTCTGTTGCTTAAACCATTGGTGCACTTTGGCTTTGGCGCGCGATGTTTTTAAGTAACCCAAATGTGGGTTTAGCCAATCCAAACTGGGGTGTGGTTTATTGGTGGTAAGTACCTCAATTTGGTCGCCGGTCTTTAGCGTGTGCGTCAGCGTTACAATATTGCCATTGACTTTTGCACCACGACAACGGTGTCCTACTTCCGTGTGTACGCGATAAGCAAAGTCCAGCGGTGTGGCGCCTTGGATAAGATCCAGCACTTCTCCCGTGGGCGTAAACACATAGATGCGATCATCGAAGAGGTGAGTTTGTTCCAATTTCTCGGGTTGTTGGCTCAGTTCTTTTTGCCACTCTAAGACTTGGCGTAACCAAGCAATTTTTGCCTCATGCGCCGCTTTTTGTTGTTTAGCCTCTTTATATATCCAATGTGCGGCTATGCCCAGTTCACATTCATGGTGCATGTCATAAGTGCGTATTTGCACTTCAATGTTTTTACCTTGAGGGCCTGTCACCGCGGTATGGATGGAACGGTAGCCATTGGGTTTGGGTACGGAGATGTAATCATCAAACTCTTCTGGGATTTGTTGCCAGAGGTCATGCACGATACTCAACACTTTATAGCAGTCATTGATATGGGGCACCAAGATGCGAACGGCACTGACATCGTAGACTTGCTCATAGTTAATGTGTTTACGCTGCATTTTGCGATAAATGCCGTAAATGTGTTTGGCTCTGCCACTGACTTGAAAATCATTAATATGTTGAGTGGTCAGTGTCTTACGCAAGAAAGCGAGTGTTTCTTGGATGAAATGTTCACGGTCTACTCGGCGCGCATCGAGTAACTGCGCAATGTGTTTATAATGGGATAAATCTAAAAAACGGAAAGCACGATCTTCGAGTTCCCACTTGACGCTACTGATACCTAAGCGGTTAGCGAGCGGAGCGTAGATGGCTAGGCTTTCTTTTGCTAATTGTTGTTGTCGGTCCGCACCCAGAATGCTGGCAGTGCGCATGACGCAAATGCGTTCTGCGAGCTTGATCAATACGACACGAATGTCTTCTACCATGGCCAGCAGCATCATACGAATGTTTTCTGCTTGACTGGGATTATAGCTCGTGTGGTGCAGTAGATTGCTGGCATCCATTTTTTGTACGCCATGCAGAATTTTTTCTACTGCATGCCCCAACTGTTCGCGCACGGTGTCCATACTGAGATCGCCGTAATAGACACTGTCGTAGATGAGTGCCGCGGCTAAGCATTCTTGATCCTGTTGTAAGTGCGCTAAGATCTCCGCCATGTGCAGGCCTTGCTGCAAACAGGATTGTCCGGTGAAGGTGGGCTGTTGTTCGCCAGCCAATTGACTCAAAAAGCACGCTTCACGTACCAGCGGGTAACGTTGTTCATCGTGGAGTTGATAAAAGTGGTGTAGCCAGTGGTTGACATCAATAGAGCCATCATCCTGAATGTAATTGGAATCGCTGATACGCACCATAGTGGCTAATTTCCCTTAATGACGGCTGCTCGATAATCTTCGTTATTCTGCGCAGAACTGCTTAGGCTACATGCAAAATCAATTCGTGCCCGCAAACAGAGGAAGCTGTGTGATTCCCCTTGCCAGCGGCTCCTCATAGGAGCGCTGATCCTCGCTCATTTTGCCTTAAGATAATCGAGAAAGGTATCAGTTTTGCAACTATTCAGCAAAATGCTGAATAGTTGCCATGTTGCGCCTAGCTCAGCAAGACCGCGCGGGTGCTCAAGGGGGGAATCCCGATCGCGTAAAGAATATACCGCTAGCCGCATAATGACTTAATTTTTACGGAATAATGCCATTGCTTCGAGGTGGCTGGTGTGCGGGAACATGTCTATGATGCCAGCGCTGTCTAATGCGTAGCCGTATTGTGCAACAAGGATATGACTATCCCGTGCCAAGGTGGTGGGGTTACAGGAAACATAAAGGATATGAGTGGCAGCAAGACGCGGTATCACGTGCATCATAGTCTGTGCGCCGGTGCGTGAGGGATCCAGTAAGATTTTATCGTAGTGTTGTTGGTACCAGGTGTGTTGTTGTGGATCGCAATTGAGATCCGCAGCGAAAAAGCGCGCGTTGTTAATTCCGTTACGCGTAGCATTGTCTTGTGCGCGCAACACCATGTCAGCACTGCCTTCTACACCAACGACTTCTTTCGCATATTTAGCCAGAGGCAAGGTAAAGTTACCTAAGCCACAAAATAAGTCGAGTATGCTATCGCTGGGTTTGGGATCAAGTAATTGTAAGGCTTGTGCTACCATTTGCTGATTCATGCCTGGATTGACTTGGGTAAAATCATTGGGATGAAAGGAAAAATGCAATTGTTCCGCAGGCAAGGTGTAGCTGAGTAGAGGTGTACTGTGTTCAGGCCAAAATAAGCGGATGCTGTGCAAGTCGCCGGGTTGCAAATACAAACGTAATTCACGCTGTTGAGCGAACTCGCGTAGGCAATCCATATCGTGCGCGTCTAGCGCACACAAATGGCGTATGATCAGCGCAATGGCGTTACTATCTACGGCCACTTCAATTTGTGCGATGTGTTGGCGACTGTGTAGCCCATCGATCAGCGTGCGCAGTGGCATAATTAATTCTGCCACAGAGGGTGGTAGCACGGCGCAGGTGTGCATTTCTGCAATATAGCGGCCGTTTTTTTCGCGGAAACCAACCAAGGTCGTTTGTTTTTTCGTGACGTAGCGTACACCCAGCCGTGCCTTGTGGCGGTAGCCGGTACTGGGGCCCACTAACGGCGGCAATACCTGCGCAGGCTGTGTGCCACCGATGTGGGCGAGTTGTTCCAGAAAAACATGTTGCTTGTGTGCAAGTTGTTGGGCGGGTGAGAGATGTTGTAGTTGGCAACCGCCGCACACACCAAAGTGCGCGCACGGTGGTGGTACACGTTCGCTGGCAGCTTCGATTATTTGGGTGACTTCGCCTTCATCGTATTGGCTGTGGCGGCGCGTGTAGCGGAACTGCACGGTCTCGCTGGGCAGTGCGCCGTCAATGAAGGTTGTTTTGCCAGCGAGGCGTGCAATGCCGCGTCCGTCGTGACTGAGCGCGCTGATCTGAGCGAGATGTTCAGTGTTTTTACTTTGCGTCATGCGATACCCCTTATGCCATTGCGCGCAAAGTGTATATTATTTTGCAAGAGTTGTCCGCCTAATTGCATGTTATTGGCCGTGTATGCATAATTTCGGGTGACAAGACGTAAGGCAGTGGTTAGGATGTGCTGAACTACGGTGAAGGAGTTAAGGTTCATGCGGGTGATTTTATTGGGTAGTCCAGGCGCGGGTAAAGGCACACAGGCGGCGTTTATCAGCGCGCGCTACGGTATTCCCCAGATCTCTACGGGGGATATGTTACGTGCAGCGGTGAATGCGCAGACGCCACTGGGTTTGCAAGCCAAGTCACTTATGGATGCCGGTGAGTTAGTTCCAGACAATGTGATCACCGATATAGTGAAACAGCGGATTGCTCAGCGAGATTGTGCGCAGGGTTTTTTGTTAGATGGTTTTCCGCGCACGATTCCACAAGCAGAGGCGCTGACGCAGCAAGGCGTTATCATTGATCATGTACTTGAGTTATATGTGGATGACGAAGAGATTGTGTTGCGTTTGAGTGGTCGGCGTGTGCATCCGCATTCGGGTAGAGTGTACCATGTCTTGTATCACCCACCGCAACGGCCTGGCATAGATGATATTACGGGCGATCCGTTGGTGTTGCGTGAAGATGATAAAGAAGAGACTGTGCGTAGACGATTGCAGGTCTATTACCAACAGACGCAGCCGTTAATTGACTATTATACGCGGCAGGCTGCGTTGGGTGTGTTGCATGCGCCAACCTATACGCGCATCGTGGGCACCGGCAGCGTGGACGAAATTCGCGAACGTGTATTTGCAGTATTGGATCAGCGTAATTATTAGCAGATTTTTAAAAGTAGTGTAATGTTGTCTGAAAACACGGTGTTTTCATTACGCGATGGGGATTCTTAAGGGGAGAATCGTGATTCTTCCCTGAAAATGCTGTAAAGCCCAGTTTTACTGGGTAGGCGTAAAATCAAGGGTAACTATTCAGCAACCTATTGAGTAGTTATGCATCAGCAACAGGGGAGTAGCAAGCGATGATTAAGGATCTAACGGCAGAGAATTTCGATCAGATACTCGATAACCATGAACTCATTGTCATTGATTTTTGGGCGTCGTGGTGCCAGCCTTGTTTGGCATTTGCCAAAGTGTTTGCCGCTGTTGCTGGGCAATGCACGGATGCGTTGTTTGTTAAGGTGAATGTAGAGGAAGAGACGAGTTTGGCAGAAGACTTCCATGTGCGTTCCGTACCTTTGTTGATGATCTTGCGTCAGCGTGTCGCTGTTTTCGCTGAGGTAGGCATGGTGGACCATGATGCATTAGTAGACTTGGTCAAACAGGCTAAGCATTTGGATATGATGGCAGTGAAGCAGGCGCTCATCGAGGATGAGTAGCAAGCGTATCATATAAAGATTTTGGTAACTATTCAGCAAATTTGAGGATCCTGTTCATTTACAAGGTAAAACAGCTGTTTTCTCTACACGATGAGGGATTCTCAAGGGGGAGAATCGTGATTCTCCCCATAGAATGCCGTAAAGCCACTACTTGGCTTTAGTGTCAAATTAAGGGTATCTATTCAGCATTTTGCTGAATAGATACAGCTTTTGAAGTGTTTTCTACGCGATGGGGTTTCCCAAGGCGAGACTCGCGATTTTCCTCCTTGGGTGACCGTGCACACATACTTTGTGCGGTCATAAAAACAAGATGTAACTATTCAGCAAATTTGAGGATGCTGTTTATTTGCAAAAAAATAGTTGTTTTCTCTGTGCGATGGGGATTCTCCCCTTGAGCGCCGTAAAGCCCAGTTTTACTGGGTAGGCGTAAAATTAAGGGTAACTATTCAGCATTTTGCTGAATAGTTACAAAAATATTTTTCCGGGATTTAAAATACCGTGTGGATCAAATTGTTGCTTAATGCCACGCATCAGAGATAACGCGGCAGACGAGAGTTCACGTGCCACGAAGTTGCGTTTTAGCAAACCGATGCCGTGTTCTCCGGACAGTGTGCCACCCAGTGTGAGCACTAAGTTAAATAGTTCGTCCAAACAAGTTTGAGCCTGTGCGGCTTGGTTTGCGTCATCGGGATTAATAAGTAAATTCACGTGTATATTACCATTGCCCGCATGACCAAAATTCACGATGGGAAACCCGTATTGTTGCGCCATGCGATCCAACGCAGTCAGTAGCGTGGGTATATGTGTGATGGGGACGACCACGTCTTCATTAATTTTTTTGGGTGCTAGGGTACGCAGCGCCGGCGATAACGCTTTGCGTGCACGCCACAGCGCTGTGCTTTGGGTCGCGTCCGTGGCGCATTGGTAATCCAGCAACCCCGCATTGCTGGCGCGTTGTTGTATGTAGGCTGCGGCCGTGAACAGACTAGAGTGATCGCCATCTATTTCTATCAGCAGCAATGCACCCGTGTCGGCAGGGAGATCTAAGGGCGCATAGGTGTTGATCATGCGTACGGCGTGGCCATCGATGAATTCCAATTTGCACGGTGTGATTTGGCCACTCATGATGTGCGTGATGGCCGCTGCTGCGCTGTGACTATCACGATAACAGATCCGGATAGTGCGTGTAGCAACCGGCAGAGGGATGAGTTTTAAGGTGGCTTGCGTGATGATAGCCAGTGTGCCCTCTGAACCGATCAGCAAACGCGTTAAATCATAACCTACATTACCTTTACTGGTTTGTACCCCCACGTCTAACGGACGACCGTCGCCAGTTATTAACGCTAAGCCCAGCGTATTTTCGCGACATGTTCCGTATTTTAATGCGCGTGGTCCCGCCGCATTCACGGCTAAGTTACCGCCTACGCTACAAAAATCACTGCTGGTGGGGTCAGGTGCCCAGAAAAATCCATGGGCGGCAGCGGCGTGTTGTACGGCACTGTTGGTAACACCCGGTTCGGCAACGAGTAGACGATTGGCGGGATCTATTTTGATGATTCGATTCATTTTTTCCACGCTGAGTACGATGCCTCCTGATGCGGGTACGCTAGCGCCCGTGGTGGCTGTGCCGCGACCGCGTGTGGTCAGTGGAATACGGTGTTCATGGCAGAATTGCACGAGCGCATGGATTTGTGCTGTATTTTCCGCTAACACGACTGCTGCAGGGAGACAGTGCTCACGACTATTGTCGTAGCCATAAGTAAAACAGGCGCTGGGTGTGGTGCGTAGGTTAGCGCTAGGAATCAGACTTTGTAGCGTAGCGAGCAGCGCGGGGTCCATTATTCGTCTTCGTTAAAGCGATCGTTAATGAGAGCAGTGAGATCGTCCATGGCTTGTTGTTCATCTTCACCCTCAATGCGTAACACTAATGCAGTTCCCTTAGCGGCGGCCAGCATCATGACACCCATAATGCTTTTACTATTAACGACGGCACTGTCTTTTACCAGTTCAATGCGTGCTTGATAGCGTGAGGCATGTGTGACGAGTTTTGCCGATGCACGCGCATGTAAGCCTAGTTTATTAATGATGGTAACGGGTTTTTCTATCATTTGCTGTGTGCTCCTGTACTTCGCACGGTTTATCACGGATATCGATTTATACATCACACGCCATAATACCTTGCTGTCCACCAAGTAGTGCTTTTTGCGCTAATTCATTTAAGGGTAAGTCTGCGTAATTCATAATTTTAAGTAACATGGGTAAGTTTACGCCGGTCACGATGCGTGTATTATCTTGTTTAGGCAAATGACTCACAATGTTGTGTGGCGAGGCGCCGAATACGTCGGTGAGTAGCAAGATGCCCGCGGGATTCTGTAATTGGGTCACTAGGCTCAGCAGTTGTTGATGTAATTGTTGGATATTGCAGTTGATAGTGACAGAGACATCGGTGGTAGGAAGTGGCAGTTTGCCAAAGATAAACGCCGTGGCAGCCAACAGCGCTTTACCCACTTTATCGTGAGTGACTAAAATGATATGTACGCTCATACTAATTCTCTGTGTCGTATTTGCACGTGATAACCTTGTGCGTGGAACCGCATTTTTAATTGTTCGGTCATGTACACAGAGCGGTGTTGGCCTCCGGTACATCCTATGGCAATATTCAAGTAATAGCGCTTAGTAGCAGCAAAAGACGGTATCCAGCGTGTTAAGAAGGCGTCGATGTCATCGAGTAATTGCTTAGTTTTAGGCTGTTGCTCTAAAAAATGGATGACTTCGCGGTCTTTTCCGGTATAAGAACTCAAACCATTTTGCCAGTAGGGATTGGGCAGGCAGCGTATATCAAAGATATAGTCTGCGTCAAGCGGCGTTCCAAATTTATAGCCGAAAGATAAAAACAGCAGTGACAAGCTCGCCGTATTGCTTTGGTGACGCAGGCGCTCATCCAATAAATCGCGTAATTGATGGATAGTCAATTGACTGGTATCTATGTTGATGTCGACCAGTTCACGGATGGGTTGCAGCAACTGGCGTTCGTGGCTAAGTGCTTCTAGCAGTGAAATATGCTCTTTGGCGAGGGGATGTTTACGTCGTGTTTCATTGTAACGTTTAAGGATAGTGTGATTGTCTGCTTGCAAGAAAATAATTTCACAGGTAATGCCGCTGGCGCGCAATGCCGCGATGTTTTGTCCTAGATTATTTAATTGTTCGATGCTGTTGCGTGCATCCACGCTGACGGCCAAGTATTGATGTTGGGCGCGCAATTGTTCGCTCAGTGCAGGCAGCAAGTTCACGGGTAAATTATCGATGCAATAGTAACCCAAATCTTCCAACACCTTCAGACAAATACTTTTACCGGATCCGGATAATCCGCTGACGATGATGAGCTTCATGGCGTGTTGTCCGCGAGTTGCTTTTGTTGGCGTTGCAAAAAGTCGGCATTGGGATCATAACCGCTTAGTTTTAAGATGTGATTACGTACCGCTGCCTCCACCAAGACAGCCAGATTGCGCCCTGGGGTAACGGGAATGGTTACATGCGGTATGTTGACACCGAGAATGCGGTGCATGACATGACTCCCTTGTAAGCGATTAACGGTACCCAATTTCTTTTTGTTCATACTGACGACTTCAACAATGAATTGTAACTGTCTGTTATCTTTGATGGCCTTATCGCCAAACATAGCACGGATGTTAATGATACCTAATCCACGTACTTCAAGGAAGTCTTGCAACAACGGTGGGCAGGTGCCCATGAGCGTATCGCTGGTGGTACGTGTCAAGATGATGGCATCGTCAGCAATCAGACTGTGGCCACAGTGGATGAGACCTAGCGCCAACTCGCTTTTGCCGATGCCACTGTTACCTGTCAAGAGTACACCGATGTTGAGTACTTCCATGAATACGCCGTGCCGTGTCTCTTGGGCTAAGTAGGAAGTGCCTAGCTGATTGAGGCAGGCCACTAGGTGAGTTGCATCTAACGGGCTGCTGACGATGGGCGTTGTGTGTTGTTGCGCATAGCGCAACAACAGCGGTGGTATGTCTTGTTGTTCGGCAAACACCAGCAGGTAAGGCGAGGTGGCAAACAGGTGTTGCAGTGCCGCTAGGTAGGTCGTGCTGGACAGTGCATCTAGCGTGCGTAATTGGACGTTACCTAATACGGTAATGGGATAACTGTGAGCGAGATCAAATAAACCAGCAAGTGGTGTGGGCGTGTTGAGCGGCAAGAGCGTATCGTGTTCTGGCAGGTCGCCGTGCCAATGCAAGCACAACGCGTGTTGCTGTGCAGTAAACAGGGCATGTGCTGAGATGGGTTCCAGCATGGGATGTTCTCGCAAGTGGTAGCGCCCCATCATACCAGAATCGTCGTGCGATGCTATGTGTGTTGTTGTCGATCGCGTAGATTTGGGGGGTACTAATTATAGGCGTTGTTGGTCGTACTTGCGCGCGCCCGTGTACAGCACAAACGGATAAGCTCGCGCACGATCGCCGATGTATGCGTCAGACGTATAGTTGGTACCGAGGGTCGGACTCGAACCGACATGGTGTTGCCACCACTGGATTTTGAATCCAGCGCGTCTACCAGTTTCGCCACCCCGGCAAAGTACAGCATTTTAAGCCTACGTGGGTAGATGTCAAGTCACGCAGTTCGGAGAGTATATACAGAGCGCATGCGCTCTACAATAGAGTGATGAATATTTTGGTGGTTATATACCGCTCGTACGTCAAGATGCAAATTTTGATGGGGAAGTTACGCGGTATATTCTGTTTCTAGACCTATACTATGTGTGCACGGCCACACCCAAGGGGAGAATCGCGATTCTCCCCTTGGGTGACCCCATCGCGTAGAGACTTCAAGATACAAAAATCGCATTTTGAAGTGTAATGGGTATAGATACTAGGCGTTTTGCTGGGTGGCTCCGTTTGTATGCTAGCCTATCTGTCGTACGCTTTGCTAAATACACATAGGTGTTTCTATAGTATGTGCTTGAGCCACTTTACCTGGAATGCGGTATTAGCCGTGGTTGCAGTAGCTTTTACTAAGACGTTAAATATACTGCTAGCGAAGGAGTGAGGTGCTGTGCGTTATCTCGGCACTCTCGGCATAATTGTTCTAATGCCCGTTCGCCCTGAGGAGATCGCGCAGCGATCGTCTCGTGCTTCGAGGACCTCAGGAGGGTAAACGGCAACAATAATTTTCAACCTATTTTTGTCTTTTGCCGTTTAGTCGTTGCATAACATTTTTTATCTTTTCGCTTGGATAATAGCCGTTTACACGTCGACACGGCGTCCTTCGAGGCGTCTCAGGACAGCCTCGAAGGACGAACGGCTGTTTTTAATGCGTGGGGATGTATCAGCTCCTCAGGGTGAACGGGTATGTTTAGTGATGCATGCTCGTAGTGGTGACGGTTTTTTTACCGGTAAGCAACCACAGCCGACGCTTGCTTCAGCGTGGCGTGTCTTACGGGGTACGTCGGCACGGGCGGCATTTCGTCTACGCTAATGACTGCGTCTACGTGTTCGCTGTGTACGATGCGTTTGATTTCTTGCGCGGCATTACCAAAACGCAGCCATTGCCGTTCTGTTGGCACCGCAAAACATCTTGCGAAATCGGTCATACGGAGTTTGGCATTCTCGACTAACTGATTTTCTAAATTCAGCAATGCGGGAATTTGTGCATAGCTGGTGGGAATTTTAGGTAACACTAATAACACACTCAGTTTGCATAAGCTGTTATTGATGAGGCCTTGCACTTTTCTGTTGAGCAACTTGTCGTCGCAGGCGTGGTTGCCAATCACCACGAGAATATGTTTACTACACTGTTCCACGGTACACTCCTCCAAAAAAAAATTGTTCCAACAACTGTACTACATGATACAACTGGCGAATAATTATTATGTTTGGGTACCACTGGTAAAACGTCCCCCTGTATACAGTAAAAAAAATCGCGTGTCTAGGTTAAATTTCACGGTTTACGCTGACATTTTACTAGCAAGTGACACGCTCTACTCACTATAATGCCGACTGGCCCCAACATATTGGGTGTGTAACCAGAGAGTTTCCTGCATATTGCGATGTTGTGTAAAGATTTCGATTTCCATCTCCCCGAAGAATTAATTGCGACTGAGCCTGCAGCGACGCGCGTGGCGAGCCGTTTGTTAACACTGGATCCGCGCACGGGTCAGTTACACGACAGACAGTTCGTGGATGTGTTGCGTGTGTTGCAACCAGGTGACTTATTGGTATTGAACGATACGCGGGTGTTAGCGGCACGCTTATACGGCCATAAGTGCAGTGGTGGTAAGGTAGAGATTTTAGTGGAACGCGTGTTGACGGAACACACCGCGCTGGCCCATGTGCGTGCGAGTAAGGCGCCGCGGGTGGGTAGTCGATTGCAACTCGACTGTGGTGTCATGATCGAAGTGGTGCAGCGCGTAGACGATTTATTTACGCTAAGTTTTTTAACGCAAGAGTCTTTAAGCGTGTTATTGATGCGTGAGGGGCAAGTGCCTTTGCCACCTTACATGAAGCGCGCGCCCGTGTTGAGTGATAGCGAGCGTTATCAAACGGTCTATGCACGCGAGCAGGGTTCGGTAGCGGCACCAACGGCGGGGTTGCACTTTGACGAAAATCTATTGGCGCAGTTACAGCAACGTGGTGTAGAGCTTGGATTTCTCACCTTGCACATCGGTGCGGGTACGTTCCAGCCGGTGCGCGTCGCTGATGTTACCGAGCATGTGATGCATAGCGAGTGGTTTTCGGTGTCTGCCGAGTTGTGCGAACAAGTGCAACGCACACGCGCACGACAGGGGCGCGTGGTGGCAGTAGGCACCACATGCACGCGCGCGTTAGAGTCTGCAGCTAGCAGCGGACAATTGCAGCCCCTGACGGGGGAAACCTCTATTTTTATTTATCCGGGTTACACCTTTCGTTGTGTGGATGCGTTGATCACGAACTTTCACTTGCCAGCCTCTACATTATTAATGTTGGTGGCAGCGTTTGCGGGATTGGATGCGATACAGCGTGCCTACCAGCATGCAATTGCACAAAAATACCGCTTCTACAGTTACGGCGATGCCATGTTTATTGCGTGTTCGACACAATCCACTGTGTAGGTTGCGTCGCGCTAGCGAACCAGGTAAATTGCACACTTTCTCATTAATACGAGCGACACCAGGAGGCGACATGTTTAATATTATTGCAATTGCGACGGCAAATCCGTTGAGTCCAGCAGGCGGTGTGGGGCAAGCACCGGCAGCCAATAGCGCAAGTTCATTGCTGTTGTTGGCCGGTTTTATGTTGGTTTGTTACTTCATGATTTGGCGTCCGCAATCCAAACGTGCCAAAGAACATAAGCAATTACTCGGTAATTTGCATGTGGGTGATGAGGTGGTCACGGGCGGTGGTTTGTTGGGTAAAATTGCTGAAGTGCAAGACGACATTTTAGCGTTAACCATCAGTGATGGCGTGCAAGTCAGAGTACAAAAGGGCGCGGTCGTCACGATGTTGCCTAAGGGTACCTTAGAGGGTGCACACAAGCACAAGTAAACGCAATCAGACAAGGGAAGAAGGCGTGATACATAAATACCCTGCATGGAAATACGCATTACTGCTGCTCATCGCATTAATCGGTGTCATCTACGCCATACCTAATTTGTATGGCAACGATCCGGCGTTACAGATATCGGGTTCTGACACGGCGCGTGTTGGCACAGTGCAGGCGGATATTGTCAAGCGTTTAGCGCAAGCCGGTATTGCGTACAAGGCACTGCAGGTCGATACCGTGGCTAACCGAATCTTGATCCGCTTTAGCAACGGTGATGTGCAGGCTAAGGCGCAAGATGCGGTGCAGGCGGTGGTGTCGGAGCATTATACGGTGGCGTTGAATTTAGCGCCTGCGGCGCCGTTGTGGTTGCGGCGCTTGGGTGCTATGCCGATGAAGTTGGGTTTGGATCTACAAGGCGGCGTGCATTTTCTGTTGGAGGTCGATGTGCCTTCGGTAGTGGAAAAGCATTTGACCGACAACATGCGCGGTATGGCGCAGGCCTTACGTAAAGCGCATGTGCGTTACCTCAGCATTGTGCGGCGTCAAGATGACGGGATAGCGTTTCAGTTTCGTGACGCGGCGACCTTAGATCAAGCGCAGTCTTTGGTTGCGCGCGAATACCCCTATTACAAACTGGAAAAAAGTGAGAAGAGCGGCAATTACACCTTGGTGGCGCGGTTACTGCCTGCTGCCTTACAAACATTGCAACAGCAAACCTTGGATCAGACCATGGTTATTTTACGCAACCGTATTAATGAGTTGGGTGTGGCTGAGCCGATCGTGCAGCAGCAAGGTATCGATCGTATCGCAGTTGATTTACCGGGGATTCAAGACACGGCGCGTGCACAACGTATTTTAGGTGATACCGCAACACTGGAATTTCGTTTAGTCGACATGGAACACGATCCACGTATTGCCGCACAAGGTATTGTGCCGATGGGTAGTCGTTTATACCGGCGTGAGCAAGGGCAACCTATTTTGCTGCAAGATGAGGTGTTACTGTCAGGGAAGTCGATCACCAATGCCAGTGCGAGCATAGGCAGCGATGCAAGACCTGCGGTCAACATCAGTGTCAGCGGCAGTGATGTAAAATATTTTAGCCATGTGACAGCTAGAAATGTGGGTAAGTCCATGGCTATTGTGTATGTATCCATTCAACTCCAGCATGGCTTGCGCAACGGTAAAGAAGTGTTGCTGCAACACAAACAAGAACGCATTGTTAGTGTTGCCACGATTCAGAGTGGTTTAGGCGCTAATTTCGTGATTAATGGGCTGAATGGTACGCAAGAAGCGAATAATTTGGCATTGACCTTACGTTCAGGTGCTCTGTTAGCGCCGGTCAACATCGTCGAGTCACGTTTGGTGGGTCCCAGCTTGGGACTGGATAATATTCATAAAGGTATGTTGTCGTTGGCGTTGGGCTTGCTGTTAGTCGCTGCGTTTATGGCGTTGTATTACCGCGTATTTGGTTTAATCGCCGATTTGGCGTTACTGCTGAATTTGATCCTGTTGACGGCTGTGTTATCCATCATCGGTGCGGTGCTGACTTTGCCAGGCATGGCGGGTATCGTATTGACGTTGGGTATGGCGGTGGATGCTAACGTGTTAATCGATGAGCGTATACGGGAAGAATTGCGCAACGGAGTGAGTCCACAGCTAGCCATTCAAGCAGGTTATGATCGCGCGTTGGCGACGATCATAGATGCTAACATTACCACGATGCTGGTGGCGTTGTCGTTGTTTGTGATAGGCAGTGGTGCGGTCAGAGGTTTTGCCCTGACCTTAACCTTAGGTCTATTAACCTCTATGTTAACCGGCGTTACGTTTACACGCGCATGGGTTGCGCTGTTGTATGGTGGTCGTCCCTTGAAACGCATTTCTATAGGAATCTAATCGCATGGAATTTTTCCCTAAAGTTACCACCATCAAATTCATGGGATTGCGGCGTTGGACCGCGACTATTTCTTGTGTCTTGTTTGCATTTTCTATTTTTAGTTTATGGCATAAAGGCTTGAATTTGGGCTTGGATTTTACCGGTGGTAGCCAGATAGAAGTGCGCTATGAGCAAGCGGTTGATCTGTCCATGGTACGTCAGCAATTGAAAGAGGCCGAGTTTGTGGGTGCGATCGTGCAACGTTACGGGCGCAGTACCGATGTATTAATTACCTTGCCACCACAGCAGCACGTGCAAGTCAAAACTGAAAATGTCTTAGCGGTGTTACCCGGTGCTAGCTTGCAGGGTGGTAACTTTGTGGGTCCGCAAGTGGGACGTGAATTAACTAACGCAGGGATTCTCGCCTTCGTGGTCGCCTTGGTCGCCACGATGATTTATATTTTGCTACGTTTTGAGTACCGCTTTGCGGTCAGTGCAGCCGTCGCATTGATCCATGATCCGGTATTGATATTGGGAATTTTTGCGTATTTCCAGTTGGAATTTAACTTGATTGCATTGGCCGCATTGTTAGCCGTATTGGGTTATTCGTTGAATGATACGGTGGTGATATTTGATCGCGTACGCGAAAATTTTCGTAAGTTGCGTAAGCACACCCCGGCTGAGGTGATTAATTTATCCGTTAATCAAACGCTATCACGTACCATCATGACCTCTGGGTTGACCTTGCTCGTGGTAATTGCCCTATTATGCTATGGCGGTGAGACCTTACACGGTTTTTCCGTTACCTTGTTGGTCGGCATTCTGGTCGGTACCTATTCCTCGATCTATGTCGCGGGCGCGTTAGCGTTAGCACTGGGTTTAAATCGTGAAGATTTGTTGCCAATCAGCAAAAAAGTGATCGACGATCGTCCGTGACGCGAAGTGCTGCGGTTTTTTCCTTACATGCCCAATATACCCGTAGCGAATGATATTTAGGGGTGATGCTGGTTACGTGTACGCTGCAAAACGTTACGCTGGTATGCGCGCCAGTGCAGCCGCGACCAGTGTCATCCCGAACGTACCGATGGATCTTTCTATGGATATCATCCCGAACATCGCAATGCGGTGGAAGGATCTCGACGCGACTGTATTTAGGTGTGCTTTTGCAATGCCCTCGGATTGAGATTCTTCACTGTCGTTCAGAATGACAACTAGTTGAATTCTCTCGTTACACGCGTGATGCTAGCAATGGGAATGCACTCAGCAATCCGTGTAGTTTATTCCGCAAGCAATCCTCGTGCAAGCAGTCGCTGAGTCTCTCCGTTGTAGGTCGCCAACACCTTGCTTATTTTAATTGTAACCACGATTGGCGTTTGGTTTCCTTAGAATCTACATTTTCTAGTACGGTTCCTACTTTGCCGCTGCTGCCAGAGAGGTATTTTTTTTCGGTACCGCTGGCCGTGGTATACACCGCAGGATTGGCAATTAAACCTATTTGTGATTTCAAACCGCTGGTCACCGCACCATTGATGAGATCTTGTTGGGTAAATTTACCGTCGTTATTGACATCAAAGGGTGTGAGATAGAGGCGCGAACCGTCTTGCGCATTGAGTTCCATTAACCAGCCACTGGTATTATCTTCGCACGGTTTACTGGAGGGAACCAAGGTTGTAAAAATGACATTGCTGCCGCGTAGTATGGGTGTGCTGATGATGCGTTCTCCCGTGGGGTTGTTACGGTAGATGAGATCCAATAGCCAACCGCGATCCGTTCTTTTTTTGCGGACAGTGCTAACGGTGCGGTAGGTTTGTGTACCCGCTGCTTGTTCTCCAATAATTGATTGTGCGAGTAAATTATTACGTGTCACCACACTTTGCGTATTACTCGGTACATCTTCGATGGCGTAAAACGTTTGTATGCTGGTATCCGCTTCGTCTGCCGGCTCCAGGTATTTGCCCGTGCCAAAATAAATTTGTACGGTATCCAATTTATTACGGACAGCGCCCACCGTTGGTCGTGAGGTGATGGCTTGGCGATTATTTTTTGGGTCTAGCGCAACAAACAGGGGCAATTTGTTGCTGCCTTGTTTGATGGCGACGTCCCAGTCACTCGTATTTTTTGACGATAGGTCAAACTTCCATAAATTACCGAATAGATCGCCTGCATACACATGGGTACTGATGCTATTTAGGTTGGCTGAAATCACCGCTGGTGTCGCCAAACCATTCGGGCGATTTTTACCTGAAGGGTCTTGGGTCATGCCTATGCCGGTGTTGATTTTGCGGATCAATGCGCCGGTCTCTATGTTCACTATGTATAAGATGGCTTCGCCCTTGCCTGTACTATTGTAACCATTGCCAAATACCGCGGCCCACTGTCCGTTTGGCAAACGCACCACAGAAGGGCTGCTGTAAGTAAAACCTAAGTCTGGATCGGTGTATTCCCACAACACGATATTTTTGGCTGCGCTTTCATTGAATGACGAGGGACTGCTGATATCCAGTGCGTAAATGGCGCGTCCTCCTTTATTGAGACCGCCAACCAACACGGTGCGCCACTGGCCTTTACCGGAAAAAAAGGCATCGCTCACATTGACTGGGCCATTCACATAGTATTGATGCGTATAGTGCCCAGACGTGAGTTGGCTTAAATGAGGGAATACGGTATTCGGTACATACGCCAGCATTTCTACCCCGGTCAGCGCATGAAAGCCATGCAACATGCCATCATTGCTGCCCACGTAGATCATCGGCGTATTGTTTTGCTTTTGTTGCAGATAGGTCGCGTAAGGGACTTTTTCTGTGCTTTGCGTGTTGGTGAAGTGTGCGGGATTAATGAAGGCTTGGTTAGAGACAAAATTAACGTTGGAGTCAATAATATCACCCAGTTTGTTGCTGCGGTCGCGAAATTGCAGTGTGCCGCCGTTTTGTAATTCTTGCGTAGTATCACCACGCAGGTAGTCCAAGCGTTTTGAACCTTTGTTATCTTGCAGACTGGTTTCGGGATCGATGTTCAAGGCATTTTTTTGCGTGTCGCTGAGTGTGGCCCAGCGCAATGCGATGCCTTGCTTGGTGCTGTCATTGTAGCTGAGAACAGTACGACTACTGGGCTCCAGTGTACCGATGAGTTGTGCGGCATCCCACAGCGCACCGTTCATGGCACTCCCATTTTGATTAATACTACCGTTACTCGCCACACTGAACGCCAAGAGGTGACTGCTCCAGTCTAAGGTATTGAACGTAGTTTGATAGAGGTAGGTACTGGTATTTAAGTTATTACTGCCCAATGCAACCGAGGTGATAGAGGCATCTTTGTTGATGATGTTATTCAGCGCTTTGGTTAATTGCGTATTCAATGTAGCTGGATTGGTGACGAGAAAATAGTTGTCGGGTAGATTATCGTTGTTGGCATCCCACTCGGATTTCAGATCAGGGAGGTGATTGTCATTACTGTCGGTAAATCCGCCCCATTTTGCGGCATACCACAGCGGACTGTTTAAACTGGTGGCGCTGCTATTGCTGCTGCTACTGGGGCTAAACGTGCGACTTGAATGCGTGGGCAAGGCCCCGGGGATGTTGGGTACATCTAAAAAGTAATCGACATCTTGTTCGCTTTCATGGCCAGGATCGGGTATATCACGCGTGACTAAGTAAATCCCGTCTGCTGTTGTTCCGGATAGGGTGTAGCCTACGTGTTGAATCAAGCATCCCGCCGATTTATTCACGGTGACATCGATAGTGACGGTACCGTTATTGTTGACGGTATATTGATAGGTTGCCAGCGCATCCATATCAAAGTCAGCACCTTGTTCTTGATCGTCAAAGCTCACTTGGAACGAGCCGCTGCTTGGCGTGAGGTAATTGACGTAGAAATCTGCCAGTGAATTCGTGGGTTGAAACTGGCCGCGTGTCGGATCCGGATCCACCTGGGGTCCGTTCCCGCAGTTACCCACGGTTTTAGCAAAAGGTAATACGGAAATAATTTTGCCGTTAACCGGAATAGTAATTTGTGGTAGCGGGGATGACAGCGCAATCGCATAGGTCGATATTTTTTGTGCGTCAGTGCGTGAACTGATATCGTTTTCATGGCCGTAATAGGCAGCGCTGGCCGCGTAATAACTTCCTTGTTTGGCAGGTTCATCGGGTGTTAAACCCCGTAAAGTGGCCAAGCTGGTGGCGGTTTTTGCGGTAGGTGCGCCGTCATAGTCTGAACCCATTTGACCGATGAATATATTTTTGCTGCCACCGATTTCTTGAGACCAGATGGTGTCAGCCAGCGTGCTCGCATTAAAATTTCCGGGTAAGTCATTGGCGAAACTGCCAAACGCACTATAAACCCCGGGGAGTTGATCACTGTCGTAGGAGGGATTGATATCACTGATCACTAAGAAATTAGGTTTGGCGCAGTATTTATTGTTTTTTTGATTATACGGATCTTTCCAGGCGGGTTGTGGTAAGCCTAATGTCGCATCGTCACCACCGCTGTAATTGAAGGCCGGAGTCGGCGCATTTTTACCGGCAAAATAACGCAGTCCTTCGTACATCATTTCGGCGATAGGATTGCCCCAAGGGCGGCATTCGCCTTCGCGTATGGCGCGTGTTCTGATCCAACCGCAGTTATCGCCGTATTGGTATGCGCCGCCCGTATCGGAAAAGCCAACGGTTTTCAGACTGTTGATGGTTTTTACTATGCCGTTGACATCGCTAAATTGCCCTGTTTTAGAATTGATTTCGTCATCAAAGCTACCGATATTTTTGCGCAATACACCACCGGATAGGTTTTTGGTGTAGGAGCCAGAGAGCAAGCCAAATTTCATTTTGTCGTTTAAACCAAATTGATGGAGCAAACCGGTAGGCTTGTAATTGCCGGATGGATACAACGCACAATTGCTTTCTAGTCCTATGTTTTTATCACAGACTTTGACTTTGACAAAATAATCTTGCGGTGTTACCACCGTACCGGTGGCACCGTGATAGAGCCGGTTGCCGCTGACCGGGGTTTCAATGCTGACCCAATCTGCGATATGCGCGGTTTGATTGAGTAATACGCGCAAACGAGGTTGGGTATCGTCAATGAGCAAGGAGGCATTGGCGAATAAGTGTTGTTTGCCTGCAGCAGGATTAGCAAACGGTGTGTAGTCACTGATGTTGTAACCATCTACCGCCGGACTGCTGTATTCTTTACCCCAGGTGTGCGCATCTTGTGGGATGTGCGCACGTTGCAGAACGGTGGTGTCATTGCTATCGGTACTGCGTAAGCCACCGTATAACACACTGCGTAATGCATCGATGCGTGAGGTGGTCAGGTAATTGAGAAAATCACCACTCCACGCGCCGCGGCAGGTTTTGTTAGTGCCTGTTGGGCCGGTGGGTTGAAATTGTGTACCGGTGTATTGATAGCATTTGTGTGAATCGAAGTAACCGTAGTAATCCATGATAGTAGTGCTGTTTGCATAGGTTAATCTGGGTTTGTAGCGTAAATCCAATATGCCATCACCGTTGAGATCGGAGGTGTCATTGTAAGCTTCGTAGTAGAGCTTGTGATCGCGCGCTAAGATGATCAGCGCGAGCGGCGGGGCATTTTTGTGGAGAAAGATGGGAGTATCAGGGAGATTAAGCGGCGCAGCCTGAGTTAAGCAAGTCGTCCCGAGCAGAGTAAAACACAGACTAATAGATAATAGTAATTTATACATAACAATTCCCGTATTAATGGCGTTTTGCGTAAGTGGTTCGAATCACGGTTTGTGCGTTGTTACTACGCCCAGTGCCACGCGCAGTGATGGCATAGTAATCTTTACCGGTTTTGGTGCCGTAGCCCAGGGTTAGATCATCCGGCACGAAATACAGGTATTGCACGATATAGCGTGGCGGATTACCCACCGCATTGAGGGTGCTGGTGCTGCTGGCGCTGTTGCCTTGCCACCATGTATTATCTTTTTCGGCCGGGAATAGTGTGGGGTCTGCTACCACAACACACGGGTAAGTGCTGCATGTTGTGGTGGGGGCGGGTGCAGTTAATTGGCTTTCTAACCAGGCTTCGCCTTCCAGTACACCCGATTCTGCCGCATGAAAGGCGATATTACTTTCTTGCACATTACCACTGATGCGTTGCAGCATGCCGCTACTTTGCATGCTGGTCGTGCTCACCAAGGTCATCAGTAACAATAAGATGAGTGCGATGATCAATACCGCACCGCGTTGCGAACCTTTCACTGACAATGCATCATGCGACACAGCATTCTCCTTAGCCTAACGCTTATTACGTAAAGTGACGTAAATATCATTTTGTTTACGCAGTATGCGATCCGTGGGTGTAACCGTGTTGCCGACAAACGTGTAGTTTTGTGGTATAGGGCTGACTTCGTCTATGGTATTGACCAGTTGCGAGATGCGTACGGATTTAACGGTATTCCAATTGGCAACGTTGTTGGCAGTGGTGAACGTATCGCTAACACCATTGCCATCACTGTCTAAGCCATAGGTGATCTGCATGTTCTCTATGCCATCGGAAATTTCCACGGTCGAATTATCGATATTATTCATGCGATACAGGGAGAGTATCGGTTGATTGCTACTGTTTCTGCGTCCGCTGTCTTGAATATAATAGGTGTATGTTTCTAGTTTAGCGATTTGTGCTGTCGTGTCGTAGAGTTTGGATAAATTTGCCGAGCTATTGTCGGTGGCGGTGTGGGTGATCGTTGTGCGGCTGGTGCCGGCCCCCGCCATGAAAATGTCGGTACTTTCACAGTCGCTGATCAGGATGACGTCGCCGGCTTGCAGTGCTAAGCGATCCGTGACTTGCAACGGGCTACTTTTGCTGCTCATGGCGGCGGTCAAGGCGGTGGTTTTAGCGTTGGCGGTATACACCGTGATGACGTCTGTGCCGCGCGTGACACTGCTTAAGCTGCTGGGTAAGTTGGGCGTCCAGCCGCTACCCAATGCTTCATAACCCAAGATAAATTGATCGGCGGTAAACAGCAGATTGGTCGCCGCATTGTTAATGAGGTTATTGGGTGCCGCGATGGCGGGATTCACGCAGCCTTGAAAACCAGCGAGGCGCATGTTTTTTGTCATGATGTAACTGGCAAAGCGGCTATTTTGTTGTAATTGGGAGAGTCCTTCTTGGGTGCGTTGCGTGACTTTATTGCTGTGATAGAGCTGCAGCATGAAGCCCATGATGAGCACGCTCAAGCCTACCGACAGTAGTAATTCAACCAGCGAAAAGCCGTGCTGTTGTGGGGGGGGGCTTATCATCTGTGACCTAGCATCCTTGCAGTTCAGCGCATTGCGAGGCTCATTATGACCGTGTGCTGGGGGTTGTTCAACTGGGAATAGTGGGGGGGATAACAGATTTTGATAGAGATAATCAGAGTTGGCATTGTATTAGTACAAATGATGCTTGTTTTTTAAGTGTTAAATGTGGAGATGAGGTGGGGATATGACAGTGTGCCATATTGCCCGGATGCTTGAGAATCAATGAGTGACTGATCTCCCGCGTAGGTTAACGCAGAAGAGGGGATAGCAGCAGAAATGATGTCTCGTAGTAGGATATACACAGTGTATTTGGATGTGGTAAACTTGCGCGTTTTATAAATTTGGCTTTGTATTGTACAAACGTGCATGCTGCTGGTGGCCTGAAAACCATACGCCGTGGCCTTAATCCTACTGGGGTATCGTGCTTGTCGTTAATGTACACATTTTTAAGGTATGGCTGTGAAACGAGAGTTACTTGAGAAATTTGCCGCGAAACGGGCCACTATAGGCATCGTGGGTCTTGGTTATGTGGGTTTGCCTTTAATGTTGCGTTATTGTGATGTGGGCTATCACGTGATTGGCTTTGATATCGACCGAGATAAAGTAGCCTTGCTCAATCAAGGCAAGAGTTACATTCAGCACATTTCTGCCGATGCAATCGCTACTGCACTGCAACAAGGCTTTCAAGCAAGCACCGATTTTTCTCAAGCTACTGTAGTCGATGCGTTGATTCTGTGTGTGCCGACACCGTTGAACAAATACAGAGAGCCGGATCTGAGCTTTGTGCTTAACACCGTCGATTCGTTATTACCGTATTTGCGTGCAGGGCAGGTCATTTCCTTAGAGAGCACGACCTATCCAGGTACGACCGATGAAGAGCTGTTTCCGCGTATTACCGCGCAAGGTCTCACGGTGGGAAAGGATTTCTTTCTGGTGTTTTCTCCTGAACGCGAAGATCCAGGCAATGCTAACTTTAATACGCGCACCATTCCCAAGGTGTGTGGGGGGTATACGCCAGCTTGTCTAGACGTTGGTGTTGCCTTGTATGAGCAAGTCATTGATCAAGTTGTGCCGGTCAGTTCTACGCGTGCAGCAGAGTTGACTAAGCTCCTAGAAAATATCCATCGTGCGGTGAATATTGGTTTGGTCAACGAAATGAAAATTCTTGCCGATAAAATGGATATCGATATTCATGAAGTGATTCGTGCGGCTGCGACCAAACCGTTTGGTTTTGTCGCTTATTATCCTGGGCCTGGGCTTGGGGGGCACTGCATTCCTATTGATCCGTTTTATCTGACGTGGAAAGCACGCGAATATGGTTTGCATACGCGCTTTATTGAGCTTGCCGGAGAGATCAATTCTGCGATGCCGGATTACGTCATCTCTAAGGTGGTTGCAGCACTTAATGCAGCGAAGAAGGCGGTCAATGGCAGTCGTATTTTACTGTTAGGTATCGCCTACAAAAAAAACGTAGATGATATGCGTGAGTCACCATCGGTCATGTTGATGGAAAGGCTACGTGAGTTAGGTGCTGAGGTGGCGTATAGCGATCCACATATTGCGGTTTTTCCCAAGATGCGCGAGCATCAATTTACCTTATCCAGTGTCCCATTAACGCCGAGTAGCTTATCTGCATACGATTGTGTGTTATTAGCCACGGATCATGATGCCTTTGACTATGACATGATCAAAGAAAACGCGGCGTTGATTGTCGATTCACGTGGGCGTTATCTTGAGTGCGCTGCACATATTGTAAGGGCATAACATGCGTAATTATCCTGCTCCTATTCTGGATCGTAAGCTGCGTTTTGCGTTAGTGGGTTGTGGACGCATTGCCAAAAATCATGTGGCAGCATTGCAGCAACATCCGGATCGCGCTGAGTGGGTTGCGGTGTGTGATACCGATCGTGATGCGCGTAATGCTTTTGCCGCAGAGATGGGTGTTGAGGCATACGCGGATCTCACGCACATGTTAAAAAATATAACGGCGGATATCATTGTATTAACCACGCCCAGTGGTTTACACGCAGAACAAGCCATCACAGCTGCTGCTGCAGGTTGTCATGTGCTAACAGAAAAGCCCATGGCGACCCGTTGGCACGATGGTTTGCGTATGGTTAAGGCTTGTGATGATGCCAATGTACGTTTATTTGTTGTGAAGCAAAATCGGCGTAATGCGACTTTGCAATTGCTCAAGCAGGCATTGACGCAAGGCAGATTTGGGCACATTTACTTAGTTAATATCAATGTGTTTTGGACACGCCCACAAGATTACTATGACAGTGCAGCATGGCGTGGCACGTGGGAATTCGATGGCGGTGCTTTCATGAATCAAGCCAGTCATTATGTGGATTTGTTAGAGTGGTTGATAGGTCCGATTGACAGTCTACATGCGTATACGGCTACGCTGGCTAGACAAATTGAGGTAGAAGACACGGGCGTACTGAGCGTTAGATGGCGCTCCGGCACATTGGGTTCCATGAACGTGACGATGTTAACCTATCCTAAAAACTTAGAGGGCAGTATCACCGTGCTAGGTGACAAAGGCACGGTGCGTATAGGCGGTGTGGCGGTTAATGAAATCCAACAATGGGAATTCGCAGAACCGCATGCAGACGATGCTAAGGTCGCGCAAGCGAGCTATGCGACGACATCGGTATATGGCTTTGGCCATCCACTGTACTACGATAATGTCATCCGTGTATTGCGCGGTGAAGCCGAACCTGAGACAGACGGGCGTGCAGGATTGAAGTCATTACAGGTATTGATTGCCACGTATTTATCGGCGCGTGATGGTAGACGCGTTGCTTTACCCTTGGATTACTAAAACATGACGGCGACCATTCATGCTACGGCTATCATTGATGCAGGCGCACAAATCGGCACTGGTACGCGTGTTTGGCATTGGGCGCATGTGTGCGGTGGTGCGCAGATTGGCGAGTGTTGTTCGCTAGGACAGGGTGTGTTTGTCGGCAATGATGTGGTCATTGGTAATAATGTAAAGATCCAAAATCATGTTTCTGTGTATGATGCCGTACGTTTAGAGGATGATGTGTTTTGTGGGCCCAGTATGGTTTTTACCAATGTCTACAATCCGCGTTCTGCCATTACACGCAAGCAAGAGTATCGGCAGACGCATGTGCGACGGGGTGCTACATTAGGTGCGAACTGTACCGTTGTATGTGGTATTACCATTGGTGAATATGCATTTGTGGGGGCTGGCGCTGTGGTTAATCGTGATGTTCCTGCGTATGCGCTGATGTTAGGAGTCCCTGCCGTGCGCAGTGGATGGATGTGTCAATGTGGGGTTCGTTTAGTCGAGACAACAGAGACTGTGTGTTGTCAGTCGTGTAGTAAGTCATATCGTATTAGCGAAGATTGCTGCACGTTATTGATGGATGAGGATAGTTGCAAGGTACGATGAACATTCCATTTGTTGATTTAAAAACGCAATATCACGCGTTGCAAACCACCATGCAAGCACGGATCAACGCTGTACTTGAACATGGCCAATACATCATGGGCCCAGAAGTCTATGAATTAGAAGCCAAGCTGGCAGCGTATACCGGCGCTAAGCATTGCATTAGCGTGGCCTCTGGTACCGAAGCTTTGTTGATAGCGTTAATGGCGTTGGGGATAAAACCGGGTGACGAAATCATCACTACGGCCTTCACGTTTGTAGCGACGGCAGAAGTTATCGTATTGCTTGGCGCAGTTCCCGTGTTTGTAGATATTCAAGCAGATACCTGCAACCTTAATCCGGCTTTGCTCAAAGCGGCGATTACCACTAAGACTAAAGCCATCTTGCCCGTATCGCTCTACGGTCAGCCTGCAGACATGGCTGAGATCAATGCGATTGCTGCCGACTATGGCTTGCCCGTCATCGAAGATGCAGCGCAGAGTTTTGGTGCCGAATACCAAGGCAACAAGAGTTGCAATCTTTCCACGGTGGGGTGTACGAGTTTTTTTCCGAGTAAACCGTTGGGCTGTTACGGTGATGGTGGTGCTATTTTTACGAGTGATGATGCCTTGGCGACAGCGATGCGCGAGATTCGCGTGCACGGGCAGGAGCGGCGTTATTACCACACGCGTGTAGGTGTGGGTGGACGCATGGATACGTTGCAATGTGCTATTGTGTTGGCAAAATTAGAGCGTTTTGCGTGGGAGATAGAACAACGTATCACGATTGGTTCGCGTTATCATGTCTTACTGGAGCAGGCGAATATTCCACTGGGCTTGTTAGCCATGCGCCAAGACAGGACGTGTGTGTGGGCGCAATACACCATTTTTTCAGCGTGCCGTGAGGCGTTACGCGACTATTTACAAGGTCAAGGCATTCCAACGGCGGTACATTACCCCATACCATTGCATCAACAGCCGGCTTATTCTGCGTACGGTCGTGCGGGTAATTTAGCGTTGAGCGAACGGGTTGCTAGTCAGGTGTTGAGTCTTCCGATGAGTGCTGATCTCAGCCTATCTCAGCAACAACACATTGTCTCTGCGTTGCAGCAATTTTTTAGGCAGGAGAAAGTAGCGATTTGATAAACGTGCTTGTTGAGTCGTCACGGGACTGGCTGGTTACATCCAGCTTGAGCGTTGTGATGAGTGGAAGCTCGGTGAGCCTGTAAGCTTAGTTTGTTTGGGTATGAAGCCAGCATTGCGAGTGACTTGATTCGTTCGAACCGCGAGTGGTGCGAAAGTAGATTGCCGCAGCCACTATTCTTTAAAGGAACCGGTTGGAAAGAGCGTCTTTTAAGTGTTCATTCATCTTATACGGTATAACTTGGTAGCACGTTAAAAATGCAGTGTGCTATCATGCGTCTTTTCTTAGCCAATAGAACTGAGATATTTGGATATTAATGCGCAAGTACAGCTCGGATATGCCTGTCAAATCAGCACAACGACATTTCGTTACTAGCGTGATGTCTGTATTAATGGGAACGACAGCGGCTCAAGCACTACCGGTTCTGGGTTCCTTAGTGCTTACGCGACAATATGCACCTGGGGAATTCGGCATTTTTTCTGCTTGGCTAGCGTTGGTTACGTTCTTAGCCGTCGTGTTGACTGGCAGATTTGAAACGGGATTAGCTATTGCTGAAAATGGCGAGTCACGTAGACGAGCGGTGTTCGCAACGTTATTAACGGTGTTATTAGCTACCTTGGTAGTTTGCTTAATCTTTCTTGTGCTTACCGTATTGTGCGTGCCAATATTGGAACGAGTGCCTAGATTGTTATTATGGTTGGGTATCCCTACGGCATTGTTGATAGCGGCTATGCAGACATGGCAATCCTGGGCTGCCGCGGAAGGAAAGTATCGATACTTGATTTCAATGCGCATTGCCCAGGCTGCAAGTATCATCGTATTGCAAATTGTGGCGGGTATTGGCTTTCCTTCTGCAACTGCGCTGGGTGTGGCTCATTTCATGGGTGTATCGTTGGGATTGGCAATTGCAGCATACCTAATGCCGTTGGGTAGATTCGATCGCGTTGGCATGAGGGATAATCTAATTACGTTTTGGTACCAGAATCGGCGTTTTTTCTTATTCTCATTACCTGCCGACGCAGTAAATGCAGCCGCCGCACAGCTTCCTGTACTTATTGTAGCGGCCCGTTTTGGTGCAGAGATGGCTGGGCTACTGGCCATGACCATGCGCGTGTTGGGTGCTCCGATCGGCTTACTGGCTAATTCGGTACTGGACGTGTTTAAGAGACATGCTGCTACTGGTTTTAGGGAGCGTGGAGAGTGTCGTGCCGAATATAGACTGGCGTTTAAAATGCTAACTGTTGCTGCGCTTGTTTTTTCGGTGGCAATGGCATTTGGTAGTAAACCACTGTTTACAATTGCTTTTGGTACAACATGGGCAAGTGCCGGAACGGTGGCTTTGTGGTTGTTACCACGATTTGCCATAGGTTTTGTTGCTAGTCCGTTGAGTTATATGGTTTATATTGCAGGTAAGCAACATATGGATCTTGTCTGGCAAGTCACACTTTTGCTTATGACAGTAGCTACGTTGAATTTTTTACCCAGTGAGAGTTTGGCATTGCAGGTATACAGCGTGGGTTACAGTGTACTGTATGTTGTTTATGTCATCATGTCTTACAACTATAGTCGGGGAAAATCAAATGATAGCCGTCATTGATTACAACATTGGTAATATTTCTGCGGTAGTGAATATGTTGCAGCGATTAGGCGTGAAAAGCATTATTACGTCTGATCCTGAGCAGATTGCCCAAGCGGATAAAATCATTCTTCCTGGCAATGGTGCGTTTGATGCGTGTATGATTAATCTGCGTGCGAGTGGTTTGATTCCTTTGCTAGAGCAACGTGTGCTGCAGGAAAAAATTCCCGTATTAGGGATCTGTGTGGGTGCGCAGATGCTTGGACATAGCAGTGAGGAAGGACAAGAATCTGGGTTGGGGTGGTTAGATTTTTGCGTGCGTCGCTTTCCTGATTTGCCGAGCTTACGTATTCCGCATATGGGCTGGAATCAGGTTAAAGCGCCACGTGAACACCCGATTATACATGGTATTGACGCAGACACGCGTTTTTATTTCGTGCACAGTTATTACATGCTACCGCGTACTCTTGATCTTGTTTTATTGACGGCTGAGTACGGCATCTCGTTTGCTGCAGGTGTTGCACGTGATAACATGATTGGAGTTCAGTTTCATCCGGAGAAAAGCCATCGTTACGGTAAGCAACTTCTCGCTAACTTTTGTCAAAGGCATTAACTATGTATCGTTCTCGTGTTATTCCTTGTTTGCTTTTACGTGGCAACGGCTTAGTTAAAACGCGACAGTTTAAGCGCGCTGTTTACGTCGGTGATCCGGTTAATGCAGCAAAAATTTTTAGTGATAAAGAAGCGGATGAATTAGTTTTATTGGATATCGATGCTTCCCGCGAGGGACGAGAATTAAATTACGAACTGATTGCGGAAATTGCCGGCGAATGTTTCATGCCGTTAACCTATGGTGGTGGAGTACGTACTATTGAACAGGTGCGTCGTCTGCTACGTTTAGGCATAGAGAAAATCGTGATAAATTCTGCTGCTACAAGGTCGCTTTCCGTTATTTCACAAGCAGCACACATTTTTGGTAACCAAGCCATCGTTGCTGGCATTGATGTACACCGTACTTTTTTGGGGGGGTATGAGGTGATGGCTAACTCGGCGACGATTACGACTAAGCTAAAATTAAACGCGCATATACATGCATTGATTGATGCTGGAGCAGGTGAGATTTTTCTTAATCATATTGATCGTGATGGCATGATGTGTGGTTATGACCTGGATTTGGTACGCCGTGTAACGCAAGAGTCATCGGTACCTGTTGTTGCTTGTGGTGGTGCAGGTACTATCGAGCATCTGGTGCAAGCGGTGCGAGAGGCGGGTGCTTCGGCAGTGTGCGCAGGTAGCCTATTTGTTTTTCACGGTAAACACCGAGCGGTATTGATTAACTATCCTCACAATTTGATGATTTGAGATACCTATATGTTACAGCTAGCCTCGAAAACTAAAATATTGCTGTGTTTGTTTACATTGAGTTTTACCGCGATTTTTTTATATTGTGTGCGATTTGAAGTGGCATATGCTTACGTCAGTATTAGCTCAGTGAGTGTTTTGGATTTCGTGAGCTATGGGTTATTACTGTTAGTTTGGTTGGGGGTAATTGCGGCACTTTTTCCAAGCGAAGTACATACTCCTTCAGACATTTTTTTGTGTTTTTATTTACTGTGCGCAACGTTTTGGTCAGCCTGTTACTGGCCTGCCACAAGGTTGATAACTAGCGAACAAGCCTGCTTGTTGGCGTTACTTTTGTTGTTGCCAGCGGTAATGGTTGCAATGGGTCGTTGGGTGGCTTCACGTCTTACTGTTCCCAACCTCGTATTTCCAATTAAACTTACTCCGCGTGCGTTAGTTAGCATACTGATGTTTGTGTTGTTGCTGACTGCGCTCGTTGGCTATAAGGTAGTTGGTACCAACGCCAGTTTCAGCTTTGCGGAAATATA
This sequence comes from uncultured Gammaproteobacteria bacterium, assembly GCA_964646995.1. Taxonomy (GTDB): domain Bacteria; phylum Pseudomonadota; class Gammaproteobacteria; order CAZYIF01; family CAZYIF01; genus CAZYIF01. Next base: position 51,653 of record CAZYIF010000006.1, read on the forward strand.
TGTGCGTCGGCTAGCGGGGCGTGGTGATTTTGCTAACCACATTCTCTCTGCATACTTAATACAAATTAGCGTCAATGGCTTGGCGCCTTATCTCGCTTTTGTAGCCATGCGTAATCGTATGGTATTGCCATACTTGGTTGCGTTGGTGTTTAGCATTGCCTGTTATCATTTATTGGGTCTAAAGCAGCCCATCGTCAATGTAATTTTGCTGGGCGCATTAGGGTATTTTGTGCGTAGCAACAGGATCATTCATTTTCCTCGACTTATCCTGGGTGGTTTACTCATCTTGATGTTATCGGCTGTTTTAGAATCCTGTTATTTTAGCACTACGTTCCTCTCTGATTACGTTGTACGGCGGGTTGCTTTGGTCAGCTCATTAATTCAAGTTTATTTTTTACATGCGTTTTGTCACGGAGGCAGTGTCGCTTGGTTTACGGGTATAGACACCACAGGTTACCAATCGGCTGAGTTTTTCGTTGGTGCAAAATATATGCATCGCCCGCTCATGAATGCCGATACCAACGCCTACCTGCATCAGTTAGCCAGTGGAGGTATTATTGATTATTTAGCGGTTGTACTTGGAACGGCTTGTGTAACGACTGTGTTGGATATACTGTATTTGAGGCGTCGATGCATTGATAGTATTGCAATTGCTGCCATGTTCGGTATCTTGTTGGTTGAACAGGCGTTCACAATAGTGTTGGCCAGTTCTGGTATTGGATTATGTATAGTGCTGGCAATGTTGTCTCAAACAAGACAGTCGACTTGACATTATAAGGGTGAATTTAAGTGGAAAAATCGATAAAACAAATTTGTTGCCGCTGTGTGATGGATACCAGCGATCCGGCGATCACTTTTAATGAGCAGGGTATTTGTAATCATTGTGTAGCATTTGATACGGTTACCCGTACCCAGTGGTTTCCTAATGCAGAGGGCACGCGACGCTTGGCGGATATTATAGAGCGTATAAAAACGGAGGGGAAACAACAAGAATATGATTGCATCATCGGTTTATCGGGGGGGGTTGATAGTTCTTATCTTGCATTCAAGGCTGCGACATGGGGATTGCGTCCGCTGGTTGTACATGTTGATGCGGGTTGGAACAGTGAGTTGGCTGTAGCCAATATTGAAAAAATTGTTAAGTATTGTGGGTATGACCTGCATACCCATGTGGTAGATTGGGAAGAAATGCGTGATCTGCACTTGTCTTATCTACAATCTGGATATTCAAACCAAGATGTTCCGCAAGACCATGTGTTTTTTGCCAGTCTCTATCACTTCGCAACGCAGCATAATATCCGCTATATTCTGTCCGGAGGTAACATTGCTACCGAAAGTATTTTCCCTGTTGCATGGCATGGCGGAAGTGCAATGGATGCGATTCACTTAAAGGCCATCCATAAGAAATTTGGCCAAAAGTCATTGAAAAGTTATAAGACCATTAGTTTTTTTTCCTATTATATATGGTATCCATTTATCAAAAAAATGCGCACAATGCGGCCGCTGAATTACTTGGCGTACAACAAGCAACAAGCAATTAACGAATTGGAAACGGTGGTGGGTTGGCGCTCCTACGGACGTAAGCATGGCGAATCGCTATTTACCAAGATTTTTCAAAATGACTATCTCCCGCGTAGGTTTGGTTATGACAAACGCTTACCTCACTTATCTAGTTTGATTGTATCTGGACAGATGACACGTGAAGAGGCGTTGCTAGCATTGGTCGAGCCGTTATACGATCCCCAACAACTAGAAATCGATTTGAATTTTTTCTGTAAAAAATTACGTATAACGCGGGAACAGTATGAAGAATTCATTATAGCACCCCATTCAGCTTATGATGATTTTCCAAATTGGCTGAGTCGTTATAGGGTACTAAAATCCATTCAGGCTAGCGTAGAACGTTTGTTGGGTAAACGAATCCACGTTTATTCCTGATGTAATCTGCTACCAGCATAGTTGTTGAGTTTAAAAGGTAAAATATGACAATACGCGTTGTACACCTGAGCACAGCACATGGTCGTCGTGAAATTCGCGTTCATCTCAAAGAATGTAATAGCCTGGCTGCAGCCGGATATGATGTGCATTACGTGGTGGCTGACGGGCTCGGTCACGAACGTATTGATAAGGTGCACATACACGATATTGGCCTGGCTAGAGGACGTTTCTTGCGTATGCTGATTTATCCTTGGCGTATGTTAAGGACAGCACGTAAGCTGAATGCCCGAGTGTATCATTTTCATGATCCAGAATTGTTGTTGATAGCCCTGTTCCTGTTACGCAATGGAGCCAAAGTAATTTACGATAGCCACGAAGATGTGCCACGTGTATTGCTAAGCCGCGACTGGATTCCTCATTGGATTCGACCAGGTTTGTCGGCTGTGTTTGAACGGTTTGAGAATTTTGTCGCAAAACGCTTATCAGCAATTGTGGGTGCTACACCGCATATCACCGCACGTTTTGCTAAACTCAACACGATGGCAGTTACCCTGAATAATTTTCCGTTGCGTAGCGAAATAACAGACACTGTGATTATACGAGATAATAAATCACGGCATATTTGTTACCTGGGTGGTATCAGCCGTATTCGTGGTATTGCAGAAATGGTGCGTGCACTGGAGTTTGTAGATGCCACGCTGATTCTAGCCGGCCCATTTGAAAGTCAAGAGACCGAGCAAACCATGCGTCAGTTACCGGCATGGAGCAAAGTGGATTACCGTGGTAAGGTCAGTCGAGAGGAGGTTCGTGCTATCATGGCAATGTCTCAGGCCGGCTTAGTCTTTTTCCATCCGGAACCTAATCACCTGCATGCGCAGCCGAATAAAATATTCGAGTATATGTCAGCGGGTTTACCGGTATTAGCATCAGATTTTCCGTTGTGGCATACTCTGCTTACCGCAGCGCAAGCGGGACTTGTTGCTGATCCGATGAATCCTAAGGCGATTGCGCGGGTCATCCAACAACTATTAGATGATCCCGCGGCTGGCGCGCAAATGGGGCTGAATGGCCGGCAGCACGTGCTAAGCAAGTGTCTTTGGACCTTCGAGGAACAGACCCTATATGAACTGTATAATAAAATTTTAGTGGTGCCATGAAAAAGATCGTTACCGTTTTGGGCGCGCGTCCACAGTTTATCAAGGCTAGCGTGGTGTCACATGCGTTGGCTGCATTGGCGGATGATATTTGTGAATTAGTGGTGCATACAGGACAACACTTCGATGCCAATATGTCGGATGTATTTTTCGACGAGCTAGGTATGCGTCCACCCGCTTATTCCATGGCTATTCACAGCATGCCGCACGGTGCAATGACTGGGCGCATGTTAACTGAGATAGAACAAGTATTGTTGCACGAACGGCCGGCAGCCGTATTGGTTTATGGTGATACCAATTCTACGCTCGCGGGTGCATTAGCTGCGGCTAAGTTACATATTCCTGTGGCACATGTGGAAGCGGGCTTGCGTTCATTTAATTTAACCATGCCCGAAGAGATCAATCGCATGCTGACCGATCGTATTTCACGTTGGCTGTTTACGCCTAATGAAGTTGCCAAGGCACATCTCATCCAGGAAGGTGTGTCGGCAACGCAAATTATTGAGGTGGGAGATGTCATGTATGACGTGGCACTCCATCACGGTGCGCGCGTCAACAGCCAAGGTCGTGTGCTTAAGCGTCTCGCATTGCAAGCGAATACCTATGTATTGGTTACCGTGCACCGCGCTGAAAATACAGATACGACGCAGCGTTTGCTAGCCATCGCCGATGCCTTGGAAATGATTTCTGGCAAGATCCCTGTTGTGTGGCCGTTACACCCACGCACGCGACAGGCGCTGAGCGACTTAGGGCGTCTGCAACAGTTAGCGACGGTGGTACAACTGATTGAACCAGTGAGTTATCTCGACATGATGCAATTAGAAAAGTATGCAGCAGTCATTGCCACCGATTCGGGTGGCGTGCAAAAAGAAGCTTTTTTCTGTGAGGTGCCTTGCATCACGCTGCGTAATGAAACCGAATGGACAGAGTTGATTAGTGCGGGTTGGAACCAATTAGTGCCACCGCATAATGCGGAAGATATCGCGCAAGCCGTGAACGCAGCGTTAGGGCGTCGTGGCCAGCCCATCAAACCTTACGGTGATGGCGATGCTGCAATACGCATCGCCCAACGCCTACAACTCGATTTACAACGATGAATATACTGTATCTAAACCACTATGCGGGCGCACCCCAATATGGGATGGAGTTTCGTCCGTATTATTTAGCACGCGAGTGGGTACGTGCGGGGCATCGTGTTCGTATAGTCGCAGCGGATTTCTCCCACGTTCGCGCGTGTCAGCCGACACCCAGGCCCAGGCGCCGATCTTGGTTAAAAGGCCACTGGCACGAAACTATGGATGGCATTGATTATCAGTGGTTTGTAACGTCTGCTTATCAAGGCAATGGCATTGCTCGTGTTTTTAATATCGTTACTTTTCTGGCTCGGCTGGCTATGAACATTAAACATATTGCGCGTGAGTTCAAACCGGATGTGGTGATTGCATCCAGTACGTATCCTATGGATATTTGGCCTGCCATCCGTCTCGCACGCAAAAGCCGTGCGAAGTTAGTTTTTGAAGTGCATGATCTGTGGCCGTTGTCACTGATAGAGATCGCCGGAATGTCACCTAGGCATCCGTTTGTGCGTGTCTGTCAATGGGCGGAGAATACGGCTTACCGCACTGCAGATTTAGTCGTATCGATTCTGCCGAACATTGCCAGTCATGCCTACAACAAAGGTTTGGAATCTACGCGACTCGCACTCGTGCCTAACGGTACTTCTATTGACGAATGGTCGCACAGTTCGACGCAAGTGCTGCGGGACGATGTGTGTACGGCAATCACGGCGGCACGCGCTGCAGATCATACGGTGATCGCATACGCGGGATCGCACGGGTTACCCAATGCACTGGATACACTGCTCGATGCTGCACTGCTACTGCGAGAGGAACCCGTTAGCTTTATTTTGGTAGGCGATGGTCATGAACGTAAACGCTTGCAAGCGCGCGTCGAAAAAGAAGGGCTAGTTCGTGTCAGACTGTTTGCGCCCATTCCCAAAGCGCAAATACCTGTGTTGCTGGCACGGGTGGACGCTGCTTATCTGGGTGCGCCACGCTGCTCCATTTATCGCTTTGGTATGTCAACCAATAAGATGATCGACTACATGATGGCAGGGGTCCCTATTATTTACGCAGTTGAGGCAGGTAATGATCCTATTACAGAGGCAGGTTGTGGGCTTACAGTATCGGCCGAAAATGGGCCAGCCTTAGCCGATGCAATTCGGCAATTGATGCATTTGTCTGTGGAGCAGCGGCAGTTGATGGGTGACAACGGCAAACGCTATGCTCTGGCAAACCACATGTATGCTTCGCTAGCACGTAAATTTCTACATGCTATTTATGCTACGCATTCTAAGCGCGTAGGATAATTTCCCGCCCCATCTTGGTGTTACTGTCTATACGTTTGATAGTGAGATTGTGTTGTGCAAGGAGTATGCGTTATCTAGAGGTGTTATTTTTAGTGCAGCGTTAGCCAAGTAAGCTGATAAATTTTTCTCATAGTTTGGCAGCGGGAAATGTGTTAGCATCGCCGCCTGTCTGTGCATTTTGTGAGGCCTATCATGCGTTTTTTACCTTTCGCATTACCTGAAATCGGCGAGGATGAGATTGCCGAGGTGGTCGCGTGCTTACGTTCAGGTTGGGTCACAACCGGTCCTAAAACACGTCAGTTCGAAGCCGATTTTGTGGATTTTCTGGGCGGTGGTTTAGACGCCGTTGCGATCAACTCAGCCACGGCGGGTTTGCACCTAGGGTTAGAAGCACTGGGCATAGGTCCGGGTGACGAGGTCATCACAACCACGCATACATTTACTGCGACCGCAGAAATTATTCGTTATCTGGGCGCAGATCCTGTGTTTGTTGACATAGATGCGACACTGTGTATTGATGTAGATGCCATTGAAGCGGCGCTAACACCGCGGACCAAAGCGATTATTCCGGTACATTTTGCGGGTAGGTCTGCAGACATGCAGCGTCTACTTGCGTTAGCCGATAAGCACGGTTTGCGCGTGATGGAAGATGCAGCGCATGCTTTACCGACTACCTGTGACGAAAAATTGATTGGCACCTTGCGCAGTGATATCACTGTTTTTAGTTTTTATGCGAATAAGACGATCACGACAGGTGAGGGTGGCATGCTGGTGACGCGTAACCCGGATATTGCCAAACGTGCACGGGTGATGCGTTTACATGGCATCAATAGCGATGCTTTCGATCGTTTTACGGCTAAAGTGCCTAGTTGGTATTATGAAATTGTAGCACCCGGATTCAAATACAACATGACTGATATTGCGGCGGCCATGGGCGTACACCAACTCAAAAAGGCCCGTACCTTCCAACAAAAACGCGCACATATTGCTGATGCGTATAATACAGCATTTGTCGATCTACCCTTAGTGTTGCCACCATTACCTGCATTGGGTGATACGCATGCTTGGCATTTGTACGTGATTCAATTAAAGGACGCTGCGCCGGTGAATCGAGATGCATTTATTGAGCGGATGTTTGCATCAGATATTGGTTGTAGTGTGCATTATATTCCGTTGCATCTACAGCCTTATTGGCGCGACACTTATCGTCTTACTCCTGCGATGTTTCCAGTCAGTCAAGCCGTGTATGAGCGTTGTGTATCATTGCCTATTTATAGTTGTATGGCTGATGACGATGTGATGCGCGTGATTGCCGCGGTCAAAGCGGCATTAGCGTAGTAGCGAAATTTTTATTATAAGTCTTGCGTGAGAAACAGGGTGTGACAGATGATAAAACGCGTGTTTGATTTTTTCGTCAGTGCAACAGGCTTATTGCTGTTATCTCCGCTACTATTACTCATTGCTTTGGCCATCAAACTGGATTCGCAAGGCACGGTGTTGTTTCGCCAAGTGCGCGTGGGACGTTATGGTAAGTCTTTTCGTATTCACAAATTTAGAACGATGGTGCAAGATGCGGAACGGCAAGGGCTACAGATTACGGTAGGTGGTGACCCTAGAGTAACGCGAGTAGGCGCTTTTTTACGTAAGCATAAATTAGATGAGTTGCCGCAGTTGCTGGACGTTTTGTACGGTGATATGAGTTTGGTTGGACCGAGGCCTGAAGTACCACGTTATGTTGCTTGTTACCCCAGTGCTATACGAGAGTTGGTATTATCCGTTCGACCGGGAATTACGGACAGAATGTCGATTGAGTTTAAAGATGAAAATGAAATTTTAGCGCGCGCAGCAGATCCGGATCAGGTTTATACCCAAGAGATTTTACCGGTTAAACTGCGTTACTACAGTGATTACGCGCAAGGGCATAGTTTTTTCGGCGATCTGCGTATTATTGTCGACACCTTAAGAGCTCTTGTTTTTTGAGATAAGTATACCGCTAGCCCTTCAAAATGCGAATTTAAGTTAATTGTTTGCGCGGTATATTGTTTTTATGACCGGCACAAAGTAAATTTGTGCGTGGTCACCCAAGGGCAGAATCGCGATTCTATTCTTTGGAAACCCCATCGCGTAGAGAACACTTCAAAATGCGATTTTTGCATTTTGAAGTGTAATGGGTATATAACTAGAAAAAGGTAACTATTCAGCATTTTGTTAATATAGTTAGAGAAAGGGTTTACTATGTTGACTAAACTGCGTAGCAGTCAATATGTACATCATGTGGCAATGCTAGCCACGGGCACTGCCATTGCTCAAGCGATTCCTATTGCGGTAAGCCCGATTCTTACCCGCTTGTATTCTCCGGAAGAATTTGGTTTATTGGCTATATTCATGGCGTGTGCCGCTGTATTATCAATCATTGCAACAGGGCGTTATGAGTTGGCGATCATGTTGCCGCTAGACGATAAAGATGCCGCTAATTTGGTAGTGCTTACTTTAAAAATCTCTGCGGTAATCAGTTTATTCATGTTATTAATTGTGGTTTTTTTCAACGTTCAGCTCGCCACATTATTGGGTAAGCAGGCTATTGCGCCGTGGCTTTATGTGTTGCCGGTGACGGTATTCACGCTGGGTGCTTTTCAGGTGTTTCAGTTTTGGTGCAATCGAAAAGCACAATACCGTCGCATGTCTACTAATCGTATGCAGCAAAGTGCTGCAATAGCGATTGCCAGCGTGTTGTTGGGATGGTGGCGTATGGGTGGCGGACAGATCATCGCTAATGTGTTCGGCCAAAGCATTTCACTCTTATGGCTGGGTCGGCGTGTATGGCGTGAGCATCACGAAACTTTTGCACAAGTAACGCATGTTGAACAACGGCGCTTAGCCAGAAGATATGCCTCACATCCGTTGCATTTGGTGCCGTCGCACTTAATTGGAGCGATTGCGTTACAGATCCCGGTGTTTTTAATGACGCATGTTTTTTCATTGGCAACTGCCGGTTTATTTTCTTTGGCTACGCGCTTTGTTGCCGTACCAACTCTGTTGGTTGCTGACGCAATTGGTAGTGTGTATAGGCAAAATATCAGTGATGCATATAATCGACACGGCGAATTTCGGGATATTTTCAAAAAAACTTTATGCATTACTAGTGTATTGTCTCTGGTTCCTTTCACGCTTTTGTATGTCATTGCACCGTCACTGTTTGCTTTCGTGTATGGCGAAGCATGGCGTGTGGCCGGCGAGTATGCACAGATCTTAGTAGTGGCGTCGTTTTTCCAGTTTGTTTTCACACCCATTGATAAAGGCGCCTTAGTTGTTGGCGCTACTCAATATATTTTTGGATGGCACTTGACGCGACTACTTGCTCTACTTGCTTTATTTATTGTTGCGTGTACTGTAAAGCTGGCGATAGAACAAGTATTGTGGTTATACGTAGGAATTAACATAATGATGTATCTTACGGAAGGTATTGTAGGGTTTTATTTAGCAAAGCCCAGGGGATCTATATAATGGAAAAGTGTAACTATTCAGCAAATTTGAGGATCCTGTTCATTTACAAGGTAAAACAGCTGTTTTCTCTACACGATGAGGGATTCTCAAGGGGGAGAATCGTGATTCTTCCCCTTGAGCGCGTAAAGCCAATTTACTTGGCTTTAGCGTCAAATTAAGGGTATCTATTCAGCAAAATGCTGAATAGATACGGAAAAGTTTAAGATGAGAAATATTATCCACGGAATGTGATTGGTTTTGAAGAAATGATATCGATTACATGGATACATCTGGGGAGACTCATGCTACTTAAGTGGAACAGGGTGATAGAACGGTTTTTGCGTTGTTGCTGCTAATTCTCAGGGATTGGTTTGCAAATCAACGTGATGATTGGCTAGTATAAAGGGTTCGATGATAGTGAAATGAAAACGCTTACCTACACGTCCTACATTAACGCATATACATTGTTTGTTGCCGCAAAGAGGCTTGGCGTTGAACTTGACACAGTCGCTGCATCTCCTTTGTTTCCCATACCGTCGGCATGTAACACTCAAACATACGAGTGGTTGCTCTTTACTGAAGAAGCTTCGTTGCGTAAGGCGCTACACGGTGAGATATCAGGGAAATTTTGGCCTAATACTTTTCCATTGCAGTTGCTCGATGATAAGTGGGCGTTTGCCGAATGGTTGCAGGATAAAGACGGGTTAACTCCCTCGCTCGCCCATTGTTCACTGGAGGATGAAGCATCTATTCCTTTTCCTTTTTTGATCAAGGCAAAACATTCATGGCTTGATGCGAATAAATTGCCTAGGGGTTGGATATGTCATTCCTTGTCGGATGTTGTACGATATCGCGCTAAAATGGTAAAGCAAGGGTGGTCACCGGAATATTTTTATATTCAGGAATGGCTGGGTGATGCAGATTGTAGCGTGATATCCGTGTGTGGTTTTTATGATGCAGGTAATGCTTCACGCAATTTGGCCTGCGTAGTCGAACGTTTTGCCTCGTATCATAAAGGTCTGAGTTGTTCCTCTGTCGTGGGAGTGATTGATGACGTTTGGGATTTAACCAGCAAAACATTCGCGATTCTTACTGCATTAGCCTTTACGGGTCCCTATGAGCTTGAATTTCTGGTAACAGGAGATCGTGTATTGGTACTTGAATTAAATCCAAGATTTTGGATGCAACATGTCTTGTTTCTTGCGGATGGGAATGGTTTGCTTAAACGCTATTTTGGCTTAGATACATTGGACGATCACAGGCAGAAAACGCTGCGCAAATTATTATGGATTGATGGATTATTTTTGGTGAATGATTTTGTCACATTGCGTTTTAGTGTCATTCCACTGCTGATCGATAAATATCGCGAGGGATATGAATTATTGGTATGGCCTACAATTCCGCTGGCATGTTGGGTGTGGATGAAAATAGTATACTATAGGGTGCGTAAGATAATTAAATACGTTACGTGGGGGTGATACGTCAAATGTATTCAATAAGCTGTCTCAGCTGGTTAGAGCAAGTATTAAAAGAACGCTTTGGGTATGCCTTTGTATTACGTGTATTGAGTGATGAATTATTATCTCTTTCACTCCCTGATCACGAGAATACAGTTGAGCTTATGGCTGGGAATCCGAATTTTAAATATGCGTTGTCTGATTTCCCATGCAGCATTTGGGATGCCAGTGAAGAAAATTGGTTTGCGCCTCTTGGTGAACCCTTAGTTGCGCCCGGAGTGATGGAATTGCCATCGCCTTTGATTCTAGAGTCTCAAGGTGGTTATCGTATTCAATACGATATTCTTGGTTTAATTTATTGGATGTTATCGCGGCAAGAAGAAGTGGGGCGTACTGATTTAGACAACAATGGTCGCTTTCCTGCCGTGTCGTCACATGCGTATAAGCACGATTATTTAGAGCGTCCGATCATCGATGAATGGTTGGTTGTTCTCGGACAAGTGCTACAATGTGTGTGGCCTCAGCTAGTACTTAGGCCATCCCAGTTCAGCATAAAAGTATCGCACGATGTGGATAGGCCAAGTCGATATGGGTTAATTGATTTTAAGCGCCTATTATACACTATGACGGGCGATTTACTTCGCGGTAATATACGTAACGCTGTGCTTGCGCCATGGATTTGGCTAGGTTGTCGGCAACGGCTGCATGTGGCAGATCCGGCCAATACCTTTGATTGGATTATGCAAGTATCGGAGAAGTATGGTTTAACCAGCGCATTTTATTTTATTTGTGGCCAGACGGATTGGCATAAAGATCCTGAATATAAAACGGGGCATGCAGCAATTCGAGAGTTAATGCAACGTATTTATGTGCGCGGTCATGAAATTGGATTACATCCTAGTTATAATACTTATCGGAATACGGCAGCTATTGTGGTTGAAGCTGAACGGCTACGCAAAGTGCTTGCTGAGGAAGGTATTCAGCAAATGGAATTAGGTGGTCGCATGCATTACCTACGCTGGGAACACCCCGCTACGCTGTATAGTTGGGAAGCGGCTGGTCTGAGCTATGATAGTACGCTTGGTTATGCTGATCATGCGGGTTTTCGTTGTGGGACTTGTTTCGAATATCCCGCTTTTGATCCAGTAACCGACAGTGCAGTTAATGTGCGTATTCGACCGCTGATTGCAATGGAGTGCACTGTCATGGATGAATCTTATATGGGCCTAGGTACTGGTGATGCGGCATTAAATAAGCTTCTGCAACTTAAACGTGCTTGTTCAGCTGTAAATGGGACCTTTACGTTGCTGTGGCATAATTCGCAGTTGGAGACGCAAGAAAAACGTGAATTGTACGAGCAGGTGCTGGCATTGTGATGCTAGCTTAAATAAGTTTATTTTTTTTCAGCGCAGTAGCTTTTGTTACGCTATCACGGATACAAATTTCATAATTGTACCGCTAGGGAATGAAACTTAGGTGCTGTAGCGTACATAGAACGCCATTCTTTGCCCGAGCCCCCACCAAAAAACGGCGTCATTTATAATAACTAAATTTCTGATTTTTTAGCGGGCGATCAAACAAATCTCGGCATCCTATAGATGCTACATCGCATCTTAAAGTAACGTCTCATGTTTTGGCATCACCCATAAAATTTATTCGCTAGCGGTCTATTCAATACAGACATCGAATAGCCGTAAAAGCTCTCGCTATGTGCCGTCTTATTTGGGGGAGGTTACTTTTTATTGACAAGGTAAATAACGTACTGCTTATAGCAAAGGACCAAGGTGGTGCTGACTAATGAAAACAACAATGCCATCGTGAAACTTAGAATGATTTTTCCAAGTAAGGTTGACGTCGGTAATCGGGTTGTTGTGAGCGGAGAAATGTGTCCATCATTCAGGTTTTGCAAATCATGTTCTATCTCGATAATTGTGTTTTGTATTGCATAAACGATTTTATCAACCTCTGTATAGACAACCTCGTTGCCAGTGGGGATGTTTTTCTTTCGTTCCCAATAGAGTAGTTGTTGATGTTTTTCCCGTAACTGATTCTGATAAGACTGCTTTTTTACTTTTATTTTTTCTTCAAATTGATTTTGAATTTCACGGGTGGTATTTAATAGAATTTCTTTCATTGCGTTTTGATGATTTACTGAGCCTTGCAGCGAAAGAAAAAAGCTTGCCGGATTAAATGAGGGTGATAGCGATTTTAATTCTTTCGACGTTACATGCTCGATAAGCAATGATAGTTCATTAGCAGGAAACTTTTTCTTTATATTATTTAGTTGATGATTGATGATAAGTTGCAAGTCTTCTGTTGAAGTTAAAACTTGACGTTCGCCTAATTGATTTAATAGAAAAGGCGAAGAGATATAAGTTTCCAGCTCGACTTGCACAGGTAGCCAGTAATGAAAATACGCCATACTCACGGCAAAGACGATGAAGAAGAGGATGATCAGCAAACGCTTGACAGAAGAGAACAGATAGATGATATCGAATAGACTGATTTCACCATTTTTTTCTATGCATTGCGTGTCGTTTTGCATAACTACTATATTCCTCGTCACTTGCGACAATTTGGGTGCTGTTAGCATTTTGTACTTGATGCAGCCACACAGCCGGACACTATAGCATTCCGCACTATTTTTCAACCATAATGTGTCCATAACTACCTGGTTTCAAGGTGATTAAACGCCAAACAGGAATAATGGTTGAATTTTCCGGCTAAAATTCCCCTATTAAGTCAATGGAAATAGAGGAAAAGGCGAATGAGGATGGATAGTTTTAATCAACATAGTACAATGCATAGCTTGAAACAGGATATTCATTAAAAGGTCTTATGTATTATGGGTGATTCGCGATTAAACGCTTGCATTATTGTTGTGTATGCATGGCCAAGATTTATTGTAAGTACACAACTATCATGCCAGTGCGAGGAGAGCAGATCATGCTTAAGCAGTGGTTAATGATTTGGATTAAGCGTATTGCCAACATGCAACGCTTGCCTAAGCAAATGTTGATGGCAGTGCTGGATGCCTTGCTCTTGTTGTTTGCCGTGTGGGCCGCATATTCGCTGCGTTTAGGTCATTGTTTTATACCCAGTGGGCAACAATGCTTGTTGCTGGCGGCTGCGCCCGCGTTGGCTATCCCTATTTTTGTGAAGATGGGTTTGTATCATTCGGTGATTCGTTACCTGGGTGAGCACGCGTTATGGATGGTGTTAAAAAGTGTTTCCTTGGCGACATTGTTGTGGGTTGTGTTAGCGTTTATGACCCAAATGATGGGTGTCACAGGCATACCGCGTGCGGTGCCACTGTTGTATTGGTTGCTGGCGGTGGTCGCGGTAGCTGGGGTGCGATTTTTCGCACGTTGGTTTTTGCGCCTGCCATGGCGTACCCAGCATAGTGGACGCCACGTCTTGATTTATGGCGCAGGCAGCGCTGGCAGACAATTAGTGGCTTCATTGTTACAGGGGAGGGAGTTTTTACCGGTTGGTTTTTTAGATGATGATCCCAGCTTACATGGCAAAGAAATTAATAGCTTGCGCGTCTATGATCCGGAACAATTGCGCGTGTTGATTCAGCGTTTTGCCATTGGCGATGTGATTGTTACCCTGCCATCTGCTTCACACGCACGGCGCAAACAGATCGTATTATTGCTAGAGCAGCATCGCGTACGCGCACGCATTTTACCGGCATTGGCTGATATTGCCAATGGACGGCACTTGGTGAGTTTGTTACGTGAAGTAGACATCGGTGATCTGCTGGGGCGCGATACGGTCGTAGCTAATCCCGCATTGCTGGCGCAGTGTATTCAAGGTAAGTCGGTATTGGTGACGGGAGCGGGTGGATCTATAGGTGCCGAATTATGCCGACAAATTGTTCTGCTTAAGCCGACATGCTTAGTGTTGCTAGAAAGCAGCGAACACGCCTTATATCAAATCGATCGCGCATTGCGTGCGGTAACCGAGTTAAGCATTATTACTTGTTTGGGATCGGCAGAAGATGCACGCTTACTGACAGGATTATTTACCCAGCATGGGATACAAACGGTCTATCATGCGGCCGCTTACAAGCATGTGCCGTTGGTAGAGAGCAATTGCATAGAGGGCGTGCGTAATAATGTGTTGAGCACGTGGGTGTTGGCACAAGCGGCGTTTGTTGCGCGGGTAGAAACCTTTGTTTTGATCTCCACGGATAAAGCCGTACGTCCCACCAGCGTGATGGGCGCTAGCAAACGTGTGGCAGAATTGATCGTGCAGGATTTTGCACGACAAGCTGTAGCAGCGGGGTTAGCCTTGCATTTTTGTGCGGTGCGCTTTGGCAATGTGTTGGGTTCCAGTGGTTCGGTGATCCCCTTATTCAAGGAACAAATTACCGGGGGGGGACCCGTGACCGTGACCCATGCGGAGGTAACACGCTACTTCATGTCGATTCACGAAGCGGTAGAATTGGTGATTCAAGCCGGCAGTCTTGCCACCGGGGGCGAGGTGTTTTTACTGGATATGGGTGAGCCGGTGAAGATCATCGATTTGGCACGTAACATGATTCGTTTGGCCGGTTACACGGTGCGTGATGACGCTACGCCCGACGGCGACATAGAAATTGCAGTTACCGGTTTGCGACCAGGCGAAAAGCTGTATGAAGAGTTATTGATCGTCAGTAGTAATGCTGCAGGAACCTCGCATCCTAAAATCATGCAAGCCGACGAACCTTGCTTAAGTCACGAAGAGATTGTAACGTTGCTCGATGGATTACGTGATGCGATAGCGTGTTCAGATGAGCCACTGCTGCGACAACGCATCATGCACAACGCAACACCCTGTCACCCCGAACATCGTAACTAAAACCAGCGTCATCCCGAACGTAGTGAGGGATCTCAGGAAGGACGCACGGAGTGGCTTGAGGAGTGATAGTGAGATTCTTCGCTACGCTCTGAATGACATTCCTACACGAGATCCCTCGTTGCACTCATGACACCCATGACATTCACGATGACGCCTGTTTAGGCAACCCCAAGCTAAGCAGCGCCGGTAGCAAAAAGGTACTGAACAGAGATCCCAAAAATATTCCGAAACAAATGCTCGTTGCCATGGGAATTAAATATTGCGCCTGCGTGCTGCGTTCCAGCAGCAGCGGCGCCACACCTAAGCAGGTGGTGAGTGAAGTCAGCAGAATGGGGCGAAAGCGTTGGGTGGCGGCTTGAATGATGGTAGTCGTTGTGTTGCTACCGTGTGTTTTTAATTGGTTGTAACAATCTAAGGTCAAGATGCTGTTGTTGATGATGACGCCCGACAGCCCGATGATGCCGAAGATGGATAATAAACCCAGCGGCAAGCCCATGATCGCGTGTCCTAACACAGCACCTGCTACGCCCATGGGAATACTGATCATGATGAGCAGTGGTTGGGAATAGGAACGAAATAGAATCGCCATAATGGCATAAATAGCCAGCATCGCTAACAAGAAGTTACGTTGTAGGCTGGGATTCACTTCTGCTTTGCGGCCTTGTTCACCACCAAAATCATAGTGTAAGCCAGCAAACTTCTTGCTTAATTGCGGTAATGCTGTGCGTGACAAGGTTTGATTGACTTCAGCCGCGGTGATAAATTGCGGATCCACATCGGCGGTAATCGTCGTGACCCGTTGCCCGTTGCGGCGTTTGATTTTACTCAGGCTGTGAATGACGTTTACTGTCGCTATTTCGCTGATGGGGATGAAGTGGCCGTCTTGGGTACGGATGTGGTAGTTATGCAAGTCATGCAAACTGTTGCGTTCGCTTGCCGGTAAGCGCACATAGACCACCATTTCATGGCGACCTCGTTGCAGGCGTAAGGCTTCGGCGCCCAAGAACGCGGCGCGTAGCTGAGTCGCTACTTCATGCAGGCTTAAGCCGTACTGGTGTGCTTGCGGCTTTAATTCAATGTGCAATTCGGGTTTTTCTGCTTCGTGATCATCATGAATATCGAAAACGCCAGGAAAACTGGCGAGCGTTTGTTTGAGCTGTGCAGTCGCCGCTTTCAGCATCTCGGTATTGCTGGTAAACAGCTCTATATGTATTGCTTCGCCGACTTTAACCGAAGAGGCGGAAAAATTAATTTTATGTGCCTTCGCCGTATCACCCGCCGCTTGACGCCAATACTGTATAAATGTTTTAGCAGAGAAACGCCGTTGTTCGGCAGGGGGCAGCGCAAATTCAACGACAGCCAAATGGGATTGACCTTGCTGATTTGACTGTTTGCCTTCGGGTGAGTTCGCCCCGGTACTTTTAGTACCTAGACTGATGTGTATGCCGCTGTAGACATCGCTAATGTTGATGTCATATTCATCCGCAATGCGTTGTGCGGCCATTTTACCGTGTTGTACTATGTCGTTTGCCCGTTGTTGTGTGACCGACAGTGCGCTGTTTTCACTGAGTTCTAGTGCTGCGCTGGCGTAATTGGCTTCTACTTGCGGGAAAAAAGCGATTTTGATGTAACCCTGTTTTACCAACGTCGCACTTAACACGACAATCACGACAGCCATGCTGATGGTGTTATAGGCGTGTTGTGTTGTGTAGGTCAAGGCACGGGTCAACGGCACACGAATAAACCACTGTAACCCACGATCGCAGTGTTGGTGCAGTTGCGCCAAGACGCGTGTGAGTAGCCAGCGGGGCTGTTGATCCAGTGTGATACTTTTTAAGTGGGCAGGGAGAATGAACAGCGACTCGGCGAGTGAAACGCTTAATACAATGATGACAACAGCCGGTATGCCAAATAAAATTTTACCTAAGGTTCCCGGTAAAAATAACAACGGCATGAAACCTATGATGGTGGTCAGTACGGAGAAAAAAACCGGAACGGCCATGCGCAGCGTACCACGCACGCAGCTGGTTACTGCGTTTTTGCCTTGTTCGCGTAGCACATAAATGTGTTCTGCAATCACAATGGCGTCATCGACGACTAAGCCTATCGCCATGATGAAGCCAAACAGTGACATTTGATCGATGACCAGCCCCAGATGTGACATGAAAAAAAACGCGCCAACAAATGTCACTAGCACACCCAACGAGACCCAATATGCCAGCTGTGCGTTAAGGAATAAGGCTAAAAACAGCATGACTAACACGATCCCCTGTATGCCACTGTTGATGAGTAAATGCAGGCGGCTTTTCAGTTCGTTGGCATCATTGCGCCAAATGGCCGTGTGCAGGGTGGGGGGGAGTTGTAACTCTTGGTTGAGGTAGTGGTGGATTTTCTGGGTAATATCGAGTACTTGTTCATTGCCCGTACGCAGTACATTGATAAAAACCGCGGGTTTGCCATTGTAAAATGCGTGTAAATGCGTGTCGGCAAAGTCATCGCGGATGGTGGCGATGTCACGCAAATGAATCTGGGCGCCCTGTGTTGTTGTGGCCACCACGAGATTACCAAAATCGTGTGGTTGGTAATTTTCCCCCTTGACACGCAGTAAAATACGTTGCGTATCGGTAGTCAGATTGCCGCCGGGCAGATCCATACTGTTTTGCTTTATCAGGGCCGCGACTTGTGGTAGCGATAAGTGGTAGTGGCGTAGGGTATTTTGGCTTATTTCTATGGACATTTCGTCTTTGCGTGTACCGCTGATATCTAACAATGAAATCCCCGGCTTACTGATTAAATCGTCTTTTATTTTATGCGCGAGTTCTTTTAAGGCTTTATCACTGGCAGCGCCGTACAGAATGATATCTAATACGTGGCGTCGATTAGTCAATTCGGTGATGACGGGTGGCTCGGCTTCGACCGGAAAAGTCGTAATGTGATCCACCGCGGCTTTGACTTTATCGAGTACGTCCGCAATCCGTGTGCCACGACGTAATTCCAAGATGACGCTACCGCTGCTTTCAGTGGTGGTAGCGGTGTATTCTTGAATTTCTTCTATGCCTTCTAATACTTCTTCAATGCGCTGAATAATCGCACTTTCAATTTCAGCGGGTGATGCGCCGGGATAGGCCACGCGAATGCTGATTTTATCTAAGCTAAATTCGGGAAACGTGCGCTGTGGCATGGTTAATGCACTCATGCCACCCGCAATGAGCAAAAACAGCATGAGCAGATTCGCCGCGATACTGTGGTTGGCCATGAAGCGGATCAGTTTATACATGCATCATCCTTGGGTCATGGGTGTCATCCCGAACGCAGTGAGGGATCCCAGTAAGAATACACTGAACGGCTTGCGTCGCGAGATTCTTCGCTGCGCTCTGAATGACACGATAAGTGCGCTGTTCGGGATGACAAAGAAGGGAGGCATTCCGAGTGCAACGAGGGATCTCATGCAAACGGCACATACCTGTGTTTCTTGCCATATCGCTTCCTCAACTATTCACGTCTTTCGCCACGCGCACCGACATGCCTGCTATCGCGATGGGCAGAGGACTGATGATCAAGGCATCGTTGGCGTGTACATCAGCGCTGACGATAACCGCGGTGTTTTCATGGAGCTGTTTGATCGTCACCGGGACGATGCTGAGTGTGTTGTGTTTCACTATCCATACACAGTCATTATGGGTGAGCGGGTCTTGATGTAGTGCTGCTTGTGGCACCAAGAAGTAGTGCGCAAGGTATTCACCGGGCAGGGTCACGGTGGTGTAGAGTCCCAACAATAAACCGGGTGCCTGAGTGGTGGCTGCGTTATTGCTAGCCCGCTTTTCTCCGGGCACTAAGGGATTAACGACTTCTACAACGATGTCGACGGTACGGGTCTTGTCGTCGAGTCCAGGTTCTATGCGTGACACATAACCTTGCCAGTGATATTTGTGTTGGCCATAATGTGCTTGCACGCTGGCTGGGATGCGCGGTGGGTTGCTGCCGTGCGTCACTTGCCATAACTGTGGGATCAGCGCTGCGGTTTGATGGGGTAATGCAACCGTGATCTCTACGCGATCGGTCGCATAGATTTTGGCGATGGGCGTGCCGTGGGTCACGTAATCACCGACCGCCACCATTTTCGTGATGACTTGTCCGTCAAAGGGTGCTTTGATACTGCTGTATTCTAGATTTAAATCCGCCAATTTCAATTGTGCGCTGGCGGTTTGGTATTTCGCATGGGCTTCGTGTAATTGCTGTTCGCCGAGTTCCAGCATGTGTGTGGTTGCGTTGCCGGATCGGGTTAATGTCTGTAAGCGCCGATAGTGTTTCTTTGCATAAGCGAGATTGGCTTGCGCGGCCTGCGCTTGTGCGTGTGCTTGTTGTTGTTCGTGCACATAACGTCGATTGTCTAGCGTGACTAGCGGTTCACCACGATGAAATAAACCACCTGCCACTAAGTGTGGATTGATACGATGAATTTGTCCCGCGACTTGGCTGGCAAGTTGGGTTTGCGTGGTGGGAGTAACGGTACCATTGCCGTGCAGCAGTAGAGGCCCACTCTGGCTGTGTAAGGGGATAATGCGCACAAAAGGCGAAATTTCGTGGGTGGTGATCGCTTTGGGTGTGGGTTTATACAAGAAAAGTAGACTAACCAGGCATAAGCCTACGCCCCCTATGGCGAGGGGTACACGGTAGCGCGGTGCTATAGCAAGCATAGACAATAATTCCTTTTGTCATCTAGTCACTGGATCCGTGTACACTCGCTTGGCCTGTCCAGACAGGTTGTTGCGGTTTTCGTTGTGCGGCTACTGTTGTACATCAAGCCGTGAGTTGACTAAAGGAAGTCGTTGCCCAGTTGACGCTATCCATATAGGCATCGCGCCATACCTCCATGTCTATTCCACTGTCGCCGAGTTCTTGCCATTTGCCGTGTCCATAGGCAATGACGTTTTGTAACATGGCACCCAGCTCACCTTCATGCTGCAACAAGGCATCTTGTAGTTCTTCATTCAGGTTTAATTCTTTGAGCAAATCGGCCATTTTTCTATCCAAAATAGCATCCAGGGTGGAAAATAAGCCCACGGTAAAGTAACTCTTAGGATCATCCGCACCGATTTGTTCTGCCATCAATTCACACATGCGTGCACGAATCATTGTATTGAGTAACAAATCGGATGGCTTTTCATCCTGACAGGTAATGATGATCATGCTGGTCCAGCTGCGAATTTGTTTTAGACCAAGAAACACCACCGCTTCGCGCAGCGAGCTCACCGTACGCGGCAAACCATAGGCGGCAGAGTTAACCGCTTTGAGTAGGCGATAGCCTAGGCGTGCATCTTGACTGATCAGCTCTTCCACGGTGTCTACGCTGATGTTGGGATCATCCAAGGAAACCAATAAGCGCATGGTAGTCATGCGATTAGAGCTGACTTTTTTGCCGCTGTCTAAATTAGGCAAATCAAGGAAATAGCCGGAAAACAGTGCGAAGCCCAATGCCTTACAGCGATCAAACGCGTCGTGGGTTTGAATGTTATAAGCGAGTACTTCAATGGGGTGTTGTGCTAGCTCAGCTGCGAGTGTGGCTAGTTTGTCAGGTTCAATCGCACTGATATCGAGTTTAACCAGTGATATGGCGCTAAATAAGGGTGTGAGTTCGGCCATGGTCAGCACATCACTCACGGCTATCTTATAACCTTTGGCCTTGAGCGCTTGCAGATGGCTAAGCATCGCCTGATCCAGTCGTGTGTTGTGGCCATTGACCACAATGATCAAGCGTTGCTTGGGTATACTGGCGGGGATCTCTTCGTGCAGCATGGCCGCGGAGAAATTCACCATGACTAAGCCATGGCCGATGAGATGCTGCAGATTTTCATCCGCAAACGTATCGGCTAAATCAGCGGTTGTCAGTGCGCTACCAGCCGACGGGTCTTGTACCGCATCCGTACTTTGGAACAGCAAGTCATAGCCTTTGACTTGAATTAACTTGTTGTAAAGTGAGCGTCGTGCAATTAAAAAGGTATCCATGTTCTATTGTCCTTACAGCAACATATTCAACAATTCGGCCGCGAGCGACCGAGCTTGTTTCCTTCATCACTCATCTGCGCGAAACAACTTCGCGTGATTGCGACCAGAGAGGAGCTATTGCATAAGCTCCCCTCTGGACTTCCCCTTTGTCTCACCCGCAAGCGGATGCGACTTTTTATTTAAATCACCAGCATTTCCATGAAAGTATCAACGGGTAATTGTTCCAGTGTAGCGTGATCCGTGCATGTCTTTATTATTTGCTCGGCCTGTTGCTTGGGAAAACGCGAGGCCACATGATATGCGAATTTTTCTTCT
Organism: uncultured Gammaproteobacteria bacterium; assembly: GCA_964646995.1. Taxonomy (GTDB): domain Bacteria; phylum Pseudomonadota; class Gammaproteobacteria; order CAZYIF01; family CAZYIF01; genus CAZYIF01. The sequence continues at coordinate 73,219 of CAZYIF010000006.1, forward strand.
AACAGCGGAATGCCTTCGGCGCGTCGCCTGCGGTGGCCCAGTGGATATTCGATGCAGACATTATCTGTTGCACTGCCATCTGTGAAATGCACTTGTATCGCGTTAGCAATCGAACGTTTATCTGCGGCATGGTATTCTCGGCTAAAACGCGGATCCTCGACGACTTCCATGATATTACGCAAGGTGTCGATACGAGGGTCGGCCGCACTGTGATCTTCGTAATGATCGGCGGTGAGGTTCCCAAACAATAAACCGATGGCTACGATGTATTGCAGGCAATGATCGCGATCCGCGGGATTATGCAACGGACCGGTTTTACTGATAATGCGTAGCGCGGATTCGTGCGTGGTAATCACAATCTTACTGATTTCATTTAAGCGATGCGCGACTTGTGGATGCAAGATGAGTGCACACTCTAATGCGGTTTGTGAATGAAATTCAGCAGGAAACGCGATCTTGAATAAGATGTTTTCCATCACATAACTACGATACGGTTGTTCGATGCATAATGCCTGTTTGTTGAAGCTTACCGCATAGAATCCCCAGATAGGTGCAGACAATGCACTAGGGTAACCGGGTTCACCTTGTAGTGCCATATAGGCTAAACGTACTGCGCGACTGGCCGCGTCGCCTGCCGCCCATGATTTGCGCGAACCGGTGTTGGGTGCATGGCGATAGGTCCGCAAACTCTGACCATCGACCCAAGCGAGTGATAAGGCGTTGAGGATTTGTTGTTGATTACCTCCTAACAGTGCGGTCACTACTGCTGTAGAGGCGACTTTGACGAGTAGCACGTGATCCAGACCCACGCGATTGAAACTATTTTGTAAGGCGAGTATGCCTTGTATCTCATAGCTTTTAATCAGCGCAGTGAGCACATCACGCATGAGCAAGGGCGCCGCGCCGTGTTGTCTGCGTTGTTGGGAAAGAGTATCAGCGACGGCTAGAATTGCGGCAAGGTTATCGGAGGGATGGCCCCATTCAGCCGCTAACCACGTGTCATTGTAATCTAACCAGCGATTCAAGGTGCCGATATTAAATGCCGCTTGTACGGGATCCAATACATATTGCGTACCGGGCACGCGCGCGCCGTGAGGTACGACCGTGCCTTTCATCAGAGGGCCTAGGTGTTTGGTGCATTCCGGGTAACGTTGGGCTAAAAAGCCACAGCCTAACGCATCCATGAGGCATAACCTAGCCGTGGCGTAGGCATCGGGACTGTCGATCACAACGTGGCTGACATAATTAGCCATGTCAACGAGTTCTTGATCAAACGCGGGTCGGGTATTATTGTCAGCGGTGTGTATCATATCATCACTTCTTCATGATTAAAGACGCTGATTTTACCGTGACTCATGCGGATTGACGATAACTTTTTGCAGCAGAATGAATTTTCTCGAGTGTTTGTACATTTTTGCGCGTGTGGTGTAAGAAAAAATGAGTTTGGTGTACAGGTGTTCACCTCTGTTGTTGTCATCCCGAACATCGCAGCGCGATGGAGGGATCGCGTGACGACTGCATGGTGTTGTGCGAGCTGTGTCTCGAATTACAACGCAGAAGGTTTATTTTTGTCGCTTTTCTTCAGGATAAAGGGTTTGAACAGAGGATGTTTATCGGCGTTGCCGGTCTCTGGTTTGTGGTTTTCTGCCGGGAGATGCGTGCGTGTCGATTCAACATCGGGTGTTTCATCCTCTTCGGCAGGGTCTGTGTGGTTTAGGTGCTTTGGGGAAATGTACAAGCCTTCTTTATCATTACTGACAGCGTCTGCATTCCAGGGTAAGCCCCGATAAATCGCGTGGCCGGTGACTTCAAACAAGGGATACTTGATGATTTCAAAATAAGGTGAGTAATCGAAATCACTGGGCGTGCACAAACGCGGATTACGTCGAATGAACTGTACGTTGCGATCATGGCGCTTGACCAGTGGCAAGATGGGAAAGTCCACTGTACCAAATGCTTCGGCTAATAGGGTAGAGCAGATTTGGCGTGTGGTTGTTTTGCCTGCTTGTTGTTGAAATAAGCTAGAGCGCCATTTCCTGGGTAATACTGACCAGGGAAAAAAGTAGCGTGCTAAATCTAAAATTTGGCGCACGTCATAGTCTATGCCTAAGCGACTGATCGAATAATTAATGACTTGTTGGGCGTCTTTGCGTGAGATGCCATTGGGGCGACAAATGCGTATATGATCTTGCTGATAGTTTTCTATCGATGAGACGATAGTGCCTTTGCCTAAGCAACTCTCTATCAATAATTGATCATTGAGGTCACCGTAATAATTTTCTTGGATGTGTTGGTGTAATTTTTCATTTTCTATGTCGTGTAGTCGGCCGACATAGAGCGCGGCATGCGACCAGCGGCTTTGTGTGATGGTTTTGATAACTTCACTGACACGGTTGCGCCCCTCGATGAGCAAGACATCACACGGACGAACTTCGTATTTGATACGTTCGAAGTCCGACATAGAAAACTCTAAAGGCGCATCGTCTTTCATGAGCCAATCAGTGAATTTATGTGCTATTTTTTCGATGATCATTTTCATTACTTAATCTGTCGTCCGTGATCCACTGCTGCAGTGTAACGTATTTTTTTAAAGTTTGTAACTATTCAGCATGTGTAACTATTCAGCAAATTTGCGGGTACTGTTCATTTACAAGGTAAAACAGCTGTTTTCTCTATGCGATGGAGATTTCAAGGGGCGAATCGCGATTCGCCCCTGAGCATGCTGTTAAGCCCAGTTTTACTGGGTAGGCGTAAAATTAAGGGTAACCATTCAGCAAACTTGCAAGGCATTGCGATTTTACTTGAAAATCGGGTGTTTTCTTTACGCGATGGGGATTCTTAAGGGGAGAATCGCGATTCTCCCCTTAAGCGCCGTTAAGCCCAGTTTTACTGGGTAGGCGTAAAATTAAGGGTAACCATTCAGCATGTTACTGAATAGTTACTTTACGTTTTCCTCGTGTAAACGTGCCGCCAACTCAGTAGCTTTGCCAATATAATTAGCAGGCGTCAACTGTTTGAGCGTTTGTTTCACAGATTCGGGCACTGTGAGATCATCAATGAAGCGGTGCAGGCTATGTTGATCAACTGCTTTGCCGCGGGTGAGCTGTTTGAGTTGCTCATAAGGTTGTTCCACGCCGTAACGACGCATCACGGTTTGTAATGCTTCTGCGAGTACCGCCCAGTTATGTTGCAAATCATCCTGTAGCACCGTTACATTGATCGATGATTTTGCTAATCCTTGCATACTGGCAAGGTAAGCGATCAGGCTGTGGGCAATACCCACGCCCAGATTGCGCAATAGGGTGGAGTCGACCAAGTCGCGTTGCCAGCGTGAGATGGGTAGGCGATTGGCAAGGCAAGACAATACCGCATTGGCGATCGCTAAATTACCTTCTGAATTTTCAAAGTCAATGGGATTGATCTTATGTGGCATGGTGGAGGAACCAATTTCGTGTGCCACGGGTTGTTGCTGGAAATAACCCAGTGCGATGTAGCCCCACATGTCACGGTTAAAATCAATGAGGATATTATTTATGTGTATGAGTGCATGAGCCAACTGGGCTATGTAATCATGTGGCTCAATTTGTGTGGTGTAGAGATTCCAGGAAAGTTGTAAATCCGTCACGAAATGGGCGCAGAGTGTGGGCCAATCAATTTCGGGATAGGCTACCGTGTGTGCGTTGAAGTTGCCGGTTGCGCCGTTAAATTTACCGCGTATTGTAATGGCCGTCAGTGTCTCGATCGCTTGGTTTAGGCGCACATAAAAATTTGCAAATTCTTTACCTACGGTCGTTGGACTAGCGGCTTGGCCATGCGTGTGGCTCAGCATGGGTTGGTGTGCGTAGCGTTGGGCACAATCTTGCAGCTGGGTACACAGCGCGCGTAATTGTGGCAGCAGATGTTGTTCGCGGCAGTGCTTGAGCATCAGTGCGTAGGCTAAATTATTGATGTCTTCTGATGTGCAGCAAAAATGCACGAATTCTGTGACAGAGCACAATTCCGGATGTTCGGACAGGCGTTCCTTGAGAAAATATTCGATGGCTTTGACATCGTGATTGGTGGTTTGCTCCAGTGATTTTATGCGCTCGGCATCAGCCAGAGAAAATTCGCTAATGATGTTTTCCAAGTAGTGCGTGGCTGCGGGTGAGAAAGCCGGGACTTCAGTGAGCAGTGGCTCATTGGCAAGTGCTTGCAGCCAACGTATTTCGACTATGACGCGGTGATAAATGAGGCCGTATTCGCTGAGTAGTGGACGTAATGCAGCAACTTTATGTGCGTAGCGGCCATCGATAGGGGATAGTGCAGTCAGGGTATTGATTGTCATCATTGTTTACTCCCAGGCGGTGTGACAAAGGCGGGGAGTTTAGCATTTGTACTATCGCGATGCATCACTATTTTTGCAACTATCATGAAGAAATCACGTCCCCAATATGTCGTTCATCCTCCTTCGACAGGATGCTGCGCGATCTACTCAGGAGGATAAACGGCAAAAATAATGTTCATCCTGTTTTTATCTTTTCGCTTGGATAACAGCCGTTTACACGTCGAGACGGCTGTTTTTAATGCGTGGGAATATATACCGCTCGTACTTCAAGATGCGAATTTTGATGGGGGAGTCGCGCGGTATACTCTGTTTTTATGACCGGCACAAAGTATGTGTGCACGGTCCCCAAAGGATCGATACGCGATTCTCTCCTTGGGAAATCCCATCGCGTAGAGAGCACTGCAAAATACAAAAATCGCATTTTGAAGTGTAATGGGTATATCAGCTACTCAGGGCGAACGGCGTATTTGGGTGTTGCTAAAGACTGAGTTACTTACTGTCTTTCGTAGTGGCATTCCAAAAATCATGACTACGCCAACCGTTGTGTAAAATAGCAATGCGTGTGGTGATGAGTCCTAGCATGGTGATGACGACGGCGAGCAATACTTCTTGAAAGCTTAAGTGTTCGGTACGCCAGATAATGAAGGCTGACAGTAGGAAGCCCCAGGCAAACAAGGTTTCAAATAAATAGCTGCGATTGAAGCCAGAACCGATGAGAAAGTCACGCATCACACCACCACCACAGCTAGACAGTGTGGCAAAAACAGGTCCCCATAACCACAAGGGAGTAGCATGGGCTTCGACAGCCACCATGACGCCGGTGACAACAAAAGAGGATTGTGCAAAGACATCGGTGTATTTAACCCAATAGGTAACAGGAGGTAATTTATGCCAAATCATTTTGCGTCTGAGCAAGCGATACAGCGGTTGTTTTTTTAAAAAACTGTAGCAGCGAATAAGCGCAAATCCTACCAACACGGTGGTGAATACGACCATGACGTAGAGTGGCGTACGTAATACTCCAATCGGTTGACGATCCAACATGACGTCACGCATGATGCCTCCAGCGGATGCTGGTAAGGTTGCGATAATTAAGGTGCCGGCAAAATCATATTGTACGCGTCGTGCTAGCAGCATGCCTGAAATGGCGAATGAAATCACTCCAAAAATTTCAGCTAAATGATACCAACGTGTCTCGGTGGTGATAGCAATCATTTTCGGAACGAGGTGGCGCTGAATGATTTCTTGAAATTTACCGGATAGGCGCAGGTCATTTATTTTTTTGTTGAATACGGCAACATCATTTGGCGTGATGGTTTTTTTACTGAATGCGATGTAGACCGGCGCGCTGGAAATTTTTATATTCTGGCTGCCTATTTGATGGCGTAGATGGTGCTGCCAGATAAAGTTTTCTGTACCGATTTTGTCGGCAAAGAATAAGTCTATCTCTCGGTTTATCAATTTGTTTATATTCATTACATTGTTGTCTACATAAATAATATTTTTTGGATAGGTGGGGTGTGCTAAGTAGGCATTAATGATCGGGTCAGAGTAAACCTGATGTTTGACTACTCCAATTTTTAACTCGCGCATAACCGGGGAAGTTAATAAACGTTTGAGTGAAGCGAAGCGTAGGCGTGACATATCTTTTTGGCGTAAGTATAAGGCATCGGTTTGTTGTCTATAGGATGCAGATAAATAGACATCTTGTGCTAATGCAGCATTCCCTACGATGCCAGTCGCCACGTCTATTTCACCGTGCTTTAACTTATGCAGTATGGTATGCCATGACATTTCTTCGTAATGCGGCTGGCTATCGATACTCTCAAACACTAAGTTAAGTAAATGAATATCTAAGCCGGTTAAATTGCGCAATCCCTCTTTACTGATATTGAGGTAGCTATAGGGCTCGCTATTGATGTAGGCCACAGTCGGATTGCTACTCATTTGTGCAATACTAATGTTTGCGTAAGCGTAACAGAATAGTGCACAGAATAGAGATAAATATGCTGTTTTGCTACGCATGGGGAATGAATTTCTGTTGGACTTTGTCGTAACACAAGAGTTCACCACAGGAAATATCAAAATGCCAGCCGTGTAGCTCTAATTCGGTGCTAGATAATTTATTTTGTATCCAGGGATAGCTTTCTAGATTGTTTAATGAATGTTGTATAGACGCCAGTTCGCAGTGATAACACTGTTGTTGTAACGAGGCATCCGCATGAGTATGTATGACGCGTTCCGCCACAGGGCTGGCGCAAGCGAGCCATGGGTCGATGAATTGTCCACTGGATTGCTGTTGTTGCGCTTGTTGAATCAGGGCGCGGATGCCACCACAGGATGAATGACCCAGAACGACAATATGTTTGATCTGTAGGTGTTGTACTGCATATTCGATGGCTGCGCGCGTACTAAAATCAGAGGTGGTTTCTTGGAAGTGATGCACGAGGTTAGCAATATTGCGTAACACAAACATATCGCCTGGCTGAAGTCCAAAGATAAGATCGGGCGTTATCCGTGAATCAGCACACATCACTAACATGATTTTAGGGTGTTGTCCCTCGGTCGTTAATTGTTGAAACAGCGCAGTATGCTGCTTGAAATATTCCTCTTTGAATGCGCTATATCCTTGCAACACTTCCTTGATTGTGTCCATCTTAAGCATCCTTGCATAAGGTTAACGGGATGTAAGCGGTTTGTACTAGCCAGCACAACATACCGCTAGCGAATGATAGGATTTTTATAACGAGTTGGCAAATTTTCAAGATAGAACAATTGTAACTATTCAGCATTTCGCTGAATAGTTACGGGTAGCTCGGCCAGTGCGGCTTCTACCATGATAGCCAATTGTCCCCAACGACCATCCTCGATGAGTCCTACCAGCAGTGGTTCCATATCTTGCTTAAGGGTTTCAATGGTCTCGGGTATTTCAACGTCAGTGCTGGGCTCTTGTGTGGTATCGGCTTCCCGCATGCACAGTGCCACGGGTGAGTTAACCATGTGTAAGCGACAGGTTGAAGGGCGGTGTGTATAGGCCGCGCAGAGATTATCTTCCAGGAAAGGGCAAGGTTTGACACTGGCGTAAAAATAGTTATCAAAGACCGCATCAGGAATTTCTAAGTCGCCGTCGTCAACCGGTTGACAAAAAATCGCGCTTGCGTCAGTTTGCACAAAGAGGGCGCGAGCTTGGGCTGCATTATGGGTGATTTTTTCTATAAAAAGTCGACGGCGTGTAGCCGGCTGTGCGTTGATCCAGTGCGCTAATTCTACGGCTTCCTCCCACGAGATCTCTACCAACAAATGGCAGCAATGCGCACAGCCACGTTGGCACGTGATTTGGCAGCCTTCATTCTCTAGCGCATGGACTGTTTTTTCAATGAGTAGATCCATGATGGGGTACAAGTGTTGGTGCGGTCGTTGTTTCATACTTGCCATAGCTTATAATCAGCCCCAATTCTGGCGAATGCGTAGCGAATATGCAAGCAAAATATAGGACTATACCGCCAGCAATGAGTTAGGTGCTGTTAAGGATTGTGCTTGTGCTGGCAATACGCCATGATATGCGCAGGGCGCGCGAAGCGAAAGGTGGTTGTGGATACGACGGTGTGATGACGGATACTGATACGACAATGAGTGCAACAATAGATGCGTTGCGCCAACAGATCAACGAGCATGATTATCGTTATTATGTGTTGGATCAGCCAACCCTGCCTGATGCGGAATACGATAGGTTGATGCGTGAGTTACGTAAATTAGAGGCTGCTTACCCGGCATTGGTTACGGCTGATTCGCCAACGCAACGCGTAGGGGCACAGGCGGTATCTACATTTGCGCCAGTCATTCATGGGCAAGCCATGTTGTCGTTGGATAATGCATTTACTGAGCCGGATGCGCTGGCGTTCGATCAGAAAATTCGTGAACGTTTGTCTGAGGATCAGACAGTGCGTTATCACTGTGAGCCTAAGCTAGACGGATTGGCAGTGAGCTTGACTTACGAAAACGGTCGTTTGCTGTGTGGTGCAACCCGTGGCGATGGCAACATAGGCGAAAATGTAACAGCAAATTTGCGTACTATTCGGCAATTACCGCTTAACTTACGTGGGACAGATTATCCGGCTTGGTTGGAAGTCAGAGGTGAAGTATATATGCCTAAGGCGAGTTTCCTTCGGCTTAACCAACAAGCACAGCAGCAAGGCGATAAACCCTTTGCTAATCCGCGCAATGCGGCAGCCGGTAGTTTACGCCAGTTGGATCCACACATTACCGCGAGTCGATCACTGGCTATTATGTGCTATGCGATAGGTGCCGTGCGTGGTGCGAGAAATTTACCGTTGTATCACAGTGAGATGTTGCAGCGCTTGGCTGCCTGGGGATTTGCAATACCCGAGCATAGTACCACGGTGGCGGATGTGCAGGGTTGTTTAGCTTACTATTACCAAATGGTTACGTTGCGTGAGTCATTACCGTATGCGATCGATGGTGTGGTATATAAAGTAGATAATATAGGACAACAGCAACAGTTAGGTGCTACGGCGAAAGCACCGCGCTGGGCTATCGCGCATAAACTACCTGCGGAAGAGGAAATCACGCAAGTTGAAAGCATAGATTTTCAAGTGGGGCGTACCGGTGTGTTGACGCCGGTCGCTCGTTTAACCCCCGTGTTTGTGGGTGGCGTGACTGTCAGTAATGCCACCTTGCACAACATCGATGAAGTACAGCGTAAGGATATACGGGTAGGTGATACGGTCATCGTGCGCAGAGCAGGAGATGTGATTCCCGAGATCGTGCGGGTGTTGCCTGAGCGGCGTTTGGCACAGGCTGCCATGCTGGTGTTACCAACACAGTGCCCGGTATGCCATTCTGCGGTGGAGCAGTTAGAAGGAGAGTCGGCAGCGCGCTGCGTGGCTGGTTTATTTTGTGCGGCACAGCGCAAAGAAGCATTACGCCATTTTGCGTCACGTAAAGCAATGGATATTGATGGTTTAGGCGATAAACTCATGGAGCAGTTGGTTGATGCCGGACAGGTGGAAACGGTAGCGGATATTTATCGGTTGACGCGTGACGAGTTATTAAGCATACCACGCATGGGTGTACGTTCAGTCGATAATTTAATGCAATCTATTGCACGTAGCAAGGCAACGACGTTACCACGTTTTTTGTTTGCGTTGGGGATTCGTGGTGTGGGTGAAGCGACTGCGTTGCATTTAGCGCAACACTTCACGGAACTAGCGCCGTTACTGCAAGCAACAGAAGAAGAATTATTACTCGTGCATGACATAGGACCAGTGGTTGCGGGGCATATTCAACATTTTTTTCACGAAGCGCATAATCGGACGATCATCGAGCGTCTGTGTGCGTACGGCGTGCATTGGCCCCTTTGCAATAAACCATCCGTTGGTTTGCCCTTAGCGCATGAAAATTGCGTGTTAACGGGCACCTTAAACCAGTTGACACGGGTTGAAGCGACAGCACACTTGCAGCGCTTAGGTGCAAAGGTTGGCAATAGCGTATCTAAAGCAACAACGTTATTGATTGCAGGGAGCAATCCAGGATCTAAGTTGCAACAAGCAGAACAGCTTCACATACGGATTATGGATGAGGCACAGTTACTGCACTTGTTGCAGCAATATACCGCTAGCGAATGAAGTGAGTTATGCTAGCCGCTAGTACAAGGATGTATGATGAGACGAATCAACACGCGTATAACGCACTGGTTTAGCAGCATTGTAGTGTTGTTGATGATGCCACTGGCTGGCGCAGCATTGTGGAATAATCCTCATTCTGCGCAACACGATGCACAAAATTATTTATACATGGCATTTAATCATGCGCCAAAAACCTTAGACCCAGCACGTTCCTATTCGGCGGATGAATCCTTATTTATCGCGCAAATTTATGAGCCACCCTTGCAATATCATTATTTAAAACGGCCTTACACATTGGTACCCTTGACCCTGCGCAAGATGCCGCGGGTGACGTACTTGGATAAACAACGTCGCGTATTACCGGATAATGCACCGGAGCAAAACATAGCGTACAGTCAATATGATCTGTATCTTATCCCGCATATCTATTATCAACCCCATGCCGCATTGGCACGCCAACAAGACGGTCGTTACCGTTATCATCATTTGCCCTTAGCTGTGTTAGAGGGCATGTCTAGACTAGAAGATTTTACCGAACAAGGCACACGTGAATTGACAGCAGATGACTATGTTTATCAAATAAAGCGCTTAGCGGATCCGACATTACATTCACCGATATACAGCGTATTAAGTAAATATATTGTAGGATTTGCAGCGTTGCATCGTCATCTTGCTGAGTTGCAAACGCCGGTTGATTTACGTCGTATTGCTTTTCAGGGTGCGCAGGTCATCGACCGCTATCATTATCGTATTTTACTGCAAGGTAAATACCCGCAATTTATCTATTGGTTAGCGATGCCGTTTTTTGCCCCTGTGCCTTGGGAAGCCGAACACTTTTACACGCAACCCGGAATGGTAGAGAAAAATATAACGCTGGGGTGGCATCCTATCGGCACAGGACCTTATATGTTGGTTGAGAACAACCCCAATCGTCGTATGGTATTGCAACGCAATCCCAACTTTCACGTGGAAACTTATCCGAGAGAGGGAGAAACTAGCGATAAGGCGCAGGGATTGTTACAGAGTGCGGGACAACGGTTGCCGTTTTTAGAGCGGGTCATTTTTAGTTTGGAACGCGAAAGCATTGCCTATTGGAATAAATTTTTGCAAGGTTATTATGACCGTTCGGGAATTGGCAGTGATAACTTTGAGCAAGCGATTGTGATTAATAATCAGGGCCATGCTCAGTTAAGCGAAACCTTGTCAACGCAACATATTTATTTACAAACCAGTGTGATGTTGGGGACCTCGTATATGGGGTTTAACATGCTGGATAAAGTCGTCGGGGGCGACAGCGAACGGGCTAGGCTGTTGCGTCAAGCCATTGCGATTGCGATGGATTACGAAGAATTTATCGAGATATTTCAAAATGGACGTGGTGTTGTCGCGCACAGCCCCATTCCGCCCGGTTTATTGGGTTATGAATCCGGTGAGGTGGGGATGAATTCTGCGGTTTATACCTGGCGCCAAGGGCGCGCCCAACGGCGTAGCGTGCAGCAGGCACAGGCGCTGATGCGGCGTGCGGGCTATGCAAACGGAATCGACCCACAGTCGCACGCGCCATTACGACTCTATTACGATATTGCTGCAAGTGGCGATCCCAGTGATCACGCGTTGTACACTTGGTTACATAAACAGTTTGCTAAGCTAGGCATAGATTTACATATTCGTGCCACGCAATATAATCGTTTCCAAGAAAAAATGCGGCACGGCAACGCACAAATTTTTTCTTGGGGTTGGCATGCTGATTATCCCGATCCGGAAAATTTCTTATTTTTGTTATACGGTCCCAACAGTAAAGCAAAATACGATGGCGAAAACGTGGCGAATTACACGAACCCTGAATACGATGCCTTATTTATACGGATGCGTTCCTTGGAGAATGGGCCTGCACGTGCGGCGCTTATTCGACAAATGATACGTATTTTACAACACGATGCCCCCTGGGTTTGGGGCTCCCATCCCTTGCAGTATCAATTGCATCATGGTTGGAATTATCCCACTAAACCGCACGCAGTCGCTAACAACAGCATAAAGTATATGCGTATCGATCCGTTATTACGGCAACAACAACGTGCAGAATGGAACGCACCTATCTTATGGCCATTGTGCATACCTATTGTGTTGTTGATTGGCTTACTGTTGCCGGTTATTTTAGAATTTTGGTACAAAAATCATCGCTCCCGCAAGAGGTATGATCATGATTAATTACATTATTCGTCGTTTTGCCTACGCGTTACCTATCTTATTGGGCGTACATATACTGACGTTCTTATTGTTTTTTGTCGTTAATAGCCCAGATGATATTGCTAGAACGCATTTAGGCAGCAAACATGTGGATCAACTCGCCATTGATAATTGGAAAAAGCAGCATGGTTATGCAGATCCATTATTTTATAATCATAAGGTGATGGGCATACAACGCGTGACAAACACCTTATTTTTTACTAAAACAATTCGATTGTTTCTCTTTGATTTTGGCACGTCCGATGCGGGTAGAGACATCAGTCAAGATATCTTGCAACGCATGTTTCCCAGTTTAGCATTGGCTATTCCCGCATTAGTCTTGGGTTTATTGAGCAATATCACCTTTGCGATGCTAATGGTGTTTTTTAGCAGCAGCTACATTGAATTGGGCGGTATTATTTTATGTGTGATATTGATGTCGATTTCGGCATTATTTTATATCATTAGTGGCCAGTTTATATTTGCGAAATTATTACGTTGGGTGCCTGTTTCTGGCTATGCGGATGGTTGGGCAGCCTGCAAGTTTACCCTTTTACCTATACTCATTGGTTTGGTGGGTGGTTTAGGTGCGGGTACAAAGTGGTATCGTAGTATTTTTTTAGAAGAGTACACAAAAGATTATGTCAGGACTGCCAAAGCCAAAGGGCTCAGTGCAAGCTGCGTTTTGTATAAACATGTGTTAGGTAATGCTTTGATCCCGATTCTTACCGGTGTCGTGGTGATTATTCCCACCTTGTTTATGGGCAGTCTGTTAATGGAATCATTTTTTGCTATTCCGGGTTTGGGTAGTTACACCATTGATGCAATCAGCCAACAGGATTTCGCTATTGTACGTGCCATGGTTTTTTTAGGTTCTTTGTTATATTTAGTTGGTTTACTTTTGACAGATCTATCGTATGCCCTGGTTGATCCCAGAGTACGTTTGAGTTAGAGGAAATGCAATGAGACCAGTGTTGCTGTGGACAGACGGATTAATTTATTTATTGTTGTCGCTACTTATCCTCTTGCTCGTTTGGGTAGTTCGCGATAGACAATTAGCGCAAACTTGGGGGCGGGTGTTTAAACGCCGTTTAGGTTTCAGCATGTTTTTAATTTTGTTATTTTATGTCAGCATTGGCGTGTTGGATTCGATACATTTTTATAGGGTGCAGGAAGGCCAGGTGGCTACGCAAGACACGGGCAAGATAGCGAGTGTATTAGATGTGTTGATCGCACCGGTGGGTGAGCGCAGTGAAAAGACTTATTCATCACCTTTGGCGCGTCATCTATACAATAAAACAACGCAAATTGATAGTAATGGCGTCATGCAACGTACTTATCCTAAGCTGCAATTAAATCAGTCTATACCGGAATACAATACTTATGGGGATGTGTTGCGCCATTGTTTATGGGTAGGCTTAGGTAAGTCGTTGTTAATTTGTTTGCTTTTGTGTGGAATCTTGTTCCTTTTGCGACGGTGTTATAAAGTCATTGATAATTACCCGTGGCGAACAGCTATGCTAGTGGTTACCACACTGATCACGGTGGTTATCGTGAGTATGCAGTTTGCTCCTGTGGCCTATTTATTCGGTACCGATAAAGTAGGGCATGACGTCTTGTATTTGGCACTAAAAAGCATTCGCACAGGATTAATTATTGGCACGCTGACGACACTCATTATGTTGCCGTTTGCATTATTTTTGGGTGTGTTAGCCGGTTATTTCGGTGGTGTTATGGATGATATTATTCAATATATTTACATCACGCTGAGTTCTATTCCTGGTGTGCTATTGATTGCCGCCACGATTCTGTCATTGCAGGTTGTCATGGATAATCACCCGCAAATTTTTGCGAGTAGTATGCAACGTGCGGATATGCGTTTACTGTTGCTGTGTGCTGTCTTGGGTATTGCAAGTTGGACGGGTTTATGTCGTTTATTACGTGCGGAAACCTTAAAACTGATAACAATGGACTATATTAAGGCGGCGCGCGCGCTAGGGGCGAGTCACCTGCAGATTATCACACGCCATTTATTGCCTAATATGACCCACATCATTCTCATTACGGTCACCCTGGATTTTAGTGGACTCGTATTGGCAGAAGCTGTTTTATCCTATGTCGGTGTCGGCGTCGATCCGTTAACTTACAGTTGGGGAAACATGATCAATGCGTCACGTTTAGAAATGGCGAGAGATCCGGTGGTGTGGTGGCCGTTGTGTGCGGCATTTATCTTCATGTTTTTTTTGGTATTGTCCGCCAACTTATTTGCAGATGTAGTCCGTGATGCATTTAATCCACGGACGAAGCGGGGCTAATGGTACGACTCGGGGCCCTGTGTGTCCCCTTTTTCCTCACCCACAAGCGGATGATCTGCTTCTCTAAAAAAGGTATGAATAGTTACTAAAGTTTGTAACTATTCAGGAAAATGCTGAATAGTTACCCTTGATTTGACGCCTACCCAGTAAAACTGGGCTTAACGGCATTTTCAGGATCGATACGCGATTCTCCGCTTAAGAATCCGCATCGCGTAAAGAAAACACCGCGTTTCACGCACACTACACTATTTTAAAAATTATTCTAAATAGTTACTAAAGTTTTATATAAACGTGGACGATATATCTTTTGTAAGAGAATTATTGGATTAATTACACGGTAAGGAATAGAAAAAGAGGGAGTCATGGTGAGTTAGGTGTAGGTGATGATATGGCTTCAGAGTTAATAACTTCACTTGTGAAAATGCAAGTAGCCGGTCGGATAGATAATACAAAACGTGTTTTACCTGCACAAGGCGAGCAGACGAGTGTGTTTGCCGAAAAACCGGTGGATAAAGACAATAAGGTAATGTCGGATAATGAGGTGGCATCTCCACATGCTACCGCCACGGATAAGTCAGCATTAGAGAGTGCAGTTGCAAACATTAACCAATTTGTGCAAAACATACAGCGTGAGCTACACTTTAGTGTAGAACAAGAAAGTAGCCAAGTGGTGATTTTGGTGAGGGATAGCAGTACACAGGAAGTGATTAGGCAGATTCCATCAGAGGATGCATTGAAGTTGGCACGTACTTTGCGAGATGCGCAAGGGGTAAGTGGACATATTTTTAACGGAAAAGCATAGTATCAATGTAACCTATTTAAATTATCTGTTTTACAAGGAGTATCGTTCATGGATGCTAGCCATGTGCTAAATCAATATAAAAAGGATATGCTGCAAGGCGAAGTATTAAGTGCGGATCCGCATCGTTTAATTCAGATGTTGTTAGAAGGAGCGCTCAATCGTATTGCGCTAGCAAAACATCATATGGTAAAGAAGAATATTGCTGAAAAAGGTAAGAATATAAGTTCGGCCATCGCCATTATTGACTGCTTGCAAACCAGTTTAGATTTTGATGCGGGCGGTGAAATAGCCGTTAATCTTAATTATTTATATGATTACAGCAAGGTAAATTTATTGTTAGCCAACCGCCATAATGAGATAGAAAAGCTGGATGAAGTTAAGCAAATAATCTCACAAATAAAAACGGGTTGGGATGGTATTGCTGATGTTGCAGCCGAAGTCATTTCTGCAGAAAAACCGCAAGAAGGGATTGTTTCATGATGCTTGCCACTGACGCCGATTATTTTTCATCATTGCAGTTTGCCGTTGCTTATACGCAAGAGATGCTTGAGTTGGCGAGTTTAGGTCAGTGGTCTGCTGTCGTAGAATTAGAAGCAAAACGGCAGAAGGCATTGCACATTTTATCTATTGCCATGGTGCAGGAAGAGACCCATGCAGCAGCGCGCCATGTTTTACAAGAGCTTATTCGGTTAAACCAACAATTGATGCAATTGACGGATGTACAACGCGAAGAGAGCTTTTTAGGCCTCAAGCAAAATCGCATCGCGCAATTTTACCACCAACAAGACCAGTAGTATTACATCCCCCTAAAATTCATTGGCTAGCGGCATAGACCCCTCGTACTTCAAGATGCAAATTTTGCTGGGTAAGTCGCGCGGTATATCCTGTTTTTATGAACGGCGAAAAATAAATTTTCCTCGGTCACTCAAGGGGAGAAGTGGAATGGATATATTTTTATGTAAAACAAGCAGTTAAATATCGACCCCACGTAACTGTTCGGAAAAATACGGGATCGTTACGACCTCGCGCGCTTAGTTCTTCCCCTAAAATTCATACGGCAGGGGTGTGGCTCAAAAAAACGATACCGTCAGTAATTTGACATTTTGCAGATAGTGACTATTACTTAATGCAAGGGATTGACGATTTGTGCTAGCGAAAGGTGAAATCATGCAAACAGACAATATACTCTTGGTAATTGGGAACCACGCACAGCAAGACACAGAATTGACCGTGATATTGGGCTTTTTAGGTGAGTTTGTACATTATGCTGATGATACGGATTGGCAGACCTATGTGCAACGTCCGGAAACGCTGCGAGCCATTATCCTGAGTACACAGTTGAGTAAGCGGTGCTTACAGGACGTGGTGCACGCAATGCAGGATTGGCAGGTTAGCGTGCCAGTATTCAGTTATGGAGCAAATAATACCGCCATCGCTTGTCTTTTTTCAGCGACGCGAAATTTAGTGGGTAACATTACTTACCCATTGAAGCAAACACAAGTGATGACGTTTCTACATCAGTTAGATAACCCCTGCAGCATTGCCACAGAGGAAATTACAGGAACCATTAGTCAAATCCCTGCAAAAAATAAACCATTACATAGTTTGGTTGGTAAGCATAGTTCTATTGTTCAAGTAAGGGAAATGATTCGCAAAGTGTCATGTTGTGATGCCAGTGTATTAATTTTAGGGGAATCAGGCACGGGTAAGGAAGTGGTGGCACGCAATATTCATTTGTCGTCGCCACGGCGCGATAAGCCGTTTGTTCCGGTGAATTGCGGTGCGATTCCAGCAGAGCTATTGGAGAGCGAGCTGTTTGGCCATGAAAAAGGTGCATTTACTGGCGCCATTAGCATGCGCAAAGGACGTTTTGAGCTGGCGCAAGGTGGGACGTTATTTTTAGACGAAATAGGTGATATGCCGCTGGCAATGCAAGTAAAATTATTACGTGTGTTGCAAGAACGTTCGTTTGAACGGATCGGTAGTAACAAGAGCATTGATGCGGATGTGCGAATTATTGCGGCCACACATCGCAATTTAGAGTCTGAGATAGACGCAGGTAAGTTTCGCGAAGATTTATATTATCGTCTTAATGTATTCCCCATTGAAATGCCAGCGCTACGTGATCGCATAGACGATTTGCCCTTGTTAATAGATGAGCTAGTGTCTCGCTTGGCGCGAGATGAAAGAATGAAAATTCGATTTTTGCCTCGCGCTTTATCTGCGCTAACCCAGTATGAATGGAATGGTAATGTGCGTGAGCTGGCTAATTTGATTGAACGCATGACGATCTTGTCACCTGGTGCATTAATCGATAAAAAAGATTTACCGGTGAAGTTCATCGCGCAAGAAGGGTTATTTGCTGTGGATGAGGTGGATGCGACCTTAGAGGGAGAAGCCGTTGAAGTCAAAGAATCTGAAGCCACGACCTATTTCACAGAGTCAGGTATCGATTTGAAAGAGCATTTGATCAATATGGAACGACAGTTAATCGAACAGGCCCTATTAGAGAGCCACGGTGTCGTCGCAAAGGCAGCTGATTTTTTGAAGATGCGGCGTACGACCTTAGTCGAAAAAATGCGTAAATACGGCATGTGTAAAAAACAGGTTTGGGGTGGTTATCAAGAAATACATAAGCATTCAGCAAAATGCTGAATAGCTACATTTTCTGGATAGTTATGAGATGCATAACTTATAGCAGATGGTTACTTAGTCGGAAGTAGGTGCGTCAAGAAAATAACGATTAGCCCATAAGGCTAGATATGCAGAATATAAGCTTTTGTTTCCACACAAAAAAATAGATGGCGTGAGTCTTGCTATGTTAATGATAAGGGGTATGCCTCGTGTCATAAATTTTTTTTTTTGGAGGAATGATGCCTACACGACACATAACAGATGATGATAAGTACGCTAGACGTTTGGCGGCAATATTTGCCATATTACCAGCGGGATTGATCATTTTAGATGGTGATGGTTATGTGCAAGACTGCAATGCTTTTGCCGAATCTCTATTAGGAGAGCCGTTGCAAGATGAATTGTGGGTATCCGTTATCCAACGTGCTTTTTCTCCACGCAGCGACGATGGGCACGAGGTGTCTTTGTATAATGGCAAGCGTTTAGGGATAGCAACAACACCACTTGAGATTGAGCCAGGTCAATTGATTTTATTATATGATTTGACCGAAACACGTGAGCTGCAAGATCGCCTGTCACATTACAAACGCTTATCGCAAATGGGTAAGATGGTGGCGTCTGTCGCACATCAGATCCGTACGCCATTGAGTTCAGCTATCATTTATGCATCGCATCTTAGCAACGCTGAGACATTGACTCCGCAGCAATATTATGATTTCCCGCGGCACATCTTGGCGCGCTTACACAATATTGAATTACAGATTCGGGACATGCTACTGTTTGCCCAAGGTGGTGGTAGCATTATTGAGCCTGTATCTATACGTGATTTAGTGCACGAGTTATTGCAGCGTGTGAATGAGCAAGTCGCTTTGCACGGCAGTGTATTATCGGTGTGTCCTGTAATAGAAAATGCCATTTTATATTGTAATAGCGCATCTATTTTAGGAGCGTTACAAAATCTGGTTAATAATGCCATGGAATCTTCAACGGATAAACTGCGGTTACAATTGAATGTAGACATTATAGATTACAAAAAAGTCCGTATTACATTACAAGACAATGGGCCTGGCATTAGTGACGCAATTAAGCAGAAATTATTCGAGCCATTCTTTACAACGAAAACGCATGGTACTGGACTGGGGTTAGCA
The DNA here is from genome assembly GCA_964646995.1 of uncultured Gammaproteobacteria bacterium. Classification (GTDB taxonomy): domain Bacteria; phylum Pseudomonadota; class Gammaproteobacteria; order CAZYIF01; family CAZYIF01; genus CAZYIF01. The sequence goes on from CAZYIF010000006.1 coordinate 92,313, forward strand.
GTGGTGTATGCGGTGGTACAAGCCCATCAAGGGGAAATTATCTTTAAGTCAATAGTGGGGCAGGGAACGGAGGCGGGGTTTATTTTGCCATTACAATTAAATAGCGTAACAGAAGCTTGCGGATCACCTGAGTTAGGTTTAGTTGATGGGGGAAAGTAACGTGGCAAATTACAGTAAAATATTGCTTGTTGAAGATGATGCAAACTTACGTGCAGCGCTTTTAGACACGTTAAATTTGGCGGGATATTCTTGTATTGGTTTAGCCAGTGCAGAAGAGGCATTAATTGCAGCGCATGAAATGGAGTTTGGGCTTATTGTAAGTGACGTTAAATTGCAAGGTATGCAAGGCAATGAATTATTAGTGCAACTGCAGAGAAACAACCTGCATGTTCCACTGTTGCTAATGACAGCTTATGGCAGCATTGCCAGTGCTGTTCAAGCAATGCGCGCAGGTGCTGTAGATTATTTGATTAAACCATTTGAGCCAAAAGAATTATTGAGTAAGATAAAACAATTTTGCCGCACTGATGTTTGCAATGCGTATAATCCAATCGCGAAGGATCTTGCGAGCAAGCAATTATTTAGAATGGCATTGAAATTTTCTGTCAGCGAAGCAACGGTATTACTTACCGGACCGAGTGGATCGGGTAAAGAAGTAATGGCACGTTATATTCATGCGAATTCATCACGTGCTGAAAAACCATTTGTTGCGATTAACTGTGCAGCTATTCCGGAAAACATGCTAGAAGCGACTTTGTTTGGTTATGAGAAAGGTGCCTTTACGGGTGCTTACCAAGCGAGCATGGGTAAGTTTGAGCAAGCCCAGGGTGGAACGCTTTTATTGGATGAAATATCTGAAATGGATTTATCGTTGCAGGCTAAGTTGCTCCGTGTATTGCAAGAGCGCGAAGTAGAGCGTTTAGGCAGTAAAAAGATAATTCAATTGGATGTCCGTATCCTTGCCACTTCTAATCGTAATCTACACGATTGTGTCATTCAAGGTGATTTTAGAGAAGATCTATTTTATCGTTTGAATGTATTGCCGTTGCACTGTTTGGCCTTAATAGACAGACCCGATGATATTATGCCGTTAGTAGATTATTTGTCGTCTCAATATGCCAAGTTGAATGATCGTGTTGTTCCAAGCTTTTCATTACAAGCCCAGCAATTGCTGCGCGAATACGCATGGCCTGGTAATGTGCGTGAAATGGAAAACGTCATACAACGTGCACTACTTTTGCAATCCGGCATGGAAATACAAGCAAGCGACATTCGCTTTGAATCTATGGCAAAAAATCTGACGTATGTTACACATGAAACATCGGTCATGGGTAAAATGGATGGTTTAAGTGATGATTTAAAGTCACGCGAACATGCACTTATTATTAAAGCCTTAGATGAAGCACAAGGTAATCGCAAGAAGGTTGCAGATAAATTAGGTATCAGTGAAAGAACCTTACGCTACAAATTAGCAAGAATGCGTGAACAAGGTTTATATGTGTAAAGCGTGTGATGTGAAGTCATGGATTGGGAGACAGACATGAATGATGTGCAAATGACTACAATGTTGGGTCGTATGCGGGCCATGGAGGCGATGGCTAAGAGCTCTGAGGCTACTCTACAAGTATCTCAAGGAGAATCATTCGTTAATTTATTAAAGCAACAAATGGATAAAGTAAATGACTTGCAGAATAATTCAAATAGTTTGAGAGCGGCGTATGAGAAAGGTGACCCGTCGGCTAATCTCATTGACGTCATGCTGGCGTCACAGAAAGCAACGTTATCTTTACAAGCGATGTTGCAGGTAAGAAATAAATTGGTTTCTGCATATCAAGAAATCATGAATATGCAAGTGTAATGACAAACTAGGAAAACACCATGGCGGTGGCAACAGGAAAATCACTCATTAATATTGCTTCTGGCTTCGGGCATTTGCCTATCGCCAGGCAAGTTGGTATGTTTGTCGGTCTGGCATTGTCAGTCGCGTTGTCTGTTGCCGTCGTTTTATGGTCACAAGAGCCGAATTACCGTCCTTTATCCGATGAACTGAATTTACAAGATGTGAATGAGATTTCAGATGTGTTACAAAAGTCTGATATTCCTTTTAAATTGGATGAGCGTAGCGGCACGTTATTAGTTCCCAATAATAAATTGTATAAAGCACGTATGGCCTTGGCGGTGGATGGGTTACCCAAAAATGCAAGCAAGGGATTTTTACAGCTAGAAAAATCTCATAAATTTGGTACGAGTCAGTTTATGGAGGCGGCGCGTTATTTACATGCGTTGGAAGGTGAGCTAGAAAATACAATTAATAGTTTTGATAATGTGAAGCAGTCACGGGTACATATTGCATTGCCTAGGCAGTCATCGTTTGTACGTGATTTTCGTAAGCCCAGTGCTTCGGTACTTATTGACGTATATAAAAGTAATGTACTCAAGGAAGGACAAGTCTCTGCCATTGTTCATCTTGTTGCATCGAGCGTTCCTGAATTAGACAAAGACAATGTAACCGTTGTGGATCAAACCGGGCATCTACTCACTGATAAGCAAGGTTCTGACGTGATGAGTTTGGCGGATAAACAGCTAAAATACATCCGCCAGTTAGAAGATGAATACATGAGGAAAATAGAAGATTTATTGTTGCCGATGTTGGGGCCAGGCAAGATACGCGTGCGGGTTGCTGCGGATCTCGATTTTACGGAACGTGAACTGACGAAAGAAGCCTTCGATGGTGAGAAGCCCGCATTACGCAGTGAGCAATCCATGATGGAGCAAGCGCCTAATCCCAATGCGCAGGGTGTGCCAGGGGCATTGGCAAATCAACCTCAACCACCTAATCCTAATCCTAATCCTAATGGAGACGCTAATGCTGATGATAACTTAAGTAAACGTAATCAAATGACTAAGAATTATGAATTGAATAAAACCATAAGCCATACGCGTAAGCAAATAGGCCATATCAAGCGCTTATCTGTTGCTATTTTAGCGGATGATAATATTAAAACGGATAAAGCAGGCAAGACAACACGCATCGCGCTTACCCGAGAGGAGCTAGAGCAAATTAAAAATCTTGCACAGAATGCGATTGGTTTTGATCAAAAGCGTGGCGATACGGTGAGCGTGATTAATCGTAGCTTTGTTTCGCCGCCCACAATGGAAGCAGCTAAACCACTGCCTATTTGGGAAAGACCGTGGTTTTTTGATGCCTTAAAACAGTCGATTGGTGGATTATTTGTGCTGTATGTGGTGTTTGGTATTTTACGTCCTACGTTGCGTACTTTAGCCGGTAGAGGTGTGGCGGTCAGTGATCTGATCCAGTCTAATGAAACAGATACGCCGGAAAATAAAAAAGAACTAAGAGCAGGATTATTAGCGAATGAATTGGCAGCATCAGACGAACAAATGCGCTTAATTAAAGAAATGGCGACCAGTGATCCAAAACGTGTGGCGCAAGTCGTGAAGCGTTGGGTTGACTCAGATTAATAGTAGGCTAGCGGTATAACACTAGCGAATTAAGTTAACGAACCGGGAGTATGGGTATGCAAGGCCTTGAACGCGCCGCAGTCCTATTGTTGGGTATTGGTGAAGATCAAGCGGCTGAAGTGATTAAGCACCTAGGGCATAAACAAGTGCAAAAGCTTGGGCAGTCAATGGCAAACATGTCAAATGTCAGTCGTGAAGAAATACAATTAGTATTGGGTGATTTTCTCACCTTAGCAGAGAAGCAAACGAGTTTAGGTGTGGGTTCGGAAGACTATGTGAAGCGTGTACTTATTTCTGCACTGGGAGAAGATATTGCGATTGGTTTGATTAATCGTATTTTTACCCAGAGTAGTGATATTCAAGGCTTAGATGCTTTAAAGTGGATGGATGCACGTACGGTTGCCGACGTCATTAGGCACGAGCATCCACAGGTGATCTCTATTGTGTTGACTTATTTAGACAGTGAACAAGCGGCTGAAGTATTGACGTATCTAGAAGATGACATGACAGTGGATTTGATGTTGCGTATGGCGGCATTAGAATCGGTTGAACCTGAGGCATTGGATGAGTTGAATGGCATTATTGAAAAACAATTTTCGGGTAATAAGCGTCAAACCACCTCGTTGGGTGGGGCTAAGACAGTGGCCGATATTATGAATGCCTTGGAAAGTAGCCTAGAAAATAAAATCATGCAAGGAATTACAGATTTTGATAACGAATTAGCCCAACAAATACAGGACTTGATGTTTATATTTAGTAATTTAATTGATGTTGACGACAGAAGTATTCAAATTCTATTACGGGAAGTTCCTTCAGAAATTCTGGTGTTAGGATTGAAAGGTGCAGATGATTTTCTACAAGACAAAATATTCAGTAATATGTCACAGCGTGCGGCGGATATGTTGCGCGATGACTTGGATGCGCGTGGTCCGGTACGCCTCAAAGATGTAGAAAGCGCGCAGAAAGAAATTTTGGGTATAGCGAGACGTTTAGCCGATGCCGGCGAGATTGCGCTAGGCAAAGGTGGCGAAGAAATGGTGTAGAGATACTATTATGCAAACCAATGACCAGCACGAAAACATGAAGTATGAAAAGTGGCAAGTACCTGCTATTACAGATGCGGATGATTTACTTACAACCATGTTGAAGATAAAGCAATTGCGTGAAGAAGCGCAGCACGTGGGTGCACAGGTGGGGGAGCGTGAAGGCCATGCGTTAGGTTATGCGGCAGGTTTAGCAAGTGCGTCAGTTGAAATAGCGCAATTACAGCAGGATATGACGTATTGCTTAGAGTTATTAACCCAACCGCTTGCCATGGTAGACCAGGAAGTAGAACAAGCCATGGTGTGTATTATCCAGGTGTTAGCCAAGCATCTGCTGCAACGCGAGATCGCACGTAGCCCGGATATTTTACTGGATATAGTGCGGCAAGCCAAGAATCTATTAGTGAGTGATAGCCCCTGTGTTATTCGGGTTAACCCGGATGATTGGCAGCGTATTTGTCGTGCCAAGTTTAAATTAGCAGAGGATGACTGTCAGTTTATTGCAGATCCGGCAATCAGCACGGGTAGTTGTTACTTACACAATGCATTTGAGCATATCCATGTGGATTTAGAACAGCGCATTTCTGCCATGTTACATAAAACATTGGGTAGTAAAGTATGAATATACGACGAGAAGAGCATCGTCAAAATTTATTGGATAACTTACAGCATTACGCACAATGTATTACGGCGCATGATGAGTTACAGGTAGAAGGAAGATTGACACGTGTGGTAGGTCTAACCCTAGAAGCAACAGGCTGCTACGGTGCCTTGGGGACACGGTGCTTAATTAAACTGTCAGATCGCACTATTGAAGCGGAAATTATTGGTTTTGGTAACGGCAAAACATTTTTAATGGCGGTAGATAGGGTGCAGGGATTAAAAGTGGGTGCATCGGTTATCAATACCAATGTAGTGGCTAGAGTTGCGGTTAGTCAGCGTTTATTAGGACGTATTATCGATGGCTTAGGTAATCCCTTAGATGGTAAGCCTGCTGTTGTAGCCGAGCAGTATTACCCGATACTCGGTGCGCCAATTAATCCATTATCACGTCATCCCATCACACAACCGTTGGATGTGGGTATTCAAGCGATTAACACCTTGTTGACCATTGGTTGTGGTCAGCGTATTGGTCTATTTGCGGGTAGCGGCGTGGGTAAGAGTGTATTGCTGGGAATGATGACACGATATACCGAGGCGGATATCGTTGTAGTCGCCATGGTAGGTGAACGTGGACGCGAAGTAAAAGAGTTCATAGAAAATAATTTGGGTGCCGATGGCTTGGCACGTTCAGTTGTTGTTGCAACACCAGCAGATAATACCCCCTTAATGCGTTATTACGGTGCACTACTCGCAACAACCATCGCAGAGTATTTTCGTGATCAAGGTAAAAAAGTACTATTGTTAATGGATTCTCTGACGCGGTTTGCACAAGCGCAGCGTGAAATCGCATTGGCAGCGGGAGAGCCGCCAGCCAGCAAAGGTTACACGCCATCGGTATTCACTAAATTGGCAGAGTTAGTTGAGCGCGCCGGAAATGGAGCACAAGGCGGAGGATCGATTACTGCATTTTATACCGTGTTAGCAGAAGGCGATGATCAGCAGGATCCCGTGGTTGACGCTGCACGTGCGATTTTAGATGGGCATATTGTCTTGACGAGGAGTTTGGCTGAAGCAGGACACTTTCCTGCGATTGATATAGAAGCTTCATTGAGTCGAGTGATGTCACAAGTTATTTTACCAGAGCAACGCTCAGCAGCTTTGCGTTTCCGACAAATTTATAGCAAATATCAACAAAATCGTGATCTGGTTACCATAGGTGCATACGTGCGCGGCAGTGACCCAGAACTGGATTTGGCGATACAGAACATAGCGAGATTACAGGCATTTTTGCAACAAAATACGCAAGAAGCTTACACCCTAGAGGCGAGTGTTCAAGAGCTTCTTGAAATCGAACGCTATCTAAAGAAATAGTGACTACTGAGTATGTCATTAAATATACCGCTAGCGAATGCATTGTTTAAAGGTCGAACCGCATGAGAGCAAGTAAGCGCCTGGAACCCCTATTGCGTCTGGCAGTCCAGCAAGAAAAAGTAAGGACTATTCATTTGCGCAACAGCCAACAGCAATTGCAAAAATACGAAGAACAGTTCGTTTGTCTAGAGGGTTATGCAGTGGAGTATGGTGCTGCATTACAACAAGAGAACAATCAGATTATCACCAGTAAGAGCTGGCAATTAACGAAAACATTTTTGACTAACTTAACGGTCTTACTCGAACGTCAACGACGCGTTATTTTTGAGGCAAAAAAAGTGGTTGAACTCAAACGCAGTGAATGGCAAGAAGCGCATCAACATTATAAAACACTGAGTAAACTGAGTTTGCGTTATCAAGCTAACGAAAAACAAGCGTTAGCGCGACAAGAGCAAAAACAAGTGGATGCTATCTCACAGCAATTATTACAGTGGCAAGCGCTGCAGCGAAAAGATGAAGAGTGATCGTGAAGTATACGCCTGTCCGATAAAATAGTATGCGTTGGTAGTCTCGCGTCGGTCATTAAGAATCCCTATGGCGTAATAAATATTTTGTGTTTTCAAGCAGCATGATACGGTTAAATTTATAACAAAATCGCTAAAGCTTACTCATGTTGTGGCCGGCATGTTCACAGAAGCCAGGAATTTGGACGCGGCACAGGAGAATATGCGGATATTTTGGTTGCTTGCCCTGTAACCATTGGTTATACTAGCGAGGCGTGTTGTAGCTATTTGGAATAAAAACAAGAACAGGCTTGCTTTGACGCTGACGGCTTACAATAATACAAAATTCGGATTTGCTGGGCGTGTGGCATCCAACATAGCGACTATAACTTTTAACTCGAAACGTCGGGATATGGAGTCGATTATGGATACTGTAAAGATGGAACATGTCTTTGATCTCTACACAAAAAATCAAGTTCTACCACTAAAACTGCTTATGCTTTTTAAGCAGGATAAGCGTGATTTGCGCAAGGCGGCTGCGTTTAATCACCCGTCGGAGAAGATATTGTTAGCAAGATTGAATAAGGTGGGTTTGATTGCTAAAATTTTAGACTTGCCGGAGGAAGACATCAGTCATCTGCTGGAGCGTAATCATCTACTGGACCCTGATCATCTGTTTGACAAAGGTTTGCATGCGAGTTAATTTGTTAGCGACTTATAAAATTTATGAAAAATTCTAATGAATGCTGTTGAAGTTAGTGGTCTTGGTAAGACATATGATGGCCAACACTATGTGCTGGGCAATGTCTCTTTAGCTGTGGGGCGCGGTGACTTTTTCGCGTTATTGGGCCCTAATGGTGCAGGCAAGTCGACGTTGATCAGTATACTTACTTCATTGGTAAAAGAGTCTACAGGTACTATCCACATAATGGGCATTAATTTGGCATTACAACCATCCTTAGCTAAACAGCATATAGGGGTAGTGCCACAAGAAGTTAATTTGAATGTTTTTGAAAAGCCCTATCAGATTATTGTTAATCAAGCTGCTTACTATGGTCTTTCTGCTAAGTTAGCGCGACAGCGGGCGCTTCTGCTGTTGCAGCAGGTGGATTTGCTCGATAAAAAGGATACGCCAGTGCAGTTGCTTTCTGGCGGTATGAAGCGACGCTTAATGATTGCAAGAGCACTGGTGCATGATCCCGAAATTTTAATTCTAGATGAACCATCCGCTGGAGTGGATGTTGAAATACGTCATGTCATATGGGATTTGTTACGTCATCTCAATCAACAAGGAAAAACCATTATTTTAACGACGCATTATTTAGAGGAAGCAGAAATGCTTTGCAAGAATATTGCGATACTGCATCACGGAAAAATCATCGCTTACACATCTATGCAACAGTTGTTAGCAGATTTAGAACGTGAAACTTTAGTGTTATATTTACAAGAACCTTGCCAAATATTTCCCCAGCTAGTGGGTTTCACTACGAATTTAGTGACAGAACGCGTGTTAGAAGTTTCTCTCACGCAGGGGCAAAATGTGACTCAACTCATTGCGCAATTGCAACAGCAACAAATTGTGGTGGAACGCATAAAGAATAAGACGAATCGATTAGAGGTATTATTTATGAATCTGATTAATGCCAATTCACCGTTGAGTGATTAATGGCTGTGGTGTGTTAGCGGTATGCTATCACGTAATGGTACTTAGTGGCGGCGCTATTTTTTGCAAGACGCACCCGCGCGGCTGATTTTTCTCTAGAAAAACACAGGCAGAATAATGAATAAGCGTGCTTTATGGATAGCATTTTATGGCATAGTTACTAAGGAAACCATGCGCTGGTGCAGGATATGGCCACAAACATTGTTACCGCCACTGATCACAACGAGTCTCTATTTTTTAATATTTGGTACTGTCATAGGGAATGAGTTGGGACCCATAAAAGATATTCCCTATGTCACATTTATCGCTCCTGGTTTGATTATGTTATCCGTGATCACGAATACGTATGCCAATGTCAGTACTTCATTTTTCGGTGCTAAGTTTAGCCGTAGCATTGAAGAAATGCTGGTATCCCCTATGCCCAATTGGCTTATTGTTGCAGGTTACAGCGTCGGTGGAATAACGCGGGGTATTGTGGTAGGGACATTAGTTTTTTTGATTGCTAGCCTATTTTCTGGCATACATGTATACGCTCCATTTACTATGCTGGTTTGTTTATTGTTGTGTTGCACTTTGTTTTCGTTGACTGGACTATTAAATGGTATTTTGTCTAATACCTTCGATGACACCACGTTGTTGCTCACGTTTTTATTAACGCCGCTTATCTATCTGGGTGGAATATTTTATAACTTAGAAAACTTATCGCCATTTTGGCGAACGATGTCATACTTTAACCCTATTGCGTATTTGATTGATTTATTTCGCTATGCCATGTTGGGGCAGGGCACAGACTGGATTTTTATTCCAATTGCATTACTCATTTTTATCGTACTAGGATTGTCTTACACTTGTTGTGTGCTGCTGAATAAAGGTACTCGATTAAAAGGTTAGCGGTATGTTCTCTATTTTTTAATGCCGTCACTTGAAATGGTAGTATCCATCCTTAATTACTGTGGCAGGGTGCGAATTGCCCTGTGTATTATCTCAGGATAGTCATTTTTCAATAGGAGGGTAAGGCAATGGCTTTGATGCGCTATGAACCAATTAATTTGTTGGCAGAGATCAATCGGTTGTTTGATCATTCGCTCAGGTCCGGGAGGGGGGACGATACGTCTAATATTGAGACTAGCCAGTGGACTCCAGCGGTCGACATTAAGGAAACTGTGGCTCAGTTTGTGATACTGGTCGATTTACCGGGTATTGATAAAAAGGATGTATCTATCGCCATGGAAAATAATGTGTTAACTATCAGAGGTGAGCGTAACACGTATACTTCTGATAAAAAGGAGGATAAGGGTCAGCAATACTACCGTGTTGAAAGGTCGAGTGGCAGTTTTTACCGTCGTTTTACCTTACCTGAAACTGTAGACAGCAAGGGAATCCAAGCAAAAATGCAGCAGGGCGTACTGGAGATCAGCATCCCTAAACAAGAAAAAACACAGTCACGCCAGATTCAAATTGAGTTTCGTGACTAAGTAGTGTGAGCAGCGTGCGGGCTCAGCGTGGGTCCGCCGCACCTTGTGTTGATGCCAGTGTTGAATTGCGTTGGTGCTTAACGCACCAACGTTTCTTTTGTGTTGATTATTTCACGCTTTTTAGTGCGCTTTCGCACAGGTTTTGGCATCTTATGGATAGGATGGTCCATTGCAGATTAAATCACGTTCCACTTTTGACGTAATCGCTAAAATTCATCTGCTGGTAGCATATTTTCATTTTGTTTGTTGTTTTTATTATGCTAGCATTTGGCAGTTGGTGTGTCGTAATGCCCGGCCATAAGCACGGAGGCTTATCATGGTAAGTAAAGAAGTCGACAAGGGACGTCGACGTTTTTTAATAGCTGCAACGACGGTAGCGGGAGGTATAGGTTTGGCGGGCGCTGCGGTGCCGTTTGCCGTGTCTTGGTTGCCAAGCGAAAACAGTCAAGCAGCGGGTGCCCCTGTAGAAGTCGATGTCAGTAAACTTGAGCCTGGGCAACAGATGACAGTGGAGTGGCGGGGCAAGCCAATATGGATTATTCGTCGTACCCAAGAGTCTATTGATAAGCTCGATAAGCACATCCAGCATTTACGCGATCCGCATTCAGATGTGGAGCAGCAACCACGTTATGCACGTAATATGCATCGTTCTATTAAGCCGGAGTTTTTAGTATTAATTGGTTTATGCACGCATCTAGGTTGTGTGCCGGCCTATCAATCGACGTTGCATGCGTTTGGCGCGGACTGGATAGGCGGTTTCTTTTGCCCTTGTCATGGTTCTACGTTCGATCTAGCGGGACGTGTGTTGCAAGGTGTGCCCGCACCTATTAATTTGGAAGTTCCGCCTTATAAATTTATTAATGAGCATATTCTTGTTATTGGTGTACATACAACGGAAGTATAACTATGCATGAAGTACGCACTGGGTTGTTGGCTTGGATTGACGCGCGTTTCCCTCTCAGTAAGATGTGGCGAGAGCATTTAAGTGAATATTATGCACCTAAAAACTTTAATATTTTGTATTTCTTTGGTTCTCTAGCCTTGCTTGTGTTGGTTAATCAGATCCTGACGGGTATTTGGCTCACCATGTTTTATACCCCAACTGCGGAGGGTGCGTTTGCATCCGTCGAATCAATTATGCGTGATGTGAATTACGGATGGTTACTACGTTATTTGCATTCAACCGGCGCCTCGGCCTTTTTCATTGTGCTCTATTTACATATGTTTCGTGCGTTATTGTATGGTTCATACAAAAAACCGCGTGAATTATTGTGGCTTATTGGCATGTTGCTGTTCGTGTTGCTGTTAGCCGAAGCGTTCATGGGTTACCTATTGCCTTGGGGACAAATGTCTTTCTGGGGCGCGCAAGTCATTACGTCACTGTTTGGCGCTATCCCGAAGGTAGGGCCCCACCTATTGGAGTGGTTACGCGGCGATTATAATGTGTCTGGCGCTACGTTGAATCGCTTTTTTGCCTTACACGTGATTGGGTTGCCATTGTTATTTGTGCTATTGGTGGTGGTGCATATTATTGCGTTACATGAGGTAGGTTCAAATAATCCGGACGGCATAGAGATCAAGCATAACAAAGGTCCTGATGGCAAACCGCTTGATGGCATACCTTTTCACCCCTATTACACGGTAAAGGACTTGTTTGGCGTGGGCGTGTTTTTATTGGTGTTTTTCAGTATCGTTCTCTATGCACCAGAGATGGGGGGGTATTTTCTGGAACATGCTAATTTCTTACCTGCAGATCCCATGGTTACCCCTGCGCACATTGCCCCCGTGTGGTACATGACACCCTACTACGCCATTTTACGTGCGGTACCGGATAAACTATTGGGTGTTATTTTGATGTTAGCTTCCATTGGCGTGTTATTTCTTATTCCCTGGCTAGATTGCAGTCCGGTCAAATCCATGCGTTATCGCGGTTCCTGGAGCAGATGGGCATTGACCTTGTTTGTTATTGCCTTTTTGCTGTTAGGCTATTTAGGCTTAGTGCCTGTGACACCAGTACGTAAAGTGCTAGCGCAGATTTGTTCTGTGCTTTATTTCGGGTTTTTCTTGTTGATGCCCATATACACTAAATTGGATAAACCACGTGCGGTCCCTGAAAGGTTAACATCATGAAGCTACGTTCTATTTTTATTTTTATCTGGGGAATCTTTGCTGTTTGTCTAGCTCATGCCGGCGCGGGTGGCAATGCAGAGCTATATAGCATGCAGACTAATTTGCAAGATTTGCCGTCGCTGCAAAGGGGCGCGCAGTTATATGTTAATTATTGCGCAGGTTGCCATTCGCTAAAATATATGCGTTACGGCCGATTAGCTAAAGACATAGGGATTGTTGATGCCTCGGGCGAGGTTGATAGTGAGTTGGTAAAAAATAATTTAATCTTTACAGGAGATAAAATATTTGACACTATGCGCAACGCTATGTCTTCCGAGGAGTCGAGGCAGTGGTTTGGTGTACGGCCGCCAGATTTATCTTTAATAGCAAGGGTCAGGGGGGTTGATTGGCTGTACACATATCTGTTACAATTTTACGCAGATCCGCAGCGTCCGTGGGGAGTGAACAATCTCCTGTTTCCTGATGTGGCGATGCCCAATGTATTGTTGAGCTTGCAGGGTGAGCAAGTGCCTCATTATCGTGCTGAGACTGTCGTGGTAGAGGGTAAGTCTACACAACGCCAGGAGATAGACAGGCTGGAGTTGCAACAGCCCGGCAGCATAGATTCGGCACAGTTTGATGTTGCGGTGCGCGACTTAGTTAATTTCTTGGCTTATGTTGCCGAGCCTGCTAAGTTGCAACGGCAGCGGATTGGGTTATGGGTGTTAGGCTTTTTGTTGATTTTTACCGTATTGGCTTATTGTTTGAAAAGAGAATATTGGAAAGACATCAAGTAAGACAGTCCTATTTACAATACAACAATCAACGTAGGAGTTGACGCATATGGCGATAGTTGCCAGCAGACGTTCTGTTATGACGCTTTATTCCGGAAATCAAGATATTTATAGTCACCAGGTACGCATTGTGTTGGCTGAGAAGGGCGTGAATGTTGAGATTTGCGATATCAATCAGGGGTATGCACCAGAAGACTTCTTAGATCTTAATCCTTACAACACGACACCGACTTTGGTTGATAGAGACTTAGTTTTGTATCAGCCTGCGATTATTATGGAGTACTTGGATGAGCGTTTCCCACATCCCCCGTTGATGCCGGTGTACCCTGTTATGCGTTCTAAGAGTCGTCTTATGATGTTTCGTATTGAGCAAGATTGGTATGGGTTATTACCGAAAATTGAAAAGGCAGATGAAGCGACGGCGGCTCTGGCGCGTAAGGAATTGTTAGAGAGCCTAATTAGTATTGCCCCCGTATTTGCTGATTCACCTTATTTTTTGAGTGAGGGGTTCTCGCTGGTGGATTGTTGTGTGGCACCCTTACTGTGGCGGTTGAGTAAGTTAGGCATTGTGTTACCTAACCAAGCAAAGGCAGTCCGTAGTTATGCTGACAGAATATTTGAGCGTGATGCATTTCAAGTGAGCCTCTCTGAAGTTGAGCGCGAGATGACAGTATGAGTGTTGATGTAGTAGAAGAGATATTGTCTACACGGCCTTATTTGTTGAGAGCATTTTATGACTGGATTGTAGATAACGGTTGGACGCCTTACATTGTTGTTTATGCCTATGGAGAGGGCGTCTTAGTACCGCAGCAATATATTGATAAAGAAGGGAAAATAGTACTTAACATCAGTATGGTGGCGGTGAAAAACTTGGTGCTAGGTAATGAGGCATTAGAGTTTGAAGCCCGTTTCTCGGGCATGCCGATGCAAGTCTATGTTCCTATGGTTGCAATAGAAGCTGTTTACGCGCGTGAAAATGGGCGTGGCGTTGTTTTCAGTGGGGACGAAAACGGCGATACACCACCTTCTTCTCCACCACCTAGCAACAAGGAACCTACGCAAACATCGGGTGGTTCTGCGCCTAGAGCAGAAAAGCCTAAAAAGCCTAGTTTGAAATTGATTAAATGACGTCTAGCGCGGATTATCCCACTGGTCAAACCCAATAACCCATTGAATGCCTATCCTGTCGTCGCTAGGGTACAGCAGTCAGTGATGACGTGGGTTGGTATGCGCTGGCGTGTCTTTCCACGGTGTGTGTGACCTCGCATTTTATTTGCCTGAGTTCATCTTGGCTGTAGGTGATACCTGCTTGATTGATTATTAAGGCAACAGCTTATTGGAAAATGATTACAACTATTTATTTAGCAAGACACGCAACTATTACGCGTAACTTTGCTCTGCGTAGCGCGCAGCGGAAACGCCCGGTTGCAATGGGTTATGAACGTGTACATCGTTTCTGGCAGACAACGCATGGCTAGGATGGTGCTATGGAATGAGGCGTATTTATTCTTTCATTCAGATATGTTTGTAGTGCGTGAGTTTCCTGTTCGGTAAAGTGTAGACCGAGTTTGGTACGACGCCAGAGTATATCTGTCGTCGTTTGTGCCCATTCCGCGTGGCAAAGATAATTGACTTCTTGGGCATATAAACCGTGTCCGAAGTGTTTGCCTAAAGCAAGCTGATCGTTGCAATCGGTCAGTAGTTTATAGGCCAATGTGCCATAGCTACGTGCGTAGCGTTCCGTTAATTCCGGTTCTAACCATGGATAATCGTGCTTTAGTTGTTGTTGAAATGCGGCAAAATCAGCGTGCTCGAAGTCTCCTCCTGGCAAGCTAATCTGGTTAGACAGAATGGGTGTGGCGTGTGGGAAATACGGCATTAGACGATCGAGTGCTTGCACGGCCAGTTGACGATAAGTGGTGATTTTGCCTCCTAACACGGTGAGTAAGGGGGCGGTGAGCGGAGTCTCACTCAGTAGCAGTTCATAGTCACGACTGATGGCTCGGTAGGCATGATCCGCATCGTCGCGTAGCGCACGTACTCCTGCAAAGGTATGTAAAATATCCGTTTTGTGGATGGGCTTCTGCAGATAGGCATTCACACTGTCACATAAGTAATGAATCTCTTCATCGGTGATGTGGACGTTTTGTAAATTTTGCGTATGTACTATTTCGGTGGTGCCAATCAGATGAAAGTGTTGTTGGTAAGGCAAGATAAAAATAACACGTTTATCGAAGTTTTGTAGGATATATGCGTGGGTGCCTGCATAGAGTCTGGGAACGACGATGTGACTACCTTTGACAAGCTTTAAGTTAACCTGTGGGCTAGTATGGATATATTGACTCAGTGAGTTAACCCACGGACCGGCCGCATTCACGAGTAGTTTGGCGTTATACTGAGATATTTCGTGGGTCTGTTGATCGCGCAACTGTAATTGCCAGTGATCTTTTTTGTTGTTGGCATCTAATAACTGATGTCGTGTGAGAATGTGGCTATTGTGTTGCTGTGCTTGCTGCGCGTTGAGAATCACGAGTCTGGCATCATCTACCCAGCAATCGCTGTAACAAAAACCTTTTTGATACTGTTTTTGTAAGGGTGCGCCCCATGTATTATCAATTAAGCTAATACTGCGCGCACGCGGCAAACTGTTTGCTGTGCTTAAGTGATCGTAGAGCCATAGTCCACAACGCAATAGCCAATGTGGCCGCATGTCGTTGTGGTGAGGTAGGACAAAGGTCATGATTTGGATTAAATGAGGTGCTTTGCGTAATAAAATTTCACGTTCGTTGAGTGCTTTGCGCACTAAGGCCAGATGACCGTATTCTAAGTAGCGTAAGCCGCCGTGTATGAGTTTGCTGCTGGCAGAAGAGGTGCCACTTGCCAGGTCATCTTGTTCACACAGTAAAACAGATAACCCGCGCAACGCGGCTTCAGCAGCAATGCCACTGCCATTGATTCCTCCACCGATGATAGCCAGATCCCATAGTTTCATTAAGTAGACTTCCTTGTTTTGCGTAGCACAGTATATACCGCGACTTATACCGTTAGCGAATCAAATTTAGGTGCTGTAGCGCCCATAGATACCATTCTTTGCCCGATCGCCCACTAAAAATCGGCGGCATTTAGAATAACTAAATTCCTAATTTTTTAGACGGCGATCGCATAAATATCGGCATCCTATGGACGCTACATCACAGATTAAACTAATGTTCATACTTCTGATATCATCCCTAAAATTCATTCGCTAGCGGTATAGCTAGACTTAACGCAGCATTGTAGGTATGCAAGGGTGCGCTAATTGATGCTTGGGATTAGGTATGTCTTCGGCCAGCACGGGTTTGATGTTGGGAATTAGATTTTTATGCCACAATGTATGCTGTATGCCGGGCATGATTTGCTTGGCTTGTCGCATCACATGTAATGCATAAGTGCCTATGAGAAATCCGGCAGCTGCCTGACACGCCGCTATGACACAGAGGCAACCTAACACGGTAAATCCCGTGGCCAAAGAGGTTATTGCACATACACTAAATAACAGTAGCGTTGTGGCGTGCTTATTTAGTTGAGCATTAGATACAGTTTTCTGTTCTTGTTGTATGTGCATCGCCATAGTCGCTGCGAGTTGTTGCAAATAAAACAATTGCATATTTTGCCACAATGTCATGAATATATTTTTATGTTCTTGCGGAAAGAAGTAGAGACCACTCGTAATATGTCCGGTTAGATTATAGAACATCGGATGCGACTGATAAGCATGGCTTTGTATCAGTGCATAAATTAAATCGGCTAGTTGGGTTAAAAATTGTTGGTGTTGTTTACTTATTTTTTTTTGCAATAGTGTTTGTAAACGTCGCGCCAGGAAAATAAGACGCTTTTTTTGGTAAGCGCTAAGTTGCATATTTTGCCGGAGAAACAGGGTTAATTGGCGGGTATGCACTAAGGTATGTTGTAGTTTATGCAGTCTTTGCTGCGTCTGTTGGAGGTGACGTTGTCGGCGGATATTTTTAATTGAATGTATATTTACGGGTGTAGCGTCGGCATCCGCATGGAACGCGTTAGTTTTACGTGATGTGCGATATAAGGTGAGTATAGACATGCGCCGCCTCCTTGCGTGTAGATTATGCCGCTAGTCATTAGCGACAATCCAAGCATAGCAAGCGTAGCTTAAGGTTTTATTAACGCTTATCCATCGGTATTAAATCGCGTTTTGCTGATCCGGTGTACAACTGGCGTGGTCTGCCTATGCGATGGTCTGGATTGCTGAGCATTTCACGCCAATGCGCTATCCAGCCAACGGTGCGTGCCAGCGCGAAGATAACGGTAAACATGTTGACGGGGATACCGATCGCGCTTAATGTGATGCCAGAATAGAAGTCCACATTGGGATACAGCTTTTTCGTGACAAAATACTCATCTTCTAGTGCAATCTGTTCTAACCTTAAAGCAATTTTAAACAGATGGTTGTCGTGAGCGCCCACTTCTTGCAGCACAGCATGGCAGGTATCACGCATCACCGTGGCGCGTGGGTCGAAGTTTTTATAGACGCGATGCCCAAATCCCATCAAGCGAAACGGATCATCACGGTCTTTCGCGCGCGCAATGTATTTTCCAATGTGCTTAACGTCACCAATTTCTGTCAGCATGTTTAAGCAGGCTTCATTGGCACCACCGTGGGCGGGGCCCCATAATGCGGCAATACCGGCTGAGATACAGGCAAATGGGTTGGCGCCGGTAGAGCCTGCCAAGCGTACTGTGGACGTGGATGCGTTTTGTTCGTGGTCGGCATGTAAGATAAAAATTTTATCCAAGGCTTTAGCTAAGACTGAATTAGGCTCTGATTGTGCCGAGGGCACAGCAAACATCATATGCAGGAAATTTTCAGCATAGCTCAAGTGGTTTTGTGGATACATGAAAGGTTGACCGATGGAATACTTGTAACACATGGCTGCTAGTGTCGGCATTTTAGCAATGAGGCGTATGGCTGATTTTTCGCGATCCTCTTCTTTGTTGATGTCGAGTGCGTCGTGGTAGAAAGCAGACAGTGCACCAACAACGCCGACTAAGACAGCCATAGGATGAGCGTCACGACGAAACCCATTAAAAAATTTAATCAATTGTTCGTGCACCATAGTGTGTTTATTAATAGAGTCTTGAAATTGTTTTGTTTGTTCTATTGCGGGTAATTCACCATTGAGCAATAAGTAGCAGACTTCCAGGTAGTCCGTATCTTTGGCTAATTGTTCGATGGGATAGCCCCTATAGAGTAACTCACCTTTGTCGCCATCAATAAAAGTGATTTTAGATTCGCAGGCTGCAGTAGACATGAACCCAGGATCATAAGTGAACAGTTGATGATTGGAGAGCGCACGAATGTCGATTACGTCTGGTCCTAACGTACTGGATAGTTGCGGTAATTTTAATTCTAGATGAGTAGCAGGTACGAGAAGTGTGGCTTGTTTGTCAGTCATGCGTTGTCCCCTTGTGATCATTAACTATCCAGAAAACTGAAGTGCTGCGCCCGCATTGTTGCGGGTTGCCTGTTGCTTGTCAATTACAAGAAGCAAGTTCTGTGCCACCGTTGTTTTTGTGCAGCTATTCATCAACATGCTGAATAGTTACCCTTGATTTGACCCTAGCCCAATAAAACTGGGCCTTATAGGTATTCAGGATCGGTACGCCATTCTCCCCTTGAGAATCTCCATCGCGTAAAGAAAACAGCATATTTTTAAGGGGAAGCAAACTATATTTGAGAGTTTGCCGACGCTTTTGTTTATTTAGTTGTTTTGTTTGTTTTTGTTATAGTGCTCGGCGTATAATCCGTCGCGTTTTTGTAGGGTGGTAGTACAATCCCCTAATTGAGTGGAGATTTTTATTATGCCTGCTTTTGAACTTCAGGTATAATCAGCTCGCTTTACTGTGTTTGCTGTTCAGGAGCGCGGGGCAGTATAGGGGTGTTGTTTCTTAGGTGGGTAGGGTAACCAAGGGAGAGTTTGCAGTGAAGTCCAATAGGCCAGTAAATCTTGATTTAACCTCAATGCATTTTCCTGTCACCGCGGTAGTGTCTATATTGCATCGTATTTCTGGTGTGGTGCTGTTTCTATTGATACCGCTACTGTTGTGGATGTGGCAGTATTCGTTATCCTCTGCAGAAGGATTTACCGCATTACAGCAATTGCTGGTGTTACAGGCGGGTGTGCGGTTGTTGCTTTGGATAATGGTTGTTGCTTTGTTGTACCACTTATCAGCGGGTATTCGTCATTTACTCATGGATCTAGGTTTTGGCGAGAAGCTATGTTATGCCCGATTGAGTGCCAAGTTTGTGATTGGCATTGTTGCAATATTAAGTCTATTAGTAGGTGTTATCTTATGGTGAGCAATGTAACGAGTTTGACGCGCAATGGTCTACGGGATTGGTTAATTCAACGAGTGTCTGCGTGGGTGCTGGCTGCATATACTGTATTTCTGCTGGGCTATTTTATGTGCCACAGTCCGTTGACGTACGCTCAATGGCACGCGTTATTTACCTGTCCATGGATGAAAATAGCCAGTTTATTGGCCTTGCTAAGCGTGTTATTGCATGCGTGGATTGGCATTTGGACAGTGCTTACCGATTATATTAAGTGTTCTTGCTGGCGTTTATTTTTAGAGATTATCGTATTTTTACTTCTACTGAGCTATTTTGCCTGGGGAATTTTAATTGTGATCGGGAGTGTATAGAGTATATGTTGATCGCTAAACAGCAGTTTGACGCAATTATCATAGGGGCAGGTGGTGCTGGCATGCGGGCATCACTGCAGTTAGCCCAAGAAGGCAAGACGGTTGCAGTCGTTTCTAAAGTATTTCCTACGCGCTCGCACACGGTTTCTGCACAAGGTGGTATTAACGCTGCGTTGGGTAATGCAACGGAAGACGATTGGCGCTGGCATATGTATGACACAATACAAGGCTCGGATTATTTAGGTGATCAAGACGCTATCGAGTATATGTGTAAGCATGCTCCGCAAACGATTATTGAATTAGAGCATATGGGGTTACCCTTTTCGCGTCGTGAAGACGGTAAGATCTATCAACGCGCTTTTGGTGGGCAGACACTGAATTTTGGTGGTGATTTAGCGCGCCGTACGTGTGCCGCAGCGGATCGTACAGGGCATGCTATGTTGCATACCCTATACCAAAAAAACATAGAAGCGCACACGGTTTTTCTTAATGAGTGGTATGCTATTGATTTGGTTAAAAAGGGCGACGGTGTTTGTGGTGTGTTGGCTCTTTGCATAGAAACGGGTGAGGTTATGTGTCTAGAAGCACGAGCCACCGTTTTGGCAACGGGTGGTGCGGGCCGCATATTTCGTACGACGACTAACGCGCATATCAATACAGGCGATGGATTTGGTATGGCGCTGCGTGCCGGTTACCCGTTGCAAGATATGGAGTTTTGGCAATTTCATCCTACGGGCATTGCGGGTGCGGGGATACTGATAACTGAAGCATCACGTGGGGAAGGCGGTTATCTGGTTAACGCCAATGGTGAACGCTACATGGAGCGTTATGCGCCACATCTGAAAGATCTGAGTTGTCGTGATATCGTGGCGCGTTCTTCCATGATAGAGATCCGTGAGGGGCGTGGTTGTGGTAATGAAAAAGATCATGTGTTGTTGAAGTTGGATCACCTATCGGTAGATGTGCTCAATGAGCGTTTGCCCGGTATTCGTTCATTATCCAAAACGTTTGCGGGTGTTGATCCAGCGACGGCCCCCATTCCGGTGGTTCCGACCTGTCATTATTTGATGGGGGGTATTCCAACTAACATTCACGGGCAAGTGTTAACTATCAGTGCGCAGGGCGATGATCGCATTGTGCCGGGTTTGTATGCGGCCGGCGAATGTGCTTGTGTGTCGGTACACGGTGCTAATCGTTTAGGCGCTAATTCACTCTTAGATATCGTTGTATTCGGTCGTGCGGTCGGTCTACATTTGGCGCAGCATATCAACGATGGGCAGTTACCGTTACATGAAGTGACAAACGATGCGGTAGATGGTGCTATGCAGCGATTGTCGCGCTGGAATAGTGGTAAGGGTACAGAAAATATTTATGAACTGCGGCGCGCATTACAAAAAATCATGCAAGAAGATTTCGGTGTGTTTCGTACCGAAGAGCACATGCAAAATGGTTTAGTCGCTTTAGCGCAGTTGCGTGAACGTCTGGACCACGCCGTATTGCAGGATACTAGCAATACCTTTAACACGGCACGGGTTGAAGCGTTGGAGTTAGATAATTTGATGGCCACGGCTATGTCGTCGGCAATTTGCGCTAAAGCGCGCAAGGAGAGCCGAGGTGCGCATGCGCGTTACGACTATCCTGAGCGCGATGATGTGAATTGGCTTAAGCATTCGTTGTATTTTGCAACAGATGATCGTTTTGCGGTGCGCGCGGTTAACCTTCAACCTAATGAGGTCGCGCCATTTGAACCCAAGAAAAGAGATCACTAGATAACGCGGGAGGATGGTATATGCGCTTTTCAATTTATCGATACAATCCAGATGAGAAAGATGCTAAGCCTCATATGCAAGATTACGAGCTTGATATTCAAGCACACAATTGTGTGATGGTATTGGATGCGTTGCTGGTAATTAAAGACACACAAGACTCTAGCCTGACATTGCGCCGTTCTTGTCGGGAGGGAGTCTGTGGTTCTGATGGCATGAACATTAATGGTCAAAATGGTTTGGCTTGCACGACGGCCATAGCAAGTCTAGCACAACCTATTATTATCCGTCCTTTGCCGGGCTTGCCGGTGGTTCGTGATCTCATCGTGGACATGACACAGTTTTATGAACAATACGAGAAAATTGAGCCGTATTTACAAAACGATGAACCTTTGCCTGCTACTGAGCGTCTGCAGTCAATAGAAGATAGGGCCAAGTTGGATGGTTTGTATGAATGTATTTTATGTGGTTGTTGTTCCACTGCTTGTCCTTCTTTTTGGTGGAATCCGGATAAATTTGTAGGGCCAGCGGGCCTACTGCAGGCAGCACGTTTTATCAAAGATAGTAGAGATACGCACAAGAGCGAACGTTTAGAAAAATTGAGTGATCCGTTTAGCTTGTTTCGTTGTCGTGGCGTGATGAATTGCGTGACAGTGTGTCCCAAGGATTTAAACCCAACGCAAGCTATTGCCGATATTCGCAACGAATTATTGTCTGATGAGACTTAACGCATGAATAAAGAGAGTATGCAGAGTTTATGGGCGTCTTCTGCTTTGGAGGGCAGTAGTGCCGCTTATATTGAGGCTTTATACGAGCAGTTTGTTAATGATCCAACGAGTTTAAACGGTATTGATTGGGGGCGCTATTTTTCCCAGTTGCTTAGGGATAACGCGGGTCAGCCAGAACTATCACATACTGAGGTGCGACAGCGATTTTTACAACGCGCCAAGCAGCCACCAGGTGGCGGTGTTGCTGTTAGTGTTGAGCAAGCCTGTAAACAGGCGCAAGTGTGGCGTTTAATCCATGCGTACAGGATGATGGGGCACCAGCGCGCGCAACTGGATCCGCTAAATAGGTTGCCGCATCGCGAACTACCTCAGCTAGACGCATCTTACTATGGCTTGACTGATGCCGATATGCAGAGCGAGTTCGTAGTGGGTGATTTCTTAGCTGTCCCGCACAGTGTGTCGTTGCACAGTTTAGTGCAAGCGTTGCAGAGAATATATTGCGGTACTCTGGGTGTGGAATATATGCACATTGATGACGGCGCACAAACTACTTGGTTACAAGCGCGTTTTGAACAACAGACGGCATCGTATGCATTTAGCGCGGAGAAGAAAATAGCTATTTTCGAACGTCTGGTTGCTGCTGAGGGCTTAGAAAAGTACTTAGCAACCAAGTATGTGGGACAAAAGCGTTTTGGTCTAGAGGGTGGGGAGAGTCTTATTCCCGCCCTACACGAGTTGGTGATACGGGCCAATAGTCAGGGCATCAAAGACTTAATTATTGGTATGGCGCATCGTGGCCGTTTGAATGTGTTGGTCAATATACTGGGCAAATCACCGGCTGAGTTGTGTGATGAATTTGAAGGTAAAACGCATGGACCTGCGCGTGGCACCGGGGATGTGAAGTATCACAAAGGTTTTTCTTCTAATGTGGTGACGCCAACGGGCAGTATGCACTTGGCATTGGCATTCAATCCCTCGCATTTAGAGATTATTAATCCAGTGGTAGAGGGCTCTGTGCGTGCTCGACAAGAGCGACGTAATGATGCCGCGCGCGAGCAAGTGTTACCGGTGCTGATTCATGGCGATGCTGCATTTGCTGGGCAGGGAATTGTTATGGAAACCTTAGCCTTGTCGCAAGCAAGGGGCTATGCGACGGGCGGTACTTTACACATCATCATTAACAATCAGATAGGATTTACCACGAGTAATCCAGTAGATGCGCGTTCTTCTTTGTATTGTAGCGACGTGGCTAAAATGATAGGTGCCCCCATCATTCATGTTAATGGTGATGATCCAGAGGCAGTGGTTTTTGCTGTGCAAGTCGCATTAGATTTTCGTATGCAATTTAAGCGGGATGTATTGTTGGATTTGGTTTGTTATCGGCGGCATGGGCATAACGAGGCAGACGAACCATCGATCACGCAACCACTCATGTATCAAGCGATCAAAAAGCATGAGACGACAGCGACATTGTACGCAAATACGCTTCTCGCACAGGGCGTACTCAGTGCCGAACAAATCAAGCAAAAAATTGATAACTACAGGCTTGCGTTGGATGAGCGTCGTCCGGTGGTGGCGGTAGCGATAGATAATGCCGATCATCAACCTGCGGATTGGATGCCTTATTTGGAAGGCGATCTGGATGCCGCAGTGGATACGGCGGTGCCGCAACTACAGCTGGAGCAGATAGGGAATGCACTGCGGCAATTGCCCGTGGGATTTACTTTGCAGCCACAGGTCCTGCGTGAAATGCAAGCGCGTGAAAAAATGTTAACCGGTTTATCGGCATTGAATTGGGGGTGTGCCGAGACGCTGGCTTATGCCAGTTTAGTGGCCGCGGGCTATCATGTGCGTTTATCGGGACAGGATTGTGGGCGCGGTACTTTTTCACATCGTCATGCCACACTGCATGAACAAAATACCGATGAGGTCTATATTCCTTTACAGCATGTTGCAACCAACCAGGGCCGTTTTTCTGTTATTAATTCGGTGCTTTCGGAGGCAGCGGTGCTGGGTTTTGAATACGGCTATGCGACTGCCGAGCCAGAAGCATTAGTCATTTGGGAAGCGCAGTTTGGTGATTTTGCCAACGGTGCTCAGGTTGTTATGGATCAGTTTATGAGTTCTGGCGAACAAAAATGGGGGCGCCTGTGTCATTTGGTGTTGTTATTACCCCATGGTTATGAAGGCCAAGGTCCGGAACATTCCTCTGCTCGTCTTGAACGTTACCTGCAATTATGCGCGCAGCATAATATGCAAGTCTGTGTGCCCAGTACACCGGCGCAAATCTTTCATCTCTTGCGTAGACAAATGTTGCGATCGGTGCGTAAGCCGCTCATATTAATGTCCCCTAAAAGTTTACTGCGGCATAAGCTAGCGGTATCACCTTTGTCTGACTTAAGCAGTAGTGGTGTGCAGTTGATAATTGCCGAAATTGAAGCGAGAGATCCTGCCAAAGTTAATCGTGTCATTCTGTGCAGCGGCAAGGTTTTTTACGAACTTTTAGAGATGCGAAGTCAGTTGCAACGTGGCAATGTGGTGTTGCTACGTATAGAACAGTTGTATCCCTTTCCCGAGCTTGAACTCACGCAACAATTAGCCTTGTACGCTAAAGCCAAGCAGGTGGTTTGGTGTCAAGAAGAACCCATGAACCAAGGTGCATGGCACTTCGTAGAGGGTAGAATAACCCAATGTTTATTCAAGGGGCAAAAGCTTTCTTACGTGGGTAGGCCTGATTTTGCGGCACCTGCAGAAGGGAGTGCATTGGCGCATAAAGAACAACAAGAACGGCTGCTTAAAGACGCATTGAATTAACGCTAAGTAACGAGGAAACACACAATGATTATTGAAATTAAGGTCCCAGCTTTGCCTGAATCAGTTGCCGATGCGACTGTTGCCGCTTGGCATAAAAAAATAGGTGACCCGGTTAAACGCGATGAAAACATTGTTGATTTAGAAACAGATAAGGTCGTGTTAGAAGTTCCTGCGCCTGAGAATGGTGTTCTCACTGCTATTGTTAAAGAGCAAGGCGCAACGGTGAATGCACAGGAGGTGATAGCCGTTATTGAAACCAATGTCCAATCCACCGCGACTAGTGTAAGCGGTCTCACGCAAGTAAGCGATAAAAAAGATTCCTTAGATAATGCGCAGGTATTAACACCGAGTGCGCGTCGCACAGCAGCAGAGAGCGACGTCGCCGTTGGACAGTTGCTGGGTACGGGGAAAGATGGACGCATTACTCGCAATGATGTAGTTACGCATCTTCAGCAACGTGCAACAACAACCGTTGCACCGGTAACTGAGGTAGTTTATCAGACCCAAGGCCGGGCAGAGCAGCGGGTGCCTATGAGTCGGTTGCGCGCACGTGTTGCCGAACGTTTAGTGCAAGCACAGCACAACGCGGCTATTTTAACCACGTTTAATGAGGTGAACCTGCAAGCTATTATGGATATACGTGCACGCCACCAAGATCGTTTCCAGCAATTGCATGGCGTACGTTTGGGTTTAATGTCGTTTTTTACCAAGGCGGTTGTCGAAGCATTGAAGCGTTTCCCTGTGGTGAATGCTTCTATTGATGGTAGCGATATTGTCTACCACGGCTACTATGATGTGGGCATCGCTGTTTCCACCGATAGAGGCTTGGTTGTTCCCGTGCTACGTAACGCCGACCAATTAGATATGGCGGGTATTGAAAAAGCTATCGCTGATTTTGCGCAGCGTGCACGGCAGAATCAAATTACGATGGAAGATATGACGGGTGGTACATTTACGATTACCAATGGCGGACGTTTTGGTTCGCTATTGGCAACACCCATTATTAATCCACCACAAACGGGCATTTTAGGTATGCACACTATTCAACAGCGACCCATTGCTGAAAATGGCCAAGTGGTTATTCGACCTATGATGTATGTTGCGTTATCCTATGATCACCGCTTGATTGATGGCAAAGAATCAGTTCAGTTTCTCGTAACCGTAAAACAGTTGCTGGAAGATCCATCTTCTTTATTATTAGGTGTTTGATGATAGGTTCACTGCATATAGCTAGCTAATTTAACGATCCACTATAGGAATAAACCATATGAATTTACATGAATTTCAGGCAAAACAGTTGTTTGCTGAATCTGGTTTGACGATACCACAGGGCGAAGTGGTGAGTAACTTGGACGAAGCGCTTGCGGTGACACGCAAGTTGGGTGGTGTGCGTTGGGTAGTCAAGGCGCAAGTGCATGCGGGCGGACGCGGTAAAGCCGGTGGTGTACGCATCGTCAATAACAAAGAAGAATTAGCACAGGTGGTTAAGGATTTATTGGGCAAGCGCTTAGTGACTTACCAAACTGATGTGCATGGTCAGCCAGTTAACCAGCTTCTCATCGAAGAGACCTGTGATATACAACGTGAATTATATTTGGGTGCGGTGATTGATCGTGCATTAAAACGTCTCGTGATCATGGCATCCACCGAGGGTGGAGTTGAGATCGAAAAAACCGCCGAGCAAGCCCCCGACAAAATTTTAAGGATAGTGGTTGATCCGTTGGTGGGCGTCTTACCTTACCAGGCGCGTGCGTTAGGATTTGCCCTGCATTTTAACCCACAACAGATCAAGCAATTTACCCGTTTGTTAATGGGCTTAGGCCAGATGTTTGTGCAACGAGATTTGAGCTTATTGGAAATTAATCCGTTGGTTATTTCTAAGAAGGGGGAGCTGATCTGCCTAGATGCCAAGATAACAGTCGATGATAACGCGCTGTACCGTCAACCCGCGTTGGCTGCTATGCACGATCCGAGTCAAGAAGACGATCGTGAAAATCGTGCGCGCAGTTGGGAAATCAATTATATCGCGTTGGATGGTGACATTGGTTGCATGGTTAATGGTGCGGGTTTGGCCATGGCGACGATGGATTTAATTAAGTTGCACGGTGGTAATCCAGCCAATTTTCTCGATGTGGGTGGTGGTGCAACCAAAGAAAGAGTAACTGAAGCATTCAAGATTATTTTGTCGGATACGAATGTGAAAGGGGTATTAGTGAATATTTTTGGTGGTATTGTGCGCTGTGATTGGATCGCTGATGGCATTATCAGTGCGGTTGCAGAAGTAGGTATCAAGGTGCCAGTGGTTGTCAGGTTGGAAGGTAATAATGCCGAGCTTGGTGCTAAGCGATTAGCAGAGAGTGGTTTAAACATTATTCCTGCGCAAGGGCTAACCGATGCGGCTAAGAAAATTGTTGCTGCGGTAGGGGAATAGCATATGAGTATTTTGATTGATAAGAACACAAAAGTAATATGTCAGGGCTTTACCGGCAAGCAAGGAACCTTTCATTCTGAGCAAGCGGTTGCGTACGGTACGCAACTGATGGGTGGTGTTACACCCGGTAAAGGCGGTGAAATGCACATAGGGTTGCCTGTGTTTAACACAGTGCAAGAGGCTGTTGCAGCAACATCCGCGGATGCAAGCATCATTTTCGTGCCAGCAGCATTTTGCAAAGACTCTATTTTAGAGGCTGTTGATGCAGGCATTAAATTAATTGTTTGCATTACAGAAGGCGTACCTACGTTCGATATGCTGGTAATTAACAGCTACTTGAAGAACAACAAGGGTTCAAGGGTCATAGGACCTAATTGCCCAGGATTGATTACACCGGGTGCGTGTAAGATGGGTATTATGCCAGGATACATACACCAAGCGGGTAAGGTGGGCATTGTGTCGCGTTCAGGGACGTTGACTTACGAAGCGGTTCATCAAACTACGGCGGCTGGATTTGGGCAAAGCACCTGTGTTGGAATCGGTGGTGACCCTATTCCAGGTACAAGTTTTATCGATGTGTTAGCTTTGTTTCAAGACGATCCACAAACAGAAGCGATTGTGATGGTAGGTGAGATCGGTGGTACGGCAGAAGAAGAAGCAGCGGATTTCATTAAGAGCTATGTAACCAAGCCAGTAGTATCTTATATTGCCGGCGTGACGGCGCCATCCGGTAAGCGTATGGGCCATGCGGGTGCCATTATTGCGGGTGGTAAGGGAACTGCGCGCGAGAAATTTGCAGCATTGGAAAAAGCCGGTGTACGTACAGTGCGCTCACCTGCAGAAATTGGTAAGGCAGTTGCGGAAGTGACGGGCTGGTGAGAGTGTTTAAAGAAAGAGGTCCTCTACTTGCCGTTGATTTGTTGAACCGTGCAAGTGGTTTTAGTCCTATATATATAGTGTATGTTTGATTTTATGGGTAATACTCTGTTGTGATGTGTGGTTACTGTCGCAGTGTAACCAGGTAAGGCGAGTCTGATCGACATGCTGACATGCATGCTGGTTATGACGCCATTCTCTATGTTACGGATAGCTCACGGTTTTCGTGAGCTATCTGCAAGTCTCTCATTTCTCTACTTGAGCTAACGCATAGGCGTAAGTAAATCCGCATGGTTTTATTGACTATAGCTGTGTTAAGACTACATGCCCTGTGGGCACCGGCCTTACTGTTTACGTTGTGGCATAGCGTTATACGCGAGACGTTATCGCAATAACATAAGGCGTGTCTCCTTTGCGAATATCCGTTTTACTTCCCTTGCATTGCGCTATTACCTGCGTTGTGCCATTTTTTAATTGGGTAGGGTAAGCGCCATTTTTGCTGTTGTGCGTTAATGCTGTGAGTGTTGCCTTGCATTCAATAATGTGTAGTGTTTACCGTACTGTTGACAGAAAGGATCTGTGGCATACGTGCCGAATTAGCGACGGTAAGTGGTATGGCTTCATTCATGCATGCAGCGAGATTGCATTAGTATAAAGAGGTTCTACTACTTACTTCTCCAGTCTACTGAATGTAAGAAAAGAAACAGTGTTTATTTAAGCGTACCCTAGCGTATTACCATGAAACGGAAATCACTTTGGCGCATGGCATATGAATTAATGTATCGTCTCATTACAGGATTGACGCATTAAGTTAAGTAAAAATAGTAAAGTGATTAATAGGATATTGTCCAATAGCGAGGTAATGCGGTTGTTTTTTACGGCATGCGTTGTCATTTAGGTACGTTTGTTTGGCAGAGGCTACTGCGAATTGTTTACTGTAATCATGCATTCTCACGCTGATACATTGCATCATTACGCATTGTTTGCAAACAAAACACGCTTATTACCGTCTTTCTTCTGAGTGTTTGCTGCTAGCTAAGCAAAGATGGATGTACGTATTGCGCGTAGCACAGCATTCTGTTTGATGACACGCCATTATGCGTTGCATCATGCCTTACTGTTTGCAATAAAGCAGTATAATTTGCTGCTATGCAGCAAAAACACGGAATAATCACCCTGGATCATGCCTGGATGATGCCTAGCTCAGCGAGATTGACGCTGCGGAGAGAGCCGCATGTTGCCTTGAGAATGCCCATTACGTCAGGATCTGTTTGTTTTTTCTAACAAACTTCACGATTAGTAACTTTGCTGAACAGATATGTTTATTAAATTTTGCCACGCAATTTGGCAGGCAAAATCTGTAAATCTGGCAAGGTACTTCCTGTTACGCACGCAAACAAGCACGTCGTCGCATCATTTTAAAAAATAGATAACTATTAAAATTCCTTGTTTTTCAAGGAACCCTATCGTCTTTGTTGTCATTTAAAACAATCCATTTTTGCTGTTGGCCTGTGGTTTGCATTGCATGTCATTGGTTTATGTCATCCACATTGGAGTTGTTAAACGGTGATAGACTGTTTCGCGACAATAAATAAAATAAAATGCAATGCGCAACGATTTGCGCTATTGCCGCTGTTGTTTGGCGCAATGGCAAGCAATTTCTGCGTGCAGCAAGCGCATGCAAGTCCTACGGGTGGCGTTGTGAGTGAGGGTCAAGCGACAATACAGGCTGTCGATCAACACAACACCAAAATTTATCAGAGTTCACATGCGGCAATTATCGACTGGCAAACGTTTAATGTCGCTGAATCGGATACGGTACATTTTTATCAACCCACATCCACTTCATCGGTGCTCAACCGTGTACACGATATGGGCGCAAGTCAAATTAATGGCATGATACAAGCGAATGGTCAAGTTTTCGTATTAAATCCCAGAGGAATATTGGTCGGAGCCAATGGCCAAGTTGATGTGGGTAGCTTGTTTTTAAGTACGATGGATATTAGCAATGAAGCATTTATGCGTGGCAATTACCACTTTTCACAAACAGGAGAAGAACATGGCAACGTTACTAATCAAGGGGTTATACAGGCATCCGCAGGCGGTTTTGTTGCTATGGTTGGCAATACTGTCGCTAATCACGGATTAATAAAAGCCACCATGGGAACTGTGCACTTAGCGGCAGGTAAGGCCGTAACAGTAGATTTTACGGGTGACGGGTTAATGCAATTCCAAATTGATGGTGAGGTAAGTAAAAATGATGGTAATACACAAGCCGCCGTAAGCAATACCGGAGTGATACAGGCGCAAGGAGGACATGTCGTGATGACAGCCAAAGCAGCCTCAGATGTTTTCAGCAGTGCGGTTAATAATACAGGAATCATTGAAGCAAGGAGTGTCGTTAATCAGGGTGGTACTATTCACTTGGTGGGTTATGGAGCTGGTGTAGTTAATTCAGGTAATCTGTCTGTAAATGGTATTGATAGTCGTGGCGGTGAGATCGTCATGATGTCAGATGGTACCACTACAGCAACCGGTAATGCAGTAATGTCGGCACGTAGTGGCAGTGTGGGTACAGGTGGTGTAGTACGCATACTCGGTGAAAGGGTTGCGTTGTTTGATCATACAGTAGTAGATGTATCTGGTGTGCAAGGTGGTGGTGAAGTACTGATAGGTGGTGATTACCAAGGGCAAGGTAATGGTATCATCAATGCTGAGTTTACGTTCGTGGATGCAGGGGTTGTAGTTAATGCGGATGCACTAACCTTAGGTAAT
Source organism: uncultured Gammaproteobacteria bacterium (assembly GCA_964646995.1). Lineage (GTDB taxonomy): Bacteria > Pseudomonadota > Gammaproteobacteria > CAZYIF01 > CAZYIF01 > CAZYIF01. Next base: position 123,464 of record CAZYIF010000006.1, read on the forward strand.
GGAGGTAAGGTGATAGTGTGGGCAGACGACTCAATGTATATGCACGGTAATATTTCAGCGCAAGGTGGTATGCAAGGTGGTAATGGTGGATTTGTAGAAACCTCCGGTAAGCATTATCTGTCGGTGAGTAAGGCGCCTGAGTTAATGGCTAGTCACGGTAAGGCGGGAACCTGGTTATTGGATCCTAACAACATTGAAATCGTGTCAGGCAGTGGTAATACCAACATTAACAGCAGCAATCCTTTCGTATCCACCAATGATACCGCACAGTTAGGTGTTAGTTTAATTCTCGCTGCATTGACTGGCGGAGCGACAGTTAGCATTACAACAGGCACCGGTGGGAGCGATAGCCAGAGTGGTAACATTACGTTAAGCACTGCATTGGATTACAATGGCAAGGGTAACAATACATTAAGTTTGATTGCTCGTAATAATATTATCATTAACAGCTCTATCTCTGACTCCGTTAATGACTCTGATAAACTTACTGTAAATCTTACAGCCAATGGAGACATTACGTTTTCTGCTTCGGGTGACATTACTACACGCGGTGGTAACCTAACTATTATTGCAGACGCCGACAGCAACGGTAGTGGCGCTATCACCATGGCTAACGGAACTACGTTTAATACCGGCAGTGGCAAAGCGTCTTTAACCGCATATGGCAACATTGCCATTGGTGGTGTGCGCAGCGACAACACCGCTGATGATGCTGTTTCAGTCACTAGCACTAATGGTTCCATTTTAGCGGCTGGCCACACCGACCTTAACTTTAATACGTTTGCTGGTGGTGGTCTTGTGTTGGATGCAGCCACAGGCATAGGCACAGCAGCAGATGCATTAAGAGTTTTCCTAAATCGGATAGATGCACATAATCGTACATCAGGCGATATTTCGTTATCCCAAACTTCACATATCTCCGTGACTAGAATTTTACAAGATTCGACTGGCACGGGTGTTACTAGCTTAACCACGACATCCAGTGGAAACATTACCATAGCATCTACGGGCAGCGGTATTACTTCAGCTGCCACTGGGGGACTAAAGCTGAATGCAGCGGGTTCTATTACAGCTAATGAAAATATTACTGCAGCGACAGGCAGCAATGTAGAGTTAATAGCTAGCTCTACCTTCACTGTTGCGGCAGGTAAAAAAGTAGTAGGCGGTGGTAATGGTACGACGTTTACCATTGACGCTGCGGGTATTACATTAAACAACACTTCTGGGGGGACATTGCAACAAACAGGTACGGGTACACTTTCACTGACCTTAACGGGATCAAATAATATCAGCCTGGCTAATAACAGCATTAGCGTGGGAACCGGGTTGCTAACGATAGATGCCGCAGGACAGACTATTAGTGGCAGCACAACAGGTACTGCAGAAATAAATACCGATGGTAGTGTGAGCATAACAGCGACGACTATAGGCACGAACAGTAATCCAATTGAAATCAGTGGTTCTGGCACAGGCACCTTGACAATTAGCAGTGATGCAACGAGTGGAGAAGACACTTACGTCAGTGTGCTGAGTAGCATGTTTAGTGCTGTATCGTTGTCATTAGCAGATGCCGATAGCGATGCTCACATTTCTTTACCCAATGCAGATGTGATTGATATTAGCGGTTCGTCTTTGGAGAGCACATTAAGCAATATAGTATTGATAAACACCAATCTAGCATTTAGCTACACATTATCTGATACAGCAGATGTTCAAGTGGGTAATGTAGATTTGGCCTCCGCTTTGTTTAGCGTATCTGCCACCAGTGGTAATATTATTGTTACTGCGAGTGGCGGTGGCATTGTTGCTGCGGGAGCAGCAGCTCTTGTTTTATCTGCCAGTGGTTCAGGATCAGCTATTTCAATAGAAGATGTTTTAAGTACATTAGGCACGTTAACAATGGATGCGTATGATGGAGTTGATATCAGTGCCAATGTGACGAGTGGCGGAATAACTGTTATTAACGCTGATTTTGATCTGGATGGAACAGGAAATTTCACCCTATTATCTGACGTGCTTGATACGAGTAGTCATGCATTAACAATCAGCGCTAATGATATCAGTCTAATTGGCACTATAACTAGCGGCACGGCATCTGCTACTTTGCTCGTTTCGGATGGCGGAAGCATTGGATTAGGCGCAACTTCTGGGAATTATACCTTGAGTGGTGATGAGTTACAAAACATTACCGCCGGCAGCCTGATCTTAGGTGACAACACCAATGGCAGTATAACAGTAGATGGGATAAGCTCTGCTAACAGTGGCAACATCAGTGGCCTTGTTACTCTGAATGCGACAGCAAGTGGAGCGGGTATCTCTTTTTCCAATAGTGCATCGACTTTTAATGCATTGAGTGCTAATGCAGATGATGGTATTTCCGTTAATGTGGATATAACCACGCTAGCCGGTAATCTAAGCTTAGAAGGTGATGCAGATAATGGTGCAGATTCGAATGATAGTATCAGCTTTGCTGCTGGACTAACAATTAGCGCAGCAGGCAGCATAAGCTTGGATGCCACAACAGGTGGCATCACGTCAGCAGCAGGGATCACACTCAACGCAGCAAATGGGGTTGCTATCAATGATAATTTTGTTAAGCAGGCTTCTGGCTTAATCACGATAAATGCGGATAGTGATGCAAATGGCACGGGGACTTTTACGCTTGGCTCAGGTAAAACATTAAATAGTAGTGCAGGTGCTATAAAGGACATTACTATTACGGCAGACGATATTAATTTATTAGGCAGCATAAATACAGGTGCGGGTACAGTTACATTATTAGTATCGGATGGTGGTACCATAGGATTGGGTGCTACGGCAGGCAACTATAGCTTGAGTGGTGCTGAGCTACAACGCATTACCGCGACGGGATTAACCTTAGGCAATAACACCAATGGTAGCATCACGGTAGATGGTATCAGCGCAGGTAACAGCGCTAACATCAGTGGCACCGTAACTTTAATAGCTACCTTAGATAACGCCAGCATTAGCTTTGCAACGGCAGCGTCTAGCTTTAATGCCTTGAGTGCTAGCGCAGACGATGGCATCGCCATCAATGTAAATCTAACCACCTTAGTGGGTAATCTAACGCTAGAAGGCGATGCGGATAACAGCGCAGACAGCAGTGACGCCGTGAGCTTCGCGTCTGGATTGACAATCACTGCAGCGGGCAGCATGAGCATAGACGCGACCACGGGTGGCATACTGCCAGCGGCTGCGCTAACACTCAACGCAGTCAGTGGCATTACATTGAATGATGATTTTACCAAGCAAGCATCCGGTGCAATTACTATTAATGCCGACAGCGATGCCAATGGCACGGGTAGCTTCACCTTAGCGGCAAGCAAGGCATTGAATACAGCGACAGGTGCGGTCAAGACCTTGAGCATCACCGCAGCGGATATGGTGTTGACCGGTACCATCGATACCGGCGCTGGCAACATCTCCTTATTACCTTCTGCCAGTGGAACAGTGGGCCTAGGTGCGGGTGCAGGCAGCTTCTCCTTGAGTGACACGGAATTAGATAACATCACGACCAGTGGCACATTAACGATAGGTAATGCCAATGCCA